>CAZMIX010000004.1:0-112173 GCA_964566545.1 uncultured Lachnospiraceae bacterium | reverse complement strand
GTTTGATCTTATATTTATGGATCCGCCATTTGGACAGGAACTGGAAAAGGAAGTGCTTTTCTATCTGCACACCTCCGGACTCATTCACGATGACACGATGATTATTGTAGAATCGTCCAACGAAACGGATTTTGGTTATGTATCAAAAATGCTCGGCATGGATATTATAAAATGCAAAAGATATAAATCAAATTCCCATCTTTTTATTCGGAAAAGACAGGGTGAGGGAGGCACAAATGAAGTCAGCGATTTATCCGGGAAGCTTTGATCCGGTTACTTTCGGACATATCGACATTATCAAACGAGCAGCGAATATTTTTGATGAGCTGACCGTCAGCGTCTTGAACAACAAAGTGAAAACTCCGTTGTTTTCTGTAGAGGAACGTGTTAATATGTTAAAAGAGGTAACTGTGGGGATGCCGAATGTATCTGTAAACAGTTACGAGGGTCTGCTTGCCGAATATGCAAAACAGGCGAATGCAAACGTGGTAATAAGGGGACTGCGTGCAATCACGGATTTTGAATATGAACTTCAGCTTGCTCAGACAAACCATAAACTAGCCGAAAATGTTGATACGATATTTCTGACGACAAGCTTGGAGTATGCCTATTTAAGTTCTTCTACGGTAAAAGAGGTAGCAAGCTTCGGCGGAGATATTTCTAAATTTGTACCACCGTTTATTGCAAAGCTGACCTATGCGAAATATAATATTTTGCGAAGTTACTAAGCAATTTACAAGTTGAGGAGAGAATGATATGAGCAGTAGAATTGAGCAAATTATTGAAGAAATTGAAGATTTTATTGATAATTGCAAATACCAGCCGCTTTCCAACACAAAAATACTTGTGGACAAGGAACATATGGATGAGCTGCTGCGCGAGCTCCGGATGAAGACTCCGGACGAAATTAAACGATATCAAAAGATCATCAGCAATAAGGAAGCGATTTTAAATGACGCAAGAGAAAAGGCGGATGCGCTGATCAGTGAGGCACAGACGCACACGGATCATATGATCAACGAACATGAGATTATGCAGCAGGCATATGCGCAGGCAAATGAAGTTGTACAGCAGGCCGTGAATCAGGCGCAGCAGATACTTGACAGCGCGACGGAGGATGCAAACGGTATTCGTCAATCCTCAATGAAATATACGGACGATATGCTTTCAGAGCTGCAAAATATTGTTGCACATGCGATTGACACGGCAGAAGCCAAATATGGATCGCTTGTCACCCAGTTGAGAGAATGCGAGGTTGTTATTACAAAAAATCGTTCCGAGTTGTACCCACAGGTGGAGCTGGAAATGGAGATTGCCATGCTTGAGGGCGGCATGCCTTCCGGTGAAGGAATTATGAAAAATGCGGGAGTGGATCCGGGCAGTATCAATCTCGATATTTTAAATAAATAGCCGCACGAACAATGCTGTTAAAAACGCCATTCCCATTTTGGCGAAGATATAGCGGGTCATGGAAATATCGGTGTCCGCAAGCAGGCTTTTCGTTTGAAAGATGCAGGAAATGCCGCCAAAGCTTGTTGTAGTGAGTATAAATAGCCTTTTTCGATAAAAGGACAGTCCGGAACCGATGATTCTTTCGGTTCCGTTTGTTATTTCAAGGATTCCGGCAGTCAGGTAGGAGAGAAGCTCAGAAAGAGGCATAAAAAGCTGCATAAGCAGTTCGGAGAGAATGGAAAACAGAATAATATAGCCTCCAAGCTTTGTAATCGCGATAAACGCATCCAAAATACACCGATCAAAAAAAGCGCCGCCCATGTTTTCTGTTAGAAAGGGAATAGAGGAGTTTGTTTGACTGTGTTCCCGTTTTCCGACAAATGGATAAGAAAGCAGTGCATAAACTGCGACAGCGGCGTAAATGCAAAGTAGATAGACAGGAAGCAGTGTTGTGGCGGACAGCGACTGCCTGCAGACAAAGGAAATGAGATAGGCAGGGCTTGGGAGATTAATCAACGGAAGATAATACTCTGCCTGCTGTTTTGTGAGTGTTCCGTTTTTGCGGAGTGATGCACAAAGCTTTGCCCCCATCGGATAACCGCATAGCAGCCCCAGTAAAAGAAATACGTTTGCATATCCGTTTTTTTCAGGAAGCAAATAAAGCAGGATATTGACAGTAATCATATAGGGTAAAAGCGTTGGCAGCATCGTTGTAAACCAAAGCAGCAGCCCCCGTTTGGACGCATTTAAGGAAGGCTCTGAAAAGAGCAGAATTGCGGCGATAAATAGCACGGAGGCTGCAAGGGAACCATATTTTTTTATTGGCTTTAACAGAAGATTATTCATAGTAATGCTTATGTTTTCTTTTGGGAAAACATAACTTGCTTTTTGGATATAGATATGACAAAATGAATGAAAGCGAAAAGGCTCTCCATGAGCGCGATGAAAAGGAAGTAAAAATGAAAAGAATTTTAGAAAATTTAGAGCCTGAAAAGGTGTTTTGGTATTTTGAGGAAATTAGCCGGATTCCACGCGGTTCGGGAAACACCGAAGCGATCAGCAGCTATTGCGAAGAGTTTGCGCAGACGCATGACCTTGATTATATCAGAGACGGACTTGGAAATATTGTCATTTTCAAGCCGGGAAGTCCGGGCTATGAAGCTTCGGAGCCGCTCGTATTGCAGGGGCATCTGGACATGGTCTGTGAAAAGAATTTTGAATATGACAGCAGGCATGACTTTAAAAAGGATGGACTGAATCTTGCAGTCATGGATGATTATATTTACGCAAAGGGGACGACGCTTGGCGGTGATGATGGGATTGCGGTTGCCTATTTGCTGACCATCCTTTCGGATCCCACAATCAAGCATCCCTCTCTGGAAGCGGTTTTTACGGTAGACGAAGAGATTGGGATGCTTGGAGCGACTGCTTTTAATACGGCGTGTCTGCATGGGAAACGGCTGATCAATATCGACAACGAGGTTGAAGGAGAGCTGTTGACGAGCAACGCCGGCGGCAGAATGGTGACTTGTGAGGTACCTGTCCGCTATTGCGAAAAGCAGGGAGTCAAATATAATTTGGTTATTTGTGGATTGTTGGGCGGTCATTCAGGCATGGAAATCGATAAATACCGTGGAAATGCCAATCTTTTGCTGGGCAGGCTGCTTCATTATATTGGAACGAAAATCAGCTTTGACATCTCTTACTTAAAGGGCGGACTGCAGGATAATGCAATACCGCGGGAAGCGAAGGCGGAAATCCTTGTTCATGAGAAGGATGCGGGTAAGCTTGAAAATTATATCCACGAATTTGAAGCGACAATTCGGAATGAATACCGAACGATCGAAAACAATATTATGATTTATTGTGAAAATATGGATCGGGCGGTATTGCGTGTGCTGACGCCAAAAACAAAGGAGCGCATTATTTTTTTGCTTATGACGATTCCTGACGGGATTGAAAAAATGAGTCCGGACACGGATCATTTGGTACAGACCTCCTCCAATGCGGGCATCATGCGTTTGTCAGAGGCGGCGTTTGAGCTGATCATCAGCATTAGAAGCTCCGTTTCCTCCGAAAAGCAGGCGCTCAGCGATAAGCTGAAATATTTAACAGAGACGATCGGCGGAAAGTATCGGATTGAATCGAATTATCCGGCATGGGAGTACAGGGAAAAATCAAAGCTCAGAGACTTGATGTTTCGTACGTTTCAGCAATATTATGGACATAATCCGAGCCTAACCGGAATTCATGCAGGCTTGGAGTGCGGGATTTTTTATGAAAAGATGGAGGGAGTCGATATCGTTTCGTTTGGACCCAACATCGAAAATATCCATACACCCAGAGAAAAGTTAAGCATCAGTTCTGTCAAGCGGACATGGGAATATCTTTTACAGGTATTAGAAAACTGTAAGTAAAATAAACTGTAATAAGATAAAATGAATTGCAGGAACAGAATTTGAAAAAAAGAACCGGTAGGATTGCGTTTGTTTTTGTTCTTTTATTTTGTGCAATCTGGGTCACGCTGTTGACGGAATATGTGCGCGAGCATGCGTTTTTGCTCAAGGTGACGGCCGATTATTGTGACAGTGCCATGTTTCGGGCTCATACAATTTCAAAGGACTGTCTGCTCGAATTAGAAAAGCAGGCACAGACATCCGATATCGACTTTTATGAATATCTGACCGCTGCCTTTTTAATAGAGGAAGGAAGTCTTTCCGATAAAACCATGATAATGGCTCATCAAGCGCTATATCGGGATCTTTTGCCGCATTTATTGAAAAATGAAGGCTTTTTAGCCGTTACGGACAGTATGCGAGCCGTTTGGAACGATCTGACCTATTTTCCGATCCCTGTCTCTGTCAAAAATGAAGACGCAAAAATTACTTTTGAAAATTCTTGGCTTTTTGAGCGGAGCTTTGGAGGCACCAGAGGACATGAAGGCTGTGATATTATGGCTTCTCTCAACAGAAGAGGCTATTATCCGGTCATCAGCATGACAGATGGTATTGTAGAGAAAATCGGCTGGCTTCCGCAGGGAGGTTACCGCATTGGCATCCGGGCAGATAGCGGAGCATATTTTTATTACGCGCATCTATATGAGTATGCGGAGCATTTTAAAGAAGGTACGAAGGTCGTCGCCGGACAGCTCTTAGGTTACATGGGGGATAGCGGCTACGGGGAAGAAGGCACGATCGGGAAATTTGATGTACACCTGCATATCGGTATTTACATAAAAACGGAGCAAAGCGATGAGGTTAGCATCAACCCGTACTATGTGCTGCGGTATTTGGAAGAGAAAAAGCTGAATTATTCTTATTAATTCAGCGCATGACCTTTCGATACGGCGGAAAATGAGGTTTGAATGGAAAAAGAAATCAGGCTCGACAAGCTTCTCGCGGACGAAGGATTCGGGACGAGGAGCGAAGTGCGAGGCATCATAAAAAGCGGCACGGTCACAGTGGACGGAGTGGTTGTAAAGGATTGCGGCTATAAAGTCAGACCGGCTGCGAATACCGTGCTTGCCGGTCAGACACCGGTTCTTCATGAAGTGTTTGTCTATTATATGTTAAACAAACCCCAGAGCTATGTCAGCGCGACAAAGGACAATTTAAACGAGACCGTTTTTTCTTTATTAAGAGATAAGGGGGTTGCAACGAAGCAGTTGTTTCCGGTAGGCAGACTTGATAAGGACACGGAGGGGCTTTTGCTGCTGACAAATGACGGGACACTTGCTCACGAGCTATTATCCCCCAAGAAGCATGTAAAAAAAACCTATCTTGCCGTGCTTGACGGCTCTTTGAAACCGGAGGATATAAATGTTCTTGAAGGCGGCATCGATATCGGAGATGAAAAGCCGTGTCTTCCGGCAGTCGTCAAGAAAAGTGATCGGATGGGCGCAGATGCCTATGAAATCACGATTACGGAAGGACGGTATCATCAGGTAAAGCGAATGCTTGCAAAAAGAGGGCGAGCGGTGCTTTATTTAAAGCGGCTGTCAATGGGCGGTCTGCAATTGGACGAAATGCTACAGCCCGGAGAATTCCGCCGCCTGACGGCAGAGGAACTGTCGCGGTTGAAAAATAACAACCATCAATAGAAAACAAATGGAGAACAGCTATGTTGAAAGATATTCAGGCAGTAATTTTTGATTTAGACGGAACGCTCGTCGATTCGATGTGGATTTGGAAAGCGATTGACCGGCAGTACTTGAAGCAGTTTAACAAAGAGCTTCCCGCCGATTTACAGCAACACATCGAGGGGAAGAGCTTTTTCGAGACGGCACAGTATTTTAAGGAGCGTTTTTTGCTTCAGGAGCCCGTCGAGGAAATTATGGATATTTGGAATGAAATGGCCTATGAAAAGTATTCCAGTGAAGTGACGCTGAAAAATAATGTACGGAAATTCCTTGCTTATTTAAAGGAGCAGCGCATTAAAATCGGCATTGCCACGAGTAATTCCCGTATTCTGACGGAGGCTGTTTTAAAGAGAAAGGGTGTTTATGAATACTTTGACGCTATTTTGACCGGCTGCGAGGTTGGTGCAGGGAAACCCGCGCCCGACGTTTATTTAAACACAGCAAAAAGACTGGGCATTCAGCCCGAATACTGTCTCGTTTTTGAGGATCTGACACAGGGAATCCTAGCCGGAAAGTCAGCAGGCATGCGTGTGTGTGCCGTCGCGGATGAGTATTCGGATTATCAACTTCAGGAAAAAAAGGCGCTTGCCGATTATTTCATAGAAGATTATGGGCAGGTTTTTCCGTATGAGAAGGCAAATTCACGATGAAAGTTATGATTGTAAAAGAAAATGAAGCGGGGCAGCGTTTGGACAAGCTGTTATTTAAGTATTTAAACAAGGCACCCGGCAGCTTTATTTATAAAATGCTTAGGAAAAAAAATATCACGTTGAATGGAAAAAAGGCGAAAGGCATGGAACAGCTTTTTGCGGGAGATGAGATCAAGTTGTTTTTTTCTGATGAAACATATGAAAAATTCTCCGAGGAAAAACAGCCGGTTCTTGTGAAGCAGCCTTTTTCATTAAGGATTGTCTATGAAGATGTCAATTTGCTGCTGATAGACAAGCCTGCCGGGATTTTATCACAGAAAGCGTCGCGGGCGGATCTATCAATTAACGAATATTGTTTGGACTATCTTATAAAAAGCGGTGCGGTGGCAAGGGAAAGCCTGCAAAGCTTTACGCCCTCTATCTGCAACCGCCTTGACCGGAATACGAGCGGATTGATTCTCTGCGCCAAGACCCTTGCAGCTGCACAGCAGATATCCGGAGCACTGAAAGACCGCACAATCCATAAGTATTATCAATGCCTTGTAGCTGCTGATATCCGAAAACCACAGTATATAAAAGGATTCCTTATAAAAGACGAAAAAACGAATCGGGTTTGTGTACAAAAAGAAAAGCCGGACTCTATGGAGGAGGTCTCCGAAATTGAGACGCGTTATATGCCGCTAAAACAATACGGCGAATTAACTCTGCTTGAGGTCGAATTAATTACGGGAAAACCTCACCAGATACGTGCGCATCTTGCATCTGAGAAAGCGCCGATTGTCGGCGATTATAAATACGGAAATCCGCAGGTCAATCAGTATTATAAAAAATATTACGGTGTGAAGGCGCAGCTTTTACATGCATATCGTCTTGAAATGCCTTTGTTTACAGGTGCACTTGAAAATTTGTCAGGAAAAACATTTACCATCTCTCTTCCCCGGCAATTTGACCGGATTTTGCGGGAAAAGGTATTATCGCAGCAGTAAATGAAACATGCGCACTATTTAAAAACATCGCGGGAGAATAAAATGGCAACATGGAATAGCAGGGGGTTAAGAGGTTCCACCTTAGAGGACTTGATTAACCGTACGAATGAAAAATACAGGGAAAATAAGCTTGGACTGATTCAAAAGGTTCCGACGCCGATCACCCCAATCAATATCGATAAGGAACACCGGCATATTACACTTGCTTATTTTGAGCAGAAAAGCACCGTCGACTATATCGGCGCGATTCAAGGAATTCCGATTTGCTTTGATGCGAAGGAATGCGCGAAGGATACTTTTGCACTCGCCAACATTCATGAGCATCAGGTGCGGTTCATGGAGGAATTTGAAGCGCAGGGCGGAGTCGCTTTTCTGCTTATTTATTATTCGGCAAGAGATCTGTTTTATTATCTGCGTTTTTGCAAGCTGAAGGAATTTTGGAGCCGACAAATGGACGGCGGAAAAAAGAGCTTTCGGATTGAAGAGATTGAGGAAGACTATGTGATTCAGCCAAGGCAGGGTATTTTTGTACCTTATTTGGATGCGGTGCAGATGGATCTTTCCTCACGCGAATGAAAATAAATAGCTGTAATCATGAGACTGGCAATTGACAAAGCAATCCATATTTTATATAATATGTTTTGTCATGGTAGCACGATACCATATTAGCACTTTAATTTAGGAAAGCGAAATGTAATATAAATACTAAGAAAATAAAAGTATCATAAGGAGCCGTTTATGGAAAAGCGCTTACTGCACACACCGGAAGGGGTGCGGGATATTTACGGAAATGAATATGAAATTAAGCTGAGGCTGCAGGCTGCTTTGCAAGACGAGCTGCATTTATACGGCTATCAGGATATCCAAACGCCGACCTTTGAATTTTTTGATATTTTTTCGAGCAGGATCGGAACGATCCCTTCAAAGGAGCTGTATAAATTTTTTGATAAAGAAGGAAATACACTCGTGCTTCGGCCGGACTTTACGCCTTCGATCGCCAGAGCCGCGGCCAAATACTTTATGGAGGAGCGGCTTCCGATCCGATTCTGCTATATGGGTAATACGTTTATCAATGCCTCCGATTTTCAGGGACGCCTAAAGGAAACAACACAAATCGGCGCGGAGCTGATTAACGACGGCAGCGTGGAAGCGGATGCGGAAATGATTTCGCTTGTTATTGCCTGCATGAAGCAGGCCGGTCTGCATGATTTTCAGATCAGCATCGGCAATGTGGAGTTTTTTAAAGGTCTTTGTGCGGAATACGGCATCAATGAGGAAGCGGAATTAGAGCTTAGAGAAATGATCTCTAATAAAAATTTTTTTGGAGCACAGGCGATTTTGGACTCTTTAGAGTTAGCAAATGACGTGAAGGAGCAGATTTTAAAAATCACGGATCTGTTTGGCTCTTTGGAAACAGTCGGGGATGCCAAGAGATTTGTGACAAATCGGCGTTCACTGCTTGCGGTGGAGCGGCTTGAAGCCATTTACGAGCTGCTGCGCGCCCAGACTGTGACGGACTATGTGACATTTGACTTAGGACTCCTTAGCAAATATCATTATTATACCGGTGTGATTTTCAGGGCAGATACATATGGAAACGGGGATGCCGTCATAAAGGGCGGGCGCTACGACAATCTGCTGAACGAGTTCGGGAAAAAAGCCGAGGCAATTGGCTTTGCAATTGTCGTTGATCAGCTTTTATCTGCCTTGTCCAGACAGGGGATTGGTGCTATGACTCCTGATGACACCTGTTTACTGCTTTATGAGAGTGCAGATAAAGAAAAAGCTTATCGGATCGCTAAGGAATATCGGAACAGTGGGAAAAAGACGATTTTAATGCATCTAATGAAAAGAGAACAGTTAAAAGATTATGAGCAGTATGCGGCAAGTCACTGTCTGAATTTGATTTTAGCTGAAAATCTGGAGGGATGACATGCGCTATTTAACATTTGCACTTGGAAAGGGGCGGCTGGCCAACAGGACGCTTCAGTTGTTTGAGGAAATCGGCATCACCTGCGAAGAAATGAAGGATAAGGATTCGAGAAAGCTGATTTTTGTCAATGAGGAATTAAAATTAAAATTTTTTCTGGCGAAGGGACCGGATGTGCCGACCTATGTGGAATATGGAGCAGCCGATATCGGTGTGGTCGGCAAAGATACGATCCTTGAGGAAAACCGGAAAAATTTTGAGGTGTTGGATTTAGGCTTCGGAAAATGCCGGATGTGTGTCTGCGGGCCGGCATCCGCAAAAGAGCTTCTGCAGCATCACGAGATGATCCGTGTTGCAACTAAATATCCGCGGATCGCAAAAGATTATTTTTATAATAAAAAGCATCAGACCGTGGATATCATCAAGTTGAACGGTTCTATCGAGCTTGCGCCGATCGTCGGACTTTCCGAGGTGATCGTGGACATTGTGGAAACAGGCTCGACGCTGCGGGAAAACGGCCTGGAGGTGCTTGAGGAAATCTGTCCGCTGTCGGCGAGAATGATCGTCAACCAGGTCAGCATGCGGATGGAATCGGATCGAATTAACCGGTTGATCAGAGAGTTAAAGGAGAAATTATGAAAATTATAAAATTGACCGAAGAGACAAGACGGGATATCCTGACAAATTTATTAAAGAGAAGTCCGGGCCAATATACGGAATATGAAAATACCGTCAATGAAATATTGACTAATGTAAAGGAAAACGGAGATATGGCATTGTTTTCCTATACGGAAAAATTTGACGGCTGCCGCCTGAGGGCGGAGGCAGTGCGCGTGAGCGAAGCGGAAATTGAAGAAGCTTATGCGGCATACGATCAAAGGCTGATCGCGATCATGGAGCGGGCGGCCGCCAATATCATTGCATACCATGAAAAGCAAAGGGTGAATAGCTGGTTCGACTCAAAAGAGGACGGTACCATACTCGGACAGAAGGTGACGCCGATCGAGCGCGTCGGCGTTTATGTGCCGGGCGGAAAGGCGGCCTATCCTTCCTCGACGCTCATGTGCGTGCTGCCGGCAAAGGTGGCGGGTGTAAAGCGGATTGTCATGATCACGCCGCCCGGCAAAGACGGAAAGGTACAGCCTTGCACTTTAGTAGCGGCAAAGATCACCGGCGTCACGGAAATCTATAAGGCAGGCGGCGCACAGGCGATCGCTGCGCTTGCATACGGAACAGAATCTATTCCGAAAGTGGACAAAATCGTAGGACCCGGCAATATTTTTGTCGCACTTGCCAAAAAAGCAGTATTCGGCCATGTCAGCATCGATTCCATTGCGGGACCGAGTGAAATCCTCGTTCTGGCGGATGAAACGGCAAATCCTGCTTATGTAGCTGCGGATCTGCTGTCCCAGGCCGAGCATGACCAGCTTGCGTCGGCGATCCTGATTACGACATCTAAGACGCTTGCAAAGCAGGTGTCAAAGGAGGCGGAGGTATTGACAGAAACGCTGTCACGCAGGGAAATTATTCAAAAATCTCTGGACAGCTACGGGTATATTTTAGTGGCGGATTCCATGGAGGCTGCGGTGGAAACGGCGAACGAAATCGCTTCCGAGCATGTGGAAATCCTCACAAAGGATGCGTTTTCGGTGATGACTAAAATTAAAAACGCCGGTGCCATTTTCATCGGTGAATATTCCTCGGAGCCTCTTGGCGATTATTTTGCAGGACCCAATCACGTACTTCCCACGAACGGTACGGCGAAGTTTTTTTCTCCGCTTTCCGTAGATGCCTTCTATAAGCGCACGAGCATCATTTCCTACTCGAGGGAGGCACTCGCTTCGGCGGCGGAGGATATCGCTGAATTTGCGGAGGCGGAAGGTCTGACGGCACATGCGAAGTCGATACGGGTACGTTTTGAATAAGGAGGGCATATGGAAGCGGAAAGAAAATCGGAAATCAAACGGAATACGAAGGAAACACAGATCAAGCTCAGCCTGAATCTGGACGGAACAGGAATCAGTAAAATCGACACGGGCATCGGTTTTTTTGACCACATGCTAGAAGGGTTTGCACGGCATGGTTTTTTTGACTGCGAGCTGTCTGTAACGGGCGACCTTCATGTGGACGGGCATCATACGGTAGAGGATACCGGTATCGTGCTTGGCAGCGCAATCAGGGAGTCGCTGGCCGATAAAAAAGGCATCAGGCGCTACGGGAGCATGATACTGCCGATGGATGACGCGCTTGTGCTGTGTGCCGTAGACTTATGCGGACGTCCTTACTTTTCCTATGAGGCGTCATTTGATGCGGAAAAAATCGGTTACCTGGACACGGAGCTGATCAGGGAATTTTTCTATGCGGTCAGTTATTCCGCCGCGATGAATCTGCATATCAAAGTATTGTCGGGCAGCAATTCACACCATATCGCGGAGGCGATGTTCAAGGCGTTTGCCAAGGCGCTCGATGAGTCGGTAAAAAAGGACGGGCGGGTGACGGACGTGCTGTCTACGAAAGGAACGCTGTGATGAAAAATAAAAAGCTGATTCCCTGTTTTTATTTGAAAGATAAAAAGTTTATAAAAGGTTTTAAGGATGAAGGAGTGGTTTCCAAGGATCCGGTTTCCTATGCCGTTTCTTGTTCCGGCCGGGGAGCTGACGAAATGATTGTGTTTGATTTATCGGACGGTGATACGGCACATGAGGAGGCACTTTTAGTTTTACGGGAGCTGAACCGTTCCATCGACATTCCCGTCATTGGCGCCGGAAACATTAACCGGGTGGAGGACGTCAAGAAGCTGCTTTACGCAGGCTGCAGCAGGGTGGCACTTAATATGGCAAAGCAGGTTAACCTCGATTTGATGGAGGAGGTCAGTAAGCGTTTTGGCAAAGA
The DNA here is from genome assembly GCA_964566545.1 of uncultured Lachnospiraceae bacterium. Lineage (GTDB taxonomy): Bacteria > Bacillota > Clostridia > Lachnospirales > Lachnospiraceae > JAEYFP01. Next base: position 100,125 of record CAZMIX010000004.1, on the reverse strand, counting down.
GAAAATTATGGCCTGTGCGGATGCCGAGGAACAGATTCTCGACAGGCTTGGGGATCTAAAAAGTTTTACATGCGGCGTTCTTTTATTAAACAAACGTATTGACGATGATTATAAGGAACTTGCAGTCATACCGGTCATCAATGAAGCGGCGGAACAGGAAATGGTTAAGCTGTTAAAAGCAGACTGTATTGCGGGACTTTCCGGAGATGTGATAAATGGGCGTATTCACAGTCTCATGGAATTTAAAAAAATGTGCAAAGCAGAAGGTGTTTTGATCAGCATCTGGGAAAGCAGCCATGTCTGGGCGGATTTCAAAAAGAACAGCGATGGGCATATTCCTGTTGTTGTGCAGGACTATCAGACCGACGAGGTACTGATGGTTGCTTACATGGATGAAGCCGCCTATAACCGGACAATCGAAACGGGCATCATGACTTATTATTCCAGAAGCCGCAAGGAGCTTTGGGTAAAGGGTGCGACAAGCGGGCATTACCAGTATGTAAAAGAACTGACCGCCGACTGTGATATGGATACGATCCTTGCGAAGGTTGCGCAGATCGGAGCCGCGTGTCACACCGGAAGTCATTCCTGCTTTTTCAATGGGATCATAAAGCAGGAATACAGGTATACAAATCCGCTCCATGTGTTTGAGGACGTTTATGCGGTCATTCAGGATCGGAAGGTGCGTCCAAAGGAGGGCTCCTATACAAATTATCTGTTTGATAAGGGTATCGATAAAATTTTAAAAAAGGTCGGAGAAGAGGCGACAGAAATTGTTATTGCTGCCAAAAATCCAGATAAGGAGGAGGTCAAATACGAAATGGCCGACTTTTTATATCATGCGATGGTACTCATGGCGGAATGCGGTTTGACGTGGTCGGATATTACAAAGGAGTTGGCAAACAGATGATTGCATGATCGCATAAAACTGTAAAAACCACTGGATTTTTGTTTACAAAGAGGGTATACTTAATACATAAGTTATATATGCAAGGGGACTAGGAGGGTATTGTATGAAGGGACTATGGAAAAAAGCTTTATTAACAACAGTGATAGCATCATTCGCCTGCATGCTGTTTATCAATGTGGAGGTCAGCGCAAAGACAACACATAATGTTGCCTTTATTTATGGGACCAAGATTAGTATGCAGACGGTTGCGCACGGCGGGAATGCGGTTATTCCGGCTGACACCTCCGTAAGCGGTTATACGTTTATCGGCTGGACAGACAGTGCACTCAATATTAAGACAGACAAGATGATTCTTGGCATGTATACGAATAATACGCCATACGCCGCCTCTACAAGTGCCGTATCTACCGTCAAAAGGATAAATGATAATATGACAGCGCCGTTTCTTCCATGGTGGTCCGAGGAGAAGGGTGTACCGGGAAAAACCTGTGTTGTGAGATGGTATAACGGATGGAATAATGAGTTGTGGAAAACGGATGTCGTGCCATATGGCTCCTCTCTTCCAAACCCGCAGGATCCTTGTATTGACGGACTTGAATTTGTTGGCTGGGAAGGTTCTTGGACGAATATTACGGAGGATCGGGCGATTAAGGCATGGTATTATCGCAATTATGCGGTAAAGTTCGTTAATAGCGAGACCGGAGAGGTCTGCGATATCCAGCATATCAGGAGCGGTGAGAATGCAAAATACCCGACCAATCCTGAAATGAAAGGATATTCCTTTAAAAAGTGGGATGGCTCCATTGAAAATGTAAACGAGGATCGAATCGTATATGCGTTATTCAGCAAAAACTAGTTCGCGAATGCGCTTGTGAGCAGTTACGGGGCTTTTGTGCAAAATAGATAGTAAAAGAGAAAACAGGGCGTATCTAGATACGCCCTGTTTTCATTTAAATCCAAAGCTTTTCGCATATTTTGACGTCTTGTACATAATTATATAAAAAGAACAGTACGCCAAGGTGCGTACATTGAAGGGGCATAGGGCAATCATGTATCAGCACAAACAGGAAGCAATCAACAATGCTGATAAAAGAGCGATGCTATTAAAAAAATACAAAGAAAAGCTTGCCTATGCGGAGGTTTTGCCGCTTGTCAGTAAAGAAATGCTTGTCAAGGAGTCGACAAAAACAGAAGAGCCTATTTCCATGCAGCCCAAAAGTATGCAGAGAGGTTTGCTAAAGCTTCGAGTTTTATTAGCGAGCGTTCTTTTCATCGGAATTCTTGTTTTGGGAAGCAGGGGGAAAATTGTAGGGAAAATCGGTATTTCCGAGTTGAAGGAGATGATCGGACAAACAGCAGATACCGGTTTTCTTACTAATGTATTTGATTTTATGGAGGGATTCACGTATACTTTAAATGATTTCTAGTATATAGACATAAGAGTCAGGAAAGGTTATTCATGATGAGAAAGCTCGCATTACCGGATCAGGTATTGCTCCGCGTTGAGAAACCAGCAAGATATATCGGAAATGAAGTCAATGCGGTGATAAAAGAGAAAGAAACGGTTTCCATACGTTTTGCCATGTGTTTTCCCGATGTATATGAAATCGGGATGTCACATCTGGGGATTCAGATTTTATATGACATGTTTAATAGGCGGGAGGACACGTGGTGTGAGCGTGTCTATTCTCCGTGGACGGATCTGCATGCGATCATGAAGGAGCAGAAGCTGCCGCTGTTTGCCCTCGAATCTCAGGATCCGATCAAGGGATTTGATTTTTTGGGTATTACGCTGCAATATGAAATGTGCTATACAAATGTGCTGCAGATTTTAGACCTCTCCCAAATTCCGCTCTATGCAAAGGATCGAACAGAAGAGGATCCGATCGTTATCGGCGGCGGACCGTGCACTTATAACCCGGAGCCCATTGCGGACTTTTTTGATTTGTTTTATATCGGGGAAGGCGAGACTGCCTATCATGGGCTGCTGGATACTTACCGATTATGCAGAGAGAATGGTAAAAGCCGAGAAGAATTTCTGTGTGCGGCCGCAAAGCTGCCCGGCATTTATGCTCCCCGATTTTATGAAGCAGCCTACAACGAGGATGGTACGCTTGCCTGTTTTGAACCGGTCATGGACGGAATTCCAAAGACAGTTCAAAAGGAGCTAGTCATGGATGTGACAAATACTTACTATCCTGAAAAACCTGTCGTGCCGTTTATTAAGGTGATACAGGACAGAGTCGTGCTGGAAATACAGCGTGGCTGCATCCGTGGCTGCCGCTTCTGTCAGGCCGGAATGATTTATAGACCCGTCAGGGAACGCGATATTGATGCTCTTAAAAAATACGCCGTGTCAATGTTAAAAAATACCGGGCATGAGGAAATTTCTTTAAGTTCTTTAAGCTCCAGCGATTATTCCCATTTAGAAGAGCTTGTAGATTTTTTGATGGAACAGGCAAAGCACCAAAAGCTGAATATCGAACTGCCCTCGCTGCGGATTGACGCGTTTTCTCTTGATGTCATGAGCAAGGTGCAGGATGTGCGGAAAAGCAGCCTTACCTTTGCACCAGAGGCGGGTTCACAAAGGCTTCGGGATGTCATCAATAAGGGACTGACCGAAGAAATGATATTGGAGGGTGCGAAACAGGCATTTTTAGGCGGCTGGACAAGAGTTAAGCTTTATTTTATGCTGGGGCTTCCAACAGAGACAGAAGAGGATATGCGCGGCATTGCGGAGCTTTCCGATCAGATCGCACGTCTCTATTATGATTTGATCCCTAAGGAGGAGAGAAACGGAAAGGTACAGATCGTGGCGAGCACCTCCTTCTTTATTCCAAAGCCATTTACGCCATTTCAGTGGGCGCCGATGTCCGATAAAAAAGGATTTTTGGACAAGGCGAGGATTGTCAACGATGCGATGAAGCAGCAGCTTAACCGTAAGAGCATTAAATATAACTGGCACGAAGCAGAAGTCAGTATGCTCGAGGGGGTCTTTGCCCGCGGTGACAGACGGCTTTCGCAAGTGCTTGTTTCAGCTTATGAAAAAGGCTGTTTGTTTGATTCCTGGTCTGAGACCTTTCATGAGGAGCCATGGCTGAACGCGTTTGAGGAATGCGGCATTGCTATCGACTTTTATACGACAAGGGAGCGGGATCTGACTGAGCTGCTTCCTTGGGATTTCATTGATGTAGGCGTCACAAAGGAATTTTTAATGCGTGAATGGAAGCAGGCGCTCGCTCAAAAAGTCACGCCGAATTGCCGGATGCAGTGCATGGGCTGTGGCGCCAACAAATTCGGAGGAGGTGTCTGCTATGAAAATAAGAATTAAATTTTCAAAGACGGGCGCCGTGAAATTTATCGGTCATCTGGATATCATGCGGTATTTTCAAAAGCTAATGCGCAGGGCGGATATCCCTATTGCGTACAGCAACGGTCTAAGCCCGCATCAGGTCATGTCCTTTGCCCTTCCGCTTGGAATTGGTTTGGAAAGCGATGCGGAATATATGGATATTGAAATCACGAAGCCGATACTGTCTGAAGAGGCGATTGAAGCGATGAACGCAGCGTCCGCAAAAGGCATGGAGGTGCTTTCGTTTCGCGAACTGCCCGAATCGGCGGGAAATGCGATGGCAAGCGTCGTGGCTGCGGATTATCTGATTTCCTTCAGGGAAGGCTTTGAACCGTCTTTTTCACTTAAAGATGCAGCTGCCGATTTAATGGAGCAGGATAAGATCATTATCAGCAAAAAAACAAAACGAAGCGAGCAGGAAATTGATTTAAAGCCGTTTATATATCGGCATGAGGCGGCAAAGGAGACTCTTATCCTTCGTTTATCGTGCGGGAGCGTAACAAATATTAAGCCGGAGCTTGTCATGGAGGCGCTGTATAGACAGCAGGGTGAAAAGCTTGATGAATTTGGCTTGCTGATCAAGCGCTTGGAGCTATATACAATGAAAGATCACAATTTTCTATCCTTAAATGAAGTAGGAATGGATATTACAGCATGAAAAACGAAGCATACCGGATCGTATTAACAAAACAACAGAATAAGCTGCTATTTGCCTATTTAAATGGAAACAAGCCGGTGGAATTTCATATTTTTTCCGCCAAAAAGGAACAGCTTGGTTCAATTTATCTTGGAAGAGTTCAGCAGACTGTCGGCAACATTAATGCGTCGTTTATTGACTTTTCTCAAAATGCGAGAGGATTTTTACCGCGCGCAGATTTAAAGCAGGGCGAATTGATTCCGGTGCAGCTTGTGAAAGAGCACACAAAGACAAAGGATGCTGTGTTAAGTGACGAGTTATCCTTAGCGGGCGTTTACAGCGTCGTCCATACAAAGGATACGAAGCTGTCCGTCTCTTCCAAGCTGTCCGCACAAGAGAAAAAACAGCTTGTCAAAGCGCTACGTGAGGAGGCGGAGGAAATTCCTTACGGAATGATCATCCGCACGAATGCGGTACATGCGGACGTCGAGGAATTAAAGAAAGAAATACGACAGCTATCAGAGCGGCTTTCCGCCGTTTTAAAATATGCCGGGATGCGCACGCCCGCTACGGTGCTTTACCGTGCGCCCGCCGAATGGATGCGCGCCGTGACGGATATCCGTCTGGATGCGCTTACGGAAATTGTCACAGACGAAAAAGAAATCTATGAGAGCTTAAAGGAGCATATACTGGACACTTATGGAGAATCTTATTTTCTGTCGATTAATCTCCGTTTTTACGAGGACCCGATGCTTTCCTTAAAAAAACTGTACGGTATGGAAAGCCGATTGAGGGAGGCATTACAGAAAAAAGTATGGCTCAAATCCGGCGGATTTTTAGTAATTGAGCCGACGGAGGCGCTTGTCGCCATTGATGTCAATACGGGTAAGACCGTAAAAAAAGGAAGCAGGGAAGAAACCTTTCTTTTGGTCAACATGGAGGCGGCGGCCGAAATTGCAAGGCAGTTAAGGTTAAGGAATTTATCGGGTATGATTTTAATTGATTTTATCAACATGGAAGAATCCGCCAGCCAGAAAAAGCTGCTCGCCTTTCTGTCAGAGGTATTAAAAAAGGATCCGATTAAGGCGCAGCTTCATGATATGACGACGCTCGGACTCGTAGAAGTGACGAGAATGAAAGTCCGTCAGCCGCTTTACGAACAGGTTAAGGATGAATAGAAAGAGGGATAAGGCAGTGGCTGAATTGTCACCAATGATGCAGAAATATAAAGAGACAAAAGAACAGTACAAGGATTGTATTTTATTTTACCGGCTCGGCGATTTTTATGAAATGTTCTATGAGGATGCGCTCACGGTCTCAAAGGAGCTGGAGCTGACGCTGACAGGTAAAAACTGCGGTCAGGAGGAGCGCGCACCGATGTGCGGAGTGCCTTATCATGCGGTCGAGGGATATTTGAACAAGCTTGTATCCAAAGGCTACAAGGTGGCGATCTGCGAGCAGGTGGAGGATCCGAAATACGCCAAAGGGCTTGTCAAGCGCGAGGTCATGCGGATCGTGACGCCGGGTACAAATATTGATATGCAGGCGCTTGAGGAATCCCGCAACAACTATCTGATGTCGGTCGTTTATATTGCGGATCAATTTGGCATTTCGATTGCCGATATTACGACAGGAGATTATTTTGTGACGGAGGTTTTAGAACAGCGCAGGCTGCTTGATGAAATCTACAAATATTCCCCTACAGAAATTATCTGCAATGAAGCGTTTCTTGTGTGCGGGATCGATTTGGAGGAATTAAAATATAAGCTTGGCGTGACGATCTACACGCTGGAACCATGGTATTTTGACGATGAAGCCTGTGTGCGGATACTGAAGGAGCATTTTCACGTTGATTCGTTGGATGGCTTTGGGTTAAAGGACTACGAATGTGGCACGATCAGCGCCGGTTCCCTGTTAAAATATTTATATGAGACGCAAAAAAGCTCTCTTTCCCATATGAGAAAGCTCTTTTTGTACAACGTCGCGACTTATATGATACTGGATTCCTCCACAAGGCGGAATCTGGAGCTGACCGAAACGCTGCGGGACAAGCAGAAGAGAGGCTCCCTGCTCGGGGTGCTCGATAAGACGAAAACCGCGATGGGCGCCCGCTGCTTAAGAAACTTCGTGGAGCAGCCGCTCATTGACAGGCAGCAGATAGAAGAGCGCCTTGACGCCATTCAGGCGTTGAATGAGTGCGCGATTGTAAGGGAAGAGCTGCGGGAATACTTAAACCCGATTTACGATTTGGAGCGCCTGATGAGCAAAATTAGTTATAAGTCAGCCAATCCCCGTGATTTGATTGCCTTTTCAAGCTCCCTTACAATGCTTTCTCCGATCAAACAGCTTCTTGGCGAATTTGGGTCAGGGGTACTAAAGGAACTTTGTGACAGTCTTGATCCGCTTACAGATGTTAATGAGCTGATTCTTACCTCGATTAACGAGGAACCGCCAATTACAATTAAGGATGGTGGTATCATCAAGACCGGTTATAACGAAACCATTGATTCACTCAGGAATGCCAAGACGGAAGGGAAAAACTGGCTTGCTAAGCTGGAGGTGGACGACAAGGAGCGCACCGGCATTAAAAACTTAAGAATCAAATACAACCGTGTATTCGGGTATTATTTCGAGGTGACAAATTCCTTTCGGGATCTTGTGCCGCAGGATTATATCAGAAAGCAGACGCTGACAAATGCGGAGCGCTATACAACAGAACGGCTCAAGGAGCTGGAGGATACGATATTAAACGCAGAGGACAAGCTATTCTCTCTTGAATACGATATTTTCTGTGGAATCAGGGATGAAATCGCAAAGCAGGTAGCAAGAATACAAGAAACAGCCAAGGTCATTGCAAAGCTTGACGCGTTTGCATCTCTTGCAATCGTTGCGGAGCGCAACCATTATTGCCGTCCGAAAATTAATGAAAAGGGCGTTATTGAGATCAAGGAGGGACGGCATCCCGTCGTTGAAAATATGACTGCCTCTGATCTGTTTGTAGCAAACGACACCTATCTGGATAACGGGAATAACCGTATTTCCGTCATTACAGGCCCCAATATGGCGGGAAAGTCCACTTATATGCGTCAGACAGCCTTGATTGTGCTGATGGCTCAGATCGGCAGCTTTGTTCCGGCTAAGGCTGCGAATATTGGTATCGTTGACCGCATCTTTACGAGGGTCGGCGCATCGGACGACCTTGCGAGCGGACAAAGTACATTCATGGTCGAGATGACGGAGGTTGCGAATATTTTACGAAACGCGACGTCCAAAAGCCTGCTTATACTGGATGAAATCGGGCGCGGCACCTCGACGTTTGACGGACTTTCCATCGCGTGGGCTGTCATCGAATATATCAGCAATCCGAAGCTGCTTGGCGCAAAAACTCTGTTTGCGACCCATTATCATGAACTTACGGAGCTGGAGGGCAAGCTGAATGCCGTCAGCAATTACTGTATTGCCGTTAAGGAGCAGGGAGACAACATTGTTTTCCTGCGAAAAATTGTCAAAGGCGGTGCCGATAAAAGCTATGGTATTCAGGTTGCAAAGCTTGCGGGCGTGCCGGACATGGTGATTGAGCGCGCAAAGGAGCTGGTGGAGGAGCTTTCCGAAAATGATATTACAGCAAGCGTAAAAAGCATTGCCGAGGATTCTAAAGGCGAAAAAAAGAACGCCCAAAAGAAACTGGATGAGGTCGATCTTGCACAGATTTCTTTATTTGATACGGTAAAAGATGACGATATTATCCGCGAGCTTAAGGATATGGACTTAAATAATTTAACGCCGATGGAGGCGCTGAACACATTAAGCAGGCTGCAAAACAAACTGAAAAACAGATGGTAAGGCAAAGGAGATCCTATGACACAGATTCAGGTATTGGACAGGCAGACAATTGATAAAATTGCGGCGGGAGAAGTAGTAGAGCGGCCGATGTCCGTCGTAAAGGAACTTGTCGAAAATGCGATTGATTCCGGAGCGGATGCAGTGACCGTGGAAATCAAAGGCGGAGGTATCGATTTTATCCGCGTGACCGATAACGGCTGTGGCATTGAAAAAAAGCAGGTTCCAACCGCTTTTTTGCGGCATGCCACGAGCAAGATACATTCTGTCGAGGATCTGCTCTGCATAAAAAGTCTCGGCTTTCGCGGAGAGGCGCTTTCCAGCATCGCAGCTATTGCAAAGGTCGAGCTATTGACAAAAGTTAATACTTCCGCAGCGGGAACCAGATATGTCATTGAGGGCGCGAGGGAAATGGCTCTTGAGGATGTCGGCGTGCCGGATGGAACGACGTTTGTTGTCAGAAATTTATTTTTTAATACACCCGCAAGGCGTAAATTTTTAAAAACCGCCATGACAGAAGGAACTTATATCATTGAGCTGATGGAGCGCATGATGCTTTCTCATCCGAACATTGCCTTTAAGCTGATCGTTAATGGCAGCAACAGGCTGCAGACATCCGGGAACGGAGAAATTAAGGATGTTATCTATCAAATTTACGGAAGGGATATTACGGCTAACATCGTTCCGTTGAATGTGACCGAAGGAAACATCCAAATTTCGGGATTCATCGGCAAGCCGGAGCTTGCCAGAAGCAGCCGCAGCTTTGAGGTTTATTATGTAAATCAACGTTATATAAAAAGCTCTCTGATCTCAAAGACGTTGGATGAAGCGTATAAGCCGTTTTTAATGCTGCATAAATACCCGCTTGTTGTTCTTTATTTGTCAATTCCAACGGAACTGCTCGACATTAATGTGCATCCGGCCAAAATGGAAATCCGTTTTTTGGAGGCAGAAAAATTACACCAGCTTCTTATTGAGAAAATCCGAGAGGCATTATCCCAAAAGGAATTGATACCCGAAATAAAAGAAGAAAGAGTGAGCGGTGCACTTTCTAAAGTCCCAGCATCAGATGTTTCAATACCGGAGCCGTTTGAAACACACCGGAGAGAGGCGCGAAAGGCAGATATTGAGAAAAGAGCCAAAGATCTCCTTCCCTTATATGGTGAGGAGAACCGCGTAGCCGAGAAACCTGTTTATCATACGGAAAATCTTATGCAAACGTCGGAACAGCTTAATTTGTTTGAAGAACGCTTTCTGTCAAAGGAGGCTCTTAAGAAGCACCGAATTATTGGACAGCTGTTTGAAACATACTGGCTGGTGGAATTAAATGAGAAGCTGTACATTATCGATCAGCATGCGGCACATGAAAAAGTGTTGTATGAACGGATTAGAAAAAAGCTCAATGACCATACGATTGCCTCGCAATTACTTAGTCCGCCGACGATTCTCTCCTTGTCAAAAAGCGAGGAGCAGTTATTAGAACGGTTTCTTTTTAACTTTGAGCAGGTCGGATTTGAAATCGAGCATTTTGGCGGGAACGAATATTCGCTCCGCGCGGTTCCATCCGAGTTGTTCGGACTGACTGCTGCCGACTATTTTCATGAACTGCTGGATGAGCTGTCACAGGAAAGGCTTTCCACAGAAATATCTTCGGTTGACGATCGAATTGCAACAATGGCGTGTAAAAGCGCCGTAAAGGGAAACGACCATCTTTCCGGACAGGAGGCACAGACCTTGATCGACGAGTTGCTGACGCTTGATAATCCCTATCATTGTCCGCATGGAAGGCCAACTATTATCGCCTATTCCAAATACGAGCTGGAAAAGAAATTCAAGCGGATCTTATAGCATAATCAAATAAGGAATAATTTATGGAAAACAGGAATGAAAAAAAACCGCTGGTCATATTGACCGGCCCGACCGCAGTGGGAAAGACCAGCCTTTCGATTTTGTTGGCAAAAAAAATAAATGCAGAAGTTATTTCTGCGGATTCTATGCAAATTTACCGTCATATGGATATCGGCTCCGCAAAAATACGTCCTGAAGAAATGGGCGGAGTCCGTCATTATCTCATAGATGAGCTAATGCCCTCAGAACCTTTTAATGTAACACGTTTTCAGGACATGGCAAATGCCGCCATGCGGGAGATTTACGAAAAGGGGAAGATTCCCCTAATCGTCGGGGGAACCGGCTTTTATATCCAGGCAGTACTATATGGAATTGACTTTGAACAGACGAAAGAGGATCCGGTCTATCGCAAGAAGCTGGAGCAGCTTGTGCAAGAGAAAGGTTCTCTATATCTGCACAACCTGCTCATACGGACGGACGAGAAAGCTGCTCAGGAGATTCACGCAAACAATGTTAAGCGTGTCATCCGTGCGCTGGAATATTATCATTTGACAGGAAAACCGATTTCCGCACATAATGAAGCGGAGCGACAAAAGGAATCTCCTTATGCATTTTGTTATTTTGTGCTCAACGATGACCGGGAGCTTTTGTATGAGAGGATTGACGCACGCGTCGACCAAATGCTGCAGGCGGGATTGTTAGAGGAAGTTATGCGGCTTAAGGAAATGGGCTATGACAGAAGCCTTATTTCCATGCAGGGAATTGGCTATAAGGAACTGCTTGCTTTTCTTGACGGCGAATATCCTTTGGAGGAGGCAGTCCGGATTATTAAGCGGGATACGAGACATTTTGCAAAGCGTCAGCTCACTTGGTTTCGCCGTGAAAAGGATTTGATCTGGCTGGATAAAAAGGATTACGGCTATGATGAAGAACGGATTCTTGCACGGATATGTGAGTGTATTAAGTTAAAACAGACAGGAAAAGAGTAGGTTGCGATGAATGAACAACAAAAAATAATGTACCGGCAGATGGGGATTGATGAGGACGTTTTTTTATTTGGAGAAAGTGTGCTTATAGATTTAAAAGAACGATTTGCCGAATTTGATAACACGATGGAATATAACCAGCTAAAGGTTATCCGGGCGATGCAGGAATGCCGTGTATCCGAGGCTTGCTTTCAAATGACGAGCGGATACGGCTATAATGACCTTGGAAGGGATACACTTGAGAAGGTGTACGCGCAGCTGTTTCATACAGAGGATGCGCTTGTCAGACCGCAGATTACCTGCGGTACTCATGCGCTTGCAGTCGCCCTTTCGGCAAATCTGCGTCCCGGCGATGAGCTACTTTCACCGGTAGGAAAGCCATATGATACGCTTGAGGAGGTCATTGGCATCCGTCCGTCTAAAGGTTCCCTTTCTGAATACGGCATTACGTACCGGCAAGTGGAACTGCTTTTTGACGGAAGTTTTGATTATGATGCAATCAAGCAGGCAATCAATGAAAAAACAAAGCTGGTGACAATTCAGCGTTCAAAAGGATATCAGACAAGACCGACTTTGTCGGTTAAGCAGATCGGGGAACTGATCACCTTTGTTAAAAATATAAAACCCGGCGTCATCTGCATGGTGGATAACTGCTATGGAGAATTTGTTGAGGAAACCGAACCGTCACAGGTCGGCGCGGACATGGTCGTCGGTTCCTTAATCAAAAATCCCGGAGGTGGACTTGCACCGATCGGCGGTTATATTGCCGGCACGAAGGAATGCGTCGAGAACGCTGCATACCGCTTGACCTCTCCCGGGCTCGGGAAAGAGGTCGGCGCATCCCTTGGTATCAACCAAAGCTTTTATCAGGGCTTGTTTTTAGCCCCAACGGTCGTAAACGGTGCACTGAAGGGAGCGGTTTTTGCTTCCGGTATCTATGAAAGGCTGGGATTTCCGGTCGTGCCAAACAGTATGGAAAGCCGCCACGATATTATTCAGGCGGTTACACTTGGTTCGCCTGAAGCTGTCATCGCGTTCTGTAAGGGCATTCAGGCCGCTGCGCCGGTAGACAGCTTTGTGACTCCGGAGCCATGGGCGATGCCCGGTTATAATTGTGATGTCATTATGGCGGCCGGAGCGTTTGTGTCCGGTTCCTCCATTGAGCTGAGTGCAGATGCTCCCATCAAGCCGCCTTATGCGGTATATTTTCAGGGAGGATTGACTTGGAACCATGCAAAGTTTGGCATTTTAAGGTCGCTGCAGTCCTTAAAGGATGCCGGGGTGATTTGTCTGTCATAAGGAAAAAATGTAATATTCTGATAGCTGTTGTCGTAAAAATTAAAGTAAAAATTAATTGAATTTTTATGTACACAACGATGAAAATATGGTAATATGTCTATATGTTGTGGATGGCTGCCCGTAGTTCCCACAAGATTCCAATAATCGACTCGGAATTCCATATACGGGACTTGATATGAGGTATACTATGAGAGGAAAAAATAACTGGACATGCTTTCTGTTGATTCTTGCCGGAATTGTGATTGGCGGTTTCATCGGAATGCTGGCGGAAAACATGTCGGGACTGAGCTGGCTGAATTATGGAAAGACCTTTGGATTTACGAGTCCACTTGTGCTTGATCTTGGCATCATCGCACTAACCTTTGCGGTTACGATTAAAATTACGATCGCGAGTATTATCGGTATTGTAATCGGAGTGCTAATCTACCGCAAGCTATAGCCGCATCAACTGCTTTACCCCTTAGCCTGCCAAAATTATTGGCATAACAATAACCATCCAACATTCCTTCGTCTGCATATCCGGAGAATTATGAAAACGGAGGAGAACATTGGACACTGAACATCTTACAATGAAAGATTTACCGGCTCTGGAAAGGCCATATGAAAAATTCTTAAAGCATGGAGCTTACGCATTGACAGATGCCGAGCTGTTAGCTATCCTGTTAAAGACAGGAACAAAGGGTGAGACCTCCATTGAGCTTGCCAGAAAAGTTTTGGAACTGCCCCGGGGAGAACATAGTCTTTTGGCGCTGCACCAAAAGTCATTGGAGGAGCTTAAAAAACTTCCCGGAGTTGGAAATGTAAAGGCAATCACGTTAAAGTGTATTGCAGAGCTTTCCAGACGCATTTCCATAACGGCGATGCCGGAGAAAATGACTGTAAACTCACCAAAGGTGCTTGCCGACTATTATATGGAGAGCATGCGCCATCTGACAAACGAACAGACATGGATTATATTTTTAAATGGTGCCAGTGGATTTTTAAGTGATTTTTTGTTGTCGAGCGGGACTGTGAACCAGTCGCTCGTTTCTGCGCGGGAAATTTTTATAAAGGCATTAAGCAGCGGAGCCGTTTATATTATCATGATGCATAATCATCCGAGCGGCAATCCTACACCGAGCAAAGAGGATATAGTTGTCACAAAAAAGATAAGAGAAGCCGGAAATATTATGGATATTCAGTTAATTGATCACATCATTATCGGCAATAACTGTTATATCAGCTTAAAAGAAGCCGGTTTGTTTTGAAGGAGGGTTTTTGTTGTCAGTCAATGCATTCGGTATCGATCTCGGTACCTGCAACATTAAAATATATAATGGATTCGAAGAAAAAATTACGAGTCAGAAAAATATGATAGCGATCCAAAATAAAAGAAATGTGTTTGCTTACGGTGATCAGGCATTCGAGATGTATGAAAAAGCACCCGCCTCGATTGTGGTTTCCTATCCGGTGACAAGCGGTGTGATCGCGGATATTAATCATATGCAGATTTTGCTGAGGAGCTTTATTTCCGATGCAATGGGCGGAAACATAAAGCCCGCCGATTACTATATTTCTGTTCCGACCGATATCACCGAGGTGGAAAAACGAGCTTTTTTTGATCTTGTTAAGGATTCTAACGTCAAGGCGCGCGGTATTTATATTGTTGAAAAGGCAATCGCGGACAGCATTGGTTTTGATGTCGATTTGAAGAATTCTCAGGGAATTCTGATCGTCAATATTGGCTTTGACACGACGGAAGTCTCCATCTTATCTCTTGGGGGTATCGTGCTCAGCCGTCTCATTAAAATTGGTGGAAAAAAATTTGATGAAAGCATTCGCAATATTATCAGAAAAGAATACAATCTGCTGATCGGTGCCAAAACGGCCGAAAAAGTAAAAATAGCGCTTCCGAAGCTCGAAGCGGCAGAAGAGGATGCGGTTGTCTACGGAAGGGATATTGTGACAGGACTTCCTGTTGAGAGGAATATCCCGACGAATTTAATCGAAAAGGCAATGCGTGAGAATTTTGAAATGATCATTGACAGCGTACGCGTAATTCTGGAGAGAACTCCGCCGGAGCTTGGTGCGGATATTTATAAAAAGGGCATTTTCCTGACAGGAGGTTCCGCGGGAATCGGCAATCTGCATGAGCTGATCGGTAGAAGCACCGGGCTGAAGGTAAATTTTTCATCAAATGGTGAAGAAAGTGTCGCTTATGGTCTTTCCCAGATAATAAAAAATGAGCATTTTCACTCGGTGGCTTATTCGATGCAGGATTTCACAAACTAAGGGGAAGGATTCATGGCAAGGAACCGCTCTAATAGAACAAAAATTTCTATTCCAAGTAAATACGTCCTGCTTGCACTGACCATTGTCTGTATAACGATGATGATCCTGTCGTTTACGACAGATGCGATCAGCGGATCGCTGGAAACGGTTGCGGGCTATACGATCGTTCCGTTCCAAAAGGGAATCTCAAAGGCCGGTCTTTGGCTGACAAGTCGTTCGGATAGTATTAAACGGATGGATGAGCTTGCAAAGGAAAATGAGGAGTTAAAAACGCAGGTCGCGGATTTGGCGATTCAAGTAAACGACCTGAAGCAGGATAAATATGAGCTTTCGGAGCTGAGGCAGTTGTTTGCACTGGACGAACAGTATTCCGGCTACGATAAGGTCGGGGCGAGAGTGATCGGAAAGGATGCCGGGAACTGGTTTAGTTCTTTTTTAATTGATAAAGGGAAAAATGACGGGATCGACGTGGATATGAACGTAATGGCCGGCGGCGGTCTTGTTGGCATTGTCACGGAGTCGGGACCCAATTGGGCGACAGTCAAGTCGATTATCGACGATAATTCCAATTTGAGCGGTATGGTACTGTCAACCTCGGATCGGCTGATTGTGACGGGTGATCTGGAGCTGATGAACGAAGGCTATATTCGGTTCTCCCAGCTAATCGACAATGAGGATGTTATTGTGCAGGGCGACTTGGTCGTAACCTCCCGCATCAGCAACAGATATCTCCCGGGGATTTCTGTCGGCTATATTACGCAGATTAACAAGGATGCGAACAACCTGACAAAATCGGGTTATATCACGCCTATTGTGGATTTTAAGCATTTGGATACCGTGCTTGTTATTACGGAGTTGAAGCAGCAGAAGGATTAGGGCGCTATCGGAAAGCGGGTTAAACGCATATGCTCAGAAAAACTATCATCATCTTAATGGTTATTATCGGATATTTGCTGCAATGTACTTTTTTCCAAAGGATATCGCTTGGCGGCATCGTTCCTAATATATTGATTATCATCACCTCCTCATTCGGCTTCATGTGCGGAAAAAAGGAGGGGATGGTAATTGGCTTTCTGGCCGGTCTGATTTTAGACATCTTTTACGGGGATATTCTTGGATTTTACGCGCTTGTTTATATGTGCATCGGCTATTTGAATGGATTTTTCAGAAGTATTTTTTATCCGGAGGATATCAAGCTGCCGATGATTCTCATTACGGCCAGTGAACTGTTATATTGCTTTCTCTGCTATATTTTTTTATTTTTACTAAGGGGAAAGCTGAATCTTGGCTACTATTTTGTTCATGTTATTTTACCGGAAATCGTATATACGATTCTTGTGACGCTGATTGTCTATAAGACCATTTTGTGGGTAAATGAATGGCTGGAAGCGAGAGAGAAAAGGAGTGCATAGCGTTTGCTGAACGATATAAAGGACTGGTTGAAAAACGTAATATTTTCTAGATTTTTTGTATTAATCATTATATTCATTGTACTATTTGCAATTCTAATACAAAAGCTGTTTATCTTACAAATTATTAATGGCGAGGATTATCTGAACAATTTCACACTGACTATCAAAAAAGAGACGACGTTAAAAAGTGCGCGCGGCAACATCTACGACAAAGACGGCAATCTGCTTGCATACAATGAGCTTGCCTATTCTGTGACAATTGAAGACAATTATGAATCCGGCAGCATGAAAAACGAGGAAATGAATAATACGATTCTTCGCACCGTTCATCTTATTGAGGACTGCGGGGATAAGGTGTTAAATAACTTTAACATTGTTTTGAATGAGTATGGAAAGTATGAGTATACGGTTTCAGAAAAGAAGCTGCTTCGCTTTTTGGCCGATGTATACGGTCATACCAAGATTGATGATTTAAAAACATCGGAGCGCAACGCGACACCCGAACAAGTCGTTTCCTATCTTGCAGGTTCAGAAAAATACGAGGTCGGTAAAAAAACAAAGAGGGACACAAAAACAGTCTTTGTAGCGGGGGAGGGCTACACGGATGAGGAAATCCTGCAGATCATTACGATACGCTATGCGATGAGTATGAATAACTACCAGAAGTACCTCTCTACGGTTATTGCCTCAGACGTCAGCGAAGAGACGGTCGCCGTTATTATGGAAAATAAAGACACTCTGCAGGGCGTTGATATCGAAGAGGATACGCTTCGGAAATATAATGACGCAAAATATTTTTCTTCGCTCCTTGGCTATACCGGCAACGCTTCCACGGATGATCTGGAAAGCCTTGCGGGCTCCGAGCATGAGTATACGATGAATGACATGGTCGGAAAGGCCGGTATCGAAAAGACAATGGAGGAATATTTACAGGGCACGAAGGGAAAAGATATCATTTATGTGGATAATGTCGGCAAGGTGATTGAAACCGCTTCTCATATCGAACCGAAGGCCGGAAATGACGTTTATTTATCAATTGATGCCGATTTGCAAAAGGCAGTTTATAATATGCTTGAGCAGAAACTTGCCGGCATTCTTGTTTCAAAGATTTTGAATGTAAAGGAATATAATAACGCTGAGGTCAAATCCAGTTTGATGATGATTCCGATTGACGATGTCTATTTTGCTCTGATCAATAATAACGTCATGGACATCAATCAATTTAGTGAAAAGAATGCCGATGCTTATGAAAAGCAGGTATATTCCAATTTTCTTTCCAAGCAGGAGCGGGCGGTTGACGTTTTAAGGGACGAGTTGCTCACTACTTCGACACCATACGAACGGCTTACAACGGAAATGCAGGTGTATGAAAGCTATATTGTTTCGCGGCTGGCTTCCTCCAACACAGGGATTCTTATCAATGATGAAATTGACAGAGAGGATCCGACCTATATTGCATGGACGACGGACGAAACGATCAGCTTAAAGGAATATTTAACCCATGCGCTTTCCAAGAACTGGATCGACATTTCCCGTTTTAATTTAAGCAACCAATATTCCGATACGGAGGAAGTCTATTCTCAGCTGGTGGATTTTATCTGTGAAGATTTAAAGAGTGATAACGGTTTTTCTAAAAAGTTGTATAAATATATGATCCGGGATAATGAGCTGACCGGAAGGGAAATTTGTATGATTTTATTTGAACAGAGAGCTGTTTATGGAACGACCGCCGAAAAAGAAGCGGTGGAGACCGGTGCTAAGACGGCGTATGATTTTCTGATCAACAAAATTTCCAATATTGAAATTACGCCTGCACAGCTTGCGCTTGATCCCTGCACCGGTTCCTGTGTTGTCACCGGAACAAACGGCGAACTGCTGGCCTGTGTCACCTATCCGGGCTATGATTCCAATAAGCTTGCAAACACGATTGACGCAGATTATTATGCCCAGTTGATGTCTGATTTATCAAGCCCGATGTATAATTGTGCAACACAGCAGATGACGGCTCCCGGTTCCACGTTCAAGATGGTATCTGCCGTCACGGCTTTGGAGGACGGTGTTGTCAATTTAGGAGAATCAATCCAATGCCGAGGTATTTATGATACGGTAGAGCCTGCTAAAAAATGCTGGATTTATCCGGGCGCGCACGGAAATTTAGATGTCGTACAGGCGATCGGAAATTCTTGTAACAGTTTCTTTTATGAAGTCGGCTATCGCTTAAGTACAAACATGATGACAACGACCTATTCGGAAAAAGCCGGTTTGGACAAGCTTGAGGAATATGCGGATTTGTTTGGCCTGACGGAAAAGACCGGTGTCGAGATGGAGGAGAACGAGCCCAAGTTTTCAGATGTCCTTCCGATCGACTCTGCAATCGGACAGGGAAGCCATAACTATACGACGATCGGCCTTGCCAGATATGTGACGTCAATCGCAAATAAAGGAACGTGTTATCAAATGTCGCTTGTCAGCAAGGTGACGGATTCTGCCGGAACGGCGATTGAGGATTTCGAGCCGCAGGTTAGAAACCAAATCCGGGTTCAGGATTCCACATGGAGTGCTGTACGGTCAGGCATGCGTATCGTTGCTGAGAAGACAAGTGCGTTTAAGGATTTTCCGATTAATGTGGCCGGAAAAACCGGTACGGCACAGACCAGTACCTCAAGAACGAACCACGCGCTGTTTCTTGGTTTTGCTCCATATGAAAATCCGGAAATTGCAGTAACTGTCCGGATTGCCTACGGTTATACGTCTGCCAACGCGGCGGCGGTCGCGAGCGATGTTTTTAAGTATTACTTTGGGCTGGAGAATGCCGATGAGTTAATTAACGGTATTGCCGATACGACAGAAGTAGAGGTTATTGAAGACTGATTCCGCGTAAAGTGACGGGGATCATAAAAAGTAAGAAAGGGATGTTAAACATTGAATAATATAGTGCTCATAAAGAGTTTTCCAAACGGAATCGCGGTTGTACTTGACCCGGAAGTGCCGTTTGATATGTTATATACGGAGATGGGAAGAAAATTTAGGGATTCGGCAAAGTTTTTCGGTAACGCAAAAATGGTTGTATCCTTTGAAGGCCGTGAGCTGGATATCGAAGAAGAGCGCCTTTTGGTCAATTCTATTTCCGATAATACGGAGCTGACCGTTTTGTGTGTCATGGGCGATGGAGGAGAAAAGAACCAGCAATATCTAAAGGCGGCCAATAAATTCATTAACAACGGTGACAGTACGGACGGACAATTTTATAAGGGGACATTGCGCGCCGGACAAGTGCTTGAAACAGATTCCAGCATCATTATTCTAGGCGATATCAATCCCGGGGCAGACGTTGTTTCGGCGGGCAATATCGTTATTCTTGGTACGCTTTATGGACATGCCTATGCGGGAGCAAATGGAAATAACGACTGTTTTATCGTTGCACTTGATATGAAGCCGACCAAAATTCAAATTGGAGATTTTGCTTCTAAAGCGCTGGCAAAGAGCGGGAGATGGCTGAAAAACAAGCAGGCACCGCGAATCGCTTATGTACTTGACGAGGAGATCTATACAGATGCAATTACGAAAGAATTACTAAATAATCTTCCTGTCTAATTAAATTGAAAGATGTTTAGGGGACAAATATTTCATGAATGACTGGTTAACAGTCAAAACGGAGGTAGAACATGAGTGAAGTAATTGTCGTCACGTCAGGGAAAGGCGGGGTCGGGAAGACAACGACCACCGCAAACATCGGCGCATGTCTTGCAGGATTAGGGAAACGGGTAGCTTTAATTGACACGGATATCGGACTCAGAAATCTGGATGTCGTCATGGGGCTTGAAAACCGTATCGTTTATAATCTTGTGGATGTTGTGGAAGGTAATTGCAGAATCAAACAGGCACTGATTAAGGACAAGCGGTTTCCCGGTCTTTATCTGATGCCGGCGGCACAGACGAGAGATAAGACGGCTGTCTCGCCAATACAAATGAAAAAACTGGTTGATACGCTGCGTGACAGCTTTGACTTCATCCTGCTCGATTGTCCGGCAGGAATAGAACAGGGGTTTAAAAACGCAATTGCAGGCGCGGACAGAGCAATCGTTGTGACGACGCCGGAGGTGTCCGCAATTCGGGATGCGGATAGGATTATTGGACTTTTGGAAGCAAATGAAATACGAAGGATCGATTTGATTGTCAATCGGCTGCGTCCGGATATGATGAAACGGGGAGAGATGATGTCTGTTTCGGATGTGACGGAAATACTGGCGATATCGCTGCTTGGTGCTATTCCGGATGACGAATGCGTAGTCATTGCTACAAATCAAGGCGAGCCCCTCATGCAGCTTAATGCATCTTCCCTCGCAGGACGTGCCTACCAGAATATCTGTCAGCGGATACTTGGAAATGATGTGCCGCTTTTGAATATTGAAAATGCACATTCCCTGTGGAATAGAATGTTTGGCACATTCAGAAAGAATTAAGGAGGGCGGACAATGGGTATTTTTAAATTTTTCAGGCAAAAGCAATCCCGCGAAGTGGCAAAGGACAGACTAAAGCTGCTTTTGATATCCGACAGGGCAGATTGTTCTACAGAAGTTATCGAACTGATTAAAAATGATATGATAAAGGTTATTTCAAAATACATAGAAATTGACTCAGAGGGTATGGAAGTGCAGATTACATGGACTAAATCTGCTTCCAAGCATGGCAATGTGCCGGCATTATATGCCAACATTCCGATTGTTGACCTTAGAAAAATCTCTGTGCTGTGAAAGGACATGTAAGGCGTTACGCTGCCCGCATGAAAGAATACGAGGGATCAAAATGTTCAACTTTGGGAAATATAACTTCAGAAAATATGATGTGTTACTGATCTTGCTGACGGTCGCAATCAGCATCCTTGGCATCCGCTTTATCGGAAGCGCAAAAGAGGATCTTGTCGTGCGTCAGACGCAGGGATTGATTCTTGGCATCGTTGCGATGCTCATTATTTCTCTGATCGACTATAGCTTTGTACTGAAATTCTACTGGCTGATTTATGCGTTTAGCATCGCGATGTTGGTTCTTGTCAAGCTGTTCGGGGATTCCGGCGGAGGAGCCTCCCGTTGGTTTGAAGTCGGCGGTTTTCGATTCCAGCCGTCAGAACTTGTAAAAATTTTATTGATTTTATTTTATGCACAGTTTATTATGAAACATAAGGAGAGTCTCAATACCTTTCGTATGCTGTTAGTCTGTGTTCTGCTAATTTTACCGCCGTTTATCTTGATTTATGAGCAGCCGGATTTGTCGACAAGTATTATGATCCTTGTTGTTTTTGCCATAGTTATGTTTGTCGGCGGGCTTAGTTACAAGGTTGTCATCGGCGTCATTGTGATAGCTGTTCCTTCTGTTATTATCTTTTTAAATATGGTATTGCAGCCGGATCAGATAATTTTGGACGAATATCAGCAAAAGCGTATTCTCGCATGGCTGCAGCCGGAGAAATATGCGGCTACCGAGGCTTATCAGACAATGAATGCCATTACGGCCATCGGTTCCGGTCAGCTCACTGGAAAGGGTCTTAACAACAATGTCATCGCTTCCGTAAAAAACGGCAATTTTATTTCGGAAGCACAGACAGATTTTATTTTTGCCGTAGTGGGGGAGGAGCTTGGCTTTGTCGGTTGCTGCGCGGTACTCGGGCTTTTGTTTCTGATCGTATTGGAATGTATTTTAATTGCACGCAAATCGAGGGATTTAGCAGGCTCCATTATTGCCGCCGGTATGGCCGGACTAATCGGCTTTCAGACCTTTATCAACGTCGGTGTGGCTACCGCGATATTGCCGAATACCGGCTTACCTCTACCGTTTTTGAGTTACGGATTGACGTCGCTCGTCAGTCTTTTTATAGGGATGGGGTTCGTATTAAATGTAAAAATGCAGACGCCAAAATATTTATAACGCGTCTACACGATCATCGGAGCTTTTAATCAAAGCATGCCGGTGAATAAACACCTGGAGGAGGAATGTTATATGAATATTGGGTTGATTGCTCACGACTCAAAAAAGAAATTAATGCAGAATTTTTGTATTGCTTATCGGGGGATATTAAGCAAAAACGATCTTTTTGCAACAGGCACGACCGGCAGGCTGATTGAAGAGGTCACAAACCTTTCCATTCACAAGTATCTTGCCGGGCATTTGGGGGGAGAACAGCAGATAGGCGCACAAATCGAGCATAACGAAATCGATTTGATGGTTTTCTTGCGGGATCCCCTGACACCGAAATCACACGAGCCGGATGTCGGCTATATTATCCGTCTGTGCGATATGCATAACATTCCGTTGGCGACAAATCTTGCCACAGCTGAACTCTTAATCAAATCACTCGACAGAGGAGATATGGAATGGCGTGAAATGTACAAATAAGAACGGCATGTGCAAAGCGGCGGTTTTTGTGTTTGCGTCGCTTTTTCTGGGCGGCTGCGGAAGTAAAAAGTTTGACATGCCATACGACCTTTCCGCACCAATAAGCGCATACAGTTTTGAGACAAGCAATACGGAGGCCACTGTAGATGCATTTGCCTCTGATTTGTGTGTCGTATCTTCGGATGTGTCCGGTAACGGCATTGACATGTCCAAGGCAACGGCGGCCGG
This sequence comes from uncultured Lachnospiraceae bacterium, assembly GCA_964566545.1. Classification (GTDB taxonomy): domain Bacteria; phylum Bacillota; class Clostridia; order Lachnospirales; family Lachnospiraceae; genus JAEYFP01. The sequence continues at coordinate 76,952 of CAZMIX010000004.1, read as the reverse complement.
TCTTTTTGATACCTCAAGAGCCGATACGCTTTTTGCCAAAAACATTCACAAATCAATGAATCCGGCAAGCTTGACTAAGACAATGACGGCTCTTTTGGCACTCAAATATGGAAAGCTGGAAGATGTGCTTACAGCCTCTGCAAATGTCAATATTACGGAATCCGGCGCGCAGCTTTGCGGCTTTAAAGAAGGGGATCAAATAACGCTGGATCAGGCGCTGCACGGACTTTTGATGTATTCGGGAAACGATGCGGCAGTTATGATCGCGGAGCATATTTCCGGCAGCCTAGAGGAATTCAGGCAGTTAATGAATGACGAGGCTCTTGCGCTTGGTGCGACAAATACGAACTTTACAAACCCACATGGACTGACTGATGACAACCATTATACGACGTCTTATGATTTGTATCTCATTTTTAATGAGGCAATGAAATATGATAAATTTAAAGAGATCATCCATATATCCAGCTATACGTCCACCTATTCGGACAGGGAGGGCAATCCAAAGGAAATGGATTTTGGTACGACAAATTTATTTTTAAGCGGGGCCAAAGAAACGCCCGGAAATGTGAATATAATCGGCGGCAAGACCGGTACAACGAATGCGGCGGGTGCCTGCCTGATTCTTCTGGCTAATAACACATCCGGAGAGCCCTATATTTCCGTCATCATGCAAGCGGATGATAAAGATGCGCTTTATTCAGAAATGACAAATTTATTGGAAAATGTACAGTAATTATAGGTTGTTTTTTATAACTGAATCTACTATAATAAGTACATAAGCTTTACAATTTAACTTAAGGAGGAGATTACAATGATACATTTAATCGTCGGCGAAAAGGGGAAGGGAAAGACAAAACATTTACTTGATAAAGTAAATAGTGCTGTTAAGACGGCTTCCGGGAATATTGTATATTTAGACAAAAATTCTAAGCATATGTATGAGTTAAAAAATAAAATCCGCCTGATTAATGCTTCGGAGTTTCCTGTTGCATCAACAGGCGAATTTGTTGGTTTTATCTGCGGAATCGTTTCTCAGGATCATGACCTTGAACAGATGTATTTGGATAGCTTTTTGGACGTGGCCTACATAAAAGACCATAAGGATATAGTGTCTGTAATCAATAAACTTGAAAAGATCAGCGATCAGTTTCATGTCGATTTCGTTATCAGCATGTCCGTTGACGGTTCGGAGCTTTCGGATGAAATGAAATCAAAGGTAATTGTATCTCTTTAATAGAATATTATGTGGTAATTATATGGAATCGGTATCAATAATTACAAATCAAAGCCCCGGCGAGCCGAGGCTTTTGATTTGTAAAAAGCTGTTTGGGTGAGGTAACACGGTGGCAAAAAGAAGAAAAGCGTCTGAAAAAATAACAAAATACAGGAAACCTATTAATATTAATCTCGGATTAATTATTTTTGGTGTTCTTTTTATTTATATTATTGTTATTATTATTTCTTATTTTCAGAGTGAGCATATTACACCTTATGAGGTAACGACTGGCTCACTTGCTGTCAATAACACCTATGTCGGCATCGCACTGCGGGAGGAGACAGTTGTTTCCTGCGATTATTCCGGATATGTTAATTATTATGCACGGGAAAATGAAAAGGTTTCTAATGGCTCCATGGTGTATACCGTAGATTCTTCCGGAAAGCTTTCGGAAATGGTGAATGAAAACACGGGTGAAGGAAGCTCCCTAACAGACGAGGATCTTTCCGAGCTAAAAACGGAAATATCGGACTTTAGCACAAGCTTTCGCCCCGATAGCTTTTTTGACACCTATGATTTTAAATTTGATATTGAGGGAACTGTTTTAAAGCTTGCCAATTATAAGGTATTATCAAGTATTGATACGCTTGCGAGTTCCAATTTATCTGATTCCATCAGCTTTGGCTATGCGTCTCAATCCGGAGTTCTCGTCTACTCGACAGACGGCTATGAGGGTATTACGGCCGAAACTCTTACTCCTGAACTGATGAAGCCGGACAACTATACAAAATCTCAGTTTCACAGCAATGATTTGATCGCGCAGGGTGACCCTGCTTATAAGCTGATCACGAGCGAAAACTGGTCAATTATCATTGAGATTGATGAGGAGCGGGCTCAGGAGCTTGCAGAGGAATCTTACATCAATGTACGTTTCCTGAAAAACAACTATACTTCGTGGGCTAAAATTTCAATTTTGCGGCAGAACGGAGTCATTTATGCAAAGCTGGATTTCAATAATTCGATGATTACGTTTGCGACGGATCGCATAATTGAAGTTGAACTGCTTGCCAATTCTGAGGAAGGTTTAAAAATACCGAATTCAGCGATTGTGGAACGAGCCTTTTATCTGATTCCGATCGAATATTTGACAAAGGGCGGCAATACCGGCGCGGATGGCTTTATTCGGGAAACTTATCTTGAAGACGGCACGGTTTCCACGGAATTTGTGGAAGCCACTATTTACAATTCGACCGAGACGGAGTATTATGTGGAGGAATCCGTTTTTAATATTGGCGATTACATCATCAAGCCTGACAGTAATGAAAAGTATCCGATTAGCAAGCAGGCTACGCTGATTGGGGTTTATAATATTAACAAAGGCTATGCGGATTTTAAACAGATCACGATCCTTTACCAGAATGAGGAATATGCGATTGTAAAGTCGAATACCGAATACGGACTCAGTGTATATGATCATGTTGTGTTAAAAGGCGATACTGTCAACGAAAATGATTTTATTTATAATTAATTGGCTTTTAGCGGCATATTTCAGTAAAGGACGGAAGTGGAAGGCTTATGTTGAAGGATAATCTGAACCTTGTAGAATCAGAAATTGGAACGGCATGCAAAAAAGCGGGACGGGAAAGAAGCAGTATCACGCTTGTTGCGGTAAGCAAAACAAAGTCGGCGGAAATGGTCAAGGAACTATATGATTGCGGCATTCGTGATTTCGGAGAAAACAAAGTGCAGGAGCTTGTCAGTAAATACGATTTACTCCCAAAAGATATTCGTTGGCATTTGATTGGACATTTGCAGACAAATAAAGTAAAATATATAATAGATAAAGCATACCTTATTCACAGCGTAGACTCTTTAAAGCTTGCCAGAGAAATCAGCAAGGAGGCAGTCAAGCATCAGGTCAATGCCAATATACTGATGGAAGTAAATGTCGCACAGGAGGAAAGTAAATTTGGGGCCGCATATGACGAGGTAGTCGGACTGCTTAAGCAGGTTTCACTGCTACCGAATATTTTTGTCAAGGGCCTCATGACAGTGGCTCCTTATGTGGAGAATGCTGAGGAAAATCGTCTGGTTTTTAGTAAATTAAAACAATTATCTGTTGACATAACAACTAAAAACATTGATAATGTATCTATGGATTGTTTATCTATGGGTATGTCGGGGGATTTTGCAGTTGCAATCGAGGAAGGGGCTACCTTTATCCGTGTGGGGACATCTATATTCGGTGAGAGGAATTATAATAAGTAGAGGAGATAAGGAGATAATTATATGGCATTCTTGGACAAGTTGTTAAGCTCAATGAGGTATAACGACGACGAAGATTATGACGATGATTTTTTTGATGAAGAGGATGATTACGATGATCCTCCGCGCAGAAAAAAATCCATTAAAACAGAAACGCTTGATGATGACTTTGAAGAAAGACCAAAGACAAAAACCGCACCTAAGGTAACACCGATGCGAAGCGGGAAAAATAGAACAACTGCAAGCGGGATGGAGGTCTGTGTCATAAAACCGACAACTGTCGAAGATGCGAGAGAAATTACGGAAACATTGCTTGCTAATCGCACGGTCGTATTGAATATGGAAGGACTGGATGTCGATATTGCTCAGAGAATTATTGATTTTACTTCAGGATCCACGTTTGCCATCAGCGGTAATTTGCAGAAGATTTCTCATTACATATTCATTATTACACCAAAAAGCGTCGATATATCCGGCGACTTTCAGGAAATTCTGTCAGGTGCCTTTGATGTTCCGGCACTGCATAATAAGTTTTAATTATAAATTGCTGATTTATAATAGGAAAAGACGACAAAGCTTCCTGCTTTCTCAGCAGGAAGTTTTTTCTTACAAAGAAAATTTATCCCAAATTTTCAAATAAGAAAACTGCGGACTCTTTGTTTCTAAAAAAATAAAAGGTGAATGGAGAAAATGATGCCCTGTAATCTGGAAGTCAACTATCAAAAAAAGAAATGTTATGATATTTTTATTGAAGACTCCTATGAGAAACTTCCCCAAAAACTTAAAGGGCTGTTTGATCAGGATAAGAAGCTTTGTATTATTGCAGACAGTAATGTTGCAGATCTGTATGCCAAAGAATTGGAGACACTTTTAAAACCATTTTTTTTGGATGTAGAGCTGTTTTCTTTTCCCGCCGGAGAAGAGAGCAAGCATTTAAAAACGGTAGAATCGGTTTACCGTTTCTTGGTAGAAAAGAAATTTGGCAGAAAAGACATACTGGCGGCATTGGGTGGTGGTGTGACAGGGGATTTGACCGGCTTTGTAGCCGCGACCTATATGCGCGGAATTGACTACGTGCAGCTTCCAACGACCCTTCTTTCTCAGGTGGACAGCAGTATTGGCGGAAAAACCGGCGTGGATTTCGAACAATTCAAAAATATGGTTGGCGCATTTAAAATGCCGCGGCTTGTTTATATGAATACATCAGTGCTGCAAACGCTTTCTAAACGTCAGTTTGCTTCGGGGATGGCCGAGGTTTTAAAAGCCGGTCTCATTCGCGACGGTATTTTTTACGAATGGCTTATTACCCATTTTATGGAGATTAATGAAAAGGAATCGGAGATTCTAGAGGAAATGATACGGCGAAGCTGTGAAATCAAACGCATCGTTGTTGAGCAGGATCCATTTGAACAGAATGAACGTGCGCTGCTCAATTTTGGACATACGATCGGCCATGCAATCGAGAAATACAAGAATTTTTCTATGCTGCACGGCGAATGTGTCGCACTCGGCTGTGTTGCGGCAGCATTCATTTCATGGAAACGCAGGCTGCTCAACATGGAGGAATATTACGAAATCAGAGATATGTTCGTTCCGTTCGAACTTCCGATCTCAATAGAGGATATCTCTTCGGAACAGGTATTAAACTACACGAAATCTGATAAAAAAGCGGAGGGAAATCACATTAATTTTATTTTACTTAAGAAGATTGGAAAAGCTTTTATTTGCAAGGATGTAACAAATGAAGAAATTATCGCAGCGATTGAGGAAATCACCGCAAAAAAAGGGGATTGATCATGAAAAAAAAATTAATGCGCAGTGCATTGGAATTGCTATTAATCGGTATGCTGATTTTATTAGATCAGTATACAAAGCTTTGGGCTGTTAATACGTTAAAAGATCAGCCTGCTATTCCGATCATTCCAAATGTGTTGGAGTTTTATTATCTTCCTAATGGAAACACCGGCGCCGCTTTCGGTATTTTGGCCGGACAAAAGTCTCTTTTTCTTATTATTAGCACGGTTGTTATTCTTCTGATGCTGTACTTACTGTTTCAAATGCCTTTTGAAAAGCGGTACGGATGGCTCAACGTCCTGATTATTTGTATTGCGGCCGGAGGCGCCGGCAATATGCTCGACCGGATCAGGCTGAACTATGTAATTGATTTTATTTATATCAGCGTGATCAATTTTCCGATATTTAACGTGGCAGACTGTTATGTATCCGTAGCGACCGTTTTGCTTGCACTCTTGATGTTATTTCATTATAAAGAAGCGGATCTTGTGCTGTTGGAGAAAGAGATGAAAAAGCCCTTCGGTAAAAAAAAAGATAAGGAAGCTTGAGCGATTATGAAAGAATATCGATTTATCGTGGAGGAAGAACAGCAGGGAGAGCGGATCGATAAATGTATCGCCGCTGTATTTGCTGATTTTTCGCGTTCTTATGTGCAGAAGCTGATAAAAAACGGCAGCGTGCTGATAAACGGATTGATCTGTAAGGCGAATGACAGGGTATCCTGTGATGATACGGTCTCCTTTTTTGCTCCGGACGCCGTCGTTCCTGATATTCTTCCTGAAAATATACCTTTGGATGTTCTTTATGAAGATATGGATCTGATTGTGGTCAACAAGCCAAAGGGCATGGTCGTGCACCCGGCTCCGGGGCATTACAACGGCACGATGGTAAACGCGCTGCTGTATCATTGCAGCGGACAGCTGTCCGGTATTAACGGTGTCATGCGTCCCGGTATCGTACACCGGATCGATATGGACACGACCGGCTCCATCATTGTTTGTAAAAATGATGCGTCTCATGCGGCAGTTGCCGCGCAGCTCAAGGAGCATTCTCTCAATCGGAAATATATTGCGCTTGTACACGGTGTGATAGAAAATGATTTCGGAAAAATTGATGCACCGATTGGCAGACATCCGAATGATCGAAAGAAAATGACGATTCATTCGAAAAATGGAAGAGAAGCTGTTACCAACTATACGGTACTTGAACGGTTTAAGGGATATACACTCGTCGAATGCAAGTTGGAAACGGGACGCACCCATCAAATCCGTGTACATATGGCCAGCATTCATCATCCGATCGCAGGGGATGCGCTTTATTGCAATTTAAAAAGCCCAATGCATCTGCAGGGGCAGGCGCTTCATGCAAAGACGCTTGGATTGATTCATCCGACAACAAAAGAGTATTTGGAAATCAATGCACCGCTTCCTGAATATTTTGAAAAATTACTTGCACTTTTACGCATGACAAAATAGAATCCTTCTTGAAACAGGAGGGATTTTATTTTTATATAATAGGATACGCACTTTATTCTTTCAAAACGATATCATTTGTTGTATACTAAAATTAGAATCACATCGTTCCATGCGGGATATTTTGCAGATTTGGACAGGAAAATAGAACAGTGGGAAAGAGGGGTTTATATGAATACGATTATTACAATTGGTCGTGAATTCGGCAGCGGCGGAAGAGAGATCGGCGAAAAACTCGGTGAAAAGCTCGGAATTAAATGTTATGATAAAGAACTTTTAAAACGGGCAGCAAAAGACAGTGGTATGTGTACCGAATTATTTGAAAATCATGACGAACGCCCGACAAGCAGTTTTTTATATAATTTAGTTATGGACACCTATTCCTTTGGCTATTCGGCATCCGCCTATGTAGATATGCCGATCAGCCATAAAGTCTTTTTGGCTCAATTTGAGGCAATCAAAAAGATTGCTGACGAAGGGCCTTGTATCATCGTCGGGAGGTGTGCAGATTATGCACTTGCCGACTATAAAAACTGCATTCATCTGTTTATTCATGGAGAGCTTGAGACGCGTATCAAACGCATTCAGGAAAAGTATAGCCTGACTCATGACAAGGCGCGAGAAATGATCATTAAGAAGGATAAACAGCGCACAAATTATTATAACTACTATTCCTCAAAAAAATGGGGTCTTGCGGAAAGTTATCATTTGACGATTGATAGCGGTGTGCTCGGTATTGAAGGAACGGTGGGAGTGGTTGCACAGTTTGTATACGAATTTGAAAAAAGACAGGAAAATAAATGATGAAACGTCAAGTTGATAAACGCTTTTTCCATTTGGGACTAACGATATTTTTTTCTATCAGCGCCTGCATTTGTTTTTATTATGTATTATTTCATGGAACAGATCTATCGAATGCAAAAGACGCTGCAATTAAGATTTTGCTTCCGATTATTGATGGAATCGGACTTGCTTATGTTTTGAATCCGATGATGAATTTTTATGAAAAAAAATGGGTGCATCCATTATGGATCAAAATGAAATTAAAGGACAGCAAAAAAAAGAAAAAGATTGTTCGGGGTTTTAGTATTTTTCTTACAATGATTTCTTTTCTCCTCATTTTGTACAGTCTTTTGATGCTAATCGTGCCTCAGGTAATCAACAGTGTACAAAGCATTTTGATTAAAGTTCCAACCTATATGAACCGTATCAATATATGGTTTTCCGATATACTTACCGAATATCCAGATTTAGAGGATTTATTTGACCAGTATTGGATCGATATCGAAAACTGGTTCATGACTCAGGTTCTGCCAACTGTACAGGAAACCATTTCAAAAGTTTCCACAAGCCTGATTGGAAGTGTGCTTGATTTTCTGATGGCGATTTTTAATTTTATTATTGGCATCATTATTTCTATTTATCTGCTTTCTGGCAAGGAACTATTTTGCGCGCAGGCAAAAAAAATTGCATATGCGCTTTTGAGAGAGGAGAGAGCAAATAACCTTATTAACAACATGCGATTTGCGAATAAAACATTCGGTGGCTTTTTAAGCGGAAAAATACTTGATTCCTTTTTGGTCGGAATTTTCTGTTTTTTGGGAACGACAATACTAAAAATTCCGTATGCGCTTTTGATCAGCGTGATTATTGGTGTGACAGACATTATTCCGTTTTTTGGACCTTATCTTGGTGTCATTCCCTGTGCCTTAATTTTGATTATGATTGACCCAATTAAATGCGTCATATTTGTCATTTTTATTTTAATCCTGCAACAACTGGATGGCAATGTTTTTGCACCTAAAATTATTGGTGATTCCACAGGGCTGTCTAGTTTTTGGGTTATTTTTGCGATTACAGTATTCGGCGGACTGTTTGGTATTCTTGGAATGTTTATCGGCGTACCGTTGTTCGCTGTTATCTATGCGTCCATTAAGACACTGGTCAATCAGCGCCTGCGTAAGAAAAATCTGCCCGAGGATACGGAATATTATACCCATTCCGATTATCATTCGGCTGAGAACGACCAAAATGCCGGAATGGAAATTAAATTCGTGAAGAAAACCTTTGACCATGTTGTATCGGAAAGTGGGGGAGAGCAGGAGTCTTCGCCTAAAATGGAGGATTCATAAAGGAATTCAAAACTTCTTGACAAATTTTTGGAAAGATGTTATCTTGACATTGGCAACACATATCTATTCGCGAAAGACAACTTTAACGAATAAATCGGCTGATTTTGACCCATGAACGGTATTCCCCCTCAAACCACTACCTTTTGACTGGATATGGGGATTCTGAGAAGCTTTAAAGCATATAAAAAAGCTGCTTCCAAGGGTTGTCGGTGAAAACCGTTCCCGACAACCCCCTTTCATCATCATAAGGGGATGAACCGCGTCAAGGATTGCAAAGCAAAATTTTTCCCGCGGTGCCGTAAACTTATTGCTATTGGGCTGATTGAACTGTTTTATATTGCCGTATTGCCGTTTTTTATTTGTTTACAATTTATTCGTATGCAATGTATAATTAATTGAGATTATGGGTTCGTATTAAATTGCCTGCAAAGCAGGCATAACTTTTCATTTATTCGTGCTTGTTTTACTATTCGATCGGTCGAACTTTTTACCTCACCAACCAATAATAAAAGAGTAGTGGTTATAACTTATTGCTATTGTCAAGTAGGGGGCGCCGCCCCCACAGGAAAAATTCAAGTCCTTGACACGGGCGCCACTCTCCGGCTTTCAGAGGAACCGTTCCGGTTTTTCCGCTTATCCTGTCTCGTATAGGGAACCCCGAATCCCCTCATACTCGACAGGCATAGCGAAAAAAAGCGAGCTTCCTTGTCAAAGGCGAAAGAAACAGGCTAACCAAACGCCAATTTATTCAAGGTCTACCGACCGTTAAAGTTGGACTTTCGCAAATAGTTTCCAAACGCCTACGGCGGAATGAATCCCCCTACGGCGGAAACTCTACAGCAAACCGATAAAAAATCCCTTTTAACTGTCGTCGCGCACGACTTGCGGGAAACGATTTTTTATCAATTTGCTTAGTCGGTCGACGGACAGTCCACCGGACTGCTCCTAACGACATTCGCGAAAGTCGAACTACTTTAACGAATAAATCGGCTGATTTTGACCCATGAACGGTATTCCCCCTCAAACCACTACCTTTTGACTGGATATGGGGATTCTGAGAAGCTTTAAAGCATATAAAAAAGCTGCTTCCAAGGGTTGTCGGTGAAAACCGTTCCCGACAACCCCCTTTCATCATCATAAGGGGATGAACCGCGTCAAGGATTGCAAAGCAAAATTTTTCCCGCGGTGCCGTAAACTTATTGCTATTGGGCTGATTGAACTGTTTTATATTGCCGTATTGCCGTTTTTTATTTGTTTACAATTTATTCGTATGCAATGTATAATTAATTGAGATTATGGGTTCGTATTAAATTGCCTGCAAAGCAGGCATAACTTTTCATTTATTCGTGCTTGTTTTACTATTCGATCGGTCGAACTTTTTTTAGTTTACGCCGCTGAAAAAGAAGAGTGCCCCAAACTTATTGCTATTGTCAAGTAGGGGGCGCCGCCCCCACAGGAAAAATTCGACATTCAAATATTCTAAATATAAAATAAATTGGATTGATGGGATAAAAATATGGAATTACAACGATTATTGAGTTTTACACGAAAAGCTGTTGATGATTATCAATTGATTGATACGGGAGATAAAATTGCGGTCGGCATTTCCGGCGGTAAGGACAGCCTGACACTTCTTCATGCGCTGAACGGCCTGAAACGCTTCTATCCGAAGCCTTTTGAATTGGAGGCCGTTACGGTCGATCTGGGCTTTGAGGGCTTTAATTTGAGCCCAATAAAGGCACTATGTGATGATTTAGGTGTCCATTATACGGTTGTACATACAGAAATCGCTCAAATCGTTTTTGAGGAACGTAAAGAGACCAATCCCTGTTCGCTATGTGCTAAAATGCGAAAGGGCGCTTTAAATGACGCCGTAAAGTCTCTTGGTTGCAATAAAGTGGCCTATGCCCATCATAAGGATGATGTGGTTGAAACAATGTTGCTGTCACTGATTTTTGAAGGGAGGTTTCATTCCTTTTCTCCGAAAAGTTACCTGGATCGTACAGATTTGACTGTTATTCGTCCGCTCTTGTACGTAAATGAAGCTGATATCATCGGCTTTAAAAATAAATTGAATTTACCCGTACAAAAAAGTCCTTGTCCTGCAGACGGCTATACGAAGCGTGAATATGCCAAAAATCTTGTGAAAGATTTGAACCATCAGCATCCAGGAACAAAAGAACGCATGTTTACGGCAATTGTGAATGGAACAATTTCAGGTTGGCCGGATAAAACTATAAAATAATACATTTTTTTTAACGAAGTTCACATAACTATTTTATGTCAACCAATAGTTGATCTGAAAATAATAAGGAGGATTTCTTTATGGCATTAAATCAGGAACATATGAATTATCATGATAAATCCAATATTGATAATATGGTAAAGCTCCGTGAAATCAGTGCTTCTCTCCCACCGTTTTGTCGGGATTTCTTTTTAGGAATAAAGGATACGACCTCCACACGCACAAGGCTCGCATACGCCTATGATTTGCGGGTATTCTTTGACTATCTCCATGAAGTCAATCTTGCATGTAAAAGCATACCCGTTACCGAATTTAAGCTCGAAATACTAGATATGCTGCATCCAATTGATATTTTAGAATATTTGGACTATCTATCCTACTATGAAAAGGATAATGAGCAGATTACGAATGAGGAACGCGGAAAGCAGCGCAAATTGGCATCTCTCCGTAGTTTTTACAATTTCTTTTTTAAAAATGAAATGATAGAAAAAAATCCCGCGGCGCTTGTAGATATGCCTAAGCTTCATAAAAAGGAAATCGTTCGTTTGGATGCAGATGAAGTGGCTTTACTTCTCGATCATGTGGAGCAGGGCGCAAATATGACAAAACAGCAGACTGCTTTTCATAAAAAAACAAAGGTACGTGATCTTGCTTTAATGACGCTTTTGCTTGGTACCGGCATCCGTGTATCGGAATGTATTGGTTTGGATTTAAAGGATGTTGATTTTAAAAACAATGGAATTTTAATTCGTCGTAAGGGCGGGTATGAAGCAGTTGTATATTTTGGAGATGAAGTCGAAGCCGCTTTAAAAAAATATCTTGAACAGCGGGATAAAATCATTCCTAAAACCGGACATGAGGCAGCATTATTCCTGTCGATGCAAAACAGTAGAATCACTGTTCGTTCCGTAGAAAATTTGGTTAAAAAGTATGCTTCTGCCGTGACAAGTTTAAAGAAAATAACACCTCATAAGCTAAGAAGCACCTATGGAACTAGTCTTTATCGTGAAACCGGCGATATTTATCTCGTCGCCGATGTGCTCGGACATAAAGATGTTAATACGACAAAAAAACATTATGCTGCCATCGAGAATGACCGCCGTCGTATGGCGGCAAATGCAGTCAAGCTGCGCGAATAATAGTTTAAATCTAAAATAAAGAGTAAGTAAAAAAAATAGAGTTAACTCCTGCATAAACAAAATGGATGCCCGGAAGGATCAAGCATTGTAATAAAGCCACCTTCTCCATATTGTGCTTCTGTTTTGACAGCCCCCAGTGATTCGGCTTTTTTAACCATTTCCCAAACATCTTTTACTTGAAAATCAAAATGCATTTGTTTTTGCTGTTGTCCTTTCACCTCCGGCCATACAGGGCGAATATAATTAGGCTCTTCTATAAACAGAAATACAATACCGGAGGAGCTGCGCACCGCAGGTCTGTTATATAGCTCACATATTTCCCATCCCAGCAATTCACTGTAAAACTTCTGCAGCCTCTTTTCATCGTCACAATCGACCATAACATTACCTAATACGATTTCATCTTTCATATGCGTCCACCTTGTTAATTTGCAGCAATTTCTATAGAAGTTCTGTCTGCATAATATGGAATCATCAGATAATTGCCGGCAATCAAAACCGAATCGTCTGAAAGATGATTCATACAGGAAATTTCATAGATATATTGCTCCGATGATTTATATTCTGTGGTCATATACCGGGAAGTAATAGATTCCAGTGTATCTCCACTATAAATCATAATACTTTTATAATACTTTATGCGGGAAACTGTGTCCGAATCGGCACTGGCATAGGCAAAGTGTGTAATAGATAGTACAGCAATTGTCAGTACAATAGCAAACAGTAAGGCAAAAATAAGGCGCCGCTGTCTCTTTACCTGCTTTTCTCTTTGTAATCTCTGTATTTTCCTTGCTTCTGCCCTTTCCATATAATAGCCTTCCATTTTTCTGTTCCCCCGTAAAAATCCTGATTTTCCTGTAGTTCGATTCGAACATTCGTTGCGAACATTCGTTCTATTTATTTGCATTATACAGAACATACATTCTATTGTCAACACTTTTTTCGAACAAATATTTGGAATATATGTTTGCTTTTCCCGAACATACGTGTTATACTAATATAAATCAAATTTACCAATCTATATTTCAGAAAAATACTTTTGCAGCGAATAATTTTCAATAGAAAGCATCATTTTACAAGGAGGATACCATATGAGTTATGGAAAAATCACACCAAAACAGCAGGAAATTCTTGAGTACATCAAGGAGGAAATATTAAAGAGGGGATATCCGCCGGCAGTCAGGGACATTTGTGAAGCAGTTCATTTAAAGTCTACCTCTTCCGTTCACTCTCATTTAGAAACACTTGAGAAAAACGGTTATATCCGACGAGATCCGACCAAGCCCCGTGCAATTGAGATTATTGATGAAAGCTTCCAAATGGTTCGTCATGAAATGACGAGTATTCCGATTATTGGTACCGTTGCCGCAGGAATGCCGATTCTTGCGCAGGAAAATATAGAGGGCTACTTCCCTATCCCTGTTGAATTTGCACCCAGCGGTGAAGCTTTTATTTTAAAAGTTAGGGGAGAAAGCATGATCAATGCTGGCATTTTTGATGGGGATCAGATTTTTGTAGAGCAATGTAACACAGCCCGTAACGGAGATTTGGTCGTTGCACTTGTTGATGATTCGGCAACGGTTAAGACTTATTATAAGGAAAATGGGCATTACCGCCTACAGCCTGAAAATGATGCAATGGATCCGATCATTGTTAATCAGGTAGATATTTTAGGCAAAGTTTTTGGAGTTTTTCGACTTATGAGTTAGAAACATGCTGAATCAGCAATAAGTTTGCATATTGAATTAATGATAAATAAAATGCAGAAAATCAGCCTGCATACCTTCCTTCATCGAAGTTAATACAGGCTGATTTTTGAATAATTACTAATGATCGCTCTCTATATATTAAGAAAGCATACTATTCCTCAAACTCAGCTTCGCCCATCAAAATGCCGTCTCTCCAAATTCGTTCGAGATCATAAAATAAACGGTTTTCATTTTCGAATACGTGGACGATGATATCGCGATAATCCATTAAAATCCAATTTGCCGTCTCATAGCCCTCAATTTGCTTTGGAGTATAGCCTTCCTTGTGCAGCTTTTCCTGCACATTATCTATAAGTGCCTGAATCTGATTTCGGTTAGAGCCGGAAGCGATAATAAAATAATCTGCCATGACACTTACCTTGCTAATATCAATCACTTTGATATCCTCTGCTTTTTTATCGTTTAATGCGGCAATTGCTATTTTTGCCATTTTTTTCGAGTTATCCATGAATTCCATTTTCCTCCTTTTCATTAAGAATACGTTTATAGTAATCATAAGTTTTCTGTGTCATATCGTCGATCTCCACATGAATAGAAATCAGATAGTCAAGCGTATCTTTTAATATGTTCACAAGAGCCAGATCAAGGTCTATAAATGCCTGCTTCCGGATTTCTTTCAGATTAGGCGCCTTATAGCGGTTTGGCTCAATATAATCGGCAACAAAAATGATTTTTTCAAGCAGTGTCATATTTGGATGACCAGTCGTATGATTGATAATGGAACCAATGATTTCCTTGTCATTTACATGATATTTTTTCATAGCAAAAAAGCCGCCGAGCTTTGCATGTAATAGAAACGGATTACTTCTCTCCACCTCAGTAATGCTGATATGATACTTCTCACAAAGCTCCAACATTTCCCGTCCATCCATATATTTTGCGCAATCATGTAATGTGCCGGCAATTTGAGCCTTTTTGATGTCGGCATCATAACGCATTGCAAGTGCTGCTGCCGTATAAGAAACGCCAAGCGTGTGCAAATATCTTTTTTGGTCAAGCTTGCGTTTTACTTTCCGGAGAAGCTTCTGAATATCATTCGTTTTATTTGTTGAAAAGTTTACCATATCCTGCTTATCCTTTATTTTCTATATAGCTTCTTTTTATAAATGTACGTTTCAACATCTTTCGGGACATAATAACAAATTGTTTTTTTCTCGGCAATTCTCGCTCGTATCATGTTGGAAGAAATATCAATATTGGGTGTATTCAGCAAATGTACACGAGCATTGTAAAGCCTTTCGAGCCGTTTTTTCTGTTCAAATAGAGCTTCGTCGGCCATATGATACCTTGGAGCCGCAACTAATACACAATGATCAAAAATTATTTTCGGCTCCATCCACTGTTCAATATTGAACAGGGAATCCGCGCCGATGATAAAATAATATTCACAATTTGGATTTTCTTCATGAAGCTTTGTCAAAGTTTCATGAGTATAGCTATTCCCGGGCTTGTCCGTCTCAAAGGTGGACAGTTCAAAATGCTTATTGTTTCCAATCGCAAGCTGCACCATTTGGATGCGCTGCTTTGCCGGAAGAATTTCCGCGGGATCCTTAAGATAGGAAATTCCGCTTGGCATGATCAAAACCTTTTCCAACTGCAGAGAATCATAGGCGCTTTCCGCCAAAATCAGATGCCCGATATGAATGGGATTAAAAGTTCCGCCGAGAATCCCCACTTTTTTCTTCATGCTGTCTGTCTCTCCTTCTCTGCCATAGCTCTCATAAATCAAATGTCATGCGAGCGGAATCTTAATCTTTGGTTTTTTGGATTCTTTATATAACACGATCTTTTTTCCAATTACATGAACGATTTGAGAGCGGGTGCGTTCCGAAATAATCTGTGCAATTTCCTTTGGGTCATCGGTACAGTTTTTCAAAACACTTATTTTAACCAGTTCCCTGGCCTCAAGAGCCTCCTGTACGGAACCGACGAGTTCCGGTGTGATGCTTAATTTGCCAACATGGACGATCACTTCCATCGTGCTTGCAAGTCCTTTTAAATATGCTCTTTGTTTACTTGTCATAGTTGTCCTTTCTCATGCTGCGGCATTAGTCTTTGAGCGACGTCAAATAACATCGGATATTTTAACGGTAATAATTAAACTCATGCCCATAAATTTTTACGATGTCGCCTTCTTGAATGCCAAGGGCAACCAATTCATTTAAAATACCGTTGCTTTTCATGAAATTCTGGAAGAACGTAAAGCCTTTTTCCGAATCCAGATTTGTATAGCCAAGCATCTTTTCAATTCGCGGTCCTTCGATGACATATACTTTATTTTTGGCATCATATTCGACTGTATAGGGTGCACTTGCATCATCCTGACCGGTAATAAAGTATTCCTGTTCAAATATAATCGGCTTTTCATCCAGCGTAGAAAGCAGCACACTCATATAATAAAGTAATTCTCTTATGCCCGATCCGCTGACAGCAGAGATCGGAAATACTTTAATGCCCTGCGGTTCAAATTCCTGTCTTAGCTTTTCGACAGGATCTTCGGCATCAGAAGAGACCGCGTCCGTTTTATTGGCGGCGATTACCTGTGGGCGCTTTGCTAAATCCTCATTATAATTTTTCAATTCTTTATTAATTGCATAAACATCCGCAACCGGATCGCGCCCCTCTATCGAAGCAGCGTCCACAACATGAATCATTGCTTTTGTACGTTCAATATGTCTCAAAAAATCGTGTCCCAGCCCGATACCTTCCGAAGCGCCTTCAATCAATCCCGGAATATCGGCAACGACAAATCCCTTAGCATCCTCCAGATCCACAACTCCAAGATGGGGGTTTAATGTCGTAAAATGATAGTCTGCTATTTTAGGACGGGCATTCGATACCTTTGTCAAAAAGGTGGATTTCCCGACATTGGGAAACCCAATCAATCCAACATCCGCAATAACCTTTAATTCCATTGCGATATTCAATTCCTGACTTTGCTGTCCCGGTTGGGCGTATTTGGGTGCCTGCATCGATGAGGTTGCATAATGCTGATTTCCGTTGCCGCCTCTGCCCCCCTTTAACAGAATAATACGTCTGTTATCGCCGGACATATCTGTAATGATCTTGCCGCTTTCTGCATCCTTAAGCACCGTACCGGCGGGCACCTTGATAATTATATCAGACCCGTTTTTTCCGCGGCAGTTTTTTTTGCCGCCCTTTTCGCCGTCCTGCGCGCAATACTTTCGAACATGTCTGAAATCGGTCAGCGTATTCAGCCCTTCATCCACTTCAAAAATAACATTGCCGCCCTTTCCGCCGTCGCCGCCGTCAGGACCTCCGTTTGGCACATATTTTTCCCGCCTGAAGGAAACGTGTCCATCGCCGCCATGACCGCTTCTTACATATATTTTTGCTCTGTCTGCAAACATCCTGTTCTCCTTGCCTATCTTAATTTCCGCAGAAAAAATTTTCTATTGTTTGAAAAACAGGGTTTTAAACAATGAAGTTTAAAACCCTGCGCACTTTTTACCGTTCTACCGGATATACGGAAGCCTGCTTTTTATCTCTTCCTTTTCTTTCGAATCTGACCACACCATCTACTAATGCAAATAATGTATCATCTCCTCCGCGTCCCACATTCACTCCCGGGTGAATCTTTGTTCCGCGTTGTCTATAAAGAATATTACCGGCTTTTACGAATTGTCCGTCAGCTCTTTTGGCGCCGAGTCTCTTAGACTCCGAATCTCTGCCGTTCTTTGTAGAACCAACACCCTTTTTATGAGCAAAAAATTGAAGGTTCAATTTTAACATGGTTTACACCTCCTCGAAAATAAGTCTCAAATATCGTTTTCCATACTCGTTTTGAATTTCTTTTAGTCCTAAAAGCATCGCATCCATCAGAAGGACTGCCTTTTCACCGGGGGATGATAAAAACTTCCATTCAATCGCATCCTCCGTACCGCATTCCAATTCCTCATCCGTAAACTGATCAATTGCGTTTACCGTATTAATTACAAGTACGGAAACCGCCGCACATACAATGTCCTTTCCTTTGACCGAAAAGCCCGCATGTCCCAGACAAGAAAACGAATGATAACTGCCATCCTGCTTTTTCAGAACTTTCGCTATGATCATGTGAATCACCTAACGCACTTATTAAGCATTGATTTTTTCAATTTTAATTTGTGTGTATGCTTGTCTATGACCATTCTTCTTATGATAGCCGCTTTTTCTCTTATATCTGTATACAATGACCTTTTTGCCTCTTCCATTGTCTACAACCGTAGCCGTAACCGTTGCGTTTGCAACTTCCTCGCCTACTAAAAGCTTCTTATCACTAACAGCAAGAACTTGATCAAATGTCACAGTATCTCCGGCTTCTACACCAAGCTTTTCAACTTTAAGCACATCGCCTTCAGAAACCTTATACTGCTTTCCGCCTGTTGCAATAATTGCGTACATAGGGTACCTCCTATCGTTTTACTCGCTAGCTTCGGTGGTATCCTCTCGAAAAAAAGGGTACACTTATTACCCCGCTATGCGGCATACCCATGTATAATAGCATAAATAGCCTTCCATGTCAAATAAAATTTCAAGGGCATCTGCAAATGCAGATACCCTTTCTTTATGAATCTGTAGCAAACAGTCCTTTAGTTGTTAATCAGCTTATCATTCTCATTGTTCCAGCTATAGAGCTTGCGGATTTCGGCACCAACCTTCTCCGAAGGATGCTCAGCGGAAAGATTTCTCATCGCACGGAAATGTGCCTGACCGCCTGCTGGTGACATATCTAAAAGGAAATCCTTTGCAAAGGTGCCGTCCTGAATATCGCTAAGGATCTTCTTCATCGTCTTCTTAGTCTCTTCCGTGATGATCTTTGGTCCCGTGATATAATCACCATATTCAGCTGTGTTGGAAATGGAATATCTCATTCCCGCAAAGCCCGACTGGTAAATGAGGTCTACAATCAGCTTCATTTCATGAATACACTCAAAGTAAGCATTTCTTTCGTCATAGCCAGCCTCTATAAGCGTCTCATAGCCTGCCTGCATCAAAGCGCATACGCCGCCGCAAAGCACTGCTTGTTCGCCGAATAAATCGGTTTCCGTCTCTGTACGGAAGGTCGTCTCAAGTACCCCTGCTCTTGCGCCGCCGATTGCGAGTGCATAAGCGAGAGCCTTGTCAAGAGCCTTTCCCGAAGCATCTTGATGAACGGCTACAAGACACGGAACCCCTTTGCCCACCTGATATTCGCTTCTTACCGTATGTCCCGGTCCTTTCGGAGCAATCATCGTAACATCAACGTTCTTAGGCGGTACGATCTGACCAAAGTGAATTGCAAAGCCGTGTGCAAACATCAGCATATTACCTTCTTCTAAATTTGGTTCGATATCACTCTTGTACATCGCCGCCTGCTTCTCGTCATTGATTAGGATCATAATGACATCGGCCTTCTTTGCAGCCTCCGCTGCCGTATATACTTCAAATCCCTGCTGCACTGCCTTATCCCATGACTTTGAGCCTTCGTATAAGCCAATAATGACGTTGCAGCCCGACTCCTTTGCATTTAATGCATGTGCGTGTCCCTGACTGCCATATCCGATGACAGCGATTGTCTTTCCCTCAAGCATAGACAGGTTACAATCTTCCTGATAATAAATTCTTGCCATTTTACTTTCCTCCTATAATTTTTGTTCTTTCTATAACTGAAAGGTTTTGCCCTCTAGCTAACAAATCAATCAAAATTGATGACGCCTTCTGTGCCTCTTGATAAGCCCGCAATACCGGTTCTTGCAAGCTCCAGTATTTCATAGCCTTCTAATAGCTTAATAAACGCATCGATCTTAGCCTGATTTCCGGTCAACTCGATGATCAAAGAATCCAGAGCGACATCCACGATTTTCGCTCTAAAAATATCAGATACAGCGATAACGCCCGGACGCTGCTCTGCGTTTGCGCGCACCTTAACCATGATCAGTTCCCGGTAAACGGAATCATCCGGTATCAGTTCCTTGATACTGCGCACGTCAACGAGTTTCTCGACCTGCTTTTCAATCTGATCAAGAATATCCTCATCTCCGTTTGCCACAATTGTAATACGGGTAAATCTTGGATCAGCCGTCACACCTGCCGTAATGCTTTCAATATTATATCCTCTGCGGCTGAAAAGCCCTGATATTCTGCTCAATACACCGGATGTATTGTCTACAATTAACTGAAACACTTTTTGCATGTGTACTACCGCCTTTCCATTTAGTTCTTTTCATTAACAAAAAGTCGCTTATCTCTGCTACTTTTCCCATTCTAGCAACATTCTTTGGGCTTGTCAATGTATGTGTCACATTCATATTTTCCATAACTACATGTTATGAATGCCGGCTGAAAGTATCCGGAAAGTAATAAATCTTCAGTCGCTCAAAGCACATTTTTGAAGAGCAAGAGTGCCGGTTCTTGCAACCTCTACAACACTGATGGAAGCCAGCATCTGAATGAACAGCGCGGTCTTCTCGGGTGTATCACAAAGTTGAATCATCATCAGTGTTTTGGACATATCCACGATCTGCGCGCCTAAAATCTCACAGATCTCCATCAGTTCCCGGCGATTGCTTTTGTTGTATTTCACCTTGACAAGCATCAGTTCCCGGCTGACACTTTCTTCTTCGCCAAAGGTTTTAATTTTGATGACATCGATCTTTTTATTAAGCTGCTTTTCAATTTGCTCTAGTGTCCTTTTATCTCCCGAGGAAACGATCGTAATGCAGGAAACTTTCGGATCATCGGTCTCACCGACCGCAAGGCTGTCAATATTGAAGCAGCGTCTTGAGAAAAGCCCGGCAACCTTCATCAGAACGCCAGACCGGTTTTCAACAAGAACGGAATACAATCTTTTCATTTTATTTTGTTGCGGCAAGACAAGATGCTTTGCCGCTTCTCCTTTCTTCCTGTTTTTCAGCCCGTTTATCTTGAGGGTTCCATGGGATCAATCATGCATTCCATCAAGGCAGGTTCTTCCATTTGCAAAAATCTTTCTATCGTTTGTTTCATATTTGCTCCATTACTTAATTTCAAAAAAGGAATGTCGTAAGCCGATGCGAGTTTTCCAAAATCCGGACTGCCTGACAAATCCACGACGGAATAATGTCCCTTATATGTTTGATCCTGATATTCACGAACAAGACCCAAATAGCCGTTATGGAAAACGATGATCTTAAATGGAATATGGTGCTGCTGCATCGAGGCCAACTCCATCATGGACATCTGGAAAGAGCCATCTCCGCAGACAGCAATTACCTGTTTGCCGGGCGCAGCTTTTTTCGCGCCCATTGCCGCCGGAATGGAATAACCCATCGTACCCATGCCGCCCGAGGTTAGAAACTGACCTTCCTTTACGATATGATAACCGCAGGACCACATTTGATTCTGACCGACATCCGCCACATAAATGGCATCCTCCTCCATCTTTTCGGAAAGCATACGGATGAATACGGACGGATCCACAAAGCGGGCATCAGACGGCTTTCTAACCGGTGCTGCATTTTTATATCCGTTTAGTATATTTAGCCATAAAGAAAAGTCACAGGACAATTCCTGCTTTTCAAAATCTTCAAAAATATGTTTGATGTCACCGACCAGCGGGATCGTCGGACCGATATTTTTTCCGATTTCTGCAGGATCAACATCAATATGCACAAGCACCTTATTTCCCATAATCAAATCCGGCTGAGAAACCGCACGATCAGCCACACGGGCACCAACCATGATGAGTAAATCAGATTCGTTCATTGCGATGTTTGCGTAGGATTTGCCGTTATTTCCGACCATGCCAAAATACAGTGGATCATTTGTCGGCATTACTCCGATTCCCATCATTGTGGAAACGATCGGAATCTGATGATCCCTAGAAAATGCCCGCAGCTCTTTTTTGGCATCGCTGAGCAGCACACCGCCGCCTACGCAGATAATCGGTCTCTCCGCCTTGGAAAGCTCCTTGATGACCTTTTTAATCTGCACGGCATGACCTTTTACTGTTGGCTTATAAGTTCTTAAATTAACTTCTTCCGGATATTTAAATTTACCGATGGACATATTCTGGATATCGATCGGCACATCAATCAAAACAGGCCCCTTTCTTCCTGTTGAAGCGATATGAAACGCCTCCTTGAAAATGCGCGGGATATCCTCGGCATCCTTAATCAAATAACTATATTTAACAAACGATTCTGCCGCACCGGTAATATCCGCCTCCTGAAACACATCGCTTCCAAGCAGAGAAGAATTCACCTGTCCTGTAATACAAATAAGCGGAATGCTGTCTGCATAAGCGGTCGCAATCCCAGTAATGAGATTGGTCGCACCCGGCCCGGACGTCGCCACACATACGCCGACACCGCCTGTTACACGCGCATAACCGCTTGCGGCATGTGCCGCATTCTGTTCCGTCCGTACGAGGATACTCTCGATGTCCGTACTTAAAATACTGTTAAAAAACGGACAGATTGCCACCCCCGGATAGCCAAAAACTGATTTTATGCCTTCCAGCTCAAGGCATTTTACCATCGCATCTGCACCTATCATAATTCTATTCAATCCTTTCCTTTATCCTTAAAAGTAATAAACGCTTATCTGCCAAGCAGCTTTGCAAGCGGAGCTACGATCGTACCGAGATCCTTGATCGCCGTATTAAGGGAATCAATGTCGATATCCGTCACCTTTTTCACTGCCGCACCCATACTTTCCTGACTTGTTGCAACAAAAGAATCCACGTCCTCGAGCATGCCGGTAATATCCGCTTTTGCTAGCTGAGTCGTCACCAGTTCCATATTGTTCATAACGGTTTCCGCCTGCGTCATCAGACCGTCTGCCTGCTGAAAGAGGACATCCGCCTGATTGGCAAGCATCGTCACTCGTGGTACGATAAATGCCACTCCAATCGCCACAATAATAATGATAATCAAGGAGGTAAACGAAGTAAATACCGCCAGTCGCATCTGTGTTTTGGCATATTTCATTTCACGGGAATTCTCATTCCGAATTTCCTGCAAAAGCTCTGCAATGACTTTTAAATCCGCGTCGCGGACGGAAGCAAGCCGTTCTTCATCAAGTTCCAGCAGCTCCTTTTTGCTTGGTTTCTTTTTAGAAGAAGCATTGATGGATTTCCGGACGACCTCACAGACGCTTTTCGGATCTGCTTCTATGGTCTGTACCGGCAATATCTCCTGACTTTTTACGATCTCAGTACCGGCGTTTAAACCGCTGCTTCCTTCCAATGTCTGCTGTTTCTCATGATTCTCCATGTTTTCCGACTTTTTGCTCATACTGTTTTCCCCTCTTAAAATCGTTTCTGTCCGCGCGCTCCATTTATAACAACTTCATCAACCGCTGTGTCAATTTCACCGCATTCTGCGCATCCTTGGAATAGCCATCTGCGTGAATTTCGTCCGCATAGTCCTGGGTAATGACAGCACCGCCGATAATAATCTGTACATGTAAACCCTCCTGCTTTGTCAACTCCACAACATGCCGCATTTCCTGCATTGTCGTCGTCATTAGAGCAGATAGTGCGATGATCTGTGCATCATGCTCCTTTGCGGCCTTGATAATGTCTTCTTTTGCGACATCCTTACCGAGGTCGATGACCTTAAATCCGTAGTTTTTCAGCATTAAAGCGACCAAATTTTTACCGATATCATGAATATCTCCTTTGACCGTTGCAATGACAATCGTAATCTGCGGCTCATTTGCACCCGTTGTTGTCAACAACGGCTCCAGATATTCAAGCGCGAGCTTCATCGCCTCCGCACTCGCGATGAGCTGGGGCAAAAAATATTTTCCTTTTTCAAATAATCGGCCAACCTCGTTAATTGCAGGAAGCAGGCTCTCATCAAGAAGCTTCTTCGCTTCTTTACCGTCTTTGATCGCCTCCTTCGTATAAGTGACGATGGCCTTTTGATTTCCGGTCAGCACAGCCTTCTGTATTTTGTCAACCAATTCGGTCGAATCAGCTTCTTTTGAAACAGTTTCCATGTTGGGATACTGCTCTTTCAGCTCATTGATGAATTGGATATAGCGAATATCGGAAGACTTCTTATTTAAAAGCATATCGGTCGCAAGCGCACCGGCAACAAGCTGCTGTTGCGAAGGATTTAAAATTGCCATCGTCAGGCCTGCCTGAATTGCCATCGTCAAAAAGCTGCTATTGACATTAGATCGTTCGGGAAGCCCAAAGGAAATATTGGACAAGCCTACGATTGTAGGAAGAGAAAGCTCCTCCTTGCAATAGCGAATGGTCTCTGCCGTTTCTATTGCCGCAAGCTTATTTGCACCGACCGTCGCCACAAGACCGTCTACAACAATATCATTGTTACTGATACCGAGCTCTTTTGCGCGCTCTAAAATTTTATGTATAATTTCCTTTTTTTCTTCCAGTGATTCGGGAAGTCCCTCATCGGAAAGGGGAAGCAGAATAAACATCGCACCATATTTTTTAGCAATTGGCATTAATTGGTCAAGCTTCACTTTTTCGCCTGAAATTGAATTAATCAAGGCACGTCCCGGATAACGCCTAAGCGCCTGCTCGATCACATCGACATGACTGGAATCAATCACAAGGGGCAGACGCACATTTGTCGTAATTTCCTCAATCGCTTTCAACATCGTGACTTTTTCATCGATGCCACTCATGCCCATATTGATGTCAAGGAACGACGCACCCTTTTCCGCCTGCTCCCGTGCGAATTCATTGACAAGTTCAAAACTGCCTTCTCTGAGCCCTTCCTGAAGCTTTTTCTTACCGGTCGGGTTGATCCGTTCTCCGACAATCATGAAGGGGGAATCCAGCTCAAATATCACCGTCTGCTTTTCAGACGAAAGATAGCGCATCGAATTTGGTACGATGGATCTGTTTGGCTTTAATGCCTTCGTTTTTTCGTACAGAGCCTTAATATGTGCGGGGGTCGTACCACAGCAGCCACCAATAATCGATGCACCTGCCTCTATGATGGGAAGCATTTCTTCGGCAAATACTTCCGGAGTCATATCATAGACCGTGCCGCCATCCTCAGCCAATCGTGGCAGACCGGCATTGGGCTTTGCAACAATCGGAATCCGCCCAAGCTCCGCCATCTTTTTGATATTATAAAGCATTTTATCAGGTCCGGTAGAGCAATTCGTGCCGACCGCGTCCGCGCCAAGACTCTGTAAAACAGCAATTGCGGTCATCGCGTCCGTGCCGTAAAGAGTACGACCGTCGTTTTCATAGGTTAGGGAAGCGATGATAGGCAAATCGCATTGCTCCTTTACGGCAAGCAATGCCGCCCGCGTTTCCTGCAGACTCATCATTGTTTCTATTATAATCAAATCCACACCGGCATCGATCAGGTATGTCAACTGTTCCTTATAAATATCGACAAGTTCCTCAAAATCAAGAGATCCCATCGGCTTTAGCTGCTGTCCCGTCATCGTAATATCAGCCGCAACAAAAGCAACGGCATCCGGATACTTTTCTTTATGCCGTCTGACAGCCGTCATCGACAATTCGACAAGTCTCCTATTTAATTCCTCCAGTCTATCAGCAATCCCATATTCGGCAAGCTTAATGCGATTAGACGTAAAGGTCGGAGCAAGCAGGATGTTCGTTCCCGCTAAAAGATATTCCTCCTGCAGCCCGATCAATACCTCAGGGTTGTCCAAAATCCAAAGCTCCGGGCAAACGCCGGAAGGCATGCCTCTTTTTACAAGGACGGAACCTGTCGCTCCGTCCAGATAAATAATTTTTTCGCTCAGTTGTTTAAATTCATTTTTTGTCATTCGGTTTCATTCCTGTCTTTTAAACGATTCGCCTATATAGAATAAATCTATCAATAACATACAGTATATAGAAATATCCTTTATTTATCAAGCAATTTCTTACGGCCTTAACTGATTGCCCTACCAGATCCCGACTCTGCTTTCAGGCGCAACATACATATCGTCCTTTGGCCGAATACCATAGATGTCATAAAAAGCATCCATCGAGCTGAGGACTGCATTGACTCTTATTTTTCCCGGAGCATGCACGTCACTGTTTAAATAATGGAGCATGGCATCCTTTGTCTGCTTGAGCGCCCAACAGTCGGCATAGCTTTTAAACATTACTTTAAGCGATTCCTGATCATTTCCACAAAGCTCACACATACAGGCGAGACCACCCAGATCCGCAATGTTTTCACTGAGCGTCAGCGTCCCATTTACATATAATCCCTCCGTCAACTCATAACTATCATAATAATCTACAATTCTCTGCTTCAGGTCATTAAATTTTTGATATTCCTCCGCTGTCCACCAGACATGGTAATTTCCATTTTCGTCGTAAAGGGAGCCGGCCGCATCAAATGCATGGGTAATTTCATGTCCGATCACCATGCCGATTCCGCCGAGATTTGCCGAACGATCCGCAGTCTGATCGTAAAAAGGTGCCTGTAAAATTGCAGCCGGGAACACGATCTCGTTCATGGATGCGTTATAATAAGCATTTACGGTTTGCGGCGTGAGAAACCATTCACTTCTGTCAACCGCATTACCCAACCTGCTGTATTCATGTTGTTTGTTAATGCGGCTCAACTCCAACACATTAGTCAGAAGGCTGCCGCCCGCCTTTGAGGTTCTTACGACCACATGTTCCATATAATTAGGCCACTTATCCGGATATCCTATTTTTACATTCATTGTATCCAGCTTCCTCTTTGCTTTCTCCTTTGTCTCCTGACTCATCCATTCTTGTTTATCAATTCTTCTCTGATAGACTTCGATGATTTCCTGTACTAATTGTTCTATTTCCTCTTTGTTTTCATCAGGGAAATATTTTTCTGTATAAAGCCTTCCAAAATCAAATCCTAAAACGCCCTGTACGAACTCGGAAGCAATCTGTGCATCACTTTTCTCTTCCCATATGCCATAAAATGCGTTTATATAATTTAAGTTCGCCCGATAAAATTCCTCCGACAGATATGGCGCAAAATCTCTTAATAAAATAAATACGGAAAAGTCTTTTAATATGGAAAGATGCCTTTCGGTCAAATAGGTGTTAATTTTTCTCACCTGCTCCACGTCTGTGACAATCCATTTTTCCACGCCGTCTGCCGGAGAATATCCAAATGCCCTCAGCATTGCTTCCACATCAATTCCTGAAAGCAGTTCCTGAAACTCCTTTAAATTTTTTGGATTATAGATGACATCCGGATTTCCTGATTCTTCAACATTCAACGAAAAATACGCAAGATCCTGCTGAAATCTAAAAATTTCTCTTGATTTCAATTCTGCTTCTTCTTCCGAATTTCCATAGAGTAAAAAGAGCTGCTTAATATAGGCCTGATAAAGAATCCAATAGCTGCTGAGCGATTCATTAACAAGATATTCCTTTCCGAGTCCTAGGTCTGCGCCGGTCAAATATAGACAATACGTGTCGGAATTTACTTTATCCGCGCCAATATAAAAATTAATCAGACTGCAATAGCCATATTCTCGATCGAGCGCTCCGATTGCAGACAGATAGCTTTCCAACGTATTTGCATTTTCAATCGAGTTAATGAGCGGTTGTATTTCTGAAAGACCGGCATCGTTTCTTGCATCCATATCGATCGCGCATTGGTATAGAGCCGCGATTCGCTGCTGAGGCGTTCCCTCTTTACAGCTTTCCTCACTCGCGATTGCATCTTCCATCATTGAGGAAAGCTGATTCACGATCCTCTTATCAATCTCATTAGCAACCGTCCAACTCTTTTCGCCCGCCGGAATTTTGGCCTGCTGGATTGTATCAAAATTCACATAAGCATAAAAATCATCTTCAAGTCTTGGCCGTTCCTTTGGCAGCAACGTGACAATTTCACTTTGCGCCGCTGCTTGCTCCTGCGCCACATTAGTTTTGCAGCCTGTAAAAAAAACAGACGGCATCATGCAGAAACAAAGTATCAAAGACAAAACTATTTCTTCTATTCTTTTCATTGACTTACCTTGACAGAAATCAAAAGTCAGAGTAATATATGCGCATAACACTATCGATATGAAAGTATCCTTAAAAAACATATGAAAATTTGAACCTTAACAGAGACGGAAGGAAAATAACTAACTATGGAAAAAAAACCTGTAATTCTCGGTGAATTGATTGCCAGAGTTCCTATTGTTCAGGGAGGCATGGGTGTAGGCATCAGTTTATCCGGCCTTGCCGGAGCTGTTGCAGCTGCCGGGGGAATCGGCATTATCTCCACGGCTCAAATAGGCTACTTAGACGAAGAATTTGAAAAGGCGCCTATCAAAACTAACTTAAGAGTGATCGGGGAGCAAATAGAAAAGGCAAGAACCCTTGCAAACGGAGGAATCATTGGGGTTAATATTATGGTTGCAACCAGAAATTATGAAGACTATGTCCGCGCTGCGGTAAATGCCGGTGTGGATCTAATTGTTTCCGGGGCAGGTCTTCCAATCGCTTTGCCTTCCTTGGTAGAAAACTCAAAAACAAAAATTGCGCCCATTGTTTCTTCTTTAAAAGCAGCCAATGTCATTTGCCGAATGTGGGAAAAAAAATACGGAAAAATTCCTGACATGGTTGTAATTGAAGGTCCGAAAGCGGGCGGACACCTCGGCTTTTCCGCAGAGGATTTAGAGCGGATCGAGGAACTTGACTTTGATAAAGAAATCACCGAAATTATTGCTTTTGTAAAGAACTTGGGAGAAAAATACGATAAGAACATTCCTGTAGTGGTAGGCGGAGGGATTTATAATAAAGAGGATATGGAGCATTATTTAAAGCTTGGTGCCGATGGAGTACAGGTAGCCACCAGATTTGTCACCACTTATGAATGCGATGCCGATATCAAATATAAGATGGCTTATATAAATGCTGAAAAAGAAGATATCAGGATTGTAAAAAGTCCCGTAGGAATGCCAGGAAGAGCAATTTGGAATTCATTTATTGAAAAGACTTTAAATGATCCGGTTCCTGTTACTAAGTGCTATCAATGCTTATCCCACTGCAATGCAAGAGATATTCCTTATTGTATTACAAGTGCATTAATCAATGCGGCCAAAGGAGATGTGGATCACGCTCTTCTATTTTGCGGGGAAAATGCATATAAAGCCACAAAATTAGAACATGTCGGGGATATTATAAAAGAATTTATGGCTACATAAGAAAATAAAGAAAGCTGCAGAACAAAATTAAGGGATACGCCGGTTGAAAGCGTATCCCTTATTTCTATGCAATTCTATTAGAACTTGCCCTCTTTTGAAGCCATTTCAATCGAAACGGCTACGGCTACGGTCATCCCGACCATCGGGTTGTTGCCTGCGCCGATGAGACCCATCATTTCTACGTGAGCCGGTACGGAAGAGGAACCTGCGAACTGTGCGTCTGAGTGCATGCGTCCCATCGTATCCGTCATACCGTAGGAAGCAGGACCCGCAGCCATGTTATCCGGGTGAAGGGTACGTCCGGTACCGCCGCCTGATGCTACGGAGAAATACTTCTTGCCTTGTTCGTTACATTCCTTTTTGTAGGTACCAGCTACCGGATGCTGGAATCTTGTAGGGTTGGTAGAGTTCCCTGTGATGGAAACGTCTACGCCTTCCTTGTGCATGATGCCAACGCCCTCACATACATCGTTTGCGCCATAGCAGTTTACCTTTGCGCGAAGTCCTTCGGAATAGGACTTTCTGTATACTTCCTTTACCGTGTTCGTATATGGATCATATTCTGTCTCTACGAATGTAAAGCCGTTGATTCTTGAAATAACCTGTGCGGCATCCTTGCCAAGACCGTTTAAGATGACGCGAAGCGGCTTCTGGCGAACCTTATTTGCCTTTTCAGCAATACCGATCGCGCCCTCTGCTGCTGCAAAGGACTCATGTCCGGCAAGGAATGCGAAGCATTCTGTTTCTTCTTCAAGAAGCATTTTGCCCAGATTGCCGTGTCCAAGACCTACCTGACGGGTATCCGCAACGGAACCTGGGATACAGAAGGACTGAAGTCCCTCCCCGATCGCTGCTGCAGCGTCCGCCGCTCTTCTGCAGTTCTTCTTGATCGCGATCGCTGCGCCGACTATGTAAGCCCAACATGCGTTTTCGAAACAAATCGGCTGAATGCCCTTCACCATATCATATACGTTTAAGCCGGCATCCTTTGTAATTTTTTCGGCTTCTTCAAGAGAAGCGATTCCATTACTATTTAATACGGAATTAATTTTGTCAATTCTTCTTTCATATGATTCAAATAAAGCCATTATAGTTGTCCTCCTCTTCTCTTATTTTACTTCTTTATCTGTTCTGGGGTCGATGATCTTAACGGCATCAGCCACGCGTCCGTACTGGCCGCATGATTTCTCATATGCCGTATTCGGGTCGTCGCCCTTCTTGATGAAATCCGTCATCTTACCAAGGCTTACGAACTTGTAGCCGATGATCTGATCCTCGGCGTCCAAAGCAATACCCGTCACATAGCCCTCTGCCATTTCCAAATAACGAGGTCCCTTTGCAAGCGTGCCGTACATCGTGCCGACCTGAGAACGAAGTCCTTTGCCTAAATCCTCAAGACCGGCGCCAATAGCAAGTCCATCCTCTGAAAACGCGGACTGGGAACGTCCGTAAACGATCTGTAAGAACAATTCTCTCATTGCGGTATTGATCGCGTCGCATACAAGATCCGTATTAAGCGCTTCCAGAACCGTTCTGCCGGGAAGAATTTCAGCTGCCATCGCAGCGGAATGAGTCATACCGGAGCATCCGATTGTCTCTATCAGGGCTTCCTGAATAATCCCCTCTTTAATGTTCAGTGACAGCTTGCAGGCTCCCTGCTGC
Source organism: uncultured Lachnospiraceae bacterium (assembly GCA_964566545.1). Classification (GTDB taxonomy): domain Bacteria; phylum Bacillota; class Clostridia; order Lachnospirales; family Lachnospiraceae; genus JAEYFP01. Next base: position 46,150 of record CAZMIX010000004.1, on the reverse strand, counting down.
GGTGCACACCAGCCAACGCCGTGTGTAAATCCGGAAATATCCTTTACTTCCTTCGCCTTTACCCACTTTGCTTCTTCCGGAATAGGTGCGCAGCCATGGTTCACGCCTTGTGCAACCGGACACATTTCTTCAACTTCTTTAGAATAAATCATGTGAAAACTCCTTTCAAAATAAGATATATTTATATTGATCACCAATATACATCATAACCACTACATATTCTCTCATAAAGCGACAGAAAAATCTAGTCGTTTTTTTGCACTTTTTTTTATACTATTTCCTAATTATTTGGATCATAAGTCGTGCACCCATTTTTTCCTTGTTTTTTCGTGACATAGAGCGCCTTATCCGCATTTTCATATAGCTCCTGAAAGCTATTCCCATGTGTTCCGGAAAAAGCAATTCCCATGCTGGCCGTTACCGTAATGGCGCCGGTATCTCTCGGATAGCTCATCGTCAAAAGCCGGTTGAGCTTGTAGCCAAGCATCTGCGCATTTTTTATTTCGCTGACATCGCGCATAAAGACAATAAACTCATCGCCGCCGATGCGCCCAATAATGTCCCGCCCCTTAAAATTTGAACGGATGTTTGCAGCCGCCTCAACAAGAACCTCGTCGCCTGTCGCATGACCCAGATTATCGTTAATTGCCTTGAAATTATCTAAATCTAACATCAACAATGCGTTAATCTTATTTTTTCCGTCAGAATCCTGTAAAGCAGCTTCAATCATTTCTTTTGTCGTACCTTTATTGTACAATCCGGTAAGCGGATCACGTTCCGCTCTTGCTTCGATCTCCAGCTCCTTTAATTTCTTTTCGTGAATATCAATAATCCGCCCGACGGAACGCGTCACGTAGCCTTCCGTACCAAGAATGCTGGCAAAGTTTACCCGATACCATCTGACACCCCTGTCAAAAAAGGAAGCGCGTATATCGATTGCATCCCGTTGCGGTTTTTTCAGGATGCTGGCAAACATTTCGCGGTACATTTCGCGATCTTCTTCATAAATATGATCATACAGATCTTTTTGCACATAATCCGTAATCATAATATCGTTTCCACCAATACTTTTAGCAGGTTTAATGACAAACACGTCCGTTTTTGCGTTATAGTCAAATATCATCTCCCCTTCTGCTTCCGATAAAAGGTGAAGTCTCTCTGCCTGCTCGGCAAGCTCAATTTCTATGTTTTTTCGCTCGGTTGCATCTAAAATAACCGCTGTGATCAGGCTGCTTGTTCTGCTTCTGGAAAGTAAATTCCCCCGCACCTGCAGCCAGCGAACGTTGCCCTCTTTAGTGACCGTTTTAAATTCAATCTCTGACCATCCGTCATCCTTGAGCACATCGGTAATCCCCTGGTGAAATACTTCCAAATCCTCACGAATAATGTTGGACTCGATGTCCTTTAAAAATAGGGAGCATTCCTCTTTTGTATAGCCAAGCATCCGATAGAACCCATTGTTCAGGAAAACAGGCGTAAGCTTATCGCCCTGCACTTCAAATACGCCGATTCCTACAAGCGTGTTTTCAACTATCGTTTCAATTTCACCCACAATGCCATCCACCTTTAGCATTCCCATAATTCATTGTTCTCCTTGTAATTTAATAAAATCCGACCTATTGTTTCACTACCACTTCTCCTGCCTTTTTATAAATAGAGTGTTCGGCGATACATCCTCTTACAAGCGAACATGGATAGATGTGAGTGCTCCTGCCGATAACCGTTCCTGGATTCAACACAGAATTGCAGCCAACTTCTACCTGATCCCCGAGCATTGCGCCAAACTTTTTCAGCCCTGTCTCAATTTGTTCTTCTCCGTTTTTTACAACAACGAGTGTCTTGTCCGATTTCACATTGGAGGTAATGGAACCTGCACCCATATGTGCCTTAAATCCAAGGATAGAATCGCCGACATAGTTATAGTGCGGCACCTGTACCTTATTAAACAAGATGACATTCTTAAGCTCCGTTGAATTCCCGACAACAGCGCCTTCTCCGACAATTGCGTTCCCTCTGATAAAAGCGCAGTGCCTAATCTCCGATTCCTTTCCGATAATGGCGGGTCCGTTAATGGAAGCGCTGGGGGCTATCCTTGCACTTTTAGCAATCCAGACGTTTTCTCCGCGCTTTTCGTATTCCTCCCCGCTAAGTTTGCTTCCAAGCTCTACAATAAAGGCACTGATTTTAGAAAGAGCCTCCCACGGATACGTAAACTGCGCAAGGAATTCTCCAGCGATCGATTCTTGTAAGTCATACATATTGCTGATTTTAAACTGTTCCATCGTTTTTCCCCTTCATTCTATTTTGCAGATTTCGTTATTATAAATTATTATTTCGAGCCGCTTGATTTTTTTGTGCCGGCTTTCGTTTGCCCCGATGGGGTTGCGGCTTTGTAGTTCTGAGCAGCTTTTGCAAACATTTTGCGCAGAGAGGCCTGATTGTTCAGCTCTCGCACCGAATTTGTACGTCGCGCCACATAGTCGTTGAGCTTTTTCATGTAGACCTCCGAAGTAATTTCTCCCTCAGAAACCTGTGTGAGTCCCTTTTCCCAACTCGCGGTCAACTTCGGATCCAAAAGCGGACGAATCGCCGAATCTACGACATCATAAATCATTTCCCCGAGCAAAGCCGAGGTGATAATCTGGGTTTTTTTATTTAACATCAGATATTGGTTAGCAACAAGCTTCTTTAGTATTTCAGCCCTTGTAGCGGATGTCCCAATACCGCTGCCTTTGATTTGTGCGCGCAGTTCCTCGTCCTCAATAAGCTGTCCTGCATTTTCCATTGCGAGGATCATAGAACCGGAGGTATAGCGCTTCGGTGGAGAAGTCTCCCCCTCCTTCAACTCTACTCCGCTCACGGTAAAAGAATCTCCTTTTTTCAGCCCGCCCAGCTTTTTTAAAAATTCCTCATCACACTTTACTTCCTCTTCCTCGCTGCCCTTATCCTTTTCCTCCCCAGCAGTTTCCTCTGCCGCAGACTCCGGCGTGCTTATGCTTTCCTGCTTATTTTTTGCAAATGAAAACCGGCTTATCTTTAAATAGCCTTCTTCAACAAGTACCTTGAAGTTTGCGAAAAAGCTTTCCTGTTCAATCCTTGCCGTAATCCCCATTTTCTGATATATGGCCGGCGGATAAAAAATACTTAAAAAACGTCTGACAATAATTTCATAGACCTGTTCAGAAAGAATGGGAAGGCCTCTTAAGGAATCCATGCCCTGACCGGTCGGAATAATCGCATAATGATCCGTAATCTGCTTGTCATTGACATAACGGGTTTTTGAAATCATCCGGTAAGCGGTTCCCTGCAATATTTCTTCTGCAAATGCGGCAGTTTTTTCGTAGTGCTTCAAGCCATTGATATTTTTATCAATTTCCTTTGCCACCGCCGTGGAAAGCACGCGGGCATCCGTTCGCGGATAGGTCACAAGCTTTCGTTCATAAAGCTCCTGAATGATGCGCAGCGTCTCATCCGGACTGATTTTAAAATATTTGGAGCAGTCATTTTGCAATTCCGCAAGGTTATATAGCAACGGTGCATTTTTTGTTTCTTTTTTCTTTTCCAGCTTTTCAAGGATCGCACTCCCGTTGGAAGCTTCCAATAGCTCCTTTGCAAATGTCTGCGCATCCTCTCTTTTTTTGAATCCGTTTTCCTTATAAAGAAGCTCTGAGCCAAAGTAACGGGAGCCTTCAACCGCTCTCCATTCCGCGTTAAAATCGCCGCTCTCATCATTTAGATTCATAGATGCCAAAATCCGGAAAAACGGTGTCTTTATAAATTCCCTGATTTCTCGCTCTCTCTTGACTACCATTCCGAGCACACACGTCATAACCCGTCCTACTGAAATTACGGCATATTTCATATTTAGGAAATTGGATACCGCATCCCCGTATTTTAATGTGAGTGCACGGGAAAAATTGATGCCCATCAAATAGTCTTCCTTGGCACGTAGGTAAGCAGCCTTAGAAAGGTTGTCATAGGAAGATAAATCCTTTGCTTCCCTGATCCCACGGCGGATTTCCTCCTCCGTCTGGGAATCAATCCAAACGCGCTTGCGGCTCTTCCCTGCAACATGAGCCTGCTGTTCTACAAGACGGTAAATATACTCTCCCTCACGTCCGGAGTCCGTACACACATAAATGGTATCGACGTCCGCACGGTTCAAAAGGCGGCTCACGATCTGAAACTGCTTTGCCGCAGATGGAATAACCTCATATAAATAGGTGTCCGGCAAAAAAGGAAGCGTCGTAAAGCTCCATTTTTTATATTTGCTGTCATAGGCATCCGGATAACTCATCGTCACAAGATGCCCGACGCACCATGTCACGATCGTATTCTCCGATTCCAGATAACCATCATATTTCTTCGTGTTGATTTTTAAGGCATTTGCAAATTCCCTTGCAACGCTCGGCTTTTCCGCGATAAAAACTGTTTTTCCCATAGCCTATCCTGTTCTTTTATTAACTTAAGCCGGTCATCCCGAAATAAATTTCAAATAACCGGCTATTTTTATTTAAGGAGCTGTCTACAGTATCTTCCCGAGAAAACTTTTCAATCGTTCATTCTGCGGATGTCCGAAAAACTCTTCGGGGGAATTTTCCTCGAGTATTTCACCGTCCGCCATAAACAGCACCCGGTTTGCAACTTCTCTGGCAAAGCCCATCTCGTGAGTGACAACAATCATCGTCATTTTATCGTTTGCAAGCTCACGCATGACCTGCAGTACTTCCCCGACCATTTCAGGGTCAAGCGCGGAGGTCGGCTCGTCAAACAACATGACATCCGGATTCATGCACAGCGAACGCACAATCGCAATTCTCTGCTTTTGACCGCCGGAAAGCTGGCTCGGATAAGCTTGTGCGCGTTCGAGCAAGCCAACGCGCTTTAAAAGCTCAACCGCTGTTTCTTCTGCCTGTTCCTTTGATTTCTTCTGAAGCTTCATCGGACCGATCGTTAAGTTTTTCATAACGGTCATATGGGGGAATAAATTAAACTGCTGAAAAACCATTCCCATCTTCTGCCGCTGTAAATCAATATTACTTTTCGGATTGCAGATATCCGCATCCTCAAAAAAAATCTGGCCGCCGGTCGGCTCCTCCAACCTGTTTATGCAACGTAAAAACGTGCTTTTGCCGGAACCGGATGGCCCTACCACAAATGCAACATCTCCCTTGTAAAAATCTACCGTAATATCAGAGAGCGCAACAATTTCATGAAAATGCTTTTTCAGATTTCGAACCTGTATCAAAGGCTTGTGAAATAACTCAGTGGTCACTGTTCCTCAGCCTCCTCTCCAGATTTTTAATCAATTTATCAAAGATAATCACCAGTATCAGGTAGATAGCCGCAGCCATCATCAGCGGCATAAATGCGGAATAGGTTTGGCTTCTGATAATATCCGCGCCCTTTGTCAGATCCTGCATCGCGATGTAGCCGGCCACGGATGTTTCCTTTAATAGCACGACAAATTCGTTTCCAAGCGCAGGCAGGACATTTTTAAATGCCTGCGGAAGGATAAAGTAAACCATCGTCTGGAAATAACTGAACCCCAAACTTCTGCCGGCCTCAAACTGTCCGTTGTCAATCGACATGATGCCGCTTCTGATAATTTCCGCCACATAAGCCCCCGAATTAATGCCAAATGCAATGACAGCGACAAATATCTTACTGACATTGACCGAGGCGAAAATAACAAAGTAGGTGATCAAAAGCTGCAATACGATCGGCGTGCCGCGAATCACGGTTAGATACACATTGCAAACGGTATTCAGCAACCGCATCCGTCCGGTCTTATCATAGGTTGAACGGACAATCGCGACGATAAAACCCAGCAGAATGCCGATCAGCACTGCGAGCGACGTCACTAACAACGTATTTCCAAGACCCGTGAGAATGTATTCGAAACGGTTATCCTTTATAAAATTTTGGTAAAACGAATCTGCAAAACTTCTCATGGCTGACATCCCATTCTATTGTTTATTCGGCAGTGATGTATTTATCAATAATTTCCTGAAGCTTTCCTGATTCCTGCAACTTCAAAAGAGAAGCATTGACCTTGTCAAGCAGCTCCGTGTTGTCCTTTGCGACGGCAATCGCGTAATCCTCGATGGTAAACGCCTCGTCAAGAAGAACAAGCCCCTCGCCCTGGCTGACAAACACCTTTGCCGGCTCCCTGTCGATGATGACCGCGTCGATCTTGTTCTGCATGAGTGCCTGGATGGCTTCAAAGCCCTTGTTATAACGTTCAATTACAGCACCCTCAATATCGCCCGCATAAATGTCGCCGGTCGTGCCAAGCTGTACGCCGATGGATTTTTCCGTCAGATCAGACGAGCCTGCAATTTCGCTTCCCTCATTTACAATGATGACCTGCGCAGACTGTGTATAAGGATCTGAAAAATTAACATTAACGAGCCGATCTTCCGTAACCGTCAAGCCTGCGACACCAATATCAGCCTTGCCGGATTGTACGGCGGCGATAATGGAATCAAAGGCCATATCCTCGATCTGAAGCTCCATGCCCAGATCATCGGCGATCGCCTGTGCAATTTCCGCATCGATTCCTACGATTTTATCCCCTTCATAATACTCATATGGCTGAAATGTTGCTTCCGTTGCCATGACAAGCGTACCCGAAGCGTCTGCCTTCCCGCATGCCGTCAATGCAAACATACACATCATACTTAAAAAAAGTGCTACTAATTTCTTCATAATCATTCCTCCGCTTATTTAATTTTCTATTGTGAAATATTTTTAAATCTAACATTTTTTATTACTATTGTCAATGTAAAGCAGCTATAATTGGGCGGCATCGATCAAGTGAACCGTCTTTTTTATCTTCGCGTCCATTGTCAGCATTTCATCAAAGCCGCCGGACGAAAATAAATAACAGGCCTCCGCTTGCAGCCTTGCCTGCTTTGCATAGGAAAGCAGTCGCTCATAATCCGCAAAGATTAAACGATCCCGCTCCCAAACACAATAGCCGAGCAACGTCCGTCCCTCCTCATTTCGCGCAACAATGTCAATCGTGCCGGATTTGCCAACCCAAATTCCGATTTGCGTAAATTTAAAAGCCAACCGCCCTGCCTGATTCATCATACATAAATACTCCGCACAGACCTTCACAAAATATTCTGCCGTATAGGCCCGAAAGGAAGGCTCAATATATTTGCGATAAAACCTTTCAGGACTCATCACCTGCAGTCTGGAGAGCCGGGCGAATACATACCGATACCAAAAATGAACAAAGTGATCACAAATACGATAAATTCCTTTTTGGGAATAATCCCTTCCCTCGGTATCCACCGACATAACCTTTTCCACAAGAGAATGTTCTATGAGATTTTTTAAATAAACACTGATTTTTGCTCGATCAAAACCGGTATGTACATGCAATTCGTTTAATTTCCGTTTGCCGGAAGCAAGTGCCAGCAAAATTGTATTATACACCGCGGGTTCCCGCAAATCCTCAGGCAGCAAATGCATGCCCTCTTCGTGTAAATAAGAACCTCTTTTTAATGGACCGCCGCATATGTTTTCGGCCACGGTTTTTGTATTGTCCCAATATTCCCATAACCCAGGCTGTCCCCCGAGCACCGCATAGGTCTCCACACGGCTGCGTAAGGGATAATCCCCATTGTTTTTTGTAAGCTCCGATAATTTTAATCCTTTTATTTTTAGCAGTCCAGCAATTTCGTAGGCGGTTTCCTTAAGACTTCCAACCATGGAATTTTCCACCCAATAGACAGAGGAAGAACACAAAAGAAATAAGACAGGACGGACAGTTCCTTTTTCATGAACGATTCTTACAAGTTCCTTCATAAAGGACGAGCTGTGCTTTACAATCTGCTGAAACTCATCGATAATGATAACCTTCTTTTCCGTCCCCGCAGACAAAAGTGCATTCAGAAAACCAGCATAGCTTTCCTTCGGGGCTGCATTTCGCGGTAGTTCTTCTTTTAATTCCGATTCAAACAGAAGACGCTGCTCTTTTTCCGAGCATGATCTGGCAAGATAATAGAAAAAATCCTTATTCCTGCAGAATTGTTTTAATAATGCCAGTTTGCCGGTATTTTTCTGACCATACAGCACAATGATCCCGTTTTCTTTTCGGGCATAATAATTCTCAAGAGTTTGTAATTCAAGCTTTCTTCCGGAAATCATGGGTTCCCCTTTAATCGATTACATCAGCTGCTTGACGATCAACTTTTCAAAATCAGTTTTTGGCATCGGTCGTCCGAATAAATACCCCTGTACGCTTTCACATTGGATTCTTTTCAGATATTCAAACTGATCCTCCGTCTCCACACCCTCCGCAATCGTTTCAAAACCGAGCCTTCTTACCATGCTGACAACAGACTCCGTAATGATGTTTGTCGAAGGATCTTTAATTGCCGTGTCAATAAACGATTTATCAATTTTCAGGGTGTCAATCGGTAAAACCTTTAAATAAGAAAGCGAAGAAAAGCCCGTTCCAAAATCATCCAGTGATATTTTAATACCAAGTGCTCTTAACGATTTGATTTTGCTGATCGCTTCATCGAAATCATTAATAAAAACGCTCTCTGTAATTTCCAACTCCAGCCACTCCGGATTGATTTCGTTGATTGCCAAAAGATGCTGGACATCATCAACAAAATTTTCTTTTTCTAATTGGATTGCAGAAATATTCACTGAAATAATGATCGGGTAATGGTATTTTGACTTCCATACATTCATAACACGAATCACTTCTTTTAATACCCAGTTTCCGATCGGAATAATCGAGCCATTTTTTTCCGCAATCGGAATGAACTCAGCGGGGCCTGTAATAAAGCCGCCATTTTTGTCCGGCCATCGCAGCAACGCTTCTGCACCCCGCAGCCGCCCTGTTTTCGCGGAAAACTGAGGCTGAAAATAAATAATAAAATCTTCATTTTCGATTGCATCCTTCAGCCGCTGCTCTAAAGAAACTATTTTTATAAAATCCTGCAAAATATCCTGTTCAAAATACTGAATATTGTTCTTACCCTTCTCTTTTGCTTTAAATAAAACAATTTCCGCATTTTTGATTAGTTCGAGTGCGGTTTTGCCTGCGTCCGGATATTCTGCCACACCGGCACTGACGCTGAAAACAATCTCCGCTTTATTTGTCAGAATAAACGGATAACGCAGCCGCTCGCGGATTGACCTGTAAATATAATCAGCACTGCGCTGTCCATAGGGATTATAAATTGCCACACAAAATACGTCGCTCCCAAACCTTCCCGCTATTATATGTTCATTTTGGAAATCTTTAATAAAAGCGGCAAAATCCTGAACAAGCTCATCCCCGAATAAAAGTCCGAGGCTGTCATTCATCTTTTTGAAATCGTCAATATCCAAAAACAACAGCTCAATACTTGCTTGATTGCTTTCCGCCCGCTCACACATATCTCGAAGGCTTTTCACAAAATAATTACGATTATATAAGCCGGTCAGGGAATCGTAATAAGCGAGATAAATAAGCTCCTCATTCCTCGCTTTCAACTTGGTAATATCGGTGAAGGAAATAATCTTATCAATGGGTTTGCCTGCATCGTCATAATGAACGCGTGCTTCGCACTCAAGCCAATATTTTTTTGTTTTGGTGCGAAATTCCATCTTGGCGCTAACTTCTTTGCGATTTTCCATTTTCAGAATGACTTCCTGATATTGCTCCTGATCCTCATCGTTAATCAGACTCATCATATATCGTCCGTCAAACGGATGGTTTGAAAGCTTTTCCCCGACCAGTTCATCCCATGGACCAACGAATTCCACACTTTCTTCTTTCCTGTAATCGACATACAGAAAAACATTACCCGAAAATTCTGAAATAAGCCGGTAAATTCTTTCGCTGTTTAATAGTTTGTCATTCAAAGCCGTCAATAAATCAACCTGGTACTTCAAATCATCCATTTTTTATCCCCTGTTACAGTAAATTATAACTATTTATACGTGAAAATTATGTATTTCACATAAATTTAGAGGGAGAAAAACCCCCTCCAAATTTATGTCTCAGGCTTTGCTTGAAATATACCCCTGCGCCTTTAACAGCTCCGCACAAAGAACAGCGCCGCCTGCGGCACCTCTTACGGTATTGTGGGAAAGACCTACAAATTTATAATCAAATAAAGTGTCCTCTCTTAACCTGCCGATAGAAACCCCCATACCATTTTCATAATCGACATCCTGTGTTACCTGAGGACGGTTATCCTCTTCCATATATCTGATAAACTGCTTCGGCGCACTCGGAAGGCTTAGTTCCTGCGGAATGCCCTTAAAGTTTACCAGCTTTTCCACCAGATCTTCTTTTGACGGTTTCTTTGCAAACTTGACGAATACGGCAGCCGTGTGACCGTTTAGTACCGGCACGCGGATACACTGTGTCGTAATGAACGGCGATGACGCTTTTACGATCTGTCCGTCTTCTATTTTGCCAAAAATTCTAAGCGGCTCCTGCTCACTCTTTTCCTCTTCCCCGCCGATATAAGGGATAATATTTTCAACCATCTCCGGCCAATCCTTGAAGGTCTTCCCTGCTCCGGAAATTGCCTGATAGGTTGTCGCAACTACTTCAGTCGGCTCATATTCCTTCCATGCAGCCAAAACAGGCGCGTAGCTTTGAATGGAACAGTTTGGCTTTACCGCGATAAAGCCTCGTGTTGTGCCAAGTCTCTTCTTCTGGAATTCGATGACCTTTGCATGCTCAGGGTTCACCTCAGGGATAATCATCGGCACATCCGGCGTCCATCTGTGCGCGCTGTTGTTAGAAACAACCGGAGTCTCAGTTTTTGCATATTCCTCCTCAATCGCCTTGATCTCTTCCTTTGTCATATCCACGGCGCTAAACACAAAATCCACTTCTGCCGCAACCTTTTCAACTTCATTGACATTCATGACAATTAGTTTCTTGACAGCTTCAGGCATTGGCGTTGTCATTTTCCAGCGGCCGCCGACCGCATCCTCATAAGTCCTTCCCGCACTTCTTTCACTTGCAGCGATTACCACGACCTCAAACCATGGATGGTTTTCAAGCAGCGAAATAAACCGCTGTCCGACCATTCCTGTTCCGCCTAAAATACCGACTTTTAATTTCTCATCCATACTGCTCTCCTCTTTTCTGTTTTATATTAATTCTTTCTGCTCTTCAAGGAATTCACGATTAATCCGTATTATCTCACGCATTGCCGCCTGTCCCGGCGCACCGGTCGTCAGGCGCTTTTCAACGCATGTCTTTAAACTGACCGCCCCATAGACATCTGACGCAAACACAGGACTGATTGCCTGTAATTCTTCGAGCGGCAGCGCATCGATGCACGTGTTCTTTTCAATGCAGTACAATACAAGCCTTCCAATAATGCCATGGGCATCCCGAAACGGAACACCTTTTCCAACAAGATAATCGGCCGCATCAGTCGCATTGGTAAAACCGTTCACCGCACTTTTTGCCATGATATCACGATTAAACTTCATCGTCTCCAGCATTCCGGTAAACAGTAATAGACATCCCTTTACCGTATCCATGGCGTCAAACGTCAGCTCCTTATCCTCCTGCATATCCTTATTATATGCGAGGGGAAGCCCTTTCATTGTCGTCAGAAGCGCCATCAGCGCCCCATATACTCTGCCTGTCTTGCCTCTGACAAGCTCTGCGATATCCGGATTCTTTTTCTGTGGCATGATACTGCTTCCGGTAGAATAGGTATCATCAATCTCCACAAAGCGGTATTCATCGCTGTTCCAAATGATAATTTCTTCACTGAAGCGGCTTAAATGCATCATGATTGTGGAAGCCGCCGCCAAAAATTCAATCAGATAATCGCGATCCGCAACGGAATCCATACTGTTGAGCGTAGAGCCTGCAAAGCCTAACAGCGATGCCGTATAATTCCTGTCAAGCGGATAAGTCGTTCCTGCCAGCGCACCGGCACCGAGCGGACAATAATTCATACGCTTATAAATATCCTGCATCCGCAAAGCATCTCGTTTGAACATCTCAAAATAAGTGCCAAGATGATGGGCCAGCGTAATCGGCTGTGCCTTTTGCAAATGTGTAAAACCCGGCATGTAAGTATCCAGATGCGCCTCCATCATGGAAAGCAGCGTCTCCATCAGATCCTTTAAAAGCGCTTCTGTCTTAAGCACCTCCAGCCTTGTATACAGTTTCATATCCAAAGCAACCTGATCGTTTCTGCTCCTGCCGGTATGTAGTTTCTTGCCTGCATCCCCGATCCGTCCGATCAAATTCGACTCCACAAAACTGTGAATATCCTCATATTCATCCGTGATTGCAAGTGTTCCATTTTCTATGTCTTCACGAATACCGGTAAGCCCTGAGATAATTTCGTTCTTTTCTTGATCTGTCAGAATCCCTTGCTTTGCGAGCATCGTAACATGGGCAATGCTGCCCTCAATATCCTGCCTATATAATCGTTTATCAAAAGAAAGCGATGCATTAAACTGATAGACAAGTGCATCCGTCTCTTTTGTAAATCTTCCTCCCCATAGCTGTGCCATTCCGCTTTTCCTCCGAGTAAAATAACCAACAAACTAAACTTGATTTTAGCACATCTTCACATTAATTTCAACGACAGCATACAATAAAGTGTAATGAAAATCAGCATTTTATGAATATTTTACCACTTGGAGGAGTTTTATGTCCAAATTTTTGGAGTTAAAAGATATTTGCCTTTCCTACCACAGCCTGGCCGGAGAAACGGCTGCACTCGATCATATTAGCTTTCAAGTCAGCAAGGGCGAATTTCTTTCGATAATCGGTCCAAGCGGTTGTGGAAAATCTACACTGCTTTCGTTTATGGCGGGACTTTTGAAGGCCGAGGAGGGGCAGATGATCTTTTATGATGAAAATGGCAAAGCCTTTCAGCCGCGCATCGGTTATATGCTCCAAAAGGATCATCTCTTTCCATGGCGAACTGTCTTTAGAAATCTGACGCTTGGTCTGGAAATTAATCATCAGCTTACGGAAGAAAATCTGCAATTACTTGATGATATGCTCTTAAAATACGAGCTTTCTAAATTTAAGGATAAATATCCGCACGAATTGTCCGGCGGAATGCGTCAGCGAGCGGCACTGATACGGACACTCGCCATCAGACCCGAAATTCTGCTTCTGGATGAACCGTTTTCCGCACTTGATTACCAAACAAGGCTAAATGTTTCCGACGATATATACAGCATTATCAAATCCGAAGGAAAGACAGCGGTTATGGTCACACATGACTTATCGGAGGCAATCAGCCTTTCAGAACGCATTATCATTTTATCCAGCAGACCCGCACATGTAAAAAATATTGTCACGCTGAATTTTTCTCTTAAAGAGCATTCCCCGCTGCTCGTACGCAACGCGCCGGAATTTAAAGATTATTTTAATCTGTTATGGAAGGAATTGAATGAATGAATCACGCATCTAGTAATCAACTGAATTATATCAGACAGCATAAAAAGAAATGTTCCCTCATCAAGCTGATTCGGATTGGCATTCTATTTCTGTTTTTGATCACATGGGAACTGGCCGTCGATACGCATCAGATTGACGGCTTTTTCTTTTCTTCCCCATCAAGAATTGCTTTCTGTATTTATCAAATGGCATCAGACGGCTCTTTGTTTTCCCATATTGCTACCACACTTTTAGAGACAATTCTCAGCTTTTCCCTTGTCATTGGAATCAGTATTTTGTTTTCCACCCTGCTATGGGGCAGCAATTATTTGTCCGATATCTGCGAGCCATACCTGATTGCCCTAAATTCGCTGCCGAAGTCGGCACTCGCGCCCCTATTTATTGTTTGGCTCGGAACCGGGATCAAGACGATTATCGTCGCTGGAATTTCCGTTTCCATCTTCGGATCAGTCATTATGATTTATACAGGTTTTACTTCCGCCGATCCCGAAAAAATCAAACTGATTAAAACACTCGGCGGGACAAAAACAGATGCCTTTATAAAGGTAGTTCTGCCAAGCAGCCTGCCAACGCTTTTAAGCTCCGCAAAGGTGAATATCGGTCTGTCTCTTGTCGGTGTTATCATCGGGGAATTTCTTGCCGCCCGTTCGGGGCTCGGCTACCTAATCATTTATGGCAGTCAGGTGTTTAAACTTGACATGGTCATCATGAGTATTTTTATTTTATGTGTCATTTCTATGCTGCTATACGCACTGCTGCAAATGTTTGAAAAGAAATTGCAGGGCCGCTATTAAATACCGAAGTCTGCTTGTTCGCGTGACACACCTTGCATCAATAATAACATACCTCACTGTATAAGAAAAGATTTTGCTTTTGGATGAGAATGCTGCCCCCGTCAAACTGATGAGCAAATCGGATATCATACTTTGCTCAACTTCTCGATCGCTTCGTTTTCGGAAGATACAAAGAAAATATCTCTTCCGTTGTTGCTTTCAAATATAAAGTCTTTCAGCGGCTTACTCGTATATCCTGAAAAATCGCCGACAATTGCTAGTTTGAACTGGTAATTGATGAATTTTTGCAAAATTTCACCGGCAAGCCGTGTGCTTAAAACGAAGAAATCTTCAGTGATAGCGGCTTTGTTTATCACAATGGAACGACATCCGGTTTCATAATTCACAGACATCATAAAATCCAGTGCTGTTTGCCCATCTGAAATACAAACCTGATTGCTGTTTATAACCGCTATTTCAGCGTCATTAATTTTCATTGTTTTGAGATCCATACGGCGTCCTCCCTGTTAAATTCCCGTTCGCCCAACAGCCAATGCAGCAGATTCATTTGCCTTATACCTTCATAATTTGCGCCTGACCCGATTTCATCAAGGGTCAAAAGCAGTTTGGGATGGTTGTCCGGTACTTTTTGGAGCGGTGCAAGCTCCCGAGCCAAAGTTTCGGCGTCTAAAACTGAAGCAGATACCTGATAGTAGGTGCGCCCGCCCATATCAGATGCAACAAAGTCAATCTCGCTTTCCTGCATCTTTCCGATATTAACCTTATACCCTCTGCGTTGTAATTCTAAATAAACAACATTTTCTATTAGATGTCCGATATCCAACTCGGCACTTGATAAAAGCATATTTCGTATGCCCGTATCAACAATGTAGTATTTTCCCAGCGTTTTAAGAAGCTGCCGACCTTTAATGTCGTAACGGTCAGCCTTATAGAGGATGTAACTATCTGTAAGCACTCTTAAATAATTATCTACTGTATTTACTGAAATCCTTCTCCCCGAAGAATTGATGGTATCGCTTATTTTCTTTGTTGATATAGGACTTCCTATGCTTCTGGCAACGAATCTAACGATGCTCTCCAGTAATGGGATATCCGTGATACCTTCTCTTTTTGCAACATCTTTTATGAGGATCGTATTGTAAATTCCATCAATGATAGGTGTAACTGCGGCATCATTGCGCTCAAGCTGTGCTATATAAGGGAACGACCCAAAACGCAGATAATCACTAAAGTTTTCTCTCAAGCTTTTTCCGTTTCCAACCTGAGCGCCGCAATACTCCTTAAATGATAACGGGAGCATTTCAATAGTTATATAGCGACCTGAAATTAGCGTAGCAAGTTCTCCCGAAAGCATATAAGCATTGGAGCCGGTAATATATACATCCACATTCGGCTTGATATAGAGGCTATCCACAGCTTTTTCATAGTCTTTGCAAGTTTGTACTTCATCAAGAAAGACATAGGTATCTTTGTCTTTTTGCAGTCGTTCCTTAACGTATCCATACAAAGCCTTATAATTTAACAGGTGTTCATAATCAATATCTTCCAGGTTAACTGATATGATTTGGTCGTCAGTAACTCCTGTAGATTTAAGGAAATCGATATATAGCTGAAACAGCGTGGATTTTCCGCATCGGCGTACCCCGGTCACTACTTTGATTATGTTCTTTTCTCGGCTTGCAATTAGCTGGTCTAAGTACTCTCTGCGTTCAATCATGACTACCACCTCTTTTCATTCCCATTATACAGCAACAATACAATAAAGCAAAAGTTTTTTCTCTCCACGAAAAAAACTTTGAATTTTGGCACACTTATTTCTCGATAATAAATAATCCACTTCTCAAGGCTCAAAGGATTGCATTAAATAGTGGGCGAGGTTGTTTCCCTTATATCTTTGTAACCACCATATTTCATCTAACGCCCCCTTCAATAAATCATATTGCTTTGTTATGGGAAAGGCTTATATAAAATAATGACAAGAAAACTTTGCAAAAACTATTGACAACAAAACTTGGTAATGATATTATGGATTTGACAATAAAACTTGTCAGAAAAATCAGGAGGTAGCTATGATGAAAAAAGAAGAAATTTTAGCCAAGAGTAGAAAAGAAAAAAACGACGAAGGCTTCATCGCCGCCAGAAATCATGGACAAAAGATAGGAATAGGAGCATTTTGTTTGGTATTTGCCTTTATAGTAATATTTGACTTTTTTAATGGTCAATCCAGCTATGCGCCTTTGGCTATGTTTTGGGCATTTCTTGCAGCCGAAGCCTATCCACAATATAAGTTTACGCAAAATAAAGCCTATCTTATCACTGTCATTGCTGGTACAATCGCTTGCATTGCCTCTTTGGGCAGCGTAGTCATTACAACATTGAGGTAAACAAAGATGAAAAATGACGAGCTAATATTACGCAACAACCTGAAAGAAGCAAGGAGTGAAAAAAAACTGTCACAGTCACAGCTTGCCGAGTTAGTCGGCGTTTCGAGAAATACCATTAGTTCTATTGAAACGGGACAGTTTAATCCAACTGCGAAGCTGGCATTAGTTTTGTGTATTGCCCTTGATAAAAAGTTTGAAGAACTGTTTTACTTTGATTAAAGGTATATTTCCATCATCAGATAGAAGATAACACCCCAACGGCGGTTTTGAAATAACAATATCCTTTGCTAAAAAACGCTGCGTTTGCTGTTGCGCCTACCTAAGCGAACGCATTTATGTCCAGCAGTCTGCCGACTACCGCACTATCAGCCAGAGTGTAAGCATTTTGAGTGTAGATATACTATTCCGGCTTAATGGGCTGGAAGGGATATCATCGCAAATATTTATGGTGCTTTGCATGATATTTCCAAGAGAAAATTTATCTGCCAATTTCCCCAACGCTACTCTACTAATTTTGTTTGCACCTTTCGTCGGATAAAATAACGATAAAAGAGCACAAAGTACACTTTTTCCACAATCCCTTTGACCCATTAGGTAAAAAAAACATTTTCCTTTGTTGTCGCCACTTAACAAATAGCCAATCATCTGTAGAATTCTTAAATATAAAACATCATCTGCACCAGTAACAGTATTGAGGAAATGATTTATTACAGGCATCTTTTTTTTATCGCTATCATAGTTTATCGCTAATGCATGTATTGCATAGTCTTTAGGTGAATTAGCGCGAAAGCGCATGGTATCAATTTCCAATGTGCAATTCGTGAATACTATCAAATTGGAATTACCAGGAAACTCATCAAGTTCTTCTGCGTACATTTTTATAACGGAATATATATTTCGAGTTAATGCCATAATGTTTGAGAAGCTTTTTAGCTCTTTTTCATAGTTATGGCAAATTAATCTTGAGACAGAGTTTTCTGTTATGCTTTCATAAGTCTCCCCATTGTACATGTATAAATTATCGTTATAATATCGCGATAACCGCCTGAGATAAAATACCTGCCATGCCCTGCGCAGTTGTGTCTTCTTCAGTCACGCCGTAGCTATCCTGTACTGCTTTTGCGTTCTGAGGAAACGTAACAGTCCTTGTAATACCTTGAAGGGCAACGCTGATCAATAATAAGATGTGTTCCTTCTGCATTACTGGATTAAAATCGTTATTTTCGATATGGTTTTCAATAAATATAAGCAATTTGTCCATATACTTATCGTAATCGCTTCCAACCTTTACCAACTTTTGCACTTTTCTTCCCCTTACAGGATCATTCAGGTAGATTGCGTTCAGTTGATAAATCAGGTTGCCATAGAGCTTTATTATTTTATCCGTCATCTGGCCCCAAAGAGCAAAAGCAGTTTCAATGATGATTTCAGGGTTTTCCTTCTTGTCAAAAATCTTCATGGCATCTTCATCGAATTTTATTTCGTTGTGACATCTATTGAGTATCGCCGCAAAAATCTCGTCAATATCCAAGAAGTAGCAGTATATTCCCCCTTGACTGATATTACACTCCTTAACAACATCCCTCATGGTAATCTCATAAGCAGGCTTCGTTTGACAAACCCTCATGGCGGAGTCCACAATCAGGTTTCTTTTTTCTTCAAAATATTCTTCTTTGACTTTTGGCATAGGCAGCTCCTTTCCGTAGCAAAAGAATAAACTTGAACCACGTGTCATTATTATAGTTTATATTGACACGCTTGTCAATATAATTTTATAGATAAATACAGTAAATTTGCTTGTTAGGGTCAGCCGCCCTAAACCTCGTGACTTGAGGCCAACTTCGAGGTGTTTACAAACCCTGTTTAAAAATAGGAGCGGTATAAAATTGCATGTTTTCAGCTAGGCGTGGGTAAAACAGCGTAAAAAAGAACACCTTTTGGCGTTATCCCAGACACTTTACCGCCAAAGATACCATATAAGGTCGACGAAAACGGCGTGAGAAAGACAAAGTAAATAAAGCCCCAGCACATAAAGTAAGGGTGGAGGTCGTTATGATTCGGCTTCCACCCTTGCTTTTTCTATATTCGGCTTGTTTTACAAATATTTGTTCCACAGATAGTCCGCCTATTCCTCGGTGATGGGTAAGCCTTGGGCACATTGTGTGCCGCCAGGATCGGCATACGCCCTAATTAATATATATATATATATATATTGAAAAATTTTATAACGCCGGAATATCAGGCAAGTTCATAGAGAAAACATCACGTAACTCTTCTAAAAGCGCATCATGTGTGTCATCATATTGTTCCGGCAAATAGGTAATTTGTGCAAATATATAATATCCATTGCCTCTGGTGTCAGCGTACAAAACGGCGATTCTCGGGTTAGTTCCGTTATCTTCAAAAAATGCGATCTGTTTTGCTGCAATATCGTGATCTTTGTCATAGTACGTCTCGCTTGAATGATCTTGAGATACATTCATCCCATCATCAATCATCTTTTGATATGCCTGATCAACTACATCTTGGGCATTCCCATCAGTTTTAACATTTGTATGAAATACACGCATACCATGAGCTTCTGCCTCAACAGCATAGCCGTCATTCGGATATGATATTTTATCGCCATAAGGTATATACGCATCAGTAAATGAACCAGAAGCAAATCTACCTTCCGGAGCCTTATAATATGCAATGCCAATATATTGATATTCCGGAGCCAAGGCGAACAACTGTTGATAATTCTCCTCGGTAACTAATACCATTTGCCCTGCGTCCACGCCACTTTCTTCTTGTTTTTGATTAAGACTGTTTTTACCGCCATCGCAAGCATTAAGTATCAAGCACACCATAATTACTAATAGCAATAAGACTCGTTTTTTCATGATTTCTCTCCCTAAATAATAAAATACTGCCACAAATCAACTTTTATGATGGAATTTGATAAATTTGTGTTTAAAATGGAAAAAAGATAATTACTTTTCTTTTGGCCCGCTAAGCCACCCGGTTTCAGGCGCCTGACTAAGAAATAAAATCCCTGCACGGTTGACTCTTATCATTCTTAATTGCGTGGAAAGACATTGCACCTACCGTTGATTCATTATACCAAATATCTCCATAAAGCACAATGATATTATCCATACACTTATTGTATATAAGTTTGAACTGCTGTATGAAGAAAAGGAAGCCAATACTATATACTTGGACAATGATGTTTGAAAGTCATTGATTTTAACTTTCCGGCTACAAATTTAAGGTTTTCTACCAAATACGATATTCGCGCTTGATTTTATATCAAATGTGTAAATGCTGATAAACACAGGCTCTCGGGCATAGAAAAAGGTACGAAATACTGGACAGTCCAACAAAACTGTTCAATACTTCGTACCCTGTTCATTTGAAGCTCCCGAGGGGACTCGAACCCCTGACCTACGCATTACGAATGCGTCGCTCTACCAACTGAGCCACGGAAGCCCGCCGCCATTCACGGCTACCTTTGCTATTATATTAAATTTCATTTCATTTTGCAACCACTATTTTCTTTTTATTTCTTTTTTCGCATTTTTCTTATTTTCATCGGCAATTTCATCGATCATTGCATGCAATTTTGCAAAGGCTTCTTGAATACCGCCGACCTCGTTGATAATGCCTTCCTCGACCGCCTGCGGACCGACAAGAATCGTTCCCATATCCTTTGTCAGCAAGCTTGTTTCCATCATCAGTTTTAAAAAACGTTCTCTGGAAACCTCACAATGGCTTGTTATAAATCCTACGATCCGATCCTGAATCTGCCTGAAATAATCAAACGACTGCTTGACACCGAGTACGACACCTGATGTTCTGACCGGATGAATGACTGCGGTTCCCGTCGGAACGATAAACGAGTAGTTCGTACTGACTGCAATCGGAAGACCGATGGAATGACTTCCGCCAAGCACGAGAGAAACAGTCGGCTTGCTCAAAGAAGCGATCATTTCAGCAATCGCAAGTCCCGCTTCCACATCTCCGCCCACCGTGTTAATCAGAATCAGAAGTCCTTCAATTTCACCGTCATCCTCCAGCTCGGCAAGCTTTGGCAAAACATGCTCATATTTTGTTGACTTTGTATTTGCCCCGAGCACATCATGCCCTTCAATTTCGCCAATAACAGAAAGCAGATGTACCTTGTGTTTGCTTTTACTCTTATCCAAGGTCATCTGCCCAAATTCTTTGATCTCTTGATCCGTACCCATTCACACAGCTCCTTTTGCATACTATTTCATATAGTATGCGGACAAAAAGGCTGTTTTATACTTCAAAATCGTCATCCTCTTCGATTTCAATGTCAAAATGCAGATTGGAATCTGTCTCCATATTAAGAGAATATTCCATCTCTTTTGAAACATGTGCCTTGGGAAGCGGCAACGGATTTTCTAAAAATTTGATCGCTTTCTTCTCTTCTTTCACAGGCTCCTTATCCTCCTCTTTTGCTTCTTCCGCAATTGTTTCTACCGGTCTTATCCTCTCAACCGCTTTTAATGCTTTTTCCTGAGCCTTGATTTCCCCGTAGAGTGCATTATTTTCACCAAAGAATATGAGCGCTCGCGCTCTTGCAAGCCGGATCGCCTTCTCTTCCTCTGTCTCCCCTGCTATTGTGCCATCCTCTTCTGCCTGCGGCGGATTTGTCAGCTTCAGAATCGACTCCTCTGCAGGATGGTAGCTTTCATATAAATAGTAGAGACTGACACAAGCGATAATAATCAGCAGTTCCACAAAAAACCAGGTATTGTTCTCCTTATTTGTACTCAAAAACAAAACACCGACCGCACCGATCAGAGAAAGCAGGCAGGGAACAACTTTTGAATTTTTCCCTTTGATCACATAGTATGCACAGGCAATCGACAGCACGATCAAAAACAAGTATAAGAGCTGATTGCCCAGCTGAAACCAGGCAGCCTGCAGTGCCGAATAGATCTGCCCATCCGCTCTCGTCAAAAAATAATAATTATTTGCAATAGGCGCATTCTGACTATCTAACAGCTCATAGAAGCTGCCAAGAATCTGTCCGGGTGCATACTGTTCTCCCGTCTCCGCATTGGAGGTAACCGAAAACCTGCCCCCATATGCCTGCATCAGCTCCGCACTCGTACATTCCAGAGAATCACATTTCAAAAAAAATAATACGAAAAATACTGCAAGCATCGCTGTCAAAGCCGTAAAACCACACAACCAGCCCTTTTCCGGCCGACGAAAAATGCCAATCAGCAAAAGTACCGCTATGATAACAGCCAGCGGTTCGGTAAAAAGCAATGCGCCAAGCAACATACCAAACAACACGTATAAAAGCGGCTGGAGCCGTCCTTTTTCATTATCTTGATCAGTCAGATAGACCAATAAACTCAATGCCACAAAGAAAATACAGGCAAAAAACAGTTCCGTATTATAGGAATAAACGGTAAATGCTTGAGACGGCATAAAAAGACTGCATGCAACAGAAAGAATTCCACAGACCCTGCCGCCAATCCTTCTCACAATCCGGTATACAAAAAACACCGTCAAAAACAGGATTGCCATATTAATATAAACAACAATAGAAGGGCTTTCTCCTGTTATCAGAAAGACAAGCCATACAATGACCGAATAAGCATACTGTGCCGGATTGCGCATCAATTGAGGCAGAATGTCCATGCCGCCGACACTAAGCATCTGCTTCTTAAGTAAAACAGCCGCCTTATAAAATACCGCATCCTGAGCCGGAAGCGACGACATATAGGAGAGTCTCGTACGAAAAAAAAGTACAAATAAAGCAAGAATGGAAGCGGTCTCCGTCACATACCAAAGCTTCCGCTCCTCCACCTCATGAGAAATGGCAAGGAGCTTTGTCATCAGACGGAGCAATACAAACGCCAAAACAAGAATTCCCCCAAACACGATCACGTAGAAGAACCCTTCATTTTGGGTGACAATTTGGTTAAACAAGGAAACGAACAGTACATACCCAAATAAAACCAAAGAAATCCCCGCCGTTGTCGTTGAAAAAAAGCTATCTTTTCCTCTCATACCACCCTATCTTCCCAAGGCCTGCTCCAAGTCCTCGATAATATCAGCCGCATTTTCAATGCCGACTGAAAAACGGATCAGATCCGGTGCAACTCCGGCCTCTATTAACTGTTCGTCCGTCATTTGACGATGCGTATGGCTTGCCGGGTGCAATACACAGGTTCTCGCATCCGCCACATGGGTTACAATTGCCGCAAGCTTTAATTGATCCATAAAGCTTACGGATGCATCCCTGCCACCCTTCAAACCGAAACAGAGTACTCCGCAGGTACCATTTGGCATATATTTTTCGGCCAATGTATGATATTTATCATCCGCAAGCCCCGGATAGGATACCCAAGCAACCTTCAGGTGATTTTTTAAATATTTTGCGACCTGCAGCGCATTTTCACAATGCCTCGGCACGCGCAGATGCAGCGTCTCCAGACCAACATTCAACAAAAATGCGTTCTGCGGTGACTGGATCGAACCAAGGTCGCGCATCAGCTGCGTAGTCGCCTTCGTAATGTAAGCACCCTTCCCAAAACGCTCCGCATAAACAACTCCGTGATAGGATTCATCCGGCTCCGTCAGCCCCGGAAATTTGTCCGCATGCGCATTCCAGTCAAAATTACCGCTATCCACAATGCAGCCGCCGACACACATGGCATGACCGTCCATATATTTTGTCGTAGAATGCGTCACGATGTCCGCGCCCCATTCAAACGGCCGGCAATTAATCGGTGTTGCAAACGTATTGTCAACAATCAGAGGCACACCGTGCATATGGGCGACCTGTGCAAATTTCTCGATATCAAGAACTACAAGCGCAGGATTTGCAAGCGTCTCAGCGAGTACGCACTTTGTATTTTCCTGAAATGCCTCGTTCAGCACCTCAATCGGTGCGTCGGGATCCACAATCGTACATGCAATGCCCATCTTTTTCATCGTTACGGTTAGCAGATTAAACGTACCGCCGTACACAGTCGAGGACATGACCACGTGGTCTCCGCTCTCGCAAATATTAAATACCGCATAATAATTGGCAGCTTGTCCTG
This sequence comes from uncultured Lachnospiraceae bacterium, assembly GCA_964566545.1. Lineage (GTDB taxonomy): Bacteria > Bacillota > Clostridia > Lachnospirales > Lachnospiraceae > JAEYFP01. The sequence continues at coordinate 22,476 of CAZMIX010000004.1, read as the reverse complement.
AAGAGGTCAGCATCGCAGCAGCCCCGCCCTCCAGCTCGCAGATCTTCTTTGCCACAAAATCGTTCGTCGGATTTTGAAGCCGTGTATAAAAATACCCGCTTTCCTCCAGATCAAACAGCTTTCCCATCTGTTCCGAGGTTTCATATCGGAATGTCGTACTCTGGTAAATCGGAAGCACTCTCGACTCGCCTTTTTTCGGCTGCCAACCCGACTGAATACAAATTGTTTCCGGCCTGTATCTATTGTTCATAATAATACCCCATATACTCTTTCTGCAGTATACGGATCATGTCTATGTATATTTCCTTGCATGACTCGTTGTTTTCCACTTCAATATTATAAATACAAGGACTAAGGTATTCCTTGAAAATATTTTTGTAGATTTCCTGCGCATTTTCTTTTTTATTTATCCTGTTTACAATTGTTGGCGCAATATTATAATATTCGTCAATCAAAGCTTTCCCATCCGGTTGGCTGCTTAGATAATGATCCCTGTAACCCCTTAACAGTCGAAGCTCATAGCAATCGTCATCTTTACCGAGACTTTCACACACGGCTGTCGTCACATAGCATAGCTTCGTGCGAAAACCGTTTTTGATATCATCGTATTTTCCTATTTTTAGGGTGTACTTTGTAAAGACCGCATTCCATTTTGCAACGATCGCATTCACTAACGGTTCGGATGACTCCCCGCGATATTCCAAAATTGCCGGAAATACATAAACCGCCATCATTGAATTATGATCAATCACAAAATTTTCTTTTTCGACTTTCTTTTTCAAATCGGCTTGCTTATCGCTTGCATAGCCAACAAAAGAATCAGCCAGTTCTTTTACAAAAGCCTGCTTGTCTTCTGCATTCTGATACTGCTTTTCGATTTCATCAAAAAGCGGCAGATATATGCCGTAATAGCTTCGAAATGCTTCCTCGTACTTATCCCGTTTAAAGTTCTTCAGTCCGTCTTTATTATCGAATAGCAGTTTAGGAAGCTCTGTTTTAATATTTTCCATTTCCATCTCCTGATCATTCATCCCAATTATGATAAACAGCCTGTACGTCATCATCTTCATCCAGCAGATCCAGCGTTTTTTGAAGGGACTTGACTGCCGTTTCATCCGTCAGTTCTACCCACGTCTGTGGAATCATTGTCACCTCGGCAGATGCCATTAAAATACCGGCCGCCTCAAGTGCCTTGCAAACCACACCGAACTCATCGGGATCAGTGAGTATCTCATAACTGTCCTCTTCTTCGGAAAAATCCTCCGCGCCCGCATCAAGTGCGATCATCATCAGCTCGTCCGCATCCATATCACATTCTTCTTTATCAATGATAATCTGTCCTTTTTTATCAAACATAAACGATACACAGCCCTGTATACCGACATTACCGTTGCCCTTTGTAAAGGCGCTTCTCACGTTTGCCGCCGTACGGTTTTTATTGTCCGTAAGCGCATCAACGATAATTGCGATTCCGCTCGGCCCATAGCCTTCATAGGATACATATTCGTAGTTTACGTTTGCCGCATCTCCCGCGGCTTTCTTAATGCCCCTTTCGATCGTATCATTCGGCATGTTGTTCGTTTTGGCCTTAGTAATTACATCACGCAGCCGGGAATTGTTATCGGGATCCACGCCCCCCTCCTTCACAGCCACCGCAATTTCTCTTCCTATGATCGTAAAAATTTTACCTTTTGCAGCATCATTTTTCTCCTTTTTGTGCTTAATGTTTGCAAATTTAGAATGTCCTGACATTTCTACACCTCATTCTCCTTTGTTTTATCCATATTGTATAATATAGCATTATTTTCGCGTTTCTTCAACTTCTTTATACTATGTAGGAAGCTGAAAGCTCACGTACAGCGCTTTATCCACGCTTTCCATAATGGAGATATCCAGATGGCATACCTTATCCTTCAGGCGGCTTTTGTCGATTGTGCGCACCTGTTCCAGCAAAATAACGGAATCCTTTTCCAGATGATATTTCCTGCATTCTATTTCAATATGGGTCGGCAGCTTCGCCTTATTCATCCGACTTGTAATCGCGGCGCAGATAACCGTCGGACTATGTTTGTTTCCAATATCATTCTGTATAATTAAAACCGGACGGATACCCCCCTGCTCAGAGCCGATGACCGGCCGCAAATCCGCATAAAAAATATCTCCTCTTCTTATAATCAAACCCTACACAACCTTTCAAATCATACTTTTGATTAACCATTTTGTAGTTACAGTATTAACAACTTTTATTTTGTGTATTCAGATCTGATTAAATTAATCGGAAGGGAACCCCTGTTATGTATAAACACGCGGCACGCGCTTTGAAATATCGCATACAAGCTCATAATGAAATCTGCCGGACAGGCGGCTTAGTTCTTCCGCCGTAATTTCTTCTTCACCGGAGCTTCCCAAAAGCACAACTTCGTCGTACTCTTTTGCCTCGGGAATATTTGTGACATCTACCATAAACTGATCCATACAGACTCGACCTGTAATCGGCGCGCGTTTTCCTCTGATCAGGACGCTTCCTTTATTGGAAAGCCCTCTCGGATATCCGTCGGCATAGCCGACCGGAATTGTTGCAAGCCGCATCGTTTCTTTTGCCATAAAGGTACCGCCGTAACTTACCGGAGTATCCTTTTGCACTGTCTTGATATAAATGATGCTGCTTTTTAAAGACATGGCCGGCTTCAGCACGATGGATTTCCGTGAAACCTCGTCAGACGGCCACAGCCCGTAAATTGTAATACCGGCGCGTACAATATCCAAATCAGCCCTGTTCAGTTCTAAAATGCCGGCACTGTTCGAGCAATGCTTGAAAGGAATTGGAATATTCGCTTGCTCACACCGATGGACAAATTCCTGGAATTTGACAAGCTGTAGATCGGAAAAAGTTTTATCGGCCTCATCCGCGCGCGCAAAGTGGGTAAACAGCCCTTCTATTTCAATTTCAGGGTATGCGGCAATTTCCTTTACAACCGACAACCCGCATTCATCGGCAGATACGCCAATTCTTGACATCCCGGTGTCAACCTTAATATGTACAAGAGCCTTTTTTCCAAGCTTCTTTGCGGATGCCGCCAACTGCGCCGCAGTTTTCTCCTTAAACACGGTTAATCGGATATCCTGTGCAATCAGCGCCTCAAAATCCTCCGAAAACGTATAGTCGAGAATCAAAACCGGCTTTTGCACGCCGTTCTCCCGCAGTTCAATCGCCTCTTCCGCCGTAGCCACCGCGAATCCAAAAACAAAAACAAGAGGCTCCAGTCTTTTAGCAAGCTGCTTTGCTCCGTGTCCATAGCCATCCGCCTTAATGACTGCAATCATTTTCGTATGTTCACTTAGCTTCTCATGCATATGCTCCATATTAGAGACAATCGCCTCTAAATCAATTTGTGCACAAACCCTTCTGTTGCTCATTATCATTCCTCCTTGTATCTTTATGCCTTTAAAAGAGGCCTGTGTTATTGTAAAAATTCCCGCATCGCATCAATCAAATCGCTCGCCAGCATCCCGTGCTCTCCACACCGCTCGGATGCCAAATCCCCTGCCGCGCCGTGTAAGAAAACGCCGTATGAAGCTGCGTCAAACGGCTCCATTCCCTGGGCAAGCAAACTGCAGATGATCCCAAACAGCACATCTCCGGTGCCTGCGCTCGCCATTCCACTGTTTCCGTTCAAATTGATCCTGCAAAAACCGGACGGCTCGGCGGTGATCGTACGCGCGTCCTTACATACGCAGATCACTCCATATTCTGCGGCAAGCCTTCTTGCCGAACCGATGAGATCGCATATGACCTCCGATTTTTCAAGATGCATAAAGCGGCAATATTCTCCGATATGCGGTGTCATGATAATAGTCCTGTCTTGTATACCGTTCAGAAGTGCCTTCTGCTCTCCTAACAGCGTGATTGCATCCGCGTCGATCACAAGTGGCTTACGGCTGTGAATAAATACCTCGTTCAACAGCGTTTTGGCAAGTGAATTTAACGATATTCCAGGGCCGATTCCAATCACGTCAGCCCACTCCATCGATTTAGAAAGTACGGACGGATCAATTTCCCGTTCGTAAACGGTTACGATCGATTCCGGCAGGCTTTCTATCAACATCTGCCTGTTTTTTTCGTGTGTGAACACCTGTACCATACCGCAGCCGGTTTTCAAGCAGGCTCTTGCCGCCAGTACGGCTGCGCCCACCATCACTTCGCTTCCGGCGATTAGCAGCACTTTCCCAAATGTCCCCTTATTCGAATAAGCGGGACGCTCTGCAAATATCGCATCACAGGCTTCGGGCGCAAAGGTTCTGGGAACTATTCCCCGAAAGGAGGCTGTTGTAATTCCGATTTCCTTTTTGATCAGCCTTCCCGTATAGGCCGCCCCCGGATAAAGGAGCTGCCCGATCTTCTTATAGGCAAAGGTGACGGTCAGATCGGCTTTTACCGCCGCGCCCATGACCGCTCCGGTGTCCGCTGCAATGCCGGAGGCAATATCGACTGAAACAAGTACGGCGCCCCGCTCCTTTAAGTGGTTTATTCCGGCAATGACCTCCCTGTAGTGGGCGGACAGCCCTCGATTTAAGCCGATTCCAAATAAAGCGTCTATAACAGTAGTATATGCGTTTTCTTCTATCGTGCGATTGATCACAATCCCATAACGGGAGGCAATTTCCCATTGGATTCTTGTCTCCGGCGTACAGGACACTTCTTCTCCTGCAAAAACAATCTCAACAGGGATCTGCTTCTCCTTTAGCAGCCTTGCGATCGCAAAGCCGTCCCCGCCGTTATTGCCGCTTCCGCAGACTACAAGCACCTTTGAGAGCGGCAGACCTTCTTCCCTGAGTACATCCAACACGCTTAATGCTGCGCGCTCCATAAGAACGAGCGGCGATATGCCGAAATATCCGCTTGTATTTTCATCACACTGTTTCATTTCCTTTGCAGATAAAATCGTTTCCATAGAAAACCTCCGTTTTCAGCCGGACAGTAAGCCCTTCATACCAACAAACGCACCACCAGAAACCGTATCTGTATGATGCGTTTATTCTTTCGTTATCTCCTCCGTCATCTTTTCCTTTTCATTCTTCTTTCTCTCGGAAGGGAGTGTCGGTTCGTATCTCATATCAAATAATTCGATTGCGCTCTGACCAAATATGTTATGCATATAGCCGTAGAGATCCGAATTATTGATTTCCTTATCCTGCTTTTTAATAATATTTGTTTTTAGCGCTATGCGCATTTCCCCGATCCATTTCGCAATTTCTTCGATTTCATCCGTATTTTGAGTAAGCTTATGATAGCAAAGCTCCATCGTTTTCAGCATCAGCTCGCGATTGACCCGGTCGATTTCATGGGAGATTTCCAAAAGCTCATCCTCATGACTTTCCACCTTTTCATTGACCTCATTGACAAGGCGCTTATTATCATTCAGTTTCTTATCGACGGAAGCATCGGTATCCTGCTCAATGCCATCCATATTGCTCATGATATCCGTCAGCAGATTGTTTTTGACTCTTTTTAAATCCCTTATTTCATTTGTCAGTTTTCCTTGACGCTTCAGCAGACCATTCAGCTCCTTTTCAAGCTTTTCTATCTCCTTCGTCGCATTCACTCTGCCAAATAACTTGTGCCATTTATTATCTAACGTCAAAACCGGCACCTGCTTACCCTTAAGAGCCTCTTTATATCTTTCTTCCGAGCCTGCCATTGCTAATCACCCCGAATATCCTTCTGTTCCTGTTCATAACGATTCAAATTATAGGAAAGGTGCATCAAATTTTCCGATAAATGTACGTTTTCAACGACAACTCCCTTAGGCACATTCAAATCAATGTGAGCAAAATTTAAAATTGCTTTGATTCCATAGTTGACGAGCAATTCGGCCACCTTGACCGCTCCCTCCTTCGGGATTGTCAAAACAGCAATATCCACATCATTTTCCCGCATGAACGCTTCGATTTCCTCCATCGGTGCAATCGGGATATTCCTAATAGAATTCCCGTGAATTGCCGGATTCATATCAAAGATCCCCCGAATGATAAATCCTCGCTTTTCAAAATTCATATAATTCGCAAGCGCCTGTCCTAAATTGCCGGCACCTATCAAAATCAGATTGTGCTTTTGATCAAGCCCTAAAATCTTTCCAATTTCTTCGTACAAATATTTCACATTATAACCATAGCCCTGTTGACCGAACCCGCCGAAATTATTCAGATCCTGCCGGATTTGCGAAGCCGTCACTTTCATTTGCTTACTGAGCTCCCGTGAAGAAATACGCTCTACACCATGATCCTTCAGTTCGCCAAGGTATCTGAAATACCGTGGAAGCCTGCTAATTACGGCCCGTGAAATTTCCTTTCCCAAAACAGCTACCTCCCATTTATAAATAGCTTTCCAGCGTCCTTCTAATCTCGCGTATAAAATCACGGCTATTTAATGTCATCGTTTTCTCTAAGCTGGTGATCATCGAAAGATCCTTTGTCATTTTTCCTGACTCGATCGTCTCGATCGTCGCCTGCTCCAGCTTGTTTGCAAAGTGCACTAACTCTGGGATATCATCCAGTTCGCCACGCTTCCTCAACGCGCCTGTCCATGCAAAAATCGTCGCAACGGAGTTCGTAGAGGTTTCCTCGCCTTTTAAGTGTTTATAATAATGGCGCTGCACTGTTCCGTGCGCAGCCTCATACTCAAATACGCCGGAAGGCGAAACAAGCACAGACGTCATCATAGCAAGAGAGCCGAAAGCGGAAGAAATCATATCGCTCATAACATCCCCGTCATAATTTTTGCATGCCCAGATCATACCGCCCTCAGATTTCATGACTCTTGCAACAATATCATCAATCAGCGTATAAAAATATTCAATTCCGGCAGCCGCAAACTTTTCTTTATATTCCGCTTCATAAATATCCTGAAAAATATCCTTAAAATGATGGTCATACTGTTTGGATATCGTATCCTTTGTGCCAAACCAGAGATCCTGCATGGTATCAAGCGCATAGTTGAAGCAGCTTCTCGCAAACGCCTCGATCGAATCCGTACGGTTATGCATGCCGCGCACAACGCCGCCCGAAGCAGGAAACTCATGGATCAGATCCCGTCTTTGTGTTCCGTCTGCAGCCGTAAACAGCAACTCCGCCTTACCTGCCTGCTCAATCAGATATTCCGTATTAATATAAATATCACCATAGGCATGTCTTGCGATCGTGATTGGCTTTTTCCAGTTTTTCACACATGGTTCAATCCCCTTCACAATAATTGGCATACGGAATACAGTTCCATTTAAAATTGCGCGAATCGTCCCATTTGGGCTTTTCCACATTTTCTTGAGTTCATATTCCTTCATCCGATCCGCATTTGGAGTAATCGTTGCACATTTTACCGCAACGCCGTATTTTTCTGTAGCTTTCGCGGAATCGACCGTCACCTGATCATTCGTTTCATTCCGGTATTCCAGCCCAAGATCATAATATTCCGTCTTTAAATCGATAAATGGATATAAAAGCTCCTCCTTTATCATCTGCCACAAAATCCTTGTCATTTCATCTCCGTCCATCTCTACAAGAGGAATTTTCATTTTAATCTGATCCATTTATCTATTCCTTTCTACTGTGAATTTCCTAAGTAATGACTACCGCAATTCGATTTTCAAATCCAGACATGCCTGTGTAATCATGCTGACAAGCTCCTGATTCGTCATGACGGTTACCCTGCCGCTTTCATACTCCGCATCAACCTCGTCCTTAATTCGTAAAACAAGGGCATCGCTCTTATCGACATGACGCTCCTTTGGAAGTTTGTAGTAGGTATTGATCCAATGGGCAATCCCTGCAAGTCCCGAGGTATTGGAAACCGCACAGAGCACCGGCCTGTTTAAAAATTTATCCGTATCAAAAATATTGTAGATCTCTTCATTCTTTAAAAGACCGTCCGCATGGATGCCTGCTCTCGTCACGTTGAAGTTTTCCCCGACAAACGGTGTTCGGGACGGAACCTTATAGCCAATTTCTTTTTCATAATACTCCGCAAGCTCTGTAATCACGGTCGTATCCATGCCGTTCAAATCGCCCTTAAGCTGTGCATATTCAAATACCATTGCCTCAAGCGGCGTATTTCCCGTCCGCTCCCCAATGCCGAACAGTGAGGTATTGATACCGGCGCAGCCATACAGCCAAGCTGTTGTCGAGTTGGAGACCGCTTTATAGAAATCGTTGTGCCCATGCCACTCAAGTAAATGCGGGCTGACACCGGCATGCTTGTTTAAGCCATAAATGATGCCCTGTACGGAACGGGGAATCACAGCGCCCGGATAATTGACGCCATAGCCCATTGTATCACAGGCTCTGACCTTAATCGGAATGTTGTATTCCTCCATCAGGCGCATCAGTTCCAAACAAAAGGGAATCACATAGCCATAAATATCGGCGCGCGTAATATCCTCCAAGTGGCAGCGGGGACTGATGCCCGTCTCAAGACATTCCCGGATAACATTTAAATAATGCTCCATCGCCTGTCTGCGGTTCATTTTCAGCTTATAGAAAATATGATAGTCTGAGCAGCTTACTAAAATGCCAGTCTCCTTCATGCCAAGATCCTTGACAAGTTGAAAATCCTCCTTGCTCGCGCGAATCCAGCTTGTGATTTCCGGAAATTGATAACCTCTTTCCATGCATTTATATACGGCATCCCGATCCTTCTTGCTGTACAAAAAGAATTCACTGGCACGTATCATGCCATTCGGGCCGCCCAGCTTGTGCAGATAATCATAAATTGTCACAATTTGTTCTGTTGTATAGGGCGCTCTTGATTGCTGTCCGTCACGGAACGTCGTATCGGTAATCCAAATCTCCTTTGGCATATTGTGTGGAACAGTCCTGTCATTGAATGCAATTTTAGGAACTTCCTCGTAGGGAAATAAATTCCTGAATACATTAGGGGTTTCCACATCCGCCAATATATACATATGTTCTTCTAGTTCTAATAAATTGTTGCTGTTGTTCATCTTCACAGCGCGGTTTTCTGTCTTCATCATATGCCTCCTCAAATCAACCTGTATAATCCTTTTTATTATACTAGGGTCAGAGAAAAAAGCAACTACCGATTATTTTATTTTAATATTTTCTGATTCCGCCTGTCCTTCCACAAAAGCAGGATCGCTGCAGAGGAAAGCAAAATGACGATAACAAACCATTTAACCTCTATCGTTCCGACTCTTCTGTTTAAAGTCTGTACAACGCCCGCAATCTGATTTCCGGCAAACCCTTCCGTATTCTCCGTCACAACAGTCCCCGCCTGCTGAGATGCGATCCGATAAATGACATAGGGAGACAAATGGCTTGCGACAAACCGCAGACAATCCGTTCCCTCCACCGTGATGCGTTCTGTAGAAAGCTCCTCCAAAATGCCGTTGTCATCGATCGCACCGACCTTCAAATTTTCCAGTCCGATAAAACGCGCAGGAATCGGAAGCGTGATTTCCAGTTTCCCGGTAGCCAGCTTTTCAATAGGAAGCGTACCTGTTTGATCCGTCATCTTCATGTTCAGCGGCATCATTGTAATATCTGATACTTGACCATAGTAATTATAAAAAGCGAGATTCAATTTTACACGCAGGGATTCATCCTCACCGACTTGCAGCATATAACGCTCCCTATTGCCGGGAATGCGTGCCGATGCTTTGGAAACATCCGATGCTTGAAAACCTGAGGGAATCAACTGTACGGTAATCGCATGATCCTCTGTCAACCCGGAAAGCTCCTCGGAGATCCCCGGAGAAGAGGAAAAGGAAATTCCTGAAAGCAGCGCATTTAAACTCTCTGACGCATTTCCGTCAATCAGAATCTTTGTCAGACGTTTTCCGCTCCACGCTTCGCAATTCTCATAGGCATTAAAAGCACTTTCCTTCACGCCCGTCATAATATATTCGTCGCCGTTAACCGTCACATGCGGATCAATTGAAACAGCGCCGGTTTCTTCATCCGGCTCTTTTGTCGCCCTTTGCAATTCAAGGGTTCCCTGTCCGGTCGCGGCATCGTCCGTCACACGGTAAATTTGTCCCCGAAAGCCGTAGCTGCCCGTGTTGAAAAATGTGCCGGAGTTCAAATCACAATCGGCACTTACGATCGCATTCTCCACGCCTTCAAAGGCAAGCGTCCTTAAATCCAGCGCGGAAAGCCGGGATGCCGTCTGTTTATAAGTCACATTTGGCAGACTGTTTCCTGAGAAAATAACCGTTTCAAGCATACTTTGATTGCCCGTGCCGTCAAAAGCGCCAAGTCCGATTCCTGTTACAGTGGAGGGAATCCTTACACTGTTTAAACCGGTATTTTTAAACGCCCGGTCTTCGATTTGGACAAGTCCTTCCGGAAGCTCTGCGGTGGCAAGTGCGCTGCAGCCGTTAAAGGCATCTTCTCCGATTGTCGTCACGGAGGCTGGGATCGAAACGCCCGTAATTGATGTGTTTCCGGAAAAACATCCTGCACCGATCGTCCTGATGCCGTCAGGAATTGAAATATTGCCGCCCTCTCCCTTATAGGCGAGAAGAATCCCATTCCCTACTGTAAGAAAATTGTCTCCATCATCCGCCAAAAGCCAGTTATTTAACCACTGGGAGCCTTCAAAAGCACCAAGCTCAATCGTTTGCACACTATTAGGGATTGTTACGTCAAACAGCGACTCGCAATAATAAAATGCGGCATAGCCAATCTGCTCGACTCCGATTGGAATGTAAATTTGCTGTAAGCCTGAACGGGAAAAAGCAAAATCTCCGATCTTTGTCAAGCCATCCGGCAGCTCGATACCCGTAATTGTTGCATTCTTATAAAATAAGCGATTTCCGATTATATTTACGGAGGCCGGGATTTTTACGAAGCTTTCATTCCCCCCGTAATGTGCCAAAACGCCCGAAATCATATTAAAGGCATCTGAAGAAAAGGTCGTATTTCCACCGCTTGAGGCAATGCCGTCCTCGATTTCCGCGTCGTCAAGCGCAAAACCTCTCACGGGCATATCGGACGACATGAGCATGATGACGCTGCCGCCTACAATTTTGCCGGATCCAAGCTCGCCCGGCAGAACATTATCCGAAAAATCAACACTGGAATATCCTTGAGAGGAAGCATTGGATGTTTCCTGTACTGTTTGGCCGCCGCTCCCATCAGCCCCCGCATCGTTGCCTGAAACCGTGCCGACTTCATTTCCTGACAGTTCATTTTCGGACGGGGAAGCGTCAGCACTCTCCCCCTGCGCGGATGCAACATCCGACAGCCGGATTTCGACGTTGCCGCTGCTTGCAAATGCGAGATCGTCGACATAACCGACCGAATCCGGCATAAAGATTGTCTGCAGATTTGTGCAGTCCCCAAATGAATATGCCTGCAGCGCTGTAACTGAGGAAGGAATTGTAACAGACGTCAAGCCGCTGCAATTTGCAAACGCATATTCGGGAATTTCAGTAACGCCATTTGAAATCGATACATCCGTTAAAAGGTTTGCTCCCCAAAACGCATACTCTCCAATCTCCTTTACTTCCGAAGGCATGGAATAGGTGCTTAGCGTGCGGCCCGCCAAATATTGAAGAAGCGTATTTCCGTCTGACGTATAGAGCACACCGTCAACGCATGTATAATATTCATTTCCCGCCGAAATAGAAATCTGATTTAAACTCGTACAGCGTGCAAAAGCCGAGGAACCGATCGAGGAAACTTTTGATGGGATATTGATTTTCTCTAATTTCTCACAACCCGAAAAAGCGCTAGAACCGATGGTTTTAACGCTTTCCGAAATTGATACTTCCTTTAAATTTTTACAATTTTCAAACGCTGCATAATCAATTTTGCTTACGGAGTCCGGTATCACAACCTTTGTCAGACTATCACAGCCTGAAAAAGCATCCTTCCCGATGACCGTTACGCTGCTCGGTATAGTCAGTTCCAAGGCGTTTCCCGTATAGCCCACTATCGCAGAGCCATCCATACTGAAGTCTCCGCGCTGTGTGAGCGCCTGTGTATCTGCGGGTGGCAAACACATCAGTAACACCGCCGTTACCGCAAGCAGGATCGCTATTACTCTTCGTATTATCTTTCCCATGCGTTCTCCTTATGCGGTCTTTAGCAGTTCTTCCTTATCCCTCTTCAAAAACAGAACAACCGAAACCGCTGTCAGTCCGATTACGAGGAACCACTTCGGATGAAGCAGATCGCCGGTCTGCGGCGTTGAATCTAACACACCCGCCTCTGTCAGGTTCGCGGTATCTACATAAACAACATAGGGCGATAAGTGTGTTACGGTATAGTTCATACACGGCACGCCATTAATTACGGTAAATCTCGGCTGCAGTTTTTCAAGTGTTCCGCCGGCCGTGCTTGCCACTTTGGCATTACCGCCGTAAATTGCGAGGTCATCCGGAATTGGCATCGTGATCGAGACCGATACCCCCGCCGGAATCGGAGAAATTTTATTCGTTCCGGTACTGTCATAAAGACTAATATCAATCGGAAGGTATCTAAGAGGGTCGAGTGAACCGAACGCCGCCAATAATGCCGCCTGTCCACTCTCATTCGCTTCCTGCGTCTCCGTGATCTTGATCACATAATTATCAGAGGAGCCGTTCACTGTTGCCGACATCTTGCCGACATCTGTAATACCGCCCGCCGTAGAAATCACACTGGTCTTGCTAGCTCCTGAGCTGCTGCCGGTGCTTCCGCTGCCGCTCCCTGAGCTGCCGCTTCCACTGCCGGTTCCTTTATTGCCGACCGCGCTGATGACGACCGGACCCGTAGTGCTTGTAATCGTCGTCGAAGTCATGGTCGAACTGGAACTGGAACTGGAAGAACTTGATGACGAGCTGGAACTGGAAGAGTTCGATGACGAGCTGGTACTCTTACTCGTTGTGCTCGTCGTGCTGCTCGTTTTGCTTGTCGTTGAGGTGCTCGACGAGGTCGAATTGCTCGTAAACTGTGCGACACAAGTTGTATCCTCATAAATATTCTGATAACCCGGCTGCCATCCCGAAAACGTAAAGCCGGTACGTATTGGATTCGTAGTCGGAGGCGTCGCATCATCTCCGGCCGCTACCGTTTCCGTTTTAAGGATAGTGCCGTCATAGTTGGCAAATTTAACGGTATAGATCGTGTCTAACAATTTAAACGTGATTCCCTTTCTTTTTGCATAACGTTGCGCCGCACTGTCGTCATAGCTAAAAATCGTGGCATATAATACCCTGGAGAATGCATCATCCGCAATATCCAATTCCGTGGAGGGAATGATGACGTTGATATAATCATTACAATCATAAAATGCAGCGTTACCGATTGATTTAACAGAACGGGGAAGCGTTACTTGTGTAAGCTGGTCACAGCTGTTAAAGCAATCTGCCGGAATTTCCTTCAAACCGGAGGCGGAAGCAAACGAAACCTCTCTGATAATATCACAGTTCATAAAGGCGCCCTGAGCTATTTTGGTAACGGCCGCTGTCTCGGATGCATCGATCGTCGTCCCGCCGACAACACTTCCTCTGCCCGGAAGCACCTCCTCCAGTGTCGTATCGGTACCGTCGTAACTGAAGATGATGCCTTTTTCACACCAGTAATACGGGTTTTCCGTTGTCGCATTCTGCTTATTTCCTTCACCCGCAAACGTCACCCCTGATACGTTTACGGATTGATAGAACGGCAGGGAGCCGACGTCCATCACATCGGAATGAAATGTCACTGATGTCAGGTTTGCATTTTCCGCAAATGCCTGTCCGGCTTCCGGCAAGGACGTTATCCCATATAGATTGAGTGCTTTCAAGCCATGCTGGTTGTCGATGGAATCGTTGACCCTTCTAAAATACAGGTTATTACCCGATAATGAATTTGTTGCATTATCAATCGAGTCGATTCCAAGCGGAACGCTGATCGCCATCGTATTATCGATGATATCCTGCTGATTCTTCGTGATCAGTGCGCCTCCTAAAACCATTTCAATCAATTCATGCACTTTAAGACCGGTTGCGTCATCAATGACTGTTTCCACCGTCGGGTAAGACATCAGCGATACGCCGCCCACACCACTATTTAATTTCTTGCTGTACATTGCGATCAGATTTTGTGGATTGCCGCTCCTGTATGTAATATAACTGTCATCAATCACGCTTACCGTATTGCTTCCGTTAATTGCAAAAGCGAACGGAGGATAATTCACATCCATTTTTCCTTTAATGGTAAGGAAACCACCCTCGGCATTTTTTGTTGTTCTTCCTGTTTTAAATGCCTCATTCCCAATAGAAGTAATATTGACATCATAAATTGCATCCGATTCCGGATCGTCATCTCTGAATTCGATGATATCCATTTGGGGACAATTCTTAAAGCAGGCTTCGCCAAGCGTCGTCGCCCCATTGGAGGCGTCGGTCTGCGTAAAGTATACGCCGGTCAAAGAAGCATTATCCGCAAATGCGTTTTTTCCAATTTGAACACCGGTTGTATTGATTTCGACCTTTTCAATCGCTGCACATTTCTGGAACGCGCCTTCGCCTATTTTTTTAACCGAGCTGGGGATATTTATGGTTTTCGGGTTCCCCCCTGTGGATGTCAGCTTAAACGCACCCGCGCCAAGTTCCACAATACTGATATCTCCGATAGTCTCCGGAATCTTAAGTATTGATTCCGCATCAGATGTCGGTTCGCAGTATGTTATAACACCTTTTTCGTTAAAAATAAATTTATAGCCGTTTAAAGTAAGCTCATAATATAGAATACTATCTTTTTCATACATATAGGTATTGCCATTTTTCTTTGCATAATCGTATATTTTAATACTGGCACTGGGAATCGGGCCCCAAATAGCAAAAGAATTTGGAACATTTGGAGTTTTCCCGCTATGAATCGACATATCCTGATTCGTTTCGGTAACAAATTCGCTATTTGTTGCTGTTGCACTCGATCCATAAAAACGAACATATTTCAAACTGCCGCACCCCAAAAAGGTGCCTGCGGCAAGCGTCTTACTATATTCTTCCGGCAAAACCAGGTTCTCCAGATTCGCACAGCCTGCAAATACGCCATCACCCATGTCGTGCAGCTTGTTATACAGTTTCATCTCTCGAAGATTTCCGCAATTAGCAAACACATAACTTCCCATCTTAACATCTGTTTGTGCCATTACTTTAAACATACTATTGGAGGCATTAACCGTATCATTTAAATTAAAGCAACCATAAAACGCCCCTGAACCAATTTTTTCGAGGGGGCTTGGCAACGTAATCGTAGAAAAAGCACAATTATAAAACACGCCGTCACCAAGAGTTGTAACTGCTGTCGGTTCGGAAAATGTAACATTTATTAAGCCACTGCAACCTGCAAAAGCTTTTACACCTATTGAAGAACAATTCACTCCAAAATTAGCAGAGGATAAATTGATACAGTTTTCAAATGCAGAGCTTCCTATCTGCTTAATTCCTTCCGGTATCTCTAAGCGGTTAAAGTTTGCTTTTCCTTCAAACGCCCCATCCGAGATATATTCGATAAACGTATTCTTTTCACACACATAATCATCTCTATGACTGATTTCAACCGGTGTAACTGCCATAGGATCTTCATACTCTATAATGGTGATCTTTTTATAGCCAGCACCACCGTCACCACCGTCGGTACAATATCCGACTTTTCCGCCAAATGGTACGGTTCCGCCTACAGGAAGAAAACCATTATCATATCCTATATAATCGTTTACACAATTATACTGATTGGTTCCTTTTGTGTTCAGTTCATATATAGGTACAGGGTCATTCCCATGCATTCCCTCCATATCAATAATATAGTAGGTTTTACCATCACTGTCCTTTACTGTTTCACCTGTCAATGGAAAACCCAATTTGACATCTCCGGTTCCTGAAACACTCAAAGAGCTTTCTGAACAAAAAGGAGCAGCCGTTAATATATCCTCAATAGATGGCAGGCTTTCCGACGTACTGTCCGCCGCAACGTCCTGCACCGGGACGGCGGAAACAATCAAGGCTGTCACCATAAGCAGCGCAGCGATCGTTCTCCTCGCACTTTTCTTCAATATAACCTTTTTCTTTATGGAAACCTTAGCTGCCATGTACATTCTCCTTTGACTTCTGTGCTTTTTTCCAGTTTGTCCTGGGTCTGCTCTTAATTAATTCGTATGGCAATGACTGCAAAGCGCTCCGCGCCTGCTGTATAATCGCAGGTTGAAAGAGTGATCAGTTCGTCGCCGTACCTCGATGTAACGCCCGTATCATACAGGGTCATTTTTTTCATTTCTTCCATATTTGAATTATATTCCTGCTCCGAATTGGCGTCAACAAATTGGTAGTATTTGAATGTGACCTCCGCCTCGTCATGAACAATTTCCGAAAAGACATACATTACCTGATATTCACCCTTTTCATAAAGCGTATCAAATTTTATCGTAGGATGCTTCTCATAATAGGCTTCACTTTTATACTTGCTCAGACTGCCAAACATCTTCCCGGATTTCATATTATGCCCATAAATAATGATATTCTGGCTTCTCGGCCAGATGGCGCACTGCGCGTCGATAAACAGAGAGCCGTTACGATCCTTTTGCTGATTGAAATCATGGTCTAAATAATATTTTTCATTCTTAGAATACATAACAGGGTAGTCTATTATTGTATCGTCAATTTTGAGCCATCCGATTAGACTTTTATTTTTGTTATATAAGGTAATATAGTCCTCTAAGATATCCGGCTTCTCTCCCGGCTCGTCCACAGTGACCCGCGCCGGCCTGTAAAGTATAAAATCTGAATTTTTCAGATCGGAAAGTGCCTCAAATTCTTGTCCGGATTCATATGCCTGATAACAATAAAACGTAAAATATCCGAGGCTAAGCGCCGCAACTATCATACTGAAAAACATAATTATTTTTCTTTTTTTCTCTTTTTTAAGAAGCGTATTTTCCTGTGCAGGTGTGGCTGCCTTAAACTTTAACGAAGCCCCGGCAGTCGCCGTTTTCTTTTCGATAGATTTGGCGGTTTTTTCCTTCTTTTTGCGCTGCTGATCCATCCGCCGCATCCTCTCATACAGCTCGTCGTCAAATTCCCTGCCAAGAGCGGATTCAAACCAAATACTCCCGCTCTGCAACAGACCGGATACTTCTGTTAAATCTTCTATCTGATCGAGATCCCACTTTTCACGAATCCTTGTAATTTTTTCCGCGTCCCGCTGTCTCATTTCTTCCATTCTATCAGCCACTATGGTGCTTTCCTCTTTCTATCCTTCGTCTTTACAGGGCTTAGCAAAATAAATTTTATATTGTATGACATCGCCTCTGCTCCCATATGCCGCCTTCGCCGCATAGGAAGAAATCAGTTTTTCATTCAGCGGCATTAGGTCTTCGCTCGCTTTTTTCATTGCCTCATACTGCTTCAGTTCATACAAAATATCAAAAAGATAAAACCGCTCATATTCAGAAAGAAAGACCCTACCCCGGTATTCCGAATAAAAAAAATTAAAATAGGAGGTCAGCACACTCAGCAAAAACGTAATGTTTTGAAAGGTCTCTGCCTCAATCTCCCCCGTTACATCATTCGAGACTGTAAAATATTTTTTCATTTCAGGATTGTTGCACTTTGCTTTCACATCAACAAAAAAGCTCTCCGGCATCGGCTCTCTCAGCAAATAAATCCGTACAAAGTCCTCCAGAATCTGTTCCTGATAATGCAGGATGCACGCCTTGAATTCTGTCTGTGATGCGGGATCATCGACATCAAGCAGATGCTTGCCGCAAAGGCGAAAAAGGCGGATAATTTCCCGATAACTCTCCATCCGATCATTCAGGAGCGCGGACACTTCCAACATCCTGTCCTGGCAGTTCCTTTCCTTTTCCAAAAACAGATCATCCGACCGCTTATGCTCGCTTTCCTCATCATAATGGAGAAGTATTGCTTCCAGCTGTTTGAGCAGTTCCTTTGGAGAGAACATGTCCTTACAGAATAGCCCGCCGAAAAAAACCTGATTATGTAGAAAAATCGCGCGCCTCGTATCTTCCTTTTCAAATAAAAGCAGAAAATGCAGCCGCTCATTTTTACTTTTAAGAATTCCCATAAGCTCTCCGGCATTAACCGAAGGAAAGCTTAAGGAAATCATAGCCGCCGCTATTTCTTTATATTCCACGAGCGCGATCGCTTCTTCTTCCGTGCGCGCAAAAAAATACCGGATTGAGCAGTCTCTCAGTAGTTCTTCTATATAACTTATGAAAGACGCATCCTCCAAAACAAACAATATGGAATGCATAAGGCAATCCTTCTCTTCTTTTACGGATTTTGTCAAAATGGATCTTCTCGCGTTACGCTTCGAGCACATGCAAAAAAAAAGCCATTCCCTTTCTATTTTACTATATCTAGGCGAAATTTCAAGTCTTTTTGCTACATATTGTTACAATTTATTATTATAGTTTGCGAAAATTTTCTTTTTTCTTGTGTCACCATTTTTATTGACATTCATACAATATAGCATAAACAAAATATCGGAGGATTACAATATGGGCGACTTAAGTCACTGCGGATGCAGCGGTGCCGCAAATGAAAGTAATGGCTGTAGTTCTATTATCTGGATCATTATTTTATTATCCCTTTGTGGCGGCTGTGGTGGTTCTGATTCATGCGGAAGCAACAACGGCCTCTTATCTTCTGGCGGTAATGGATGCGAATGTATCATCATTCTCCTGCTCCTTTGCTGCTGTGGCGGTTCTTCTATCTTCTAGAGTTACCTTTCTCAAAAGAGCACCTGCAAAGGTGCTCTCTTTTCGCATAAAAAAAAATTTGCGACATAAGTATAATACAAATATAGTTGACGGGATTTTTGCACTTTATGGAAAAGGATGCCTTCACTTCAATTTCGGAATTTGATTCCTATACAACAACCCGCCATCTAAAAATGATGAAGGTTTCTCTTCCGTTTCTGCCGATTGCCGATAAGGGCATGCTTTATGTTTATATCAAATTTTCCGAGCTGGTTCATACGATCTCCCTTTTCAGAAAACCGCAGACATTCTTTCCATGCCCAACAGAACAACAGTGGAATAAAGACTATCAAATGCTCTTCTCCGCACTTTCCGTGCTTGGCAACGACGAAGAAACACGTATGTTTTCTCAGCTTTCTAGTATTTTCAACGCCTTTACGATGTATGAATCATATGCCCCGCTTTTTAAGATGATGACGGAAATGGGCGGAGACGGGATGTTTGGCGGAATAAATCCGGGCGGCGATTTATTTGGCGGAATGAATGCGGGGGCAGATGGATTCCCTGACGGGATGGATATGGAAAAAATCATGAGTATGGCACGGATGATGAAGCAGTTCACTGCTAAAGCAGACAATGACAGCGAGGAGACCTCCATTCAGGTTATTGACGCAGAGGAAAGCACTCCTGCGTTTTCCGAAATCAATCCCTCTATGCTTGAGGCCATGCTGTCGCCCGAACAGCTTGAATTGTTCAAACGATTTAAAGACAATATCTAACAGACCAAACAAATATAATTTCAGTAGAAAGGATAATCACATGGATTCTTCAGAATGGATTAATGATCCCGCACTCGCCGGAATCAATCGGGAAAAAATCGATTTTATCAAAAAAATTCTATTTGATTCGAAAAATTTGACAGAGCAGGAAAAAATGCCGTATCTGCTTGCTCTTCTTTCTAAAGCGAAGACGAGCAAAGTTGAATTTTCAAACGATGAAACGGCACGCATCGTTTCTGTAATCAGAAAACACAGCGCGCCGGAGGAAGTTCAGAGAATCGAACAGATTCTTAAAATGAGTTCGTTTTTCAAGTAGAGAGCATCCGTCATAAGTCTTCCACAAACAGCACCCCTGCCATATCGCGAATGTTCAAAAGGGTCTCCTCGCGCATATGGCGGTTGGGAAGCTCTAAAGTCGCCATGACAGAAACGCAGTCGTTTTTAAATTTTGTTTTTGTTGTTTCAAAGGCTGAAACACGCAGATCCATCTTCCGTAGCAGCTTCATCAGCTCCACAGCACGTTTGCTGCTGTCGACCTCAATATAGAGATCCAGCACCTTGGAGTGCTGGTATACATATAAATCCAGCTTTGTAAGTCCAATAAATGTAATGTATACAAACAAAAGTACCAACAGGCCGCCTTCATAAAACCCAATGCCAAACGCAAGACCGATGCAGGCGCATGCCCACAAACCCGCCGCGGTTGTCAAGCCCCGCACCTGATTCCTGCCGGTCACAATGATTGTCCCGACGCCCAAAAAGCCGATGCCACTGATTACTTGTGCACCCAAACGGCTAATATCATTTTCCGAGCCGAAATAATTATAAATATATTGTCCCGTCATCATGACAACAGCCGAACCGAGGCAGACAAGCACATGCGTTTTAATCCCGGCTCCCCGCCTTTTCATTCCGCGGTCAATGCCGATCAAGGTTCCTGCGAATATCGCCAGAAATAACCGGAGGCTAATAGACAGCAGCGTCAATTCCCGTATGTTCTTCAGAAATACAAAATCCATCCACATAGCAGTGTTCCTCCTTTAAACCATTATTAACGCTTACCTGCAGACAATATTGATAATCCTTCCCGGAACATAGATTTCTTTTATGATCGTACCGGCAAGCTTGCTGCCGAGTGCCGCTTTCCCGGCGGCAATCGCCGTTGCCTGATCGGCATCCACGGCAATTTTTACGACAACTTTTGTTTTGCCGTTGATTTGTACGGCGACGTCCTTTTCCGTATCTTTCATTGCTTCGGCATCAGCCTTTGGCCATGCCTCCTTAAATACGGACTTTTGATGTCCCATCCTGCTCCACAACTCCTCGCTGATGTGCGGGGTGAACGGAGAAAGCATAAGAACAATTGTTTCCAGCGTCCCTTTATCGATACCGTTTTTCTTTGCCAGCTCAATAAACTTATTGTTGTATTCCATAAAGCCGGATACAACCGTATTTAAACTAAAATTATCAAGACGGCTCGTGATATCATAAACCATCTTGTTACGGTATTTCAGCATTTCGGCGTCTGCCTTCGCACCCTTGTCACAATTATCCAAAACAAGATTCCAAAGCCTTGTCAGGAAGCGGTAAACACCGTCAATCCCCCTGTCATCCCATTCGGAATCGAGATCCGGAGGCCCGACAAACAGTTCGTAAAGTCTTAAAGAATCGCAGCCGTAATCGCGCACAAGGTCGTCCGGCGAAACAACATTGCCTTTAGATTTGCTCATCTTGATTCCATTTTTTCCGGTAATCATCCCCTGATTGAACAGCTTTGTAAATGGCTCGTCAAAGTCAACCACTCCGATATCATTTAAAAATTTCGTGTAAAATCTCGAATAGAGCAAATGCAGTACCGCATGCTCGACACCGCCGATATACATATCGACAGGAAGCAGCGCCCCCGCTTTTTCACGATTGACAAGTTCTTCTTGATTATGGCTGTCAATATATCTTAAGAAATACCACGAAGAACCTGCCCACTGCGGCATCGTGTTCGTTTCCCTCTTTGCCGGCTTTCCGCATACCGGACACGTCGTATTAACCCAATCCGCAATGTCAGCAAGCGGAGACTCTCCCGTGCCTGTCGGCTGATAAGACTCTACCTCAGGAAGCAATAACGGAAGCTCTTCCTCCGGCACCGGAACACAGCCGCAATCCGGACAATGCACAATCGGGATTGGCTCACCCCAATAGCGCTGTCTTGAAAATACCCAGTCACGCAGCTTGTAGTTGACAGTTTTTTTACCAAAGCCCTGCTTTTCGATCATGGACGGTGCTTCCTTTTTAAGGACACCGGACTCCATGCCATTCCAATCGTCGGAATTAATCATCGTTCCGGCAGCCTCTGTATAAGCTTCCGTCATGTTCTCAATTTCCTTGCCGTCTTTCGCGATTACCTGAACAATCGGAATTTTGAATTTCGTTGCAAATTCAAAGTCTCTGTCGTCATGTGCCGGCACGCACATGATCGCGCCTGTGCCGTAATCTGCGAGCACATAATCAGACAGCCAGATCGGAATTTTTTTGTTATTCAGCGGATTGATCGCATAGGAACCCGTAAACACACCTGTCTTCTCTTTATCCTGCAGCCGGTCTACATTGGATTTCATTGAAGCATCAAAAATATACTGATCGACAGCCGTTCTCGTCTCCTCATTTGCCAACTTTGCAGCCAATGCATGCTCCGGCGCAAGTACCATAAACGTTGCGCCGTACAGCGTATCCGGTCTTGTCGTATAGACCGTAATGGATTGTTTAGAACCGTCCACCTTAAAATCAACTTCCGCACCGTAGGATTTCCCGATCCAGTCTGTCTGCATCTTTTTGACCTTTTCCGGCCAATCCAGCTTATCCAGATCTTCTAAAAGTCTGTCCGCATAGCTTGTGATTTTTAACATCCACTGCTTTAAGTTCTTTTTTGTCACCTCGGCACTGCAACGCTCGCATTTTCCGTCGACGACCTCTTCGTTTGCAAGACCGGTCTTACATGAT
>CAZMIX010000003.1:46006-126369 GCA_964566545.1 uncultured Lachnospiraceae bacterium | reverse complement strand
AGGATATTGAGAAAATTGTGCAAACCTTTATTCACCAAGAAAAGGTTGAGGGGTATAGTCAAAGTGAAAGCCGATTCCAGGATGCCTCAATTTGAGTATGTTGTTTTTCTATTGGATCAAGCCATACATATCGCAATTTTGATGTTAATTTCTTCTTTTTTTAGTTCCAGCTTTCCAATTGAAAAATTTTTTTTCGTGCAAGTGCTTGATGGCATTAGTTTCCCTAAAATGACAGAAATGCTCATAGCCGGATTGATATGCGGGAAACCGGCCGCTGTATTGATATCGCTTGTTTTCAAGGCGCTTCCAAAAGCTGTGGAGGATGAGAATAGGGAAGAACCGGAATGTGATAAAGAAGAGAAAGTGTCAAAGAAAAGAAAATATAAGCAGTTAGAGGAACAGGCATTTGCCGAAAAGTATTTGGTTGGCACCTTGTTGAGTGCACTAATCGCAATCTTATGCGATTTTAATAATAAAAATATTTATTTTTATTTATAGATATGATAATATAAGAAATGGCAGGGATAACAGTTATCATTTTTAATATATATTACATAAGTAAAACCGATGAAATATATAAAAAAGTCCTTGGAGAGGGACGTTAAACAACACTACTATATCAGACAAGGAACGTATAGAGAAGTTGGCATACCAAGGTGAAGATCATGAAGAAAAGTATTATTAGAAAATACCTGTATTTGAGTATTTTAACGGGAATTATTATGGGAGCGGTATTTCCTTTCTTTGCTCAGATATTTATGGTATCCAAGTCTGAGCGAGCCTATCTGCTGTTTACAATTTCGTGTATCGGCGCAGGGATTATTGTCGGTCTTGTTTCGGCGGGAATTGGAAATATTACAATTATCAAGACAATCGACCGTCTGAATCTTTATGTCAATGAAATTGGAAAGGGTAATTTTTCGACCGAATGTAAAATCGTCAGTGATGATAAAATCGGAGAACTGATAACAAACTTTAATGAAATGAAAAATTCACTGGAGCTAATGATTAAAACGATTTCAGAGCGGTCGGATATTATCGACAGGACATTGACGGATAATACGGCAGGGCTGCTGACACTTCATGACAGGATCAAAGAAATTCGTTATTATGCAGAGACTGTGTCAAAGGAATCAGAAAAAGTTTCGAACATATCTAATTTGTTGCATTCGGAATCGGCCGAAATCGAAAATGCAGTTAAATCTCTGGCGGATAAAGCTTCGGAAAGTGCCGATGAATCGGCATCTATCACAAAGAGGGCATTTGCGGCGAAAAAGGATGTCACAGTATCGATAGAAGCGGCCGACAGACTTCTATCGGAAAATAAAGAGAAGTTGGAGGCGGCGATACAAAATGCGCTGGCTGTCGATGAGATCAAGCTGTTAGCGGAGGCGATTGCGCAGATTTCTTCCAGAACCAACATGCTTTCCTTAAATGCCTCGATCGAGGCGAGCAGGGCGGGAGAGAGCGGAAAAGGGTTTTCTGTGATCGCGCAGGAAATCCGGGATTTATCAGAAAGCAGCAAGGTCCATACGGAAAATATCGGTACGGTGATCAGCGATGTAACCATAGCTGTAAAAGAGTTGATTGTGGCTGCACAGAAGCTTTTGGAATTTATATCGAACAATGTAAACCGGGACTATCGAAGATTTTCAGAGGTATTGGAGGAATACGAGGACAATTCGCAGTTTATCAACAGCCTTGCCAGTGATTTCAGCAGTACCTCTCAGGAGTTGTTCGCATCCCTGATGGAGATTTTTGATTAGGTGAAGGAAATTGATACTTCTGCTTTAAATAGCTCCAAACAGATAAATGAAATTTTCCGCGAGGTGCAGGTTTTAAATAACAATTCGGATACTCTGGTGGGGGAAACTAAAATATTAAGTGAAAGCACGCATTATTTAAAGGAATCGGTTGCTAAATTCCGTTTGGGCAAATGAGAACGATTATAAAGGCAGCATGAGCATAGATACAAAAAATATGGGCATTCCAAAAGTTTTAACAAAGGCCGGGTTTCGGCTTTCGATGACTTAGGGAATGCCCTTTTTTAACTAGTTATTATCTGCGGTCTCTTTCAAATTCTTAAATGCCATCGAGAGCATGAGCTTGATGCGGTTTAGCTGGTTGACCTCGCTTGCGCCCGGATCATAGTCGATCGCAACGACATTTGACTGAGGATATTGGCGGCGCAGCGCCTTGATGACACCCTTTCCGACAACATGGTTCGGCAGACAGCCAAACGGCTGTGTGCAGACGATATTGCTGACGCCGGAGTGGATTAACTCAAGCATTTCACCGGTTAAAAACCATCCTTCACCGGTTTGGTTGCCGACCGATACGATCGGTGATGCATAATCGGCGAGCTTTTTAATCGGAACAGGGGCAGTAAAATGTTTACTTTCCTTCAGTTCTTTTACTGCGGCACTTCGTAAGCGGTCGACAAGCAAAATACCAAAACGGCCAAGCGTCGCACCGGAACGTTTCGTACCGAGATGCTTTGCTTTGTATAACTGATTATAAAAGCAGTACTGCAGAAAATCGAGCAGATCCGGCATGACGGCTTCTGCGCCTTCCGATTCGATCAAATTCACGAGATCATTGTTGGCTAAAGGAGAGAACTTCACGAGGATTTCACCGACGATACCGACGCGCGGTTTTTTCACATCAATAATCGGCAGTTCGTCAAATTCCCGAATGATTTCTTTACACAGCTTTTGATAGGCAAAAAACGACGGGTGCGGGCTGCTGATAAAATCCTGACAACGCACAAGCCATTTTTCGTGAAGTGCGTTAGCAGAGCCGGGAACCGCCTCATAAGGGCGCATCCGGTAAAGACAGCGCATAAAAACATCGCCGAATACAGCTGCATACAGTGCGCTAGTGATTAAATCAAAGCTCAGCTTGAAGCCGGGATTGGATTCGAGCTTGGAGAGATTGATAGAAATTACGGGAATATGCGGATAACCTGCATTTTCGAGCGCGCGCCTGATAAAGCCTATATAGTTTGTCGCGCGGCAGCCGCCGCCGGTCTGCGACATGACGACAGCAAGCTTGTCGGTATCATAATCGCCCGAAAGAACCGCGTCCATTATTTGTCCGACGACAATGAGGGAAGGGTAGCAGGCATCGTTATTGACATATTTGAGGCCGACATCGATGGCAGCTTTGTTGGAATCATCCATCACAATCAGGTTGTAGCCGCATTTTTGGAATGCCTTTTCAATAATGTCAAAATGAATCGGTGACATCTGCGGACAGAGAATCGTATAATTTTTGCGCATTTCCTCTGTAAAGTACACGCGCTCATATGCCGTGGAACGAATCTGACGCTGAGCATTTGTTTTTTGTCTGATTTTAATTGCACTGAGCAAAGAGCGGATACGAATCCTTGCGGCGCCCAGATTGTTTACCTCATCAATTTTTAAACAAGTAAAAATTTTGCCGGAGCCGGTGAGGATATCGTTTACCTGATCGGTCGTGACGGCGTCCAGACCGCAGCCGAAGGAGTTCAACTGTACGAGATCCAGATAATCGGTAGTTTTTACATAGTTTGCGGCCGCATACAGCCTCGAGTGGTACATCCACTGGTCGGAAACGATGAGCGGGCGTTCACACGGCGCGAGATGGGAAATCGAATCCTCTGTCAGAACAGCCAGACCGTACGAATTGATCATTTCAGGAATGCCGTGATGGATTTCGGGATCAATGTGATAAGGGCGTCCGGCCAGCACGATGCCGTGCCTGCCTGTCTCCTGCAAATACAGGAGAACTTCTTCACCCTTTGTTTTAATGTCCTCTCTTGCGGCTGAAAGCTCCTCCCAACCCGCTTTTACGGCGGCATAGACTTCCCTTGAGGGCAGCTCCTTAAATTCCGCGACCAGACCCTTTGCGGCAATTTCCATATCTGCAAACGAAAGAAAAGGATTTCTGAAAAGGACTTCGCCGCGACAGATTTGATCCATGTTATTTTTAATATTCTCACTGTACGAGGTTACAATCGGGCAGTTGTAATGGTTGCTTGCATCTTCAAATTCCTTCCGCTCATAAAACAGAGAAGGATAGAAAATAAAAGGAAGCCCCTGCTTAATCAACCATTCCACGTGACCGTGCGCAAGCTTTGCGGGATAGCATTCCGACTCGCTTGGAATCGATTCGATGCCAAGCTCATAAATTTTATGCGTGGAGCTGGGAGACAGCACGACCTGATAGCCCAGCTTCGTGAAGAACGTGAACCAAAATGGGTAATTTTCGTACATGTTAAGGACTCTTGGGATGCCGACCTGTCCGCGTTTAGCATCGGGCAATGCAAGAGGCTCGTAGCCGAAAATCCGCTTTTCCTTATATTCAAATAAGTTCGGAATGTTGTTTTCATTTTTGGTTTTGCCAAGACCCCGTTCGCAGCGGTTACCGGATATGTACTGGCGTCCGCCGGTAAATTTATTGATCGTCAGACGGCAGTTGTTCGTGCAGCCCTTGCATTTTGCCATACTCGTCGTGAATTCCAGCGCGTTGATTTTTTCGATCGGAAGCATTGTGGTGGTAGGCGAATCGGCATAGCGCTCACGCGCGATCAGCGCCGCGCCAAAAGCGCCCATGATACCTGCGATATCGGGACGAATTGCCTCACAGCCTGCTATTTTCTCGAAGCTTCTAAGTACGGCATCATTATAAAAGGTGCCGCCCTGTACGACGATCTTGCTTCCGAGCGCGGCCGCGTCGGATACCTTGATGACCTTGAACAGAGCGTTTTTAATGACGGAATAGGCGAGTCCGGCAGAAATATCGGAAACGTCGGCACCTTCCTTTTGTGCCTGTTTTACCTTGGAATTCATGAATACGGTACAGCGCGTTCCCAAATCGATCGGATGCTTTGCAAACAGCGCTGCTTTCGCAAAATCGGTCACGGAATAATTTAAGGATTTTGCAAAGGTTTCAATAAAAGAACCGCAGCCGGACGAGCACGCTTCGTTGAGCTGCACGCTGTCAACCGTACGATTTTTGATTTTGATGCATTTCATGTCCTGACCGCCGATATCGAGAATACAGTCCACTTCCGGTTCGAAAAATGCGGCCGCATAGTAATGGGCGACCGTCTCGACCTCGCCGTCGTCTAAAAGAAGGGCGGCCTTGATCAGAGCTTCTCCGTATCCGGTAGAGCAGGAATGTAAAATTTTTGCATGGGGCGGCAGAAGGGAATAGATTTCCTTGATCGCGCGGATCGCGGTGCCAAGCGGACTGCCATTATTATTGCTATAAAAGGAATAAAGCAGGGAACCGTCCTCACCGATGAGCGCCGCCTTTGTCGTAGTTGAACCGGCATCGATGCCAAGATAACAGTTGCCGGAATAATCGGAAAGCTCAGCAGTAGACACGCAATGCGCGTTGTGGCGGTCTTCAAATTCCCGGTCTTCCTCTTTGGAAGCAAACAGCGGCTCCATGCGAGCGACCTCAAATTCCATCTTAATGCTGCCCGCAAGCTTTTCTGTCATTTCAGAAAGCGTACAGGAGAGATCCTCGTGATAATTCATTGCGGAGCCGACAGCAGCAAATAAATGGGAGTGTTCCGGCTCAATCGTATGCTCTTCGTCGAGCTTAAGCGTTCGGACAAAGGCTTTCTTTAATTCTGATAAAAAGTGGAGCGGGCCCCCAAGAAACGCAACATGCCCCCGAATCGGCTTTCCGCATGCGAGTCCGCTGATCGTCTGATTGACAACGGCCTGAAAAATGGAAGCCGCAAGATCCTCCTTTGTAGCACCCTCATTGATCAGCGGCTGGATATCGGACTTCGCAAACACACCGCAGCGAGCCGCAATCGTATAGAGAGACTGATAATTTTTCGCATATTCATTTAAGCCTGCGGCATCGGTCTGCAGCAGGGAAGCCATCTGGTCGATAAAGGAGCCGGTACCGCCGGCGCAAATGCCGTTCATGCGCTGCTCGACGTTGCCGCCTTCAAAATAAATGATTTTTGCATCTTCGCCGCCAAGCTCGATGGCGACATCGGTTTCCTTCGCATTGTTTTGCAAGGCGGTTGATACCGCGATGACCTCCTGCACGAAGGGAACCCCTAAGTGGTTGGCAAGCGTCAGTCCGCCGGAACCGGTAATCATCGGATGCACAGTGAGATTTCCGAGTTTATCATGAGCCAGAGATAATAAGCTCCTTAATGTTTCCTGTATATTTGCATAATGACGCTCATACTGGGCGAATAAAATGTTGTTTTTATGATCCAGCACAGCGATCTTAACCGTCGTGGAACCGATATCGATTCCGAGCGTATACAATTTCTGAATGTCTGACATAGAGGACACCCTTTCTACTTATTTATATGTGGCGCAAATTGAGCCCATAATCAAAGTACATTATACGACATGATTTTACAAAGTGCAATGAAATATCCTATGTAAAAAATATGAAAAGATTATAAACAAACAATATAAACAAATGAAATTTTAGTTGGAGTGGTTTACTTTTGACATTTGGAATGATAAACTTTACGTGTCAATCATTTTGGCAGACGTCGGATGGCTGGCCTTGTATTAATTTATGATGAAGGAGCTTGTATATGAATAATTTATTAAACAAAATGGAGAGGAAGTGGGGAAAGTATGCGATCCATAATCTTTCTCTCTACATTATTATCGGCTATGTGCTGGGCTATATTTTAACGATGACGGGATCAGTGGAATTTATCAGCTTAGATCCGGATAAAATTATGCACGGACAAGTGTGGCGCCTTGTGACATGGGTTTTTGTTCCGCCCTCCAGCCTTAATTTTTTTACGATCATTATGCTGTTTTTCTATTATTCGATTGGTACCTCCCTTGAAAGAACATGGGGCGCGTTCCGGTATAATATGTACATTCTTTCGGGAATGCTATTTACAGTGATCGGCGCTTTTCTATATTACGCGGTATGTGTTTTGATCGGCAATTATCCGGGAGCCTTAGTCGGAAGCTTTCAGAGCCCGGCTTTTAGCACCTATTATATCAACCTGTCGATCTTTCTTGCGTTTGCAGCAATTTATCCGAATATGCAGGTGCTTTTATATTTTATCATTCCGATTAAGATTAAGTGGCTGGCCTATTTGGATGTGGCGGTTTTGGCAGCCAGTTTTTATATGGGAAATTCAGCGACCAAGGTTGCCATTATCAGTTCGCTCCTCAATTTTGTTCTGTTTTTTTTAGGGACAAGAAATTTCCATCGTTCGTCCCCTCAGGAAATACACAGGCGTCATGCCTATAAAGAACAGGTAAATAATGCGTCGGGCATTACGAAACACAAATGCGCCGTGTGTGGCAGGACAGAGATTGATGGGGATCATCTGGAATTCAGGTTCTGCTCTAAGTGTAACGGTAATTATGAATATTGCCAGGATCATTTATTTACTCATGAACATATTCATTAAAAGAGAGGGCAGGGAATCTTATTGTGAAAGATGAACAGGCATTTAAAAAATTAATGATACAGGCGCGCGCACTTTCCAAAAAACAGGGAGACTGCATTTCCAGAGAAAAAGTGAAGGAGCTTTTCGGGGAAATGCAGCTGACACAGGAACAGCATCTGCTTGTCTGTAAGTATCTTGTGGAAGAAGGTGTGGCCATTGTTGAGGATGAGGCAGCTTATTTGGCACAGGTACAGGAACAGGCAAAGAAACAAGGATCTTCCCCCAAAATGCGTGCTTTTGGCCATTTAGACCAATATCTGGAAGATCTTGAAAAGCTGGAAATCCTCAGTAGGGAGGAACGCCTTTTACGTGTCGGAGAATTATTGCCCAATAAAGAGTTGACTAGGGAATTAATTCCGCCGCTTTACCTGCGTGAGGTTGCGGATATTGTGAGACTGTATGAGGGGCAGGGTGTTGAGGCAGAAGATCTGATCGGTGAAGGGAATATATCGTTGCTGACGGGTGTTAATTTACTGGATTGCTGCGAAACGGCTCAGGAAGCGGAGGAGTTTATAATAAAAATGATCATGGATGGGATGGAATCGCTGATCATGGAAAAATCTTCTGATGAGGAGCTGGATTTACGGATTTTGAAGAAAGTCAATGAATTGAATGAAAAGGCAAAGGAACTTGCCGAGACGCTTGAGCGGGAGGTGACAATAGAGGAGCTTGCCGCGGAGATGGGTACGGATATTGAGGAACTCAAAGAGACACTGCGGTTTGCCGGAGACGCCATTGTCTACATTACACAGGAACACATCCATGAAAATGAGGCAAAAGCCGGACAGTAACGATAAAGAATATGAAGAAATAGAAGGGATTGAAATTGAAAAGAGCGGCACTTGTATTAGAGGGCGGCGCAAATCTTGGTGTATTCACGTCGGGCGCCCTCGATTATTTAATGAAAGAGAATTGTTATTTTCCATATGTGGTTGGTGTCTCCTGCGGAGCATGCAATTCGATGAGCTATTTGTCCCGACAGCCGGGAAGGATGAAGGATTGCATGATCATAAAGGAAAAGGCGTATCGAACCGTCACGCTGAAGGGTATCATTAAGAACAAAAGCTTATTTGACATGGATATGCTGTTTGATAAATTCCCAAATGAGTATTTTCCATTTGACTATAATACCTATTTTGCAAGTAACATGAGAAGCGAGTATGTTGTGACGAATTGTCTGACGGGAAAGGCAGAATATTTATGCGAACCGAAGGATGGAGAGAGATTGATGGATATATGCCGAGCTTCGAGCAGTCTTCCGCTGGCAGCGCCGATTGTATGGATTGACGGTATCCCTTATATGGACGGAGGCATGGCAGATTCGGTTCCAATTATGCATTCCCTGCGCTTAGGCTTTAAAAAGAATGTAATCATTCTGACAAAGGAAAAGGGTTATCGCAAAAAGCATATCGTCAGACAGGAGGCGCTTGTAAGCGTTAAATATAAAAGATATCCCTTATTTGTCAGGACGGTGCGCAGAAGACCGGAGGGATACAACCGCACGATGGAATTCGTGGAGGAGTTGGAGCGGCGCGGGCATGTGTTTGTTATCAGGCCAAGCGGGATGCATATTTCCCATGCCGAATACAATAGAAATAAATTGCAGGCGTTTTATGAGCTTGGCTATGACACAATGGAAGAACAGTTTGATCATATGATGGAGTATCTGAATAAATGATGGAGGAAAAAGAGGACATGATAACGGAGGAATTGAAGGAATATGAGGCAATTGAGCACAGGCGTGTGGAAGATTTGAATTCAGACGGCTGGTTGCTATTGCATAAAAAATCGGGAGCGAGGGTACTCCTTTTGTCCAATAATGATGAAAACAAAGTGTTTTCGATTGGCTTTCGTACACCGCCTTATGACAGTACGGGACTTCCCCACATTCTGGAACACTCGGTACTGTGCGGTTCCCGCAAGTTTCCGGCAAAGGATCCGTTTGTGGAGCTTGTGAAGGGCTCCTTAAATACATTTTTAAATGCGATGACTTATCCGGACAAGACGGTTTATCCGGTGGCGAGCTGTAATGAAAAGGATTTCCAGAACTTGATGAACGTTTATCTCGATGCAGTATTTTATCCTAATATCTATAAGCGCGAGCAGATTTTCAAGCAGGAGGGCTGGCATTATGAATTAGAGAATATAGAGGATGAGATCACGATCAACGGCGTTGTATACAACGAAATGAAGGGAGCGTTTTCATCCCCTGACGATATGCTTGACAGAGAAGTATTTAATACGCTTTTTCCAGATACGGCTTATTCGTTTGAGTCCGGCGGCGATCCGGAGGTCATTCCAACGCTGACCTATGAGAATTTTCTCGCATTCCACAAAAAATATTACCATCCGTCCAACAGCTATATTTATCTTTACGGGGATATGGATATGGCCGAAAAGCTTACGTTTTTGGATCAGGAATATCTATCCCATTTTGACGCGGCGCAGATTTCCTCGGAAATCACATTGCAGAAGCCGTTTACGGAACCGGTCAAAAAGAGAAAGCAGTACTCAATCACAAACGAGGAGCCGGAAACGGATAATACCTATTTATCTTATAATACCGTAATCGCTACGAGCCTGGATAAAGAGTTGTATGTTGCATTTCAAATTATAGAATACGCCCTGCTCCTTGCGCCGGGCGCCGTTTTAAAGCAAACTCTTTTAGACCGGGGTCTTGGAAAGGATATCCAAAGCACTTATGAAAACGGTGTGTACCAGCCCTACTTTTCCATTATCGCTAAAAACGCAAATGCGGATCAATTAGATGCGTTCCTTGCCACAATCAAGGAAGTGCTTTATAATGTGTGTAAGGACGGGCTTGATAAAAAGGCGCTGCGCGCCGGGATCAATTACTATGAATTTAAATATCGGGAGGCGGATTTCGGTTCTTATCCGAAGGGGCTGATGTATGGTCTGCAGGCATTTGACAGTTGGCTTTATAATGAAAAAGAGCCATTTATGCATATTGAGGCAATCAAGACCTTTACTTATTTAAAGGAGCAGGTGAATAACGGCTATTTTGAAAAGCTAATTGAACAATACTTATTGAATAATTCGCATGCATCTATCG
This sequence comes from uncultured Lachnospiraceae bacterium, assembly GCA_964566545.1. Classification (GTDB taxonomy): domain Bacteria; phylum Bacillota; class Clostridia; order Lachnospirales; family Lachnospiraceae; genus JAEYFP01. Next base: position 115,849 of record CAZMIX010000003.1, on the reverse strand, counting down.
TAGTTGTGGAGCCGGAGCGGGGGCTGACCGCCAGGCTTGATCAGGCGCTTGCGGATCAGATGCGGGAGATGAAGGCTTCCATGACAAAAGCGGAGCTTGAACAGCTGATTAACGATACAAATGCACTGACCGCATATCAGGAGGAGCCGAGCACGAAGGAGGAGCTGCTCTCTATTCCGTTACTTCAGATTTCCGACATCAAAAAAGAAGCACAGCCGTATTTATATACGGTTCATCAGCTTCAAAATACGACGTTGCTGACACACGACCTGTTTACAAACGGCATCGGCTATCTGAACCTTGTATTTGACACGAAAAAGCTGCCGCTTTCACTGATTCCGTATATCGGGATTTTAAAAAATGTGCTGGGTTTTGTCAATACGAAAAATTATTCCTATGCGGATCTGTTTAATGAGATTAATCAGAATTCCGGCGGTATCACGATGGGAGCTGCAACCTATATAGAGGAGCGCGATCCGAAACGTTACCGGACAATGTTTGAAATCAGGGCGAAGGTGTTGTATGAGAAGCTTCCGTTTGCTTTTGAGATGATCAAGGAAATATTATTTACATCTGATTTTTCGGATGAAAAGCGGCTGAAAGAAATTTTGTCAATGTTAAAATCGCGTCTGCAGACGAGCATGACCAGCTCGGGGCATTCCACGGCGGCGCTGCGCGCGATGTCATACTGTTCCGAAACCGCAGCAGTGGCAGAGCAGGTCGGCGGCTTGTCGTTCTATCGCTTAGTAGAGAGTCTGGAAGCACATTTTGATGAGAAAAAAGAAGCGCTGATTGGCAATCTGACTGCTTGTATGCACGCAATTTTCAGAAAAGAAAACCTGCTTGTTGACTATACGGCGGAGCCGGAGGAATATGTGCTGCTTGAAAAAGAAACAAAGGAGCTTTTGCCGCTATTGGATCAGACGCCTATGGCAGAGCGGATCGGGAGGCTTGTGCCGCTTAAGAAAAACGAAGGCTTTAAGACTGCTTCCAAAGTGCAGTATGTGGCTGTCGCGGGAAATTATATGAAGAAAGGACTTTCCTATACCGGTTCCTTAAAAGTATTGAAGGTCATTCTTGGTTATGACTATTTATGGAACCAGGTGCGCGTTAAGGGAGGAGCCTACGGCTGTATGAATTCTTTTTCGCGGGTGGGAGATGCATATTTCGTATCTTACAGGGATCCGAATCTGGAAAAAACACTGGAAACCTATAGGGGTGCGGTTAATTATCTGAAGCAGTTTGATGTGGACGAGAGGGATATGACAAAATACATCATCGGCACGATCAGCGACATGGACATTCCGCTGTCGCCGTCCGCAAAAGGAATGAGAGGGCTTTCTGCTTATCTGTCCAACGATACGGTAGAATTGCTGCAGCAGGAGCGGGATGAGGTGTTGGGGACGACGAGCGCAAGGATCGCGGAGCTTTCCGAGTATGTGGAGGAAATACTTTCCCAGAACCAGATTTGTGTGCTCGGAAGTGAAGAAAAAATAGAAGCGCAGAAGGCACTGTTCGATACGGTGGAAAATTTATTTCGGGAATGACAAAAAAGTCGGAGAGGGATAACAAGAAAGCAATGAAAAAAGGGAGGATGTATATGAGAAGAAATTGGTTAATTGGAATGAGCGGGCTGCTTTTAACGGCGGCGCTGCTTGCAGGTTGCGGTTCGGCTTCGACCGCCGCGGAATGGTCTGCGGAGGCACCTGTGGCGGATTCGGGAGCCTATATGCGTACGGACGATGTATATGGATCAAAGAATGCCGCTTATGCAACAGAAGAGGCTGTCTACGAGGAGGAGAGTTATGATGCCGCCGGAGGAGAAACAGAATCTGTCGGAGAACTGCAGGATAACCGGAAGCTGATCAAAAATGTCAACATGAACGTGGAGACAGAGGAATTCGATAAGCTGCTGGTCAATGTCGAAAATAAGATTACAAGTCTTGGAGGATACTCGCAGTACAAGGACATTGGAGGCAACAGTTATTACAGTGAAAGTGGAAACCGCTACGCGAGTATTACTGCCCGCATTCCGACCGAACGTCTGGAGGCGTTTGTGGATGCGGTGTCGGAGCAGTCTAATGTAACAAGCAAAAATGAAAGCATCGATGATGTGACGCTGCAATATGTGGATATTGAGGCGCATCGGGACTCCCTGCGGATTGAGCGGGATCGCCTGAATGAACTTTTGGATCAGGCGCAGGATTTGGAGACGATCATCGGTCTAGAAGCGCGCTTGACAGAGGTGCGTTACCAACTGGAGTCCTATGAGTCCCAGCTTCGTTCGATGGATAATCAGGTGGAGTATAGTACAGTCTATCTCTATATAGCTGAGGTGGAACGTCTGACGCCCCAGATAGAAAAATCGGCATGGGATCGGATGAGTACGGGCTTTGCGGAAAGCGTTTATAATGTAGGAAAGGGTTTACAGAATTTCGGGATTAACTTTGTGGTTGCAATTCCTTACCTCTTTGTCATTGCAGTTTTTATTGGAGTCATTGTGGCAGTTATACTACTGATTATAAAAAGTGCGGAAAAGAGTCATAAGAAAAAGCTGCAAAAATCGCTTTTGCCCGGTGATGCAAGGCCACAGGAGCAAGTAAACCAACAGAAGGGCGCAGAGCAGAACGTCCCTAAGGATCCTGCGCAGACAAAATAACAGAAGGAAACGATTGTATGACAGAAAAACAATATAAAGCGGGCTTTGCCGCTCTGATCGGACGTCCGAATGTCGGCAAGTCAACGCTGATGAACCGTCTGATCGGACAGAAAATAGCGATCACCTCTGACAAACCGCAGACGACCAGAAACAGGATCCAGACTGTCTATACGAGTGAAGAGGGGCAGATCGTATTTCTGGATACACCGGGCATCCATAAGGCAAAAAACCGGCTCGGCGATTACATGGTGACAATTGCGAAGCGGACTCTTTCGGAGGTAGACGTTGTTTTATGGCTTGTTGAGGCATCGACCTTTGTGGGTCCAGGGGATAAGCATATTGCGGAGCAGCTAAAATCGCTCAAAGTCCCGTTAATTTTAGTTATTAATAAGTCGGATACCGTAAAACGGGATGACTTGCTGCAAATTATTACGATTTACAAGGATCTGTGTGATTTTACGGAAGTTATTCCGGTGTCGGCACTGAAAGGTCATAATACGGACACCCTAATTGACTTGATTATGCGCTATCTTCCTTATGGCGAGCCGTTTTACGATGAGGATACGGTCACTGATCAGCCGGAGCGCCAGATCGTGGCTGAGCTCGTGCGCGAGAAGGCGTTAAAATGTTTGGATGACGAAATTCCGCATGGGATTGCCGTTACGATCGAGAGCATGAAATATCGAAAAAAAATTGTGGACATCGAGGCGACGATCATCTGCGAGAGGGAATCCCACAAGGGGATCGTTATCGGCAAGCAGGGCGCGATGCTTAAAAAAATCGGCAGTGCCGCGCGCTATGAAATAGAGCGTCTGCTTGAAATGCAGGTAAATTTAAAGTTGTGGGTCAAGGTCAAAAAGGACTGGCGTGACAGCGATTTACTGTTAAAAAATTTTGGCTATGGTGAGAAGAAACATTAAGCGTATTTGCTAACAATCATTTTCATTTTTTCCTATAAGTAACAGCATGTATTTTTGTAAATTGCGAATCCTAATAAAAGGATGAGGGACTAAAAAAATACAGGCGGATGGGAGAGATGAAATGAACAGACAGGATAATTGGAAGAGCTTTGAGATGACAGGTCGGATTGAGGCCTACTTGAATTACAGGAGCGAGCATCCGTATATGGATGCAGAAACATACTATCAGGCGGGGTATAGCCGTCGGGCAGGGGACATAGGCTGTGAGAGATTTTGTCTTAGTGACAGGAATGGTTTTGGAGACAGGGCCTGTCAATGATTATGACAGAAGATTGGTGATACTGACGAAGGAAAGAGGAAAAATCACTGCCTTTGCGAAGGGAGCGAGACGCCCCAACAGCAGGATGATGGCGGCGACCAATCCTTTTTCCTTTGGTACGTTTAAGCTTTATGAAGGAAAGACAGCGTACAATCTCATCGAAGTAGAAATCAGCCACTATTTTGAGGAACTGCGAATTGATTTTGAAGGCGCTTATCTAGGTATGTATTTTTTGGAATACGCTTCCTATTATACGAGAGAAAATAATGACGAGCTTCAGATGTTAAAATTGCTGTTTCAGTCGATTCGGGCAATTATAAAGCCGACAATCGATAATTGTCTGGTTCGGGTCATTTATGAAATTAAAGCACTTGTCGTAAACGGAGAATTTCCGGGTATTCCGAACGACCGGAAATTGAGTGACACTGCTGTTTATGCGGTGGATTTTATCGTACATACTCCTGTTGAGCATCTCTATACATTTACGGTTAAGGCCTCCGTACTTGCCGAGTTGCAGGAATTATCCGATTTTTACAGGAAGCGGTACATAGATAAAACATTTAAAAGTCTTGAGATGGTTGAAAATTGTATGTTGAAAATATAAGGCCGTTTGGGTTATAATAACAAAGTATGTAATGTAATACATAAAGCCATGCTCGTTCGGCGCTCAGACAACAGAGAAGGACAGGAGGCGCACTGATGAAAAAATGGATTGTTCTCATGATGAGTATTTGCAGCAGTATTTTGATTTACGGCTGCGGCTCCCAAAACACTGCTGTCAATGAGACAACCGTAATTGTAAACAAAAATGGGAAAGTGACGGATGCCATCGTCGAAAGCTTTGATGCGGATTACTATAATGCCGGTGAGCTACGCTCAATGATTGACAAGGAACTGGAAGAATATCAAAAACTGTCAGGTTCTAAGGGAAATGCGGTGTTGTCTGATTTTGAGGTTGCGCAAGGATTGGCAAGAGTGCTGATAGAATTTGCGTCACCCGAGGATTACGCGAGTTTTAACGGTGTCCCTTTTTTCTACGGTACGATTAGCGAGGCTTATGAGGCTGGCTATGATCTGGATGTAACGTTAAAGAGCAGCGCGGGGCAGGATATAATCGGGAAAACGGAGCTGATGGATATGGAAAAAAAACATATTGTCATTGTCAGTGAACCAATTCGAATCCAGACATACGGCAAGATTTTATTTTCAACGGCCAATGTGGATATTCTTGATGAAAAGGCGGCAAGAATTTCAGCCGAATCGGAAGGACTTGCCTATCTCATCGTAAAATAAAAATTATAATAAATTATATATTAAGAAAGGCTTGGTAATAAGCATGGAAAAAACAATGGAAAAGATTGTAGCGTTATCGAAAGCGAGAGGCTTCGTCTATCCCGGCTCCGAAATTTACGGAGGTCTTGCCAATACGTGGGATTACGGAAATCTTGGTGTGGAGCTGAAAAACAATGTAAAAAAAGTATGGTGGCAGAAGTTTATCATGGAAAACCCTTATAACGTCGGTGTGGACTGTGCCATTTTGATGAATCCGCAGACATGGGTGGCTTCCGGCCATATCGGTGGTTTTTCCGATCCGCTGATGGACTGCCGGGAATGCCATGAGCGTTTCCGTGCGGATAAGATCATCGAGGACTATGCCACGGAGAAGGGCTTGACGCTAGACGGTTCCGTGGACGCTTGGTCACAGGAAAAGATGAAGCAGTATGTGGAAGATAATGCGATTCCGTGTCCGACGTGCGGAAAGCATAACTTTACGGATATCAGGCAGTTTAACCTGATGTTTAAGACCTTTCAGGGCGTTACGGAGGATGCGAAGAATACGGTTTATTTGAGGCCGGAGACCGCACAGGGTATTTTTGTTAACTTTAAAAATGTACAGAGAACATCCCGCAAGAAAATCCCATTCGGTATCGGACAGATCGGAAAGTCGTTCAGAAATGAAATTACGCCGGGCAATTTTATTTTTAGAATCAGAGAATTTGAACAGATGGAGCTGGAATTTTTCTGTGAACCGGATACCGATCTGGAATGGTTCGCTTACTGGAAGCAGTTCTGCATCGACTGGCTGACGGGACTCGGCATGAAGGAAGAGGAAATGCGCGTCCGCGATCATGACAAGGAAGAGCTTTCCTTTTATTCCAAGGCTACGACGGATATCGAATTTTTGTTCCCGTTCGGCTGGGGCGAGCTTTGGGGAATTGCGGACAGGACCGATTATGACTTAACGCAGCATCAGAATGTTTCCGGTCAGGATATGAGCTATTTTGATGATGAAAAGAAAGCGAAATATGTGCCTTATGTGATTGAGCCGTCTCTTGGCGTGGATCGCGTCCTGCTTGCCTTTTTATGCGGCGCTTATGATGAGGAGGAGATCGGCGAGGGTGACGTGAGAACGGTGCTTCATTTCCATCCGGCGCTCGCGCCTGTAAAAATCGGCATTCTTCCACTTTCTAAGAAATTAAACGAGGGAGCGGAGAAGATTTTCGGTACGCTTTCAAAGAAATATAACTGTGAGTTTGATGATCGCGGAAATATTGGTAAGAGATACCGCAGACAGGATGAAATTGGTACGCCGTTCTGTATTACATACGATTTCGATTCCGAAACGGACGGCGCGGTAACTGTACGCGACAGGGATACAATGGAACAAGAACGGATTAAGATTGAGGATTTGGAAACCTATTTTGAAGATAAATTCCGTTTTTAACCAAGCCCAGAATAAACCTTATTCTTTTCCTGTTTTTATGTATTTATAAGTGGACAATTATTTTTGCATATGCTATAATGATTTTCGGCACGGAAAGAGTAATGTTTGTACGTGACGCAAAGACAATTGTCTTTTATAAGAATAGCTGAAGGAATTGGTAGATGGGCGTGTCGCAAAGAATCCTATTGAAACAGAATATTGAAAATAAGTCAAAGTAACCCCAATACAGGCATACCTTGGCTTTTTTTCATTAAGTAAAATTCTTTCGAAATTTTTATGCTAGATTACCATGTTCAGATGGCTGTCTAAAAAACTATGATAATTGGAGGGAAAGCAGAATGGCAAAATGGGTGTATCTATTTAAGGAGGGTAACGCGGACATGCGCAACCTCTTGGGAGGCAAGGGTGCAAACCTTGCGGAGATGACGAATCTTGGTCTTCCAATCCCACAGGGCTTTACGGTAACGACCGAAGCCTGCACGGATTACTATAATAAGGGAAAGGCAGTCAGCGAGGAAGTCAAGGGACAGATTTTTGACGCGCTTGCGGCGCTTGAAGAACAGCAGGGAAAGAAGTTTGGTGATACGGAGAATCCGCTTCTCGTATCGGTTCGCTCCGGCGCGCGTGCTTCCATGCCCGGCATGATGGACACGATCTTGAATTTAGGCCTCAATGATATCTCGGTAGAGGGTTTTGCAAAGAAGACAGGCAATCCGAGATTCGCGTACGACTCCTACAGACGTTTTATCCAGATGTTCTCGGACGTTGTAATGGAGATGAGCAAGAAGTTCTTTGACGGTATCCTGGATGAAATCAAGGAAGCAAAGGGTGCTCAGTTTGATACGGATTTGACGGCAGAGGATCTTCAGGAGGTCATCGCGAAGTATAAATCCATTTATAAAGAGAAGATGGGAGAGGAATTCCCGCAGGATCCGAAGGTACAGCTTATGGAGGCTGTTAAAGCCGTATTCCGTTCATGGGACAACACAAGAGCGATCGTTTACAGACGTATGAACGACATTCCTGGCGACTGGGGCACCGCAGTCAATGTGCAGGCGATGGTATTCGGGAATATGGGCAACACATCAGGAACCGGTGTTGCGTTTACGCGTAATCCGAGTACAGGCGCTAAGGGCATTTACGGCGAATATCTGATTAACGCACAAGGCGAGGATGTCGTTGCGGGCATCCGTACTCCGCAGCCGATTACGAGACTTGAGGAGGATATGCCGGAGGTATTCGCGCAGTTTATGGCCATCGCAAACAGACTGGAAGACCATTACCGCGATATGCAGGATATGGAGTTTACGATAGAGGATACGAAGCTTTACTTCTTACAGACGAGAAGCGGAAAGCGTACGGCTCCGGCAGCTTTGCAGATTGCCTGCGACCTTGTGGATGAAGGCAAGATCACGCCGTTAGAAGCAGTGAAGAGAATCGATGCAAAATCTCTCGATCAGCTTCTGCATCCGACCTTTGATGTGAAGGCATTAAAGGAAGGCAAAGTGATCGGTTCCGCACTTCCGGCATCACCGGGAGCGGCAGCCGGCCGGGTTTACTTTACGGCAGACGATGCGAAGAACCATCATGAGGCAGGAGAGCGCGTACTGCTTGTTCGTCTTGAGACATCCCCAGAGGATATCGAGGGTATGCATGCGGCAGAAGGGATCCTGACTGTTCGCGGCGGTATGACGTCTCACGCAGCCGTTGTGGCAAGAGGTATGGGAACCGCCTGTGTATCGGGCTGCGGCGAAATTAAGATCGATGAGGAAGCAAAGGTGTTTGAGCTTGGCGGCGAGACGATCCGGGAAGGCGACTATGTTTCACTGGACGGCTCCACAGGTAAAATTTATCTCGGCGATATCAGGACCGTGGAAGCGGAAATCGGAGGCAACTTCAGCCGCATCATGGGATGGGCAGACGAATACAGAAAGCTGCAGGTTCGCACGAATGCGGATACGCCGGCAGATGCAAGAAATGCAGTGAAGCTCGGCGCAGAGGGTATCGGCCTTTGCAGAACGGAGCATATGTTCTTTGATCCGGAAAGAATTCCGAAGATCAGACAGATGATCCTTTCCACGACAGAGGAAGCGAGAACGGAAGCGTTAGAGGGACTGATCCCGTTCCAGAAGGAAGATTTCAAGGGTATTTACGAAGCGATGGAAGGCAGACCGGTAACGATCCGTTTCCTGGATCCGCCATTGCATGAATTCGTTCCGACAGACGAAAAGGATATCAAGGATCTTGCAGAGCGCATGCACCTGACCGTAGCGCAGGTAAAGGCAACGTGCGACGCGCTGCATGAATTCAACCCAATGATGGGCCACAGAGGCTGCCGTCTCGCGGTGACCTATCCGGAAATCGCAAGAATGCAGACACGTGCGGTTATGGAAGCAGCGATTGAAGTAAAGGCTGAAAAGGGCTACGATATTGTGCCCGAAATCATGATTCCGCTCGTAGGAGAGAAGAAGGAGCTGAAATTTGTCAAGGATACGGTCGTAGAGGTAGCCGAGGCAGTGAAGAAGGAAAAAGGCTCCGACATCCGTTACGTGATCGGTACGATGATCGAGATCCCGCGTGCGGCACTGCTGGCAAATGAAATCGCAGAGGAAGCAGAATTTTTCTCATTTGGAACGAACGACTTGACACAGATGACATTCGGCTTCTCGAGAGATGATGCGGGCAAGTTCCTCGACGCCTACTATAAATCAAAGATTTATGAGTCCGATCCGTTTGCAAGGCTTGACCAGAACGGCGTTGGCCAGTTGGTAGAGATGGCTGCAAAGAAGGGCCGTGCAGCAAGACCTGATCTGCATTTAGGCATCTGCGGTGAGCATGGCGGAGATCCGTCCAGTATCGAGTTCTGCCACAAGGTAGGCCTTGACTATGTGTCCTGCTCCCCGTTCCGTGTGCCGATCGCAAGACTTGCGGCAGCACAGGCAGCAATGAACAACTAAAAAGAAATCGCTTAAAATCATAGTGTTTTGGGCATGAAGAGGCTCACCGGAATGACCGGTGGGCCTCTTTTGCTACTGTTTCCATAGGGGCGATTGGCAATAAAAGAACATACTATAAAACATGAAATAATTGCATTTTATGATTGACAAATCATTTTTTATGCATACTAAAAATATGAAACAGTATGTTTGGTTTGCAACAAAAGGGGAAAACATATATGAAAGTAGAAGAAAAGCAGTCATCGATATCTAAAACACTTCTGATTCCGTTAACAGCGCGGGCGGATGAGATGCGGCGGGAAAAGCCCGTTATTCTGGATAGTAAAGCGGCTGAAATTCTTTCACAGATTGATATTGGAGAGATTATTATCGATGGCGGCGAAATTGCCACACTTGGTATTTTGGCGCGAACAAAAGTGATTGACGATGAAATCGGGAAAATGCTGTTGAGAAATCCGGATTTAACAATCCTTAATATAGGCGCCGGACTGGATACGCGCATCAGCCGGATTGATAACGGACGTTTGCGGTGTTATGAACTGGACTTACCGGATGTTATCGCTTTACGAAAGAAATTTTTTATGGAAAATGATCGTGTCCACTTTATTGCCGGTTCAGTATTGGATAGCGATTGGATAGAGGAGTTCGGTAAATTGGATCGCGGCAATATGGTTATAATTGCTGAAGGACTGTTCATGTATTTTCCGATACAGGATATTGAGCAGATTTTTCATATGCTTGCCAGTCATTTTCAGGGTGCGCATATGTTTTTCGATGTAGTTCATAGCTATTTCGTAGGTAAGGGTATCAGCAGCAGTTTTCAATGGGGACTTGATAAAGCAAAAGAAATTGAGAATTTAAGTCCTCATATTCGGCTCTTACAATCGTTTAGTACGGGCGATTTGCTGAAAGAGCGGCAATCCCTGTTTTTCCGCTTGATGAATGTTTTACCGGGCACAAGAAACCGAAGTCAAATTCTGCATATTTATTTTGAAGGCGAGGGAGAAACATATGCCGCGTTTTAGCGATACGGAAAAAGAGAATATCCAACAGAAACTTTTAAGCGAAGGAGAAAGATTGTTTGTTGCTCATGGGTTAAAAAAGGTAACGATTGACGAGCTTGTGGAAGCGGTTACTATTGCAAAAGCTACATTTTATACTTTTTATGAGAGCAAGGAATATTTGTACTTGGATATTGTTCAAAGTATTCAGAAGATAATTTTTACAGAATTGGACAATTTTTTGGACAATAACGCTGATTTACCCGGTAAGACCCGTGTAAAACAAGTGTTTAGCAAAATGACTGAATTAATGGCGCAGTTTCCAATCCTTTCTCAGATTGATTCTGCTACGATGGATCTTGTTTCCCGAAAAGTGTCCAAAGAGAGGATCATGGCGTTTTATCAGCAGAATATGGATGCTGCCCAATCTTTGCATGATCATGGCGTTTGCTTTGTTTGTGAGGTCAAGATTGCATCTGTGATATTCCAGACCCTCTATCGGTGTTTCATAAACATGAAAACAGGCAGCTCAGAGGAGCAGGATCTTGCGATTGGTCTTATGCTGGATGGAGTAATCGACAAGATTGTAGCAGACTAGAATATTGAGCGATAAATGAACGCCATTTTACTTTCCGGCAAAGTAAGCTGAAGGTTTAGTGGAACAGGCAATACAAGATGGGTCGTCGAACAGTTTGACGGTATGATGAACGCAACTTCCCATCAGGCTGTATCCCGCGCTATCGACAATTTCGATCAGATGTCAAAAGAGGATTTAACCGACACCATAAAAAGATCGACCTATATAGGTCTTGCACATCCAATCTATGGCGCGGATATGCCTCCTATTATGAAGGAGTTTGCATGTTTGATGATGGACATCATTAAGTCGGAAAAAATACCGGCAAAGCCTTTCTATATAATTAATACATTTGGATATGTCAATGCCTTTGGCCCATTTGCGGCGCAATAGTTGAACTAAGCAAACTTATTCAGGATATCTTACTTTCGTTATAGAGGACCCGATCAATCATAAGGTTGGCGTCCTGATGTCCCCCTGCAAATATAAGGTGGAGTTGCCCGCAATGCGCACTCTGTCATTTTGATATTCACAATAGAGCGTGCCGCCTCTTTTTGAGAGTTGCTTTGCGATCATTTTTTCTTTTTTCAGCTTTTTGGCCCAGAAGGGGATGAGCGTAGAGTGGGAAGAGCCTGTGACAGGATCTTCGGAAATACCGGCATTAGGAGCAAAAAATCGTGAAACAAAATCTGCGTGTTCGCCTTTTGCCGTCACGATGAGCGCAAAACAATCGGGCAGCTTTGAAACTAAACTCAGATCAGGCCGCAAATCTTTCACTTGCTGTTCGGAGTCAACTAATACGAGCATGTCGCGGGATAAATGCGCTTCCCGTACCGGCATGCCGATTGCCTGTTCCATGAGCTGCGTGACCGGAATCGGTACCGGCATCCTTGCAGGAAAATCCATTTCAAACAGATCGGCTTTTTTCTCAACCGACAGGCTGCCGCTCATCGTATGAAAATCAATTTTACTGGTGGAGTGATCGACGAAACTGGTAATAACAAAAGCGCTTGCAAGCGTAGCATGACCGCATAAATCGATTTCTGTTGTTGGTGTGAACCATCGCAAATCGTAATAATCCTTGCGCTTAACAACAAAAGCGGTTTCCGCGAGGTTGTTTTCTGAAGCGATGTTCTGCATGGTTTCATCGGCGAGCCACTCGTCGAGCAGGCAAACACCTGCCTGGTTTCCTTTAAAAAGTTCATCGGTAAACGCATCTACAATATAATAGTTCAAAGCGATACTCCTTTCAACTTGCTCAATTTGTTTTATTTGAAAAATGGTAAATCACTTGAGTCTTTTTGACATGGGATGGTCATTATTAAATTGAACCAAGTCCCATAAGTTACCGTATAAATCCTTAAATACTGCGACAATTCCATATTCCTGTATTTTGGGTTCTCTGACAAATTCTATTCCGAGCCGTTTCATTTCCTCATAATCTCTATGGAAATCATCCGTACCTAAAAATAAAAATACCCTTCCGCCCGCTTGATTTCCAATGAATGGTTCCTGTTCGGGTTTCGAAGCTTTTGCGAGTAAAATGGTAGTTCCATCGGAACTGGGAGGGGATACGACCACCCACCTTTTATCCTGCTCCGGCTGGTAAGAATCTTCCACTAATTCGAAATGAAGTTTTTTTGTATAGAAATCAATAGCTTCATCGTAGTCTTTTACTACCAGAGCAATATGTACTAATGCTTGTATCATTGAAACGACCTCCTGATTCTATTGGATTGCTGGTTAATATTTTAGAAATTATTATATCATGAATCACTGCGTAATTCATGAATATTTGCGCATTTCGCTTTGCTTGGGCGCGATATAATGTCTGACGACATTATATCATACGATTAGAACTATTTTCCATAGATAATTGATATGATCATAGCGTTTTAGGGAATAGCAGGACTCTGTTTTGGACTTTTTTGTATCAAAGGCAGAGGAAGTTATATTTTGGCAGGAGTTGTTGAAAAAAACAGACGATTGACGAAGAAGGTTTGATTTGTTAGAATTTAATAAAGAAATGCTTTTGAATTTGTAAAATTTTAAGTCTATCATGTGGAGGGACAATATGCATTTTGCGGGATTGATAATAGGCGCCGCTGCTTTTATCATCATTGGAATTTTTCATCCGATTGTTATCAAATGTGAATATTATTTTACAGATAAGATATGGCCTGTGTTTTTGATTGTTGGAATCATAGCAATTGCATCTTCCTGTTTGATTGAGGAAATTATGATATCTTCTATATTAGGTATTTTCGGCTGTTCCTCTATCTGGTCAATTATTGAGTTAAAAGAGCAGAAAGAAAGGGTGAAAAAAGGGTGGTTTCCCAAGAATCCAAAGCGAAAGCCCTGAAGCCGCAGACTGGCTCAGGGAAAAAAGTTATGAAGAAGGTCGAAATCGCATTCAACGTGCTTTATCTTTCCGTGGTATTAATAACGGCGGCAATGCTGTACCGGAATGCGGATCGGGGAAGTTTGTTATTTCAATATGCGGTGATGGCATTTGTATTGGGAGCAGGAGACTCTTGTCATCTTATCCCGAGAATTTATGCGATGTTGGATAGAAAAAATGGTGACCATGCGGTTTCTTTGGGGATAGGCAAATTTATCGCCTCTATCACAATGACGCTGTTTTATTTGCTTTTGTGGGAAATTGGAAAGGGTTATTACGGCTTTGCGGTGGGGCGTTATCTTGACGCTCTCGTCCATGGTTGTATAGTTGTGCGCATTCTGTTATGCCTGTTTTTGCAAAATGGCTGGACAACCGGTAGGCCCGTGAAAGGGTGGAACATTTACCGGAACATACCGTTCGTTTTGCTCGGAATACTGGTCATGCTTCTTTACATAATCGGAGCCGCCACAAAGGGAGGCGGTCTTTCTTATGTGTGGCTTGCGATATTGATCAGTTTTGTCTGCTACATGCCGGTCGTGCTGTTTTCCGGTGTTAATCCAAAGGTTGGCATGCTTATGCTTCCAAAAAGTTGCGCCTATGCCGCCATCGTTCTCATGGGCTTTTCACTCTGTCAGCGATAAGGCTGCGATTTCAGAAGCAATACATAGACCTAACCCGAAGTGTCCCTTGGCGCTTCGGGATTTTTCACTCCTGTATAAGCGGTTAAAAATCTTCTCTTTTTCATCGTCGGGGATGCCGATTCCCGTATCGCTGACGGTAATGAGAAAATGCTTCTTTTTTAGTTGAAGGGGCAGGAGTATATGTGACATAGTTACAAACAAGTATTTGTTATTATGATAGAATAAAAATAATTCAAGATATAAGATGGATTGTTAAAAAAATAACGATAAAAATAACAATACAAAAGGGAGGAACGGCTATGGCTAAAAAGACAGTGATTATCGGCGGCGTTGCCGGAGGCGCCACAACCGCGGCAAGACTTCGGAGAAGAGACGAAACGATGCAAATCGTTCTGTTGGAGAGAGGCGGGTATATTTCTTACGCAAACTGCGGACTGCCTTATTATATCGGCGATGTGATCAAGAGCAGAGATGCGCTTTTGTTACAGACGCCGAGGGCGATGAAAAATAAGTTTGACATCGATGTTCGGGTGTCCAGCGAAGTGACAAGGATCATGCCCGAGGAGAAGAAGGTCGAAGTAAAAAACCTTGCCACAGGAGAAGTTTATGAGGAAACCTATGACAATCTGGTGTTAGCTACCGGCTCTTCGCCTGTGAAACCGCCGATTCCGGGCATTGATGCGGATCATATCTTTACGCTGTGGACGGTGCCGGATACCGACAGGATCAAGGCATATATTACGGAGAAGCAGCCGAAGCGTGCTGCCGTAATCGGCGGCGGCTTTATCGGGCTTGAAATGGCGGAAAACCTTCATCAGCAGGGCTTGGAGATATCGGTTATCGAAATGCAGAATCAGGTTATGGCGCCGGTTGATCTTGAAATGGCAAAGCTGGTTCATGAAAATATGAGAAGGAATCATGTTCATTTGATCCTGGAAGATGGAGTGAAGGAGTTTCATCAGGCAGACGGAGCTACAAAAATCGAGTTAAAGAGCGGAGCCGTGATAGAAGCCGATTTGGTCATTCTGTCGATCGGGATCAGGCCGAACAGTGAGCTTGCAAAACGGGCGGGTCTTGCGTTGAATCAGAGGGGCGGAGTCCTTGTCGATGAATATTTAAAGACCTCGTATCCGGATATTTATGCGGTTGGAGATGTAATAGAAGTAACACATTATGTAACAAAGGATAAAACGATGGTGCCGCTTGCCGGACCCGCAAATAAACAGGCCCGCATTCTCGCGGACAACCTGGCGGGCGACCGGAAAAAGTATAACGGAACCCTGGGGACTGCGGTCGCAAAGGTATTTGATCTGAATGTTGCCAGCGTGGGTTTAAACGAAAAGCAGCTAAAGGCAATGGGAAAAGTGAAAAATCAGGATTATTATTCGGCGCTCATCAATCAAAAATCCCACGCCGGATACTATCCCGGTGCAACATCGCTAACTTTGAAATTGTTATTTGACAAGGAGGGAAAAATCCTCGGCGGTCAGATCGTCGGGCAGGATGGCGTGGATAAAAGGATCGACACGCTTGCCACGACGATGAAATTAAACGGAACTGTTTATGACCTGACAGAGCTGGAACTCGCTTATGCGCCTCCGTTTTCTTCCGCAAAGGATCCGGTGAATATGCTGGGCTTTGTCGCCGAGAATATCCTGCGCGGGCTTGTGAGCTTTATCGAGTGGGATGAGGTGGATGCGTTACTTGCCGATCCGGAGAAAAAAGACGATTACGTGATTTTGGATGTGACGGAAGAAATGGAGCGGATGGTATTTTCCATTCCGGACTCTTACCATATACCGCTCGGACAGCTTCGCAAACGATTAGAGGAGCTGGATCGGGAAAAATTGATCATCCCATATTGTACGATCGGGGTGCGCTCCTATAATGCGGCGAGAATGTTGAGCCAGAACGGCTTTGAAAGGGTGGCTGTGCTCTCGGGCGGGACGTCTTTTTATAAGTCGATGCATGATGATACAAAAAAAATTGCCGCTATTTCGGGAATCATCAAGGAGGAAAAGAAAGAGAGCCCCGAGGTATTGTCCGATAAAGAAATCAAAGTGCTCGATTGCTGCGGGTTACAGTGTCCGGGTCCCATTATGAAGGTTCATGAAGCGATTTGCGGCATGAAAGAGGGAGAAGTCTTAAAGGTATCGGCAACGGATATGGGGTTTGCGGCGGATATTGATTCCTGGTGCAGAAGAACGGGAAATACGTTATTAAAAACCGACCGGCAAAACAAAGAAAACCTTGTATTTATTAAAAAAGGAAAAGAAAGCTGTGCTCTGGAAGCAGAAACGAAGATTGTGGATACACCGCAGGGAAAAACCATCATCGTATTCAGCGGAGATCTGGATAAGGTGCTGGCCTCCTTCATCATTGCTAACGGAGCGGCCGCCATGGGCAGGCCGGTAACGATGTTCTTTACGTTCTGGGGGCTGAATGCGTTAAGAAAAACAGAGGCGCCCGCCGTGAAAAAACCGTTTGTCGAGAAGATGTTCGGCATCATGATGCCAAGGGGCAGCAAGAAGCTGAAATTATCGAAAATGAACATGGCCGGAATGGGAACCGCCATGATGAAAAAAGTCATGAACGATAAAAATGTGGATTCCCTTGAACAATTGATGCGCCATGCGATGGACAGCGGAATTAAGCTCGTAGCCTGCACGATGTCCATGGATATCATGGGAATTACAAAAGAGGAGCTGATCGACGGAGTAGAGCTGGCAGGCGTCGCCTCTTATCTTGGAGATGCGGAGGAATCCAACGTAAACCTGTTTATTTAGATTTTGATTAACTGCTTTCATGATGCTTCATCCGGTATTCCGAGGGTGACATGCCATAGTATTTTTTAAAGATCCGGCTGAAATACAACTGATCCTCAATACCGACGGCGGCGGAGATTTCCTTCATGTAGACGTTGACGTTGCTCGTGCGCAAAAGGAAGCCGGCCTTTTCCATACGAACCTGATTGAGATAGCCCGTGATGCTCATGCCGATCTCGGATTTAAACAGACGGCATAAGTAGCTTGCGCTTAAATTGACGTTTTCCGCGATGGCGCTTAAAGCGATCCGTTTATCATAATGCGCGTTGATGTATTCCATCGCTTTTTGCGTCTCCGCCTTGATGTGCGTCAAATCCGTCCGCGCGATGGAAAGGGGAGGAGAAAAAATCGTCTCCGCGGCGAGTGTTACGAGACGGGAAAGTTCCGGAGCGCTTTTGCACGTCTGGATTTCTTCCTTTAGATCCAGTAAATAGTCATGGATTTCGATAGAAGGCGAATAATTTAAGTATTCCAGCAGGTCCAGGGATTTCGTAAAAAAGGTTTTTACGATTTCGGGATAAACGTGGAGTGTTTCGCACGTTTCGATGATATCCTCGATTTTTGCGGTGCTGTCTTTGAATAACGCCATCTGGTTATTTTGTATCAGATTCACGAAGTCTTTATAATAAACAAAGCTCATGTAATGGATCGGTTGAAAGCCGTCCGCATGGATGAGTCCTAATGGTTTATAAAAGTCCAGAGTCGTAATATGCACAAAGTCGGTATACCATTGCTTCAGGACTTGATAGCCGCAGATGTTCTCCTGAAAGATGACGGTCGGAGAGACGGACAGGTACAGCTCGAAAATGGAGCGGAGCTTTTGCCCCAGAGTGGGCAGGGAGGAATCATATTTTGCGGCACCGAAAGCCGGAAATAAAATCAGTACGCTGCCATGGGAAAGGAATATCCTCCAAAGTTTCCTTCAGACTGTTGTAAATGAGTGTATTGGAAATGTTTTTATCCGGGGAAGTCTTTTTTGCATGAAAATCCAGATAAAAGGCGGTATAGTTTTCATCCGGCTTCCCGGCACAGGCAGGATTGTTTTCCAAAAGCATGTCGGCCGTGTATTGTGGGTCCTCAAGAAATTCCTTAAGCTGCTGCTGAAACCGCATTCTTTCATATTTTTCCTGCTCCTGCTCACGGGAGGAGTCCGTGAAGCTGGAACGGGTGTCTAAGCGTTCCGTGATCTCTTTTAAGTGCTTTGTCAGGTTTTCTTCCTCGATGCTCACCTTTAAAATATAGTCTGCCGCGCCGAGAACGAGCGCGGAGCGGACCGATTCAAAATCATCATAATTGCTGATCACGAGTATTTCGCCGCTAAACTGCCGCTCTTTAAGCGCCCTGATGAGCGAAATGCCATCCATCACCGGCATTTTCAAGTCCGTGATGACAAGATCGGGAGCATGCTGATCAACGAGCGCAAGCGCCTCCTGACCATCTGAAGCCGTGGCGCAGATGGAGTAGCCGTACTCGTTCCAGTTAATCACAGATCTTAGAGCGATTTTTACGATCGGCTCATCATCGACAATCAATACTTGATACATGTGTGTTTTCTCCTGATCAAACGGTTATTTTCGGTATTTTTAAAATGCATACCGTCCCCTCACCGGGCGCGCTGGAAATGATCAGTCCATATTCCTCCCCGAAATTTAAGTGGATGCGGTCATTGACGTTGCTCGTGCCGATGCCTTTTAACAGCGGACTGTTGTTTTTTGAACCCATCGAAAATCCTTTTCCGTCATCCGAAAGCGTAAACAGAATCGTATCATTCTCACAATGACATTGTACGACGATTTCAAGAATCGTGCCATCATTTTTGGAGCCGTGAAGCACCGAGTTTTCCGCCAGTGGCTGGAGGATGAGCTTTGGAACCTGACACGATAAAAGCGCTTCATCAATTTCATACGTGACGTTAAAATTGCCCGCATACCGGATCTTCATGATAGACAAATAATGCTTTAAATTATTCAGCTCTTCTTCGATCGTGATAAATTCCTGCTTGTTGACGAGCGTATTTTTTAAAAGCTCGCTTAAGGAGCGGATGCCGTCGCTCACAACAAAGTCCTGATTCATATTTGCGACAAGCTTTAACGCATTCAGCGTGTTAAACAGAAAATGGGGATTAATCTGGTATTGCAGCATTTGCAGCTCGACTTCCCGTTTCTTTTTTTCGTGTTCCTTTTGCGTGATGAGCAGTCCCTGTATTTTTTCCACCATAGAATCGATGTTATAGGACAGGTAAGACAGCTCGTCGTGGCTGCTGTCATTGATCCGTTCATCGAGATTTCCGAGGGAAATATTCTGACAGATGCGGACCATTTTCCTGATCGGAAGCGAAATGCTCATATAAATAAAGAGAATGACCGTACAGCAGATGCCCAGCAAAACGGCCGTCGTGATCGCGAAATCCTTGGCAGCCGCGTTCGCTTCGGAGTTAATATAGGAGTACGGGATGACGGATACAAAGAATTTGTCGATTCCCCGGTTGTAGCTGTAATTGACGAGATGTTGCTTTCCATCGATTTCAAGCGTGAAGGAGCCTTCCTTTTGATTGATCCGGTTGATGTTTCGAATCAAATTGGGAGCTGAAAATTTTTCTCCGAGGGGGACGCTCCGATCCCAGGAGGAGAGGACGATGCCGTTTGAATCCATAAAAAAAATATTTGACCCGCGCTGAAGGTTGACCGGCTCGAGCACCGTTTTGGAAAAAAGCTGCTCATCGATGGAAATCAACGTGTAGCCGAGCACCTGCGAAGTGTTGTAGCGGTTGAATATTTTCCGGCCGAGAACGAGAATATCGCGGGAACGGTAAGTTACCACATAGTTCCATGAGTCCAGATCGGAGGAATTGATGTTGTTTATAATCGCTTCGACATCGGAATCATAAAAGCCGTCGTAGCCAAGCGAATAAAACATGTTGCTGTCCTTGTCTAAAATCGTGATGTTTTTTGCCTGCGCCGGATAAATGATCTTTGTTTTGACCAGATCCTGAATGTGCAGCACGATTTTATTTTTTTCGGCCGTCGTGATATTTTCCATGAGAAGGGCGTTCTGGATGTCCTCGTTCACGCAGATGGAGCCGCACAGATATTGGTATTTCTCAATTTCCGTCATCATGTTCGTATTGACGAGCGAAAGAAGCTGGGCGGTCGACGTGGAAATCTTCCTTTTTACGGTCGCGGAATTGGTCCGGTAGCTGTAAATGCTGATAAAGAGAAGCGGAAGGATGGAGACGAGGAGAAAAGTGATGACTAACCGCTGCTTTAAACTGATTTTGCGAAAAAATTTCATGGGGAGCGCTCCTTCCTTTCCTGCTTTTCTTCTATTTTATAAGAAGTGGCGGAAAAAAACCAGATGAACTGAAAGGAGTATGATTCTGTCTATAGAAATATCAAAATAGTCCATATGAAATTGACTCATTTCCTGCCAAAATAAAGGCAGGGAAGAAATCGTCCATAATTTTAGCAGGAATCGTAAATGTACAAACGGGAAGGGTCTCCTTATAATGAGATTATCAGGTTGCTGATGAATGCCGGCAAAATACAGCGGTCTGTATGGAACATTTATTTGTATGGAACAATTCCTAACAGGATAGAATGGAGGTCATTTATGAGAAAGAAACTATTATCCGGGTTGTTCGCGGCGGGCATGGTAATCGGCCTGATCGGTTGTTCTTCACAGAACCAGAGCGATGCGGCAGCTTCTGAAACACAGGAGGTAAAGACGGCGGATACGGATGTAGCCGAGGAAAAGAGCGACGAAAAAGCGACGATCGATGAAAATGGAGAGCAGACGCTCAATATTGCGATATTCCAGGGAGGCTTCGGCGATGCGTACTGGAATGCGGTAGTAGCCGCTTTTGAAGAAAAAAATCCGGGCGTCAAAGTAAATATGACGATCAGCCCGACGATTGCAGATATTATCCGGCCGCAGATCGTGGCGGGAAATGCGCCCGACTTTATTTCCTTAAACGACAAGCAGGAAGACGGTTTGATCCTGTCCATGATCAAGGAAAAAGCGCTGCTCGATATTACGGATGTGTTTGAAGGTCATAATTATGCCGGTACCAATCCGTTGAAAGATGATATCAAGGATGGCCTTTTGGAAAGCGCTAAATGCGCGCCTTATGGGGATGATAAAATCTACCTGGCTCCGTTTAACACAGGACCGCAGGGCTTGATTTATAACAAGACGGTCTTCGGTGAAAAGGGATGGACGCTTCCCAAAACGTGGGATGAGTTCTTTGCTCTCGGCGATACCGTGCAGGCGGATGGAAGGGCATTGTTTATTTACCAGGGCATTTATCCGGGGTATCTCGAGGAAATGCTGTGGCCGGCAATCGCTTCTGCGGGCGGCATGGAAGCAATCGAGGCGATCTGCGCTTATGAGGAAGGCTCGTTCAATAATCCGACCGTGCTTTCGGTATTGCAGGAAATGGCGGATATTTCGGCAAACGGTTATCTGTTAAAGGGTACGGTAGGCATGAATCATACGGAATCCCAGTCCGAAATGATGCTCGGAAAATCGGCGTTTATTATAAACGGTACATGGATGGAAAGTGAGATGGCGGATGCGCCAAGAGAAGAGGGCTTTGAATTCGCGATGACGACAGTTCCGACCTTAAAGGCCGGCGATACCGCTTATGTGCTGGATAGCTGCGAGCAGTTCTCGATCCCCGCACAGGCGAAGAATCCGGAGCTTGCAAAGGAATTTCTGCGCTTCTTATACAGCGATGAGTCCGTAGCCCTGTTTGCACAGAACGCAGGCAGCGTTTATGCGACAAAAACTGGGCGAGAGATCGCCAAAGACTATATTTCCGAAGCTACTTATCATATGTATGGCATCTATGATCAGGAAAACACAAAATCACTGATCATGAATTTTGAAGCGCTGCCATCCAATTCCAAGATCAACATCGGCGATGAAGTATTCAATCCGATTACGTCCGTCATGAATGGGGAAATGACTGCCGAAGAATGGGCGGAAAGCGTGGAAGCCGCGTTCGCACAGGTTCGTCAGGACAAAGCGGCTAATCAGGAATAAAATGAGTGGATTCATAGAGTGAGAAGTTGTAAAATGGGGCTGCGGGAGAGGAAAGGAGTTACCTTTCACGACAGCCCTGTTTTTTAAGAAAGACAGGAGAATATCCTGTGAAAGACCGGAGGAACGATCATGGTTAAAAAACCAAAACTATTTATAGCAGCCTGCATCCTGCCCGTATTGCTATTGACCCTGCTGTTCATGGTAATTCCCATGCTGAATGCCGTCTATCTTTCTTTTACGGATTCTACGGCTTTAAATGTAGGCTTTAATAGCAAATTTATCGGGCTTGAGAACTACCGGTATCTGTTTCAGGATAAGCTGTTTATCTTAGCACTAAAAAATACGGTGAAGCTGATGGCGATCGTGCCTGTCATCACGCTTTTTTTCAGTTTGATTTTTGCGTTTCTGCTGACAAAGAGCAGATTAAAGGAAAAAGCTTTTTACAGGGCGGTGTTTTTCTTTCCGAGCGTGATTTCCTTAACGATTGTGGGCATCGTCTGGTCATTCGTATTCAATCCGACAAAAGGAATTTTAAACCATCTGCTTGAGTTCGTTCATTTGGAGCAATTGCAGCATGCATGGTTAGGGGAAAGCAAGACCGCGCTCTGGTGTATTGCGGTGGCGTTAATCTGGCAGGCGGCCGGATATTATATGGTGATGTATATCGCCTCAATTGACGGCATTTCGCAGGAAATCTACGAGGCGGCCGACATTGACGGCGTTTCCTCTTCGCAGAAATTCTTTTATATTACGGTGCCCCTGTTAAAAAATACGATCGGGATCACGTATGTGCTGTCGCTGTCGGGAACGATCAACTTAAGCTTTACGCTGTCCAACGTCATGACGGCCGGAGGGCCGAACGGGGCCTCGTCTGTTTTGCTCCAATATATGTATACACAGGGTATGCGAAATGCGAATTTTGGCTATGCCATGGCGATCGCGATATTTACGCTGGCGCTGGCCATTTTGCTCGCGATGCTGTCAAGGCGCATCACGAGCATGAAAGAATAGGAGGGCAAAGCGATGAACAAAGATCAGTTAAAGCGTCTTGTGTCCGACTGGATTCTTCGTATTTTTTTACTGCTTGCGACCGTCGTGTTTTTATATCCGTTTGTATGGAATATTTTCTCGTCATTTAAAACGAATACGGAATATCTGACCGACCCGTACGCCCTGCCGCAGGGGATTCATTTTGAAAACTATGTAAACGCGATCGAAAAAGCGAATATGGCGGCGTATTTTTTAAATTCGATTTTCATCGTCGTGCTGTCCACCGCGATTCTGCTCGTTTTTGTCGTTCCGGCCGCTTATGTGCTGGCGCGCTATACCTTTAAAGGCTCCAAGGCCGTGACGACGCTGTATATGGCGTGTATCTTTTTGCAGCCGACGTACATCATGATCCCGCTGTTTTTAGAGCTGCAGGCGGTTGACGGACTCAATAACCGCGTCGTTTTGTCGCTCGTGTATGCGGTCATGCAGTTTCCGTTTGCGCTCGTCATTTTAACCGACGAGACAAAAAAGACGCTGCCGATCGGCCTCGCTAATCTGTTCGAGGTGCAAAAGTTTGCCACCGATTGGGGCGCGCTGTTTGCGGGACTGATCCTCGTCCTGATCCCGACCGTCGCGATTTACCTGATCGGGCAAAAGCAATTGCTGGCGGGCATCAGCGTCGGCGGTCTGAAGGGGTGATCGTATGATAAAAAACAGAGATGATGAGTATACTTCGATCGTTCCCCACGAAAGGCAGCTTGCGCATCAGAAAATGGAATTTTACGGATTTTTTCATTTTACAATCAACACGTTCACGGACAGAGAGTGGGGAGACGGGACGGAAAGCCCCGATTTGTTTGATCCCTGCAAGCTGGATGCCGGTCAGTGGGCGCGCGCGATTAAGGCGGCGGGTATGACGGGAGCGATCTTAACGTGCAAGCATCATGACGGCTTCTGCCTGTGGCCGAGCCGTTATACGGCGCATACGATCGCGGCCGGTCCTTATAGAAACGGCGCGGGTGACCTCGTAAGGGAAGTTTCGGACGCTTTGCGCAAAGAAGGGCTTGCGTTTGGTATTTATCTGTCTCCGTGGGATCGCAATCACCCGTCCTATGGACAGGGAAAGACGTATGACGATTATTTCGTGAATCAGCTGACGGAGCTGCTTACCGGATACGGACCGGTGTTTTGTGTGTGGCTGGACGGCGCCTGCGGGAAAAATAAAGAGGGGAAACGGCAGCGGTATGATTGGGAGCGTTATCACGCGACGATTCGCAGCCTGCAGCCACAGGCATGTATTTGCGTATGCGGGCCGGATGTGCGCTGGTGCGGCAACGAAGCGGGCAAGACGAGAGAATCGGAATGGAGCGTGGTACCAAAACGGCTTTGCGATGCGGAAAAGGTGGCCGAAAAAAGCCAGCAGGAGGATAATGAAGCGTTCCGTAAACAAAACATAAAAAGCGACGAGCTGGATTTGGGAAGCAGGGAACGGCTTCAAGAGGAAGCAGAACTGATCTGGTATCCGTCGGAGGTGAATACGTCCATCAGACCCGGTTGGTTTTATCATGAAAGCGAAGATAGACAGGTAAAAACGCTTAAGGAGCTGATCGCCGTCTATGAGCGTGCAGTTGGCGGAAACGCCACGTTTTTATTGAATATTCCGCCGACAAAGGAAGGGCTGCTTCATCCGAATGATGTGAAGAGACTTAAGGAGCTGGGGGATTATATCAGGGAAGCATATGCGGATAATTTGCTGCTTCAGGGAGAAATTTACACAGACGAACAGAGTATTCCTTTGGATCTGACAAAGCGGGATAGCTATGACTGTCTGTACAGCACGAAGGAAGGCAAAACCGAGCTTTCGCTGCATATCCGATTTCCCGAAGAAATAAAATTGTCAAGGGCCGTATTGATGGAAAATATCGCATACGGCCAGCGGATTGAGCAGTTTGAGCTGTGGGTTCAAACGGGCGGGAAGCTGACTAAGGTCAGTCAGGGGACGACGGTTGGCTACAAGAAAATCGTGATGTTTCCTGCGGTCGAGACAAAGGAGCTGTTATTAAAAATCACGGATGCCAGAGCGCGTATCTACCTTTCCTTTCTCGGCATTTATGCTTAGCTTCCGGAAGCCCCTATATAAGAGGAATTTCGTACTATAGAACAATGGAAAAGAGGTCAACGATGAAAAAGGGAAGGTTTACGCTGCCTGGGGAAACGGGCATGGAAAAGGAAATTGCAGAGCTGGCGGAAAAGTGGGGCGTGGATGCGATCCGGGACAGTGACGGGACAGAACTGTCCGAGGAGTTAACTCAAATGGGACTTCACGTGTATTCGACACTCTGCCTGATCAGGGAGGACAATGAATGGGCAAAGGCCCATCCGCAATACCGTCAGCAGATTTATCTGATGACGGAGGCAAAAACCGCATTTGGGGAAACGTTGGAAATAGACGTGATGGAGCATTATTTTAAGGAACAGTTTGCACCAAACGAGGATGTCGATGCAAAGAAATATTGGCAGGTGATGGACAGGACTGTCAATGAGCCTGTGCAGAGCTGGGAATACAGGTATGGAATCGTGTATTTATCGGACGCGGAGCCCTTTCATCAATATACCGTGACATTTTTGGCATATCAGCTTTGGGAGCCTGTTTCCATGTATAATCATCTGACCAATCACTGGACCGAGGAACACAGGCTGCCGCTGGATATCCGCTACCCGGAAGCGGCGGCGCATACGCTTGGGGTGTTGAAGCAGTGGCTTAAGGAGCATCCAAAAACGGATGTCGTGCGGTTTACGACGTTTTTTTATAATTTCGATTTGATGTATAACGAATCTGGAAGGGAAAAGCAGGTAAACTGGTTTGGCTATGCGAGCTGTGTCAGCCCGCTGGCGCTTACACAGTTTGAAGAGGGATTCGGATATTCTCTGACGCCGGAGGATTTTGCGGACATGGGGCGCTATAATACGCCGTTTAAAAATCCTTCGAAGCGTTGGCTCGACTGGATGGAGTTTAACCAGCGGTTTGTTGCCGGATTTGCGAAGCAGTGTGTCGAACTCGTGCATAACGCCGGGAAAAAGGCGATCATGTTTTTGGGCGATCATTGGGCGGGTACGGAGCCTTATGGACCGTATTTCCCGTCGATCGGTCTGGATGCGGTAGTCGGCGCGGCGGGAGACGGAGTTACAACCAGAATGATCGCAGATATTCCGGTCAAGGAAACCGAAGCCAGATTTTATCCTTATTTTTTCCCGGATGTATTTTATGAAGGCGGCGATCCGGTGAGGGAATCTGAAAATGTATGGGTGAAATGCAGGCGTGCGCTGCTTCAGCAGCCGATGGACCGGATGGGATACGGGGGGTATTTAAGCCTTGCTTATCAGTTTCCGGAATTTATCGAACATGTGACGGATATTGCGGCCCAGTTCCGGTCAATTCATGAGGAAGCGGAGGGGACAAAGCGGTATACGGCTCCGTTTAAGGTCGGTATCCTGAATGCCTGGGGAAGGCTCCGTACCTGGCAGACGCATCAGGTCGCGCATTCCCTCTGGAATCAAAGATGCTATTCCTACCTGGGTGCGATGGAAGCGCTGGCCGGTTTTTCGATGGAGATTGTGTTTTTAAGCTTTGAGGATATCAAAAGAGACGGAATCCAGGATGGTATTGGTGTTTTGCTCAATCTGGGCGATGCGGGCACCTCATGGAGCGGCGGCAGCTATTGGGAGGACGAAGCAGTAGTGTCCGCCGTCCGCAAATGGGTATACGGGGGCGGAGGATTCATTGGGATCGGCGAACCGTCCGCTGTTTCTAAATCGGGAAGCTTTTTCCAGCTCGAGGATGTGCTCGGCGTGCAGAAGGAAATCGGAATGACTGCGAGCGTCAATAAAAAACCGTTTAAAGGACTCAGTTCCCCGCATTTTATCACCGAGGGCATTCCAATGCCGATTTATTACGGAGAAGGTATGAATATGGTCTATGTGAAGGGGGAACAGGTACAGGTTTTGGACAGCCGGAACAATAGCTGCTGTCTGGCGGTCAACGAATACGGAAAGGGCCGGGCGGTCTATATGGCCGGGCTGCCCTATGAAAATGAAAATGCCCGTCTTCTTTATAAAGCGATTTACTGGGCTGCCGGAAAAGAAGAGGAAGCAGGCCGCTGGTTTTCCTTAAACCCAAATACGGAATGCACCGCATTTCCAGCGGTGAATAAGCTATGCGTGATTAATAACAGCCGGGAGCCGCAGCATACGGCGGTAACATTTGAGGATGGGACAAACTCGGATTACCTTCTTGCTCCGCTGGAAATGCGCTGGATACCCATTTAAAGAAAGCTTACGACAGCACATCCTTCATCTCCATGCCGCGGTTGCGGCCGTAGGCATGAAATTCATTCTGCATGTCGCAGGTTGCGAGCAGGACGTCTTCGATCCGTTTGAAGCCCTGTCCCTTGATCTGATTTTCAAGCCATTTTTTGTCCTTGCCGGCATGCAGAAGATTTTTTTCCATGACTGTTCCGTCCACGATGAGATTGGCCGTCAGCGATTCCGGCGGCAGCTTTAAATTCAGATCTGACGGCATGAGCGGACGCTCTGTGGGCTTCGGCAAAAAGCTGATTTTACCGTTGTTTTCCAGAATAGCGCTTTGCAGCTTGGACAAGTCAAAATATCCGTTCGTCCTGCACTGCATAAGAAATTCATTTACGTCTATTTTACATTTCTTTAAATTTTCCTCATAGAGCTTTCCGTTGTCATATAGAATGAGCGGCTTTCCAACGATAAAACGTCTGGCGATAATGGATTTCGTGCATAAAAGAGAGAGCAGAAGCGAAAAGGCCGTATAGACAATCATGGCGGTGAGCGGCCGCGTAAAATCATCTTCGAGGGCTGTGGACATTTCCGCGGCGATCGAGCCGATCGTGATTCCCGTGATATAATCAAACATGCTCAGCTCCGAGAGCTGCTTGTAACCCATCAGTTTCGTCAAAATGAACAGGACAAGCACAGAACCAAGGGAGAGCGCGATAATATATAAAATATCCTGCAGCATAGGACAGGACCTCCTTTTACAAAAAAGTTTTATAAATCGTTCCATTTGTAAATACTATTCACAAATGCATGGGAAAATATACATGTCCGCGGTTGCGAAAACAGCGCGGACTGTTTATAATGGACACGACGGAAAAGAGGAGTCGGAAAATGAAAAAACTGCTGATTTACTTAAAAAATTATAAAAAAGAATGTGTGCTCGCACCGCTTTTTAAAATGCTGGAGGCGTCGTTTGAGCTGCTTGTGCCGCTTGTGATTGCGGCGATGATCGATCAGGGCATCGGACAAAATGACCGCAATTACATCTATCAAAGCTGCGGTCTGATGATCACGCTTGGCATCGTCGGGCTCGCCTGCTCGGTCACGGCGCAGTATTTTGCGGCAAAGGCTGCGGTCGGATTCAGCGTGGGGCTGCGCCATGATTTATTCGGACATCTGCTCGGACTTTCCTATTCGGAAATCGATACGCTTGGCACCTCTACGATGATCACGCGTATGACGAGCGATGTCAATCAGGCGCAGACCGGCGTTAATATGTTCCTGCGCCTGTTTCTGCGCTCTCCGTTTGTTGTGTTCGGCGCAATGCTCATGGCCTTCACGATCGATTTCAGGGCGGCGCTCGTATTTGCCGGCGTCATCCTTCTGTTGTTCCTCGTCGTCGGGCTGATTATGAAGTTTAATATCCCGATGCTTCAGGCCGTGCAGAGGAAGCTGGATGAGGTACTTGGACTGACAAGGGAAAATCTTTCCGGCGTGCGTGTGATCCGTGCTTTCTGCAAGGAGGAGGACGAAATTCAGCGGTTTAAGAAGCAAAATGAAGCGCTTGCAGGAGAGCAGCGCAGAGCCGGATGGCTTTCCGGCGTGCTGAATCCGCTGACCTACATCATCGTCAATATCGCGATCGTGCGCCTCATCTGGGTCGGCGCCCTTCAGGTGGAGGCGGGTATTTTGACGCAGGGGCAGGTTGTCGCGCTTTATAATTATATGTCTCAGATTCTTGTCGAGCTGATCAAGCTGGCAAACTTAATTATTACGATTAATAAGGCGATCGCATGCGGAAACCGGATCGCGGATGTGTTCTCGATTAAAAGCAGTATGGAGGAGCCCGCGCTTGTGAGCGATCCTGCGCTTAAGTCTGCGGCGGACGATATTGCCGTTTCGTTTCGCGCTGTTTCCCTGCGTTACCATAATTCGGGCGACGAGGCGCTGACCGGTATTGATTTTACCGTGAAAAAGGGAGAGACGGTCGGCATTATCGGCGGAACCGGCTCCGGAAAAACGTCGGTCGTGAATTTGATACCGCGTTTTTATGATGCGTCTGCCGGTGAAGTGCTCGTGGACGGCGTTAATGTAAAGGAGTATCCTCTTGATGTGCTGCGTAAGAAGGTCGGGTTTGTCATGCAGAAAGCGGTTCTGTTTAAGGGAACGATAGAAGAAAATCTTCGATGGGGCAATGAAAGCGCGTCAAAGGAGGAGCTTCAGGAAGCAATCCGGGCGGCCGCGGCAGAAGATGTCGTGGAGGCAAAGGGCGGGCTTTCCTCACAGGTGGCACAGGGCGGCCGCAATTTATCGGGCGGACAGAGGCAGCGGCTCACGATCGCGCGTGCGCTTGTGCGAAAACCGGAAATTCTTATTTTGGACGACAGCGCTTCGGCACTTGATTTTGCGACCGATGCGAAGCTGCGCCGGGCAATTGGAGCGCTTTCCTATCGACCGACCGTTTTTATCGTATCCCAGAGAGCTTCTTCTATACGGCATGCGGACCGTATCATCGTTTTAGAAGATGGCGAGATGGTCGGAAACGGAACCCACGAACAGCTCTTAAAGGACTGCGAGGTTTACCGGGAAATCTATGCCTCACAATTCAGGAAGGAGGCGTAGCGCGATGAAACTGACAGGTCAAAAGGAAACAGTGCAAAAGATATTGCGGCATTTAAAAAAATACAGGCGTCTGCTTGCGGCGTCTATCCTGCTTGCCGTCTTTTCGGTCGTGCTCACGCTTTATATACCGATTTTAATCGGCAATGCGATCGATGTAATCGTATACGGCAGAGTAGAGTTTGTAAAAATTGCGGCGATCATCGGTACGATCCTCATCGTATCCGCCGTCACAGGACTGATCCAATGGCTGATGAATGTCATAAACAACCGTATGGCGTATTTTGTCGTGCGCGATATCCGTAATGAAGCATTTCAAAAAATTGAGGTTCTGCCATTAAAATATTTGGACGCACATTCGCAGGGCGACATTTTAAGCCGCGTGATCGCGGATGCGGACCAGTTTGCGGACGGCCTGCTCATGGGCGTCACTCAATTGTTTACCGGCGTTGTGACAATTCTTGGCACGCTCGGCTTTATGCTGTCCATGAATGCTAAAATCACGCTCGTCGTCGTGCTTGTGACGCCGCTGTCCTTGTTTGTCGCTCGTTTTATCGCGCGGAAAACCTTTTTACTGTTTCGCGAACAGTCGGAGGCGAGAGGAGAACAGACTGCTTTTATTGACGAAATGATCTCAAATGAAAAGGTTGTGAAGGCATTTTCGAGGGAACAGAAGGCGCTTGCGCAGTTTGACGGGATGAATGAACGCCTGCAAAAGGCTTCCCTGCGCGCGATTTTCTTTTCCTCGCTGACCAATCCGTCTACGCGCTTTGTCAACAGCGTTGTCTATGCGGGCGTTGGCCTGACGGGGGCGGTCGCGGTGTTAAACGGCGGAATGACCGTCGGCGTGATGTCCTGTTTTTTGAGCTACGCCAACCAGTATACGAAGCCGTTTAATGAAATATCGGGTGTCGTGACTGAGCTGCAGAATGCGGTCGCCTGCGCGGCGAGGATTTTTGAATTGATCGAAGAAGAAGCACAGAAACCGGACAAACCGGAAGCAGAGGAGTTGACGGATGCGCAGGGCATTGTCTCATGCAGGAACGTGGAGTTTTCCTACGTACCGGACAAGCCGCTGATCGAAAATCTGAATGTGCGCGTGAAATCGGGGGAAAAGGTGGCGATTGTCGGCCCGACGGGCTGCGGCAAGACGACGATCATCAATTTGCTTATGCGTTTTTATGATGTGGATAATGGAGGTATCAGCGTGGACGGAACCGATATCCGGGATTTGACGCGCAAAAGCCTGCGCACCTCCTATGGCATGGTATTACAGGAAACCTGGCTGCGAAATGGGACGATCCGCGACAATATTATCATGGGAAAGCCGGAGGCTACCGAGGAGGAAATCATCGCGGCGGCCAAAGAAGCCCATGCGCATTCATTCATTCGAAGACTTCCGCAGGGCTATGATACCGTGATCGGAGAGGACGGCGGCATGCTTTCGCAGGGGCAGAAGCAGCTTTTGTGCATTACGAGGGTGATGCTCTGCCTGCCGCCGATGCTGATATTGGACGAAGCGACGTCCTCGATCGATACGAGAACCGAGATGAAAATACAGAGCGCGTTTCAAAAGCTGATGAACGGCAAAACGAGCTTTATTGTGGCGCACAGGCTTTCCACGATCCAGAATGCCGATGTCATTCTCGTCATGCGGGACGGGAAAATTATCGAGCAGGGCAGTCATGACGACCTTCTTCAAAAGAACGGTTTTTACACAAACCTGTATAACAGCCAGTTTGCGTAAGAAGGGATCTGGTATGAAAATAGATTTATACTATTTTTAGAGAATAGTATTATAGCAGTCCCATTTTCATGATGCTATAGTGCAAATGAGGGAAATAACAAAAATGGGGTGCTTAAGATGGCTGGAAGCTATGTGCAGGATATGACCGAGGGAAAAGAAATGTCCCTGCTGGTGCGTTTTTCTATGCCGATGCTGATTGGAAATATTTTTCAACAATTTTATAATATGGTGGATTCCATCATTGTCGGCAATTATGAGGGGGCGAATGCGCTTGCGGCGGTAGGCGCGACGAGCTCCTTAAATTTCCTGTTCTTTTCACTGTGCAACGGCATGTCGATGGGAATTGGCATTATGATTTCACAGTATTTTGGAGCAAAGAACGAGGTCTATCTCAGAAAGACAATAGCCAATACGATTTATATTATCGCGGTTTCGGGAGTTTTGATGAGCGTGCTCGGCATTCTTCTCGCAAAGCCAATTTTACAATTTTTACATACGCCCGACGTCATTCTTGCGGATGCGGTGCTTTTTATGCAGATCGTCAGCGGCGGTATTTTGGCGGTGGCTGCCTACAATGCGGTGGCCGCGATTCTGCGCGCACTTGGGGACGCCAAGTCGCCGCTTATTTTTTTGATCGTCGCGTGCCTCATCAATGTTGTGCTCGACCTGATCTTTGTCATCCGTTTTGGCATGGGCGTCATGGGAGTCGGCATTGCGACGGTGATTTCTCAGGCGGTTGCAGCGATCGGCAGCCTGCTGTATGCGGTTGCAACAAATCCTTACTTTAAAATCAGCAGGGAAGAGCTTCGGTATGATAAAAATATTATTGAGAAATGTGTGCGGCTCGGCCTTCCTGTGGCGGCACAGTCTTCTCTGATCGCGATTTCGTGCGTCGCGCTGCAAAGCGTCGTCAATGGCTTTGGCGCAAACGTCGTTGCCGCGTTTACCGCCACCTCCAGAGTGGAGCAGCTTGTGCAGCAGCCGTTCAATTCGCTCGGCGCCGCGGTTTCCACCTTTTCCGGACAGAATATCGGCGCGAGGAAGCTGGATCGCGTGAAAAGAGGCTATTACAAGAGTGTCGTACTCGTCGCGGCGTTCAGCGCTTTGATGCTGGTTGCGGCGTACCTGTTCGGCAATGCGATCATGCGCCTGTTTGTTAATGACGAGGTGGTGATCAGCATCGGCGCTAAGGCTCTTAAGATCACAAGCCTGCTGTATTTCCCGCTCGGCATGATCTATGTGACGCGGGGACTTTTAAACGGAGCGGGCGATGCCTTTTATGCGATGGCGAACGGAATGGTCGAGATCGTCGGCAGAATCGGCTTTGCCAACTTGCTTGTGCTGATTCCGGCAATCGGCGTATGGGGCGTCTGGTGGGCGACCGGGTTGACATGGCTGATCACAGGCTTTGCCAGCGTCTTTCGTTACTATCAGGGCAAATGGAAGTATATGTCCGTAGTGGACTCTCAATTGGAACAGGCCAAAGAAACAATGGTTGCCTGAAAATAAATTTTGACGGTCATGGCCGCGGCACGAAAATCGTGCCGCGGCCGTTGCGTCTGTGAAAAAAATGTGATAGCATAGGACAAGAGGCAAAAAGGAAAGAACAGGATACCGATATGAAGGATTACAGGCTTTACTTATTTGATTTTGATTATACGCTCGCGAATTCGGAGGCCGGAATTATCGGCTGCTTTACGCACGTATTTGAAAAGAACGGGCACACGGGAATCGACCCGGAGGCGGTCAAGCGAACGATCGGCCTGCCGCTTTTGGAGGAATTTCGTCTGCTGACAGGGATTCGGGATGAGGAGACGTTAGAGCGGTACCGGTGTGAGTTTACGGAGAAGGCGAATGAAATCATGACGGCGCGCACCGAGCTGTTCCCGCAGACGCTTCCGATGTTGAAACGACTGAAGGAAAAGGGCGCAAAGACCGGTATCGTATCGACGAAGCAGCGATTCCGGATTCAGGAGACGATCGAGAAATATGCGCTGCAGGATTTGATCGATTTTGTTGTCGGCATTGCGGATGTGCAGGAGCCAAAGCCAAGTCCGCAGGGGATTTTTCTGGCTCTTTCGCATTTTGGCGCGGATAAAAACGAGGCGCTTTATATCGGAGACAGTACCATCGACGCAAAGGCAGGACAAAATGCCGGCGTGGACTTCGCGGCGGTATTGACCGGCGCGACGAAAAGGGAAGAATTTGAGGCATTTCCCTGTGTGAAAATCATGGAGACGTTTGATGAGCTATCAAAAGGGTGAATCAAAATCAGACAGGAGGGGCGGCCATGGGCGTGGATGTCAATTGTGAGTCATGCGCAAACTTTATGTATGACGAGGAGTTTGAGGAATATTACTGTCAAATGAATCTGGACGAGGACGAGTATGGGAGACTGCTTGGCAATTCCAAATACCGTTGTCCGTATTTTCAGTTTCAGGATGAATATAAGGTCGTGCGAAAGCAGATGTAGGAGAAGATAAGATGGCGCTGAAGCAGGAAGTGCTGCATATACTTGAAGAAAACAGGGGAAAGAGCGTTTCGGGCGAAGAGATGGCGGCAAGGCTGTCCGTCAGCAGAAACGCGGTTTGGAAGACGATCCGGACGCTGAAAGCGGAAGGTGTGGAAATATTGGCAGGAACGAATCGGGGCTATTGCCTTTCCGAAAAAAATGATATCCTCACGCAAGAGGGGATCAGGAAGCACTTGACCGTTTCGGGCAGGCAGTTTTCCATAGAGCTTCGCGACAGTGTGACTTCGACGAACACCGTGTTAAAGGAGTTGGCGGAGAACGGTGTAGAGGAAGGCCGGGTGCTTATTGCCAGAGAGCAGAGCGCGGGAAAGGGCAGAAAGGGAAGAAGCTTTTATTCTCCAAGGAACGGGAGCCTTTATATGAGCGTTCTGCTAAGGCCGGTGATCCCGATGGAGCAGGCTCTTTCCATCACGACGATGGCGGCCGTTTCCGTCGCACGGGCGATCGAGGAGACCGCCGGCAAGCATGTCCTCATTAAATGGGTGAATGACGTATTTTTGGATCAAAAAAAAATATGCGGAATATTAACGGAGGCATCCGTCGATATGGAAACCGGCTTTCCGGCTTATGCGGTGCTCGGCATCGGGATTAATATTTACCCGCAGGCGGAAGGGCAGCCGGAGGAATTAAAGGAAGTCGTCGGAACGGTTTTCCGGATGCCCGGTGAGGGCGGCAGCGGCTATACAAACCGTCTGGCGGCAGGCGTGCTGAACTGTTTTTTTGAATATTATGACAGGATTTTGGACAAGTCCTATATGGAGGAATACCGAAGCCGGTCTTTTATAATCGGCAGGCAGGTAACTTATTTAAGCGGTGATACGAAGCAGCTTGTAACGGTGCTCGGCATAGACGATGATGCGGGCCTGCTCGTTGAGGCGGAGGATGGCACAAGAAGCGTGCTGGATTCCGGCGAAGTGAGCATCAGGCTGTGAAACGAAAGAGGAAGGGAAACTCAAATGGAAAGAAAGACAGCAAAAGCCGTAAATCTCTTTTTTTTGGTATTAATGGCCGCAGCAATCGTGGTATTAGCCATAACGCTGCTTTCCGAACAGCCGGAAACCTCCTTTCTGCGGGCAGATTTCTCCGTACTGGATAAGGGCTGGCAATACGACACCAAGGACGGAAGTACGGTATCCATAAGCTCGCCGGATGATATGAATCCTTATATGGACGAGGCGGATATGGGTTTTCGCATTTACCGGAAGCTGCCGGAAGAAATTCCATTCGGCTATAATCTCGGATTCCGGCTGTCCCTGCAAAATGCGCGGGTGCTGATCGACGGGAAAGAAGTTTATGAGTACGGACATGACTTAAAGGAGCCTCTCTGGAAATCGGGCGGAAGCCTCTATGTGCTGATCCCGCTGACTGATGAGGATGCGGGAAAGCTGGTGGAAATCGAGCTGGATTCGCCATACAAAAGTAACCGTGGCGTCGTCAATGAGTTCTATTTTGGGGAAAAGACGGCGATCATGCAGGAAATATACCGCATGTTCAATTCAAGACACATCATCGCCGGCCTGCTTGTCATCGTTGGTTTTCTGCTCATCGTTGTTGCAGTCATCAGAGGGCTGCTCCATAAGAAGAATAACCGGAAGTTGCTGTATCTCGGCCTGTTTATCCTGCTGCTGTCCTCGTGGCTTTTGATGGAAGGAAAAATCATACAGTTTACGATTGGAAACAGTTATTTCATGTACGCAGTTACTTTTTTGAGCTTGCTGCTGTTCCCGGTTCCGATGTTAAAGTATATAAATATTGTTCAGGGTTACAGATACGAAAAATGGCATCTGGCGATGGAGTTTTTCGGATGCGCTAACGCGGCGGTCTGTATTCTGCTGCAGATATTTGGAGTCTTTGACCTGTATGAGACGTTAATCGCAAGCAATCTCATCGCGGTTTTATCCGCACTGTTAATGAGCGTCACGACAGTCTGCTGCTGGTTTGTACACAGGGACAGAAACACACTTCCGCTGCTGTATGGTCTGCTGGGGCTGGTTCCCTTCGGACTGACAGAGGTTTTGGTACAGTATTGGGATAACAGCTATAAAAAGACAGGATCCATCTTTTGCTATGGACTCGCCTATTTTATGATAGTTCTGGTTTATGATTCGATCAAGGGAATCCTTGTCCTCGAACGTGAAAAGGATCAGGCGGTCAAGGAAAGTATGGATAAAAGCATTTTTCTGGCAAATATGACTCATGAAATCAGGACGCCGATGAACGCGATTGTCAGCATGTCGGAGCTTCTGACGCACTCGAATGATTTGTCAAAAAACAATCTGGAATATGCGAAGATGATTAACAGCGCTTCACAGAACCTGCTCACCATTATCAACGACATTTTGGATTACAGCAAGTTTTCGGCGGATAAGTATGATATTCTCGAGGAACCATACTCGTTAAATGAAATGCTGGCTAATATCAGGGATATTACCACAATTCGAGCGCAGGAGAGGGAGCTTGTGTTTCTGTTGAAATGGAATCCACAACTTCCTGACTGTCTGATCGGGGATGAGGGACGCGTCAGGCAGATCCTTTTAAATCTATTGAACAATGCGGTAAAATATACGGATGCCGGCTCGATTTGCTTAGAGGTTGACAGCGCGGTGGTCGCGGATGACAGAATCAGGCTCATCTGTACAGTCACCGATACTGGGATTGGGATTCGGGAGGAGGATCAAAAGAACCTGTTTGAAGAATTTACACAGGTGGATGCGAAGAAAAATCGGGAACGGGAAGGAACCGGTCTTGGGCTGGCAATTTCCAAAAGGCTTGCGCAGATCATGAACGGTACGGTCGCCGTGCACAGCGTTTACGGAGAAGGCAGCAGCTTTACGATGAGTATCGAACAAAGGGTTGCGGATTTTACTTGTGCGGTTTATAATGACGAGCCAGGGAAATATCGTGCCTATGTATTTTTGCGGAGAGAAGAGAGGGAGGAATTTGTGAAGCTCCTGAATCTTCTGGAGATTCGGACAGAGGAGGGAACGGATCCGTATGCGGCAGAGGATGCGGACGATACGGTACTGTTTTTTGATACGAAGTTGTATTCAGAAGCTGACGTAAAAGCATGGAAAAAAGCGTACCTACATACAAAGCTCATCGCTCTTGCTTCGGTGAACGAGATGATAACGGGAGACGAAAGCCTGCCGGCGCTTAGAAAGCCTGCACTTCCGGCAGAAATTATGAACCTGCTGTATGGAAAGCCGCAGTCTCAAAAAGCACAGGAGAATAAGCAGAAGGAGGAATTTAAGGCGCCGGATGTCAGAATTCTTGCGGTAGACGATAACCGCGTCAATCTGACCGTCATCAGGGAAGTGCTGAAGCGTTACGAAATACAGGTCTTCACGGCGGAAAGCGCACAGGAGACGCTCGCACTTTTAAAAGCGGGAGAAAAATATGACCTCATCCTGATGGATTATATGATGCCGCATATCGACGGCAGGGAAGTGACACAGATGATCCGGAAGCTGAAGAACTGCGCTGAAAAAGAGCTGCCGATCGTCGCATTGACGGCGGATGTCGTCAAAGGTACAAGGGAAAAGCTGCTTGCATGTGGAATGAATGACTATCTGTCAAAGCCGCTCGATTTTCAGGAGCTGGATGCAACACTCAGAAAATTCATTCCGGAAAGCAAGAGGAAATACCAGGTGGATACCTATTTGGGAGCGAATGGAAAGCCTTTGTTTAAGAGGGAGGACCATATCGAGGAGCAGGAGGTCATAAGGCAGCATTGCATGGGTGATGCCGAGATGTACCGGCTCATCGTACGGACGTTTGCCGGGGAATGTTTGGGGATAAGGGAAAACCTTAATCAGGCATTTGCCAAAAAAAATGAGAAGGATTATGAGATTTATGCCCACGGGCTGAAAAGCGCGGCAGTTTCTATCGGTGCTTTGGAGATGCGTGGCCTCGCCTACGAAATGGAACAGTACGGTAAAAACGGGCAGTGGGATAAAATAACGGAGCGGCATGGAGAATTGCTTCAAATGCTGGAGGAGCTTCGCCAGTTGATTCAAAATAGGCTGAACGATGAGTAGAATGAGTAGAAGATAAAGAAATTACAGGAAAGCGGGTATCAGAATGAAAGGAATCGTAATTCCCAAGGGCTATCGCAGTCCGCAAAGTATTAAGGAAACAGAGATCGCAATCAAGGATGTGAAAGATTATTTTGAAAGGGCGCTTGCAAAGGAGCTGAATTTAACAAGAGTGTCGGCACCGCTGTTTGTGAAGCCCGAATCAGGACTGAACGATAATTTAAATGGCGTGGAACGCCCGGTCAGCTTTGGCATTAAGGAGCAGAACGACGCAGTCGTGGAAATCGTGCATTCTCTCGCAAAGTGGAAGAGGATGGCATTGAAAAAGTATGGCTTTACGCATGGAGAAGGGCTGTACACGGATATGAGCGCAATCAGAAGGGATGAGGATACTGACAATCTGCACTCTCTTTATGTGGATCAATGGGATTGGGAAAAAATCATCGACAAGAAGGAACGAAATGAGGAAACGTTAAAACTGATCGTAAAAAAAGTGTATGAGGCGCTGAAAAATACCGAGGTATTTATAAATGCGCGTTATCCGGAAATCAAGAAAATTCTTCCGCAGGACATTACGTTCGTGACGACGCAGGAGCTTGAGGATCGTTGGCCGGACTGCACCGCAAAGGAACGGGAAAATAAGATCGCAAAGGAATATGGCGCCGTATTTTTAATGAAGATCGGCGGCGCGTTAAAGTCCGGAGAGCGTCACGACGGAAGGGCGCCGGACTATGATGATTGGGATTTAAACGGCGATATCATCGTCTATTATCCCGTGCTGGATCTGTCGCTGGAGCTGTCCTCGATGGGCATTCGTGTGGATGAGGAAGCGCTTGAGAAGCAGCTGGCGATTGCAGGCTGTGAAGACCGCGCAAGGCTGCCATTCCAAAAGGCAGTTCTTGAAAAGGATCTGCCTTACACGGTCGGCGGAGGAATCGGACAATCCAGAATTTGCATGTTTTTTTTGCGGCGCGCGCATATCGGAGAAGTGCAAAGTTCCATATGGCCGGACGAGGTGGCGGAATATGCTGCCGCAGGCGGGGTGAATTTGTTATAAGCGGCATTGACAAGGTTGGCAGGTATGGTATAGAATTGTACGCGAACAATATGATGGTAACGGTCCTTTTGTCGGACCGTCAGGAGGAAATAGAGTGCAAAGGTACGGTGTAAACGAATTAAGAAAAATGTTTTTGGAGTTCTTTGAAAGCAAAGAACATTTGGCAATGAAGAGCTTTTCTTTAGTGCCGCATAACGATAACAGCCTGTTGCTGATTAATTCCGGCATGGCTCCGTTAAAGCCTTATTTTACCGGACAGGAGATTCCGCCGAGGAAACGGGTGACGACTTGCCAGAAGTGCATCCGTACAGGTGATATTGAGAATATTGGAAAGACGGCAAGACATGGCACCTTTTTTGAAATGCTCGGTAACTTTTCATTTGGCGATTATTTCAAGCATGAGGCGATCGCATGGACATGGGAGTTTCTGACTAAGGTGGTTGGTCTTGAGGGGGATCGTCTATATCCTTCCGTCTATTTGGATGATGACGAGGCGTTTGAAATCTGGAATAAGGAAATCGGTGTTCCTATCGAGCGTATTTTCCGTTTTGGCAAGGAAGATAATTTTTGGGAGCATGGGTCGGGTCCGTGCGGTCCCTGTTCGGAGGTTTATTATGACCGCGGAGAGCGGTATGGCTGCGGGAAGCCGGATTGTACGGTGGGCTGCGACTGCGACCGCTATATTGAAATCTGGAACAACGTGTTCACCCAGTTTGAAAGCGATGGAAAAGGCAATTACACGGAACTCGAGCAGAAGAATATCGATACCGGCATGGGGCTGGAGCGTCTTGCCGCCGCCGTACAGGATGTGGATTCCATTTTTGACGTGGACACGATCTATGCGCTGCGCAGCAAGGTATGCGAGCTTGCCGGCAAGGAATATCATAAGGAATATAAATGGGATGTGTCCATCCGCATCGTGACGGATCATATCCGTTCCGCCGCCTTTATGATTTCGGACGGGATCATGCCGTCCAACGAAGGAAGGGGCTATGTATTAAGAAGAATCATCCGCCGCGCCTCCAGACATGGCAGGCTGCTCGGCATTGAAGGCATGTTCCTTGCAAAGCTCAGCGAGACGGTGATCGAAGGCTCCAGGGACGGCTATCCGGAGTTGGAGGAAAAGAAGGAATTTATATTCAACGTATTGACGCAGGAAGAAGCGAAGTTTAACAAGACGATCGACCAGGGACTGACTATTTTAAATGAGATGTGCGAGGAAATCGCGGCAAAGAACAGCACGGTGCTGTCCGGCGAGGATGCGTTTAAGCTCCATGACACCTACGGCTTCCCGCTCGATCTGACGAAGGAAATTTTAGAGGAAAAAGGATATACGGTGGACGAGGACGGTTTTGCGAAGGCGATGCAGGGACAGAAGGAGCAGGCGCGCAAGGCAAGAAAGGTTACAAATTATATGGGCGCGGACGCGACCGTATATGAGGAAATCGATCCGGCTGTTGCTTCCGCGTTTGTCGGTTATGACAAACTGACCACAGAGTCCAAAATATCGGTGCTGACAACGGAAACAGAGTTGACGGAAGCTTTGACGGACGGTCAGGTAGGTACGGTCATTGTGGACGAAACGCCGTTTTATGCGACGATGGGCGGACAGAGCGCCGACATCGGAATCATCACCTTTGCAGATGGAGAATTCCAGGTGGAGGATACTATCAAGCTGTCCGGCGGAAAAATCGGCCATGTCGGAAAGATGACAAAGGGCATGTTTAAAACGGGCGATGTCGTGACGCTCATGGTAAATGAGGAAAACAGGTCGGCTACGTGCAAGAACCACAGTGCGACTCATTTATTGCAGAAAGCGCTGCGTACCGTGCTCGGCTCGCATGTGGAGCAGGCGGGCTCGTTTGTAGACGGTGACCGGCTTCGCTTTGATTTCAGCCATTTTTCATCGATGACACAGGAGGAGTTAGACCG
This sequence comes from uncultured Lachnospiraceae bacterium, assembly GCA_964566545.1. Classification (GTDB taxonomy): domain Bacteria; phylum Bacillota; class Clostridia; order Lachnospirales; family Lachnospiraceae; genus JAEYFP01. Next base: position 74,564 of record CAZMIX010000003.1, on the reverse strand, counting down.
GGTGGAAGCGATTGTCAATGAAGAGATCGAAGCGGCACTTCCCGTAAAAACTGAGGTCATGACGATCGAGGAAGCAAAGAAGACCGGTGCAATGGCGTTGTTCGGAGAAAAATACGGCGAGACGGTCCGCGTTGTTAAAATGGGCGAGTTCTCCGTGGAGCTTTGCGGCGGTACGCATGTGCAGAATACAGGAACGATCATTGCCTTTAAGATTCTGTCGGAATCGGGCATTGCAGCCGGTGTGAGGAGAATCGAGGCGCTGACCGGAAACGGCGTATTTGCTTATTACAAAGAATTGGAAGAGGCGCTGAATGAGGCGGCTAAAATCGCAAAGACAAACCCCGCATCACTTATTGAAAAGCTGACGCATATGCAGGCGGAAATGAAGAGCCTGCAGAGTGAGATCGACTCGCTAAAGAGCAGAGCGGCCAAGGACGCGCTCGGCGACGTGATGGATCAGGTCGCTGAGGTAAAGGGCGTCAAGCTGCTGGCGGCCAAGGTTTCCGATGTCGATATGAACGGTTTGCGGGAGCTTGGCGACCAGTTAAAGGAAAAGCTGAGCGAAGGCGTAGTCGTGATCGCTTCCGAGTCAGAGGGCAAGGTCAACCTGATCGCGATGGTGACGGATGGTGCGATGGCAAAAGGCGCCCATGCGGGCAACCTGATCAAGGGTATCGCGGCGCTGGTAGGCGGTGGCGGCGGCGGGCGTCCGAACATGGCGCAGGCCGGAGGAAAGAATCCGGCAGGCATCGACGCCTGCATCGCAGAAGCCAAAAATGTGCTTGAAAGTCAGCTCGCATAGTCACTTTCTCACATTTTTTGAGAAAAACTGTTGACGAAATGTGAAAATATGCTATAATCTACTATAGTGCAATTGTCTGTTTAATTCGGGCAAAATACCCTACAGTCGTATGCTGCACAATATAGGACTTGAGGGGAGGTTAGGTGTGAGACTATGTCAAATGTAATTGTAAAAGAAAACGAGACTTTAGACAGCGCTTTACGTCGCTTTAAGAGGAACTGCGCAAAGGCAGGCATTCAGCAGGAAATTCGTAAAAGAGAGCATTACGAAAAGCCGAGCGTGAAACGTAAGAAGAAATCTGAAGCAGCTAGAAAACGTAAATATAATTAATGTTTACATTGGTCCTTGGTTATGAGAATAGCCGAGGGCCTTTTTTCATATATTAGGTAATAATATCCTTTGGAGCGGCAACATGAAAAAAAGGTGGAATCTGATGATAAAGAGGATCGGCGGCGCATGCCTGGCATCGGCGGTCTTATTGATGACAGTGCTTGGAGCCTGTGTGGAAATCCATGCGGACGCAATGATGATATCGGAAAGTGTTTCTGGAGACATCGTAGAAAACGCAGAAAGTGCGGAAAGCGTAGAAAATATAGAGGGGAATTCTGCGACGGGGACTGAAAGTACGGAGGCAGGAACTGAAAGCACAGCTAAGGAAACAGGGATGGCAACTGAGGAGGATGGTGCTGCGACGAAGGTCGTTGAAAATACGGCAGAAGAAACGACGAATACGGACGGGGAAACAAACGGAAATTCATTTACAAACCCAGGAGTTTCATTGGCAATAGTGGCTCCTTCCGCCATTTTGATGGAAGCTTCTACTGGTACGGTCATTTATGAGCAGGATGCCGATGAGACGCTGCGCCCGGCGAGCATTACAAAAATCATGACGCTGGTTTTGATATTTGATGCGCTCGAGCAGGGAAAGATCCACTTGACAGATCCGGTATGTACATCGGAATACGCGGCTTCGATGGGCGGTTCGCAGGTGTTTTTGGAGCCGGGAGAGGAGCAGGACGTCGAAACAATGATCAAATGCATCGCGATCGCAAGCGCAAATGATGCATGTGTGGCGATGGCCGAGTATATTTACGGCAGCGAGGCAGAATTTGTTAACCAGATGAACCAGCGCGCGAGCGGGCTTGGGATGACAAATACGCATTTTGTGAACTGCAACGGGCTTGACGCAGACGGACACTTGACAAGCGCGCGGGATGTCGCGCTGATGTCGCGCGAGCTGATTACCAAATATCCTCAGGTTGAGGAATATTCGACGATATGGATGGAAAATATGATACATAAAACGGCACGCGGCGAAAGCGAATTTGGCTTGACCAATACCAATAAGCTGATTCGGCAGTACAGCTATGCGACAGGTTTGAAAACCGGCTCTACAAGCCTTGCAAAGTATTGTGTTTCAGCGACCGCCAGACAGAACGAAATTGAACTGATCGCCGTGATTATGCAGGCGCCGGACTATAAAGTGCGCTTCAATGATGCGGTAACACTACTGAGCCACGGTTTTGCGGTATGCCGTCTTTACAAAGATGAAAATATAGAAACATTGCCGAATATGAAAATAAACGGCGGTCTTGCGGATCATGTGGAAATTGCCTATGAAGGAGAATTCCGATATTTGGCGTTCAAAGGTGAGGATATTAACACGATCGAAAAACAAGTCGTGCTTGCCGAAAGCGTTAACGCGCCTGTTATCGCAGGTCATGCGGCCGGAGAGGCAATCTATTATTTAAACGGTTCTAAAATTGGAAGTGTGCCAATCCTATACGTAAACAGCGTGGATAAAGCCGGCTTCAAAGACTACCTGAGAAAGAGCGCCGCACAATGGCTGCTCTAAAAACTCTATCTAAAAGCGGCGAAAAACTAGATAAAGTGCTTTTCTAATCAAAAAACATGTGATATAATACAAGATGTTGTAAGATAAAGCAGTGCGCCGTAAGAAATGACAGCAATGGTGTGGCTGCTTGCATCGCAGAGTATTTCATGGGGGCTTTATGAATACAGTAATGATAGTCGGCATCATCCTAGTAGTGATACTGGGATGTATGCTTGTTTATATAGAAAGCAGCGGATTTACCGTTACAGAATACAAATATTATTCCGGCAAACTAAAAAAAGAGGAATTCAAAATAGCGCTGTTGTCCGATTTACATGACACGGATTTCGGAAATGAGAACGAGGTGGTGCTTGCGGCGATTGATGAGCTGCATCCGGATATCGTCGTATTTGCCGGTGACATGGTGACCTCATGCATGGAAACGAAATATGATTATGAGCCGACCCTTCATTTTATCGGCAAACTTGCCGCAAAGTATCCGGTATATTACGGTATGGGAAATCATGAAGAGCGTTTCCGCAGACAGAGGGATAAATTTCCGGGTCGTTATGAGGAGCTTAAGAGGCAGTTGGAAGTGGCCGGCGCACCGCTGCTTGTTAATGAAAAGATTACGCTGTCGGATGCCGGCGTCACAATTTACGGTTTGGATATGGATCACGCATATTATCGGAAGGTGAAGACGCGCTATATCCCTGACGATTATCTGCAACGGATATTTGGTTCGGTGGATGCAGATCGCGTATCGATCCTGCTGGCTCATAATCCGGAGCATTTTGAGCAGTACGCAAAGTGGAAACCTGATTTTGTATTTTCAGGACATGTTCATGGAGGCCTCGTACGTCTGCCGCTTTTGGGAGGAGTTGTTTCTCCGCAGCTAAAGCTGTTCCCGAAATATGACGCGGGCGAGTTTCATGCCGGTCATTCCAAGATGATATTGAGCAGAGGACTTGGTTCCCACACAATCCCGATACGCATATTTAATAAGGCGGAGATTGTAAGCATCACGATTCGTAGAAAAAAGTATTAAAGAGGGGAAACATATGAGTATTACGGTAAAATTGCAGATTTTCGAAGGCCCACTCGATTTATTACTTCACCTGATTGAAAAGAATAAGGTAGATATTTATGATATTCCAATTTCCATGATTACGGATCAGTACCTTGATTATATCCGGCAGATGGAGACTGAGGATTTAAATATTATGAGCGAATTTCTCGTGATGGCTGCTACGCTGCTTGATATCAAATGCAGGATGCTGCTTCCGAAGGAGGTCAATGAGGAGGGAGAGGAAGAGGATCCAAGAGCTGAGCTTGTTGAGAAGCTGATCGAATATAAGCTGTTTAAATATATGTCTTACGAACTGAAGGACAGGCAGGTGGATGCGGTGCGCACCCTGTTTAAGGAACCGACGCTTCCTAAAGAGGTGGAGGACTATCGGGAGCCGATCGATTATGAAAAGCTTGTAGGCGATATGGATTTATCGAAGCTGAATTTGGTTTTTAAGTCCATTATGAAAAGGCAGGAGGACAAGATCGACCCGGTTAGAAGCCAGTTCGGCAAGATCGAAAAGGATGAGGTCAATCTTGAAGAAAAGACAGCATACATAGAAAGCTATGTACAGTCGCACAGGCGTTTCAGCTTCCGCAGCCTTTTGGAAGCACAGTCATCCAAAATGGATGTTGTCGTGACATTTCTGGTTGTACTCGAAATGATGAAGATTGGAAAAATCGTGATCGTACAAGAGGAATTATTTGACGATATTATGATCATGTCTCAAATTGCGGCTTAAGAAATAAAAACAAAATAGAAGCAAAGGCAGCGGGGTTATCGGAGTGACAAAAAAGAATGAAAATGACATTATGGATGAAATTTTAATAAGCACGAAGCAAGAAATAAAAGAGCAAAAACAGCAGGTGCAGACCGCAGAGGAGGTTTCTTCGGAAGAACCTATCATGAAAAAAGAAGCGGCAGAGAAAATTTTGCCGGTGGAAAATCCGAGGGCTGTCATTGAGGCGGTTCTTTTTACGATGGGGAATTCTGTAGAAATCAAGAGGCTTGCGAGGATACTTGGCAGGAATGAGGAGGAGACGACGGAGTTGATCCACGAAATGCAGGCAGATTATGACGGTGATCAGAATCGCGGTATTACGCTGATGGAATTGGGTACTGCGGTACAGATGTGTTCCAAAAACGAAATGTATGAACATCTTGTAAGAATTGCCAAGACTCCGAAAAATTATGTGCTGACCGACACGATCTTGGAAACATTATCCATTGTCGCTTATAAACAGCCGGTCACAAGGCTGGAAATCGAGAAAATAAGAGGAGTAAGCTGCGATCATGCGGTTAATAAGCTGATCGAATATGGGCTGGTCACAGAACTGGGAAGGCTGGATGCGCCGGGCAGGCCGCTATTATTTGGTACGACAGAGGAGTTTTTGCGGAGCTTTGGAGTGCGATCACTGGACGAGCTTCCGATGGTGGCGCCGGATCGATTGGAGGAATTCAAAAAAGAAGCTGCGGAGGAAGTGCAGTTAAAGCTGGATATCTAAAACAAAATCATGAAAAATTTTTTTGATTGCTGACATAAGGACAAGGGAGAACAAGCATGACAATTAACGATTTGGCAGTTGGCGAAGAAGGGCAGATCAAAGAGGTTCTGGGCGAAGGGGTATTGCGGCTTCGGTTTCTGGATATGGGGCTCATTCCGCGGACAAAAGTAAAGGTACAGAAAATAGCGCCTCTCGGCGATCCGATACAAATCAGCATCAGAGGCTATGAGCTGACAATCAGGAGAGAGGATGCTAAGAAAATCACAATAGAAAGCGGGGCATCGGGCATATGATTTTCGCATTGGTCGGTAATCAAAATTGCGGGAAGACGACATTATTTAACGTTTTGACGGGCTCCAACCAGCATGTCGGGAATTTCCCGGGTGTGACAGTGGATCAGAAAATGGGCACCATGAAGTATGTCAAGGATTGCTCGATTGTAGATCTGCCGGGTATCTATTCCATCAGGCCTTATACGACGGAAGAAATCGTGACGCGGGATTTTGTTTTAAACGAAAAGCCGGATGGCATTATCAACATTATTGATGCAACAAACATTGAAAGGAATCTTTACTTAAGCCTGCAGCTTCTAGAGCTTCATATGCCGATGGTCATCGTATTGAATATGATGGATGAGGTGCGCAGTAACGGCGGCTCGATCGATGTAAAGGAAATGAGCCGGCGGCTTGGTGTGCCGGTGATTCCAATCAGTGCCGCCAAAAATGAAGGGATTTCTGAAGCTGCTTATAAAATCGAAGAGGTGGCAAAAAAGAAGATATTGCCGCAAGTGATGGATTTTTGTCCGAGCGGTGCCGTACATAGGTGCATTCATGCGGTTTCCCATTTAATTGAGGATCATGCACAATATGCCGGCATTTCTGCTAGATTTTGCGCGACGAAGCTGATTGAAGGAGACAGTTCCTTTGCGGAAAAGCTTGCTTTAAATCAAAATGAAAAAGAACTGCTTGAGCACAGCATTATGGAAATGGAGCATGATACCGGTCTTGATCGTAATGCGGCTCTTGCGGAAATGCGCTATGACTTCATTGAGTCCGTGTGCAAAGATACGGTCGCAAGGAGTCATGAAAGCAAAGAGCACAAGCGCAGCATGGCAATTGACAAGATACTTACAGGAAAGTATACTGCGTTTCCGGCGTTTATAGGTATTATGTGTCTTGTATTTTTTTTGACATTTGATGTGATTGGCAGTTCTTTATCGGATTTGCTTGCGATTGGGATCGACGCGCTGACACAACTTGTCGACCGGGGTCTGACAGCGTATGGTTTAAACGAAGTTGTCCAAAGTCTGGTTATTGACGGTGTATTTGCAGGCGTTGGAAGTGTCTTGAGCTTTTTACCGATTATAGTTGTGCTGTTTTTCTTTTTATCGGTACTTGAGGATACCGGCTATATGGCGCGTATCGCGTTCGTAATGGATAAGGTGCTTAGGAAAATCGGGCTTTCGGGTCGCAGCTTTGTGCCGATGCTGATCGGTTTTGGCTGCAGTGTTCCGGCAATCATGTCAACAAGGACGCTAGCTTCGGAGCGCGATCGGAAAATGACAATTATCTTGACGCCATATATGAGCTGCTCGGCAAAAATCCCTATTTATGCGGTATTCTGTGCGGTATTTTTTCCAAAGCATCAGGCACTTGTTATGCTTGCCCTGTACTTTTCCGGCATGCTTCTTGCCGTCCTGATCGCACTCCTGCTGAAAGGATCGATTTTCAAAGGGAAGCCAATTCCATTTGTGATGGAATTGCCTAATTACAGGATTCCGTCCGTGAAAAGCGTTTTTTTGCTTATGTGGGAAAAAGCAAAGGACTTTTTGCAGCGGGCATTTACGATTATTTTTATTGCTACGATTATTATCTGGTTTTTGCAAACATTTGACATGCGCCTGAATGTCGTGCAGGACAGCGCGAACAGTCTGCTTGCGTTAATCGGACAGCGGTTTGCGCCGGTGTTTGCGCCGTGTGGCTTTGCTGATTGGCGGATCGTGACTTCTCTTATTTCTGGCTTTACCGCTAAGGAAGCGGTCGTTAGTACGCTAAGTGTGCTTTTAAATGTAGGAAACGCAGAGTTAAAACATGCGTTATCCGTACTTTTTACGCCGTTGTCTGCAACCTGCTTTTTATTGTTTACACTGCTGTATACGCCTTGCGTCGCGGCGGTGGCCACGATTAAGCGGGAATTAAAATCCGGCATTCAGACGGCCGGCATTGTGATCTCACAATGCGTTGTTGCATGGCTTGTGGCAGTAATCGTATTTCAGATTGGAAGCTTGATTTTTTGAGTGTTTCTATATGTTATGGAGAACGATATGCTTGAAATTATTATTCTGCTCATTCTCGGGCTTTGGCTCTATTTGGCATTCAGAAAGCTGCGCAGGGATAAAAAGAATGGCATCTGCACGGGTTGCGGCGGGTGTGGCAGCAATGGCCAAGAGGAGAAGGCTGCCGATGAAAAATGTGGGGACTGTAAAAGGCATGACTGATTCAAATATCGCATATATTGAATTAATCCTTTGACTTGGAACAGAGAACATGATTGGGAAAAAAATTGTATTGACGGCAATGACTTGTCTGCTGCTTGGGAATCCTTACTTGCCGGTTTCTAAAAATCCGGATTTATTTGCGGAAAAGCTTCAGGAGGAAATGGAGACAACCATAAAAGAAAGTGAACTGTACGCCCGGTCTGCGGTCTTAATGGACGCATCTTCCGGGCGTGTTTTATATGAAAAAAACGGTAAAGAGCAAATGCCGATGGCGAGCACAACAAAAATTATGACATGTATTCTTGCGTTGGAAAATGGAAACATGGATGACATCATGGAAGTATCCTCTTATGCGGCGTCAATGCCAAAGGTTCATTTGGGCATAAAAACGGGAGAACATTATTTATTAAAGGATATCCTGTATTCTCTGATGTTGGAATCTCATAACGACAGCGCCGTCGTGATTGCGGAGCATATCGGCGGGAGCACGGAAGGGTTTGCGGATATGATGAATCAGAAGGCTCGCGATATCGGATGCTTTGATACATATTTTATCACGCCGAATGGACTGGATGCCTCTGCTGTGCTGCGGGATCAGGAAGGTAACACAAGAGTGCAGGAGCATGCGACGACGGCGGCGGATCTGGCGCGCATAATGTCTTACTGTGTCCTATATTCTCCTAAAAAGGAGGAGTTTCAGGAAATCACGCGGACGGCGGGCTATTGCTTTTCCAATATGGAAAAGAACGAGTCGGGAGAATGGAAGCTTGGCGGCAGGATTTTTTCCTGTACGAATCACAATGCGTTTCTCGATATGATGCCGGGAGCACTTTCGGGAAAGACAGGGTTTACGGGAAATGCAGGCTATTGCTATGTCGGTGCGCTGAAGGATGAAGGACGTGTTTATACGGTATCGCTTTTGGCATGCGGATGGCCGAATAATAAAAGCTATAAATGGAAGGATACGAGAAAGCTGATGGAATACGGGGTGGAGCAGTATACCTACCATGCTTTTTCAGAGCTTCCCATTGAAGAAAGCCTGTTAGAGCCGCTGCTTGTAAAGGAAGGGCAGACTGAACGGCTTGGCGGGCAGGCAGAAGTTTCTCTTTATATGGAAGAAATGGATGTAGAGCAAAGGCAGCCGGCCTTGGAAGAACAGGCTGGGGAGTTAGAAGGACTTTTATTAAAAAAAGGTGAGCAGATCGAAATGAGCTGTCAGGTTTCAGGTGAGTTGACGGCTCCCGTAGAGAAGGGAGAGACGGTTGGAAGCATTCGCTATATCATTGACGGGACTGTTTGGAAGTCAGTCAGCTTAAAGACGGGCGAACGGGTGGATGCGATTGATTTTATCTGGTGTATGAACCAGATTTGGAGCCGTTTTTTAGTATTTTGTCGGCCTTGAAAATGATGAAAAAATGTTGAATTTATTACTATGATTTGTGAAAAAGGTGTGTTATAATCTTTACAGTGTGCAAATATGCGCAAAAAATGTTTAATAAAATATTTATATAAAATGGAGGGCTGAACAAAATGGGTAATACTTCTCAAGCGAGCTTAAGAATCAAATCCTTGCTCGATGAAAACAGTTTTGTTGAGATTGGCGGCTTAATAACGGCCAGGGCTACTGATTTCAATATGGAACCGAAGGAAACTCCGGCAGACGGCGTTATAACGGGTTATGGTCTGATTGATGGCAATCTGGTATATGTCTACAGTCAGGATGCTTCTGTCATGGGTGGTTCTGTTGGTGAAATGCATGCAAAGAAAATTGTTAATCTGTATGATTTTGCTCTGAAGATGGGTGCACCGGTTATCGGTTTGCTTGATTCTGCAGGGTTGAGATTACAAGAGGCGACAGATGCATTGAACGGCTTTAGTAAAATTTACAAGAAACAGGCACTTGCATCAGGCGTAATTCCTCAGATTGCAGCTGTGTTCGGAAACTGCGGAGGCGGACTGGCATTGCTTTCAACAATGACGGACTTTACGTTCATGGAGGAGAAAAAGGCTAAATTATTCGTGAACTCACCGAATGCGCTGAAAGGAAACGTAGAATCACAAAATGATACGGCTTCTGCGAAATTTCAGAGCGCTGAGAGCGGTATTGTGGATGTTGTTGCCAATGAGGCGGATTTGTTTGCAAAAATCAGGCAGCTCGTAGTGATGCTTCCAGCAAATAACGAAGAAAATGGCGCTTATGATGAATGTGCGGATGATTTGAACCGTGCAAGCTCGGCACTTACGAACTGTGTTGGCAATACGGCGGCCGCGCTTGCTCAGATTTCCGACGGCAATGTGTATTTTGAAATAAAAGCGGACTATGCTAAGGAAATGACCGTCGGCTTTATCAGGCTGAACGGCATGACCGTCGGCGCCGTTGCAAACCGCGCGGAGGTTGTCGGGGAGGATGGTAAGACAATAGAGACATTTGATGCGGTGCTGACTCCGCATGGCTGTGTGAAAGCAGCGGAATTTATTGGTTTCTGTGATGCGTTTGACATTCCGGTATTGTCTTTGACAAATGTAAAGGGGTTTGCGGCTACGACTGAGTCCGAAAAAGAAATTGCAAAGGCATCTGCAAAGCTCGTTTACGCATTTGCAAATGCGACCGTTCCAAAGGTAAATGTTATTATTGGACAAGCTTATGGAAGCGCGTATGCGGCAATGAACTCGAAGGCAATCGGGGCTGATTTGACATTAGCATGGGACAGCGCTTCGATCGGCATGATGGATGCGGAACTTGCTGCTAAAATTATGTATGAGGGCAAAGGCGCGGATGTGATTAAGGAGAAGGCAGCAGCCTATCAGGAGCTTCAAACGAGTGTGACCTCTGCGGCGAGAAGAGGCTATGTAGACCAGATTATTTCGGCGGCAGACACAAGAAAATATGTGATCGGTGCGTTTGAAATGCTGTTTACTAAGAGGGAGGAACACCCGAATAAGAAGCATGGAACAGTTTAGAGAGGATGTGGTGGCGCGTAATATGAAAAATTTTAGAATAATATTATGTTTGACAGCCTGTCTCCTTGCATTATCAGGATGTAAAGGACTTGCGGAAAAGAAAGCGGTCGATGAAGCGACTTCACAGGAGCTGGTGCAGACTTCTCAGATTGTAGTAGCATATGCGTTTGCCTCGTTGGATGAAGCATCCGCAGCGCAGTTCACGTCACAGGGCGCAGAAGCAATAGAGAGTATATTTGCCAGCAGCTTTGACATTAAGGTAGACGGCGATGCGATGATTTCTGCTTTTGAATCATGGAATAGGGCGACCGCAAAGGTTGGCGCAGCTCAGAGGTTTACGGGATATTCCGTTGCCTACAGCGCAAATGGAGATTCAATTATTGTCGAGATTCCTGTTGAGGCAGAAAAAGGGACGGTACGGGTAGAGTTTGTTTTTGACAATGATTCAAATCATACGATTACATCTGTTTCGACAAGGGTGGTTTACACATTTGCCGGATGGGTGGAGAGTATCGGGATAAATACGATAGCAGTTACTGCTGTTCTCATTGCGGTTTTGATACTGCTGACTGCAGTCATCACTTACTTTGCCGTTGCTTCGAAGATGCAAAATTCTTTTAGCAAGAAGGATCAAGTAGAAGAAAAGGAAATGGCGGTGAATAATACGATTGCTCAAATTATCGAAAAAGAAGAACGAATAGACGACACGGAGATGTTGGCAGTGATTACGGCAATTATAGCTGCGTCAAAGGCTGCGGGTCAAAAGCCGGGCAGAGGGAATGCTGCAGCAGGAACCGACGGTTTTATTGCGAGAAGAATTAAAAGAACGCCCGGCAGCAGATGGGGATGAATTTAACAAACCCGGAACGATTTAATTTTTTACAACTAAAAATAAAAATTTAAAATTGAAAATAGGAGGATTTTAAAAATGAAGAATTACACAATTACCGTAAATGGCAGCGTATATAATGTGACAGTGGAAGAAGGAGCAGGAACTGGCGTTGCAACTCCTGTAGCAGCTCCGATTCCGGCAGCAGCCCCCGCAGCGGCTCCGGTTCCTGTAGCGGCAGCTCCGGCTCCTGTAGCGGCAGCAGCCCCAGCGGCAGTTCCGGCTTCGACAGCAGCGACAGGCGAAGTGGGTTCAATCAAGGTGGAAGCAGGCGCGGCAGGTAAAATCTTTAAGATCGACGCTAATGTGGGACAGGCTGTTAAGAAGGGGGACTCCGTTGTTGTTTTGGAGGCTATGAAGATGGAAATCCCGATGGTTGCTCCTGCTGACGGCGTTGTTGCAAGTATTGAAGTGTCTGTAGGAGAGAATGTAGAATCAGGCGCGGTTCTTGCAACATTGAAGTAAGGACGGGACAGGAGTAAAAATCTGTTCAAATTCAATACAGGAGGAAAGAACATGTCAGAAATAGTTAAAAAACCAGTTAAAATTACGGAGACAGTTCTTCGTGATGCGCATCAGTCCTTGATTGCGACAAGAATGCAAACCGAAGAAATGCTTCCGATCCTTGAAAAGCTCGACAAGGTTGGATACAATTCTTTGGAATGCTGGGGAGGTGCGACATTTGACGCATCCCTTCGTTTTCTGAAAGAGGATCCATGGGAACGATTGAGGAAAATCAGAGCATGCGCAAAAAATACAAAGCTGCAAATGCTGTTCAGGGGACAAAATATTTTAGGATACCGTCCGTATGCGGATGATGTTGTGGAATATTTTGTACAAAAGTCTATCGCAAATGGTATCGATATCATTCGTATTTTCGATTGCTTTAACGATTTGAGAAATTTACAGGCGGCAGTAGACGCGACGAATAAAGAGAGAAAGAATTCAGGCAAGGGACACGCTCAGGTTGCGTTGGCGTATACACTTGGTGATGCCTATACGATGGATTACTGGATCGATATGGCGAAGAAAGTCGAGGATATGGGTGCCGATTCGATCTGTATTAAGGATATGGCAGGTCTGCTCGTTCCGTATGCGGCTTCCGAGTTGATTACTGCCATGAAGGGGGCTACGAAGCTTCCGATCCAGCTTCATACGCATTATACATCCGGCGTGGCAGGTATGACCTATATGAAAGCGGTAGAAGCAGGTGCGGATGTGATTGACTGCGCGATTTCACCGTTTGCTATGGGAACTTCTCAACCGGCAACGGAGGTAATGGTAGAAACGTTTAAGGGAACTCCTTATGATACGGGCTATGACCAAAACCTGCTTGCGGAAATTGCTGATTATTTCAGACCGATTAGAGACAAATGCCTTGCGAACGGACAGCTGAGTCCTAAAGTAATGGGTGTTGATATTAAGACATTGTTGTATCAGGTGCCGGGTGGCATGCTCTCTAACATGGTAAGTCAGTTGAAGGAACAGAATGCGGAAGACAAATATTACGAAGTATTGCAGGAGATTCCGCGCGTGCGTCAAGATCTCGGCGAGCCACCTCTTGTTACGCCTTCATCACAGATCGTCGGTACGCAGGCAGTATTTAACGTGCTGATGGGTGAGCGCTATAAGATGGCTACTAAGGAGACAAAAGCGGTACTGCGCGGTGAATACGGCCAGACTGTAAAGCCGATGAATCCTGAGGTTATTGAAAAGGTTATTCCGGGCGAGGAACGGATTACATGTAGACCGGCAGATTTGATTCCGAATGAGCTGGATAAGCTGGAATCCGAGATGAAGGAATGGAAACAGCAGGATGAGGATGTGCTGACATATGCGTTGTTCCCCCAAGTTGCCATTGACTTCTTCAAATATCGTCAGGCGCAGCAGGAAAAAGTGGATATGACAAAGGCTGATTCTGCAAACGGCACCTATCCGGTATGATGCTTTTAAATTTTTAAATTTTCCGGTTTTATTTGCACATAAATATGGTGCAAAATATCATAACGTATGTTATAATAAATAGGCAGTTCTCGGGACAGGGTAATTTCTGAAAGGGAGCTGCCTATTTGTAGCTTTATTTAGGAAATTACTCCGAATTTCCTGCAAATATAATTAATACAAAGTTTTTGTTTAAGGGTTCCTACAGGAGGGCTAACGGGATGGCAAGAAAAGAACGGATTACAAAACAGGTGATACTCGACGGAGCATTTCAGCTTCTTCGGGAACAGGGGAGTCAGATGGTGACAGCAAGAAAGCTGGCCGCCCATATTGGCTGCTCGACGCAGCCCATATTCCGCATCTATCAGAATATGGAGGAGCTAAATTCCGAACTATTTGCCAAAGCTAAGGTTTTTTATGAGGAGTATTGTCTGAACTATAAAAAAGAAAGCGCATTCCCATTTGTGGATTTGGGGCTTTGCTATATCCGGTTTGCAAAAGAAGAATTGAATTTATTCAAGCTGTTATTTTTATCGGTACACGACGATGAAAACACGATGTATGATCTGATCAACGGAAAAGAACAGGGATTTGTCATTAAAGAGTTAAAAAGAATTCCCGATTTAAAAATGGAGAATGCCGGCACAATTTTTATGAAAATCTTTATTTTTATTCATGGAATGGCCTGCATGACGACCAGCGGAGAATTTGACTTATCCAGAGAGGAAGTCATTCCCATGCTGACTGAAGTTGTTGAAACCTTTCGTCAGGGATAGTTATTTACATAGAGAACTGTTTATACAATGTCAGTAAACATAAATTTTAAGGAAAAATATATGGAAGTAATTGTAGCGGGCGGCGGGGCGGCAGGCATGATGGCGGCGATCGTTGCGGCAGGGAACGGACATCGGGTACAGCTAATTGAAAAAAATGAAAAGCTCGGAAAAAAACTGTTCATTACCGGAAAGGGTAGATGTAACCTGACAAATGCCTGTGAACAGGATGTGCTGTTTAATCAGGTGATGACAAACAGGAAATTTTTATATAGTGCCTTTTACGGATTCACGAATGAGCAGACGATGGCTTTTTTTGAATCAATCGGTCTGCCCCTCAAGATAGAGCGAGGTAATCGCGTTTTTCCTATTTCTGACCACTCCTCCGATGTGATCCGCGTATTGGAAAAAGAGCTGCGTGCCAGACAGGTAGAGATCCGGCTTCGGACAAAACTGGCTCATGTTCTGGAAAAGGACGGCAGGGTGTGTGCCGTCAGGCTGGAGGATGGCACCGTGCTTGCGGCAGATGCGGTCATTCTGGCTCTTGGAGGAAAATCCTACCCTTCTTGTGGAGCGGACGGTGACAGCTGGCGCCTTGCGGAGGCACTTAAGATTGAAACAACACAAGCGGAGCCTTCCCTCGTACCGCTGACAGTGGCGGAGGACTTTGTGAAAGAATTACAGGGTCTTTCCCTAAAAAACATAAAAGTATCGGTCTATGTGGAAGAAAAGAAGCTATATGAAGATTTTGGAGAGCTGCTGTTTACGCATTTTGGTGTCAGCGGGCCGTTAATTCTAAGCTTGAGCAGCCGCATCAGGGAATCCATGTACGCACAAAAGATATCACTATTTATTGATTTAAAGCCGGCATTGGACGAAAAGCAATTAGATGACAGGATCCGCAGGGATTTTGAAGAGAATCAAAACCGACAGTTTAAGAATTCGCTCGGAAAGCTTCTTCCGGCAAAATTGATACCGGTCATATTGCTCCTTTCAGGCATTGATGGAGACAAAAGAGTCAATGAAATTACGAGGGAGGAGCGAAAGCAACTCGTGAAGCTTTTCAAGAGACTATCTTTAAGCGTGAACGGAAACAGGGGGTTTGCGGAGGCAGTTATCACCCGCGGAGGGATTTGTGTGAAGGAAGTCAATCCCACCACAATGGAGCTTAAAAAGCACAAGGGCTTATATGCGGCAGGGGAAATGCTGGACAGTGATGCACTGACAGGCGGTTTTAATTTGCAGATTGCATGGTCAACAGGGTATTTAGCGGGAAATAGTATCGGTAAGCCTTGAGAAAATGCAGACAGGGAGAAAATGTATGAATCATAATATTGCGATTGATGGACCGGCGGGAGCCGGAAAAAGCACGATTGCAAAAGCGGTCGCTAGACAAAAGGGGTATATTTATGTTGATACCGGCGCGATGTATCGAGCGATGGCGCTTTATTTACTTCAGGAAGGTATCCGTGCCCAGGAAACCGAAAAAATAGAAGAGGCGTGTGCGCGGGCTGATATTTCGATCGATTATCAGGATGGCGAACAGATCGTGCTGTTAAACGGCAGAAATGTAAATGGGCTGATTCGCACGGAGGAGGTTGGTAACATGGCTTCGGCAAGCTCTGTAAATCCAAAGGTACGGGAAAAGCTTGTCGCCCTGCAGCAAAAGCTTGCATGCGAGAAAAGCGTCGTAATGGATGGCAGGGACATCGGGACGAAGGTATTGCCCGACGCTGCCGTTAAAATTTATTTGACGGCAAGCACACAAGTGCGGGCTAAAAGACGCTATGACGAGATTTTATTAAAGGGAGAGCGCTGCAGTATCGACGCGATCGAAAAGGATATTGAGGAACGGGATCACAGAGATATGACCCGTGATATTTCCCCTCTTGTTCAGGCCGAAGACGCAATTCTTGTAGATTCGTCCGATATGACGATTCAGGAAGTGATTGATGCAATTTTAAAGATCAGCGCTTAATATGAGAGGAGAATCATCGATGGAGGTAGTACTTGCAAAGACGGCCGGCTTCTGCTTCGGTGTTGAAAGGGCGGTTGCGACGGTCTATGAGCAGGCAGGGAAGGGCGAGCATATTTATACGTTCGGCCCGATCATCCACAATGAAGAGGTTGTAAAGGATTTGGAGCAAAAGGGTGTCGGGGTGCTGCATTCTGAGGAGGAGTTAAAGGCGCTTCAGAAGGGAACCGTTATTATCCGTTCTCACGGGGTACCGGAGCGGATTTACACGCTGATCAAGGAGCAGGGACTGACATGTGTGGATGCGACATGTCCGTTCGTTAAAAAAATACACCGGATTGCGAAGGAAGAAAGTGAAAAAGGCGCTCAAGTAATTGTGATAGGAAATGATAACCATCCGGAGGTGGAAGGAATCAAAGGATGGTGCTCCGAAAAAATGCCGGCAATCGTTATTGAGACGGTAAAAGAGGCGGTTAATTTTACGCTTCCGCAAAAGAGACGCCTGTGTCTTGTTTCACAGACGACATTTAATTACATTAAATTTCAAGAATTAGTTGAAATTTTTCAGAAAAAAGATTATGATATAAATGTTGTGAACACAATTTGCAACGCCACGGAGGAACGACAGACCGAAGCAAAGGAGATCGCTTCTTCGGCGGACGCGATGATTGTGGTTGGAGGCACGCATAGCTCCAATACACAAAAGTTATATGAGATATGCAGGCGTGAATGCAAGAATACGCAATACATACAGACACTTGCTGACTTAGTATTAGATTCGACTGAATCCATCTCGCGTGTAGGCATTACAGCAGGGGCATCTACCCCAAACAAAATAATTGAGGAGGTTCAAAATTATGTCAGAATTAACTTTTGAACAGATGTTAGAACAATCATTTAAAACAATACACAATGGAGAGGTAGTTGAAGGTACGGTCATAGATGTGAAACCTGATGAGATCATTTTAAACATCGGTTACAAATCAGATGGTATTCTTACAAAGAATGAGTATTCCAATACTCCCAATCTGGATCTCACTACTTGTGTAAAGGTAGGAGACAAGCTTGAGACAAAAATATTAAAGGTAAATGACGGAGATGGACAAGTACTGTTGACTTATAAGCGCCTTGCGGCTGATAAGGGAAATAAGCGCCTTGAAGAAGCATTTAACAATAAAGAGGTTTTAAAGGCTTCTGTTGCACAGGTGCTTGACGGCGGTCTGAGCTTGTTGGTTGAGGAATCCCGTGTCTTTATTCCGGCAAGTCTCGTTTCAGACAGCTATGAGAAGGACTTATCCAAATATCTCGGGCAGGAAATTGAATTTGTGATTACAGAGTTTAACCCGCGCAGGAGAAGGATTATCGGCGACAGAAGACAGCTTCTGATGGCGGAAAGAGAAAAGCTGCAGAAAGAACTGTTTGAACGGATTGCAGTGGGCGATGTCGTAGAGGGTATCGTTAAAAATGTAACCGATTTCGGTGTATTTATCGATCTTGGCGGTGCGGACGGTCTGCTTCATATTTCCGAAATGTCTTGGGGTCGTGTAGAAAATCCGAAAAAGGTATTCAAGCCGGGACAAAGCGTCAAGGTACTGATTAAGGATATTAACGGCAATAAGATTGCTCTGAGCTTGAAGTTTGCGGATTCTAATCCGTGGATTGATGTTGACAAAAAATATGCGGTCGGCACAGAGGTGACGGGAAGAGTTGCAAGAATGACTGACTTTGGTGCCTTCATTGAATTAGAGCCGGGCATCGATGCATTGTTGCATGTATCCCAAATTTCCAGAGAGCATATTGAAAAGCCGTCGGACGTATTAAAGACCGGTCAGGAAGTGACGGCAAAGGTTGTGGACTTTAATTTAGAGGATAAGAAAATCAGCTTAAGCATCAAGGCTTTGCTGGAGCCGGAAGCTCCTGCTGAGGATGTTAAGGAAAGCGCGGACGACAACGAGGATTTTGCCAGTGTGGATATCGAGGCCGAAATTAAAAAATCAAAAGAAGAGGAATAAGTCCTATGGCTTATGATTATGAGAGTTTTAAATCAGCTGTGCTGAAAATAACAGGAATTGATTTGAACTCCTATAAAGAAAAGCAGATGCGCCGCAGGATCGATACACTGATCAAAAAGCATAAGATTGAAGGCTATGAGGAGTTTGTCAAGGTCATCAAGGCGGATAAAAAGCTATTTGAAGAATTTATTAATTATCTGACGATCAATGTTTCTGAATTTTACCGGAATATGGATCAATGGGAGTTATTGGACAAGATATTCATTCCGGAAATGCTGAATAGCTTTGGAAGAAATTTAAAAATCTGGAGTGCTGCGTGCTCGACAGGAGATGAGCCTTATTCGCTTGTCATGGCACTTTCCAGACACCTTCCTCTAAGCCAGATCAAGGTCATCGCGACGGATTTGGACAAACAGGTCATTGCACATGCGAAAAACGGCCTGTACGGAGAAAAAAGTATTGTCAATGTGCCCGCCGATTTGAAATCAAAATATTTCAAAAAAATTGGCAGTTCTTATCAGATTTCTGATGAGATCAAGGCACGGGTGGAGTTTAGGGAGCATGATCTCCTTAAGGATTCCTATCCGGATAAATGCCATTTTATCATTTGCAGAAATGTGTTGATTTATTTTACCGAAGAAGCGAAGGATGAGGTGTTTCGCAGGTTTTCCAATGCGCTTGTACCGAGTGGGATTTTGTTCATTGGCAGCACGGAGCAGATCATGAATCAGGGAGATTTTGGGTACGAACGCAGAAACTCCTTCTTCTATCAAAGAAAAAAATAAAACCAAAAACCGGAAGATCGATTTCTTCCGGTTTTTAGTTGGGTTGATAGGAATCTGTTCCTTTTTGTTACTTGCAAAAGTAGGCCAATAATTGTTTTCCGTATAGTTCCATGACGTCTTGCGGAAAGACGGATCCGTCCTGATATTCAAAATAATAACTCTTTGCTTTATAATCCTCCCGAAAGCTCGGAGTGATCAGGCTGGAAAACTGCGGCAGAAAATGGCCATAGTGCCTCGTATAGCAGTTCTCTTTTTTGGCGTTTACGCGGTGCTCCTTATCAACGGACATTGCGACGCTTTTATGGACGCAGGAGTCTTCTGCAGGCAGATAGTAATACTCCTTATAACTGTCATAGAAAAGCTTTAACTCTCTTTCATAAAGGGGCACCCGGAACGTCATCTGCCGCTTTGCGTCACAGGCGAGAAAGAAATGTTCCTTATAGGTAGAGAAGGAGCGCGGAATATGAACCGAAAAGGAATAGGACAACAGCACTTCTGCCTGTGTTTTCCCCGCATAATCCTGATAGGTGTTTTGTCTGGCCTTTAAAAAGGTAAGCGGCGTATGCAAAAGCTCTGAATAATACAGAGACGGGAGCAGCTTTGTCATACCGATCAAATCCTCTTCGTTATGCAAAAGCAGCAGCGCAAGCAGCCGCTCGTCTCTTCGAATGACATGTTCCTGATAGACAGATATCAGCTGTCCGCCGTCAAATTCATCCTTTCGATTAACCCGCAGAAAGTCCTCGACGTTTTTTTGACGCAGTGACGTAAGGGACAGCAACTTTTTGACCGGTTTCAAAAGCTGGTAAATATCGACTCCGAGAAACGAATCTAGCGGATTTATTAGACAAAACTGCTCCGCCTTCCTTGCCAGATAGGGGAGATCAAACTGCTTGCCGTTGTAGTGCATCAAACACGTAAAATCTCTGCTGAAAATAAAAAATTCCTCGAGGATTGCACGTTCTTCAGAAGGCGTATCGGCAAACCACTGAATAATATGCAGATCGTCCTCTTCATAAAATGCGCATCCGATCAAATAAAGACCGGAGGTTTTCGGGGACAGTCCAGTTGTTTCGATATCGATAAATAAAATTTCTTTGACCGGAGAAAATTGTTCGATTGCGTAGAGCGGTTTCGTGTTTTGATAGGTTTTCTGTATTGTCTGCATAAATTCCTCCATTGACGGCGCTGTTTCTTGCTACGTACCGCACGGCATTATATTCAGTATAACGTATCCCATGAAAAAAACAAATATTTTATGCGAAACAGTGGTATTTTTTGTTGAAATTTAGTATAGTAGAGATGTTCGGGGGGTGATGAAAGCAGTGTGGGATTTCAAAATATTGGGCGTTACATTTTATCTGATTTCCAATTGTTTGATACTATACAGTTTTCTTGGCTGGCTATGGGAAAGCAGTTATGTTTCTGTGCTCGAAAAAAAGCTTGTAAACCGTGGCTTTGTGACCGGTCCCGTCTGTACGATTTATGGCGTTGGAGCGCTTTTTGTATATTTACTGCTGCGTCCGCTCACCGGACGTTGGGTGCTCTTGTTTTTTGGTGGAGCCCTCTTGGCGACGGTGCTGGAATATGTGACGGCACTCGTAATGGAAACATTGTTTCATACGAGTTGGTGGGACTATACGGAGCAGCGATTCAATTATAAAGGGCGTATTTGTTTGGGCAGTTCTTTGGCTTGGGGCGGCGCGACATTATTGTTGTTTGCCGTTTTGCAGCCTTTCATGACATTCGTCGTAGGTCTTTATCCTGTTTTTACCGGAAAAATAGCTGTCTGTATCGTTAGTATTTTATATGTCATTGATTTTGTATTTGCGGTCATTGCCGCAGTCGATCTGTCAAAGCAGCTTGAAAAAATGGACATGCTGCTTGAGGAATTTTCAGATTATTTGAGAAATTCCAGAGTTTATACGACGGGTGAGGAGCTTTTGAATCGCGTAGAAGCGTTTCGCATCCAAATGCAGAGAATCTATTATTATAAGCGATATTTAAAACGATTGGAAGTGAGGCAGGCGTTTTGGAATGACCGTTTGGAAAAGTTGAACTTGATAAATGTGAAGAGTGAAATTGCTGAAAAAATCAAGGGTTTTTTTGAGATTTTTGACGCTGCCATTGGTAAAAGCTCCTTTTTACAGAATCGTATTTTAAATGCATATCCAAATCTGAAATCAAAGGCGAGAATTACCAAAGACCGTTTGACATTAAAACTGATAAAGAATCGGCAGAGCGGTCATAAAGAAAACGGAGAAGAAAAAGAAGCTTAATAACATGATACAGCATGGATCTGAGCTGAATATATTACAGAGAAGGGGAGTTGTATGGCATCATTTACGTTTAAGGGTGGGATTCATCCTTACGATGGTAAAGAGTTATCGAAGGATAAGCCGATCAAGGAGATTGTGCCGATCGGAGAAATGGTATATCCGCTTTCGCAGCACATCGGAGCCCCGGCTAAGCCGATTGTTTCCGTCGGCGAGCGTGTCGTCATCGGACAGAAAATTGCGGCGGCGGACGGCTATGTTTCTGCGCCGGTTTATGCTTCAATATCGGGAACGGTCAAGGCGATTGAAAAAAGAAGAGTCGTGACAGGAGATCATATAACCGCGATTGTCGTCGAAAATGATAATTTGTTTGAGAAAGGATCGTGGCTTTCGATCAAGCCGATTACCGAAATGACGAAGGAAGATGTGATCGAAATTATTAAGGAAGCCGGTATTGTCGGAATGGGCGGTGCGGGCTTTCCGACGCACGTTAAGCTTTCCCCGAAGGAGCCGGATAAAATTTATTACGTGATTGCCAATTGTTCGGAATGTGAACCTTATTTGACATCCGATTACAGGCGAATGCTGGAGGAACCGGAGAAGCTTGTAGCCGGATTGAAAATTATTCTCTGCCTGTTTGAGCATGCAAAAGGAATTCTGGCTGTTGAGGACAACAAGCCGGATTGTATCAGAAAGCTGAAGGATCTTGTCATTGACGAGCCCCGCATAAGCGTTAAGGTTTTAAAGACAAAGTATCCGCAGGGTGCCGAACGTCAATTGATTTATGCGGCGACGAGGCGTGCGATCAATTCTTCTATGCTTCCGGCGGACGCAGGCTGCATCGTAAACAATGTGGATACAATCGTCGCCGTTTACCACGCGGTCATCGAAGGAATGCCATTGATGCACCGAATTGTGACTGTGACGGGCGATGCGATTCGTTCCCCTCAGAATTTCCTTGTTCGAACCGGTACAAGCTATGCGCAGTTGATCGAAGAGGCGGGTGGTTTTAAGAAAAAGCCCGAAAAAATCGTTTCGGGAGGCCCGATGATGGGCTTTGGCATTTTTGATTTGAATGTTCCGACTACGAAAACTTCTTCGGCATTATTATGCATGACGACGGATGAGGTTGCAAAATGGAAGCCCACACATTGTATTAATTGTGGTCTTTGTGTGGATGTATGTCCGGGTAGGATTCTTCCGGCAAGGATTGCCGACTTTGCGGAACATTATGAGGAAGAAAAATTTATGCGCTATAACGGGATGGAATGTTGTGAATGCGGCTGTTGCAGCTATGTGTGTCCAGCCAAACGGCATTTGGCTCAGAGCATTAAATCAATGAGAAGAATGATTCTTGCAAATAAAAAGTAATTGAATGGGGAAGGAAAGAGGTGTTTATTTTGGGTGACTTGATGAATGTATCTTCCGCGCCGCACATCAGGAGTAAGCTTTCGACGAGCATGATTATGTTTACCGTTATCATTGCGTTGCTGCCTGCGACGGGCTTTGGTATTTATAATTTCGGATATCGTGCGGCAGTTCTTGTAGCGATCTGTGTCGCAACGTGTTTGCTGACCGAACTGATTTACGAAAAACTGATGAAGCTGCCTGTGAAGATCGGAGATTTGAGCGCGGTCGTGACCGGCTTATTGCTTGCTCTGAACCTGCCGTCCACATTGCCTTGGTGGATCGCCGTAATAGGTGGAGTATTTGCGATCTTAGTTGTAAAGATGCTGTTTGGCGGCATCGGACAGAATTTTATGAATCCGGCTCTTGGAGCCAGATGCTTTTTAATGATCTGTTTTACGGCTCGTATGACGAGTTTTACTTATGACGGGGTTACGACAGCCACGCCGCTCGCACAATTAAAGGCGGGAAATGCGGTCAATACATGGAATATGGTAATCGGTAAGATTCCGGGAACGATCGGGGAGACTTCCGTTATCGCGATCGTGGCTGGTGCCATTTTTCTTATGTTTGTAGGTGTGATCGACTTAAAAACACCAGGTACTTATCTTGTGACGTTTGTAATTTTTCTCGGTCTGTTTGGCGGTTACGGATGGGACTTCTATTATCTTACGGCGCAGCTTGCGGGGGGAGGACTGATGCTTGGTGCATTTTTTATGGCGACGGATTATGTGACTTCTCCCATCACCGGAAAAGGGAAAATTCTATATGGCATTCTGCTCGGCATCGTTACCGGTATTTTCCGTATATTTGCAAGCTCGGCGGAGGGCGTTTCCTACGCGATTATCTTCTGTAATCTGATAGTGCCGCTGATTGATCGGGTAACACTTCCTAGGTGCTTTGGTAAAGGGGGCGAAATCTGATGAACAAAATGGTGAAGGATGTCATGATACTGACAGTAATAACCGTAATTGCCGGCCTGCTGCTTGGATTTTTTTATAATATTACAAGTGGTCCGATCAGTGCACAGCAGGAGAAAACAAAGCAGGAAGCCTATCTACGCGTATTTCCTGAAGCGGTGTCCATTGAGACGGAGGCTTCCCTTGAGGATAAGCTGACTTTAGCGCATACCTATCTGACCGAATCCGGTTATGGGCAGGAGAGCATTGATGAAGCGCTGCTCGCAAAGGATGCGTCAGGCAACGTGATCGGCTATGTGTTTACAGTTACAACAAAGGAAGGCTACGGGGGCGACATTGTCATTTCTATCGGGATCTCGAAAGAGGGGGCAATGACAGGTGTAGAGATTTTAAGTATCAATGAAACTGCCGGACTGGGCATGATGGCCGATACGGATGACTTCAAAAATCAGTTTGCAGGCCGTACTGTTGCAAAATTTTCCTATACGAAGACAGGAGCGGCCGCAGATTACGAGATTGATGCGATAAGTGGAGCCACAATTACTACGAATGCGATGGTAAACGCGGTGGATGCCGGACTCGCGTTTTTTGAAGCGGCACAGTTGAAAGAGCTGTATGGAGGTGTGACAAATGAGTAAAGTGCTGGAACGAATCCATAACGGACTGATTAAAGAGAACCCAACATTTGTGCTGATACTTGGCATGTGTCCGACGCTGGCGGTAACGACCTCAGCGGTGAATGGGCTTGGCATGGGATTGACGACCACCATTGTTCTGATCATGTCCAACTTCTTGATCTCTCTGCTTCGCAAGGTCATTCCTGATGGTGTGAGAATACCTGCTTTTATCGTCATTATTGCTACATTTGTAACGGTGATACAGCTTCTTTTGGAAGGCTATCTGCCGTCTCTTTACGAAGCTCTTGGTATCTATATTCCACTGATTGTCGTAAACTGTATCATTCTCGGGAGGGCGGAGGCTTATGCCTCCAAAAATAATGTACTGCTGTCGGTTTTTGACGGACTTGGCATGGGACTTGGTTTTACACTTGGGTTGACGTTAATTGGCGTTATCAGGGAGTTACTTGGTGTCGGTACGGTTTTTGGCATACAGATTATGCCGGTGTCTTATGAACCGCTGACAATTTTCATTATGGCTCCGGGCGCATTTTTGGTACTGGCATCATTGATTGCCATACAAAATAAAATTAAGCTTCTTGCAGGAAAGGATACCGGAAAGACCGGAAATTGCGATCAGTTATGCGAGGCGTGTCCAAATAACGGCTGTGCAGGGAAGACTTTTGGGGAGAAGGAGGAATAGGCGATGAGTGAATTACTAGCAATTGCAATCGGCTCCGCATTGATTAACAATGTCGTTTTGAGCCAGTTTTTGGGAATCTGTCCATTCCTCGGCGTTTCCAAAAAGATTAAGACGGCAGCGGGAATGGGAACGGCGGTTGTATTTGTCATAACACTTTCCTCTGCGGTGACAGGAGCTATTTATCAGTTCTTGCTGGTTCCGGCCAAAATCACCTATTTACAGACGATCGTATTTATTCTTGTGATTGCTGCGCTTGTACAGTTTGTGGAAATGTTCTTAAAAAAGAAAATGAAAGGCCTCTACCAGGCACTGGGCGTGTACTTGCCGTTGATTACGACAAACTGTGCGGTGCTTGGTGTGGCCTTGACAAACGTACAAAAGGATTACGGCATTCTCGAAGGTGTTGTTAATGGTTTTGCCGTCGCGTTTGGCTTTCTCGTTTCCATCGTGATCATGGCGGGTCTGAGGGAAAGTATGGAATACAACGATGTACCAAAATCCTTCCGCGGTATGCCGATTGTGCTGATTACGGCAGGTCTTATGGCAATTGCATTTTTCGGATTTTCCGGCTTAAAATAGGGAGGTGGCAGGATGGATATACAGGGGATTATTATAGCGATTGCGTGTGTCGGTGGGGTTGGTCTGCTGATCGGTGTATTTTTAAGTTTTTTTGGCAACTATTTTCATGTGGATTCGGATCCGAGAGAGGATGCTGTGGTCGAGGCGCTGCCCGGTAATAATTGTGGCGGCTGCGGCTTTGCCGGCTGCTCGGGTTTGGCGGCGGCAATCGTCAAAGGGGAGGCGCCGGTTTCCGGCTGTCCGGTCGGCGGAGAAAGGGTTGCGCAGGAAATTGCAGAAATTATGGGTGTCAAAGCCGAAAAAACGAAGCGGGTGAGAGCCCATGTGAAATGCAAGGGAATTTGTGAAAAGACGACGGTAGATTATTTATACCACGGTATTGAGGACTGCAGGATGCTTTCTTTTGTTCCAAACGGTGGGGCAAAGACATGTGACTATGGATGCCTTGGCTTTGGAAGCTGCAAAAAGGTGTGCCAGTTTGACGCGATCGATATTCTGGACGGCATTGCTGTCATTAATAAAGAGAAGTGCAGGGCGTGCGGAAAATGCGTGAGCGTTTGTCCTAAAGATCTGATCGAAATGATCCCATATAAAGCTTCTTATGCGGTCGGATGCAGCTCAAAGGACAAGGGCTCCGTGACAGCAAAGGTATGTAAGGTCGGCTGCGTTGCCTGCGGAATCTGTGAAAAGGAATGTCCCGCAGGAGCGATCACGGTAACGGACTTTGTAGCTCATATCGATCAGGAAAAATGTACGGGATGCGGTATCTGTGCCGCCAAATGCCCGAAGAAGATCATTGCGCTCATTTGATCGGAGTGTGGTAAGCAACCATGCCGCTCGAATAAAAAAGCTCATTATGATCCGTAACAAAAACAGCTTCAACATCCGGCAGGCTTTCGATGAGGGAGAGACCGTCTTGCAAGCCGAGAAGGAGGCAGATTGTGCTTAGTGCATCCCCATCGGAAGAACCACCTGAGATGATGGTGACGCTGTTTAGATCTGTATCGGCAGGATACCCCGTTTCCGGGTTAAGAATGTGGTGATAAAGCACTCCGTTGATTTGAAAGCATCGTTGATAGGTGCCGGATGTCACGACCGATTTATCGCGCACATGCACGCCTGTAAGGATATCGCCGGTCTCAGAGAACGGTTCCTTAATACCGATGAGAAATTCGGATTGATCCGGCTTGGAACCGATCGTCAAGATATTTCCTCCAAGGTCGATAATTGCGGAGGTAATTCCTTCTTTTATTAAATAGTCCTTGATCCGATCGGCAATGTAGCCCTTTGCAATGCCGCCGAGATCGATTGCTGAGCCGGCATTTGCCAGAGTCACAGTATGCGCTTCTTTGTCGAGTATAATGCCCCGATAGGAAATGAGCGGAAGCGCTTTCTGAATTGCACTGTCTTTAGGAAGAGCCGAATGTCCCGACGTAAAGTCCCAAAGGCCGGAAGCCGGAGCGATTGTAATATCAAAAAGGCCTTGAGACAAATTTCCGTAATCGATCCCCTTTTGCAGCAAATCAATTGTTTCGGCTGATACTTGGACAGGTAGCCCGTTTGCTGTGTTAATTCGTCCGATATCGCTGTCGGCAATGGTGCGGCTGAGCTGCTTTTCATAAACATCACAAATCTCAAAGCATTCATCAAGCAGTGAGGTGTCGTTGCTGTCATAAATCGAGATTGTAATAAAGGTGTCTAAAGCAAAGCCGGATTTGGTGATCGGTGAATTTTCCTTTGCAGTTTGACAGCCGCAGAGAAAGCACAATAATAGCAGCAGGGAACAGACGAAAAGAGAAAGGCGCTTCTTATATTTTAACAAGCCGTGAATTTGATAAATGTTCATGAAACCAACTCCTTTCCGCTGTTAATAATATCATATCGTTATGGGAGTGGCAAGAAAGATATTTCTTTTTCCGGGAAATTTTGTTATACTTGATGTCGATGGAAAGCGAGACAATAATGGCATAAAAGGTGAAGCAGTAAAGGATGAGGTGGGCGATGGCGAATTCCTTTTATAATCATGACCCGGAAGATTCCTGGGCTTATAAGAAAATGATCATGCTCTGCGTGACGGCGGCATCTATCGTGATGCTTTTATTTCTTGCACTTTTATATGCTAATTCTGAAAATAGGCGCATAAAAGAACAAAAATCCGAAGCGGAACAGACGGAAATCGAAGATGATATTGAAATTGGAAAGAGCAACCTAACGTCTTCTGATTTGGATTTTTGGGATATGTATGAGGAGAAAGAAGAGCCGGAGCCGGAGAAGGAAACGACAAATAGCGTATCCGCAAACTTTACCGAAAAGAAGAAACCTTCTGAAATCACGGAAAAAGAAAAGGAAAGCATGACGGATCTGCCGGAAGAGGATGCTTCTTCAGAGGAGGAGAAGGACGACGGAACGCATATTGCGATTGAGGACGAAAACGGAAAAAAGGTCTGGTATGAAATTTTACAGACTGTGCCGAAAAACACCTATCGGCTTTCCGAATATTTAAAGACAGATGGCGAGCGGCTTAGTTACACGGAAAACAGCAGGAGGTCATCCTTTGGGATTGATGTTTCCAAGCATCAGGGAACGATTGACTGGGAACTTGTAAAAAAGGACGGCGTGCAATTCGCGATGCTGCGTGCTGCGTCGAGAGGTTATGGCAGCGGACAGCTTCTGCTCGATGATAATTTTGTTCAATATGCAGAAGGCGCACAAAAGAACGGAATCAATCTTGGTGTTTATGTATATTCTCAGGCCGTCAATGAGACAGAAGCGATTGAGGAAGCCAATTTTGCCGTAGCTGCGGTTAGCAATTATAAAATCACCTATCCGATTGCATGCGATATCGAAGAAGTGGACAATGACACGGCAAGAACGGACAAGCTGACGGTAGAGGAACGAACCAAATGTGTCAAGGCATTTTGTGATACAGTTAAGATGTATGGCTATAAGCCTGTGATTTATGCGGACAGGAATATGCTCATTTCCGGGCTGGATATGGAGGTACTGAAAAATT
>CAZMIX010000003.1:0-45996 GCA_964566545.1 uncultured Lachnospiraceae bacterium | reverse complement strand
GATGTCACTGAGCGGGTTGACGGTGATGCTATCGCCCCGACGGATTACCCCTATCAATTTACAATTTGGCAGTATTTAAATACCGGAACCGTAAACGGAATTAATGGTTTTGTGGATTTCAATATCAGTTTTGTAAATTATGAAGAAAAATAATTGATAAGAATGTCCCAAAGCTTTTTGGCATAGATTACTTTAACTGGAAAAGCAAGTGGTAAATGTTAATGATTTTTCACAAATTTGGATTAAGAAATTTGTGGAATTCATAGAAACGTAATCTTTTGTAATAAAAGCTTAATAATTTTTTAAATTTGTGCTATACTACTTCTTGTGAAATCTTTTCAAAACTGGGATTGTTTTGTAAAAGAGGAAGGAGCAGTAATTATGGAAGCAAGAATCAGTCATGCCTTCCACTTCATGGTTGGGGTGTCAAAGGATACTCGCTTATGGGGTGTTGGTGTGATTCTCGGTGCGATCCTGCTTAGTATCAGCTTTTTTACAGAGCCGTTGAATCGCGAACTGCTTGTGCAGAGCAAAACAGTCACTGCTGAAGAAAAAGCGACGGCGCCTCAGGCGCAAGAGAGTTTCAGTGTCAACTCCATGCTGGCAGATGATGCCGAGAAAATAAAACAAGACGATGCGATTACAGAAGTAACGTACATAAAGAACGGAACAGAAATTGAACTGGATGTGGTGATGCCAATTTCGCTTGAGGATTTTGATGCGCTATGTAAAATCGTTCATGCCGAGGCAGGTTCCGAGGATATGGAAGGTCAGATCATGATTGCCAATGTGGTGATGAATCGGGTACAGTCCGATATTTTTCCGGATTATATTCAGGACGTCATTATGCAGGTCGGTCAATTTGAGCCGGTTTCCCGAGGCAGTTTTTTTGGTACCAATCCTTCTAAAACTACGCGCGAAGCAGTGATGCGGGCGTTAAACGGAGAGGATTTATCGCAGGGAGCGCTTTATTTCCAAAAGAGCACATCCAAAATATGGGACGACCATGAATATTTGTTTCGCCATGGAAACCATTCATTCTACAAATAAAACAGAATATAGGCATAATTGAATAAAGAACAACAAAACAGCTTGCAAAATAATTTGTAAGCTGTTTTTGTTATAAATTCATGATTTTAGAAGAAATGTTTAATCTCATATAGAGATCGGCATATTCCGATGGCGTGAGATTGTCAATATAATTTTGCCGATATTGTTTTTCGGGCATTTTTTGTTGAATGAGGTCGGCCGCCTTGTTGTAGGCGACGGCGGCTTCGGTCTCCGTGGAATAGATGCCAACCGTAAACGTACCATTAATAAGTATTTTTGCTTTGTAGATCATCCGAATTCCTTTTTGCACGCGGGTCACGCCATAAAAACGATTAATAATTTCAATATTCTCATACCTAAAATCATAACAGTCGCCGTTGATAAAGCGATAATCACGGTTCCTCACTGCATGGCCTTTAATGCCGTAGCGGGAAAACAGATTAATCTGCATGCCATAGTCGGCGACAAAAAAATGTCCGTTCCGTCTGGATATTTTATGGCTCGCATAATAAAACAGGTCGTCGATGTCAAATTTAAAAACGTGCTCCGCAGTCAAATAATATAAAAAATAACGCTTTTCCAGATAAATAGGATTTTTGAAATAGACACCATGATCACGAAAGTTAATCAGGGAAATATATTTTTCAAATGAAAGCAGGTACTTTCTCGTGTTGTAGGAGTCGATTGTATCCGTATTCAGAACGAGCCGCGTAGCCTCAAGGTAGGCTGCGTGTGCGTGTTCCTCTGATGAAAAGCTGCCAAGGCTTATATGCTTATTTTTATAAGTAAAGGAGCTGCGGTAATAGACCGTGCCATTTTTTTTCGTTGTCCGAAATGCACCAGTTAAAGACATTGCGGTTTTCTCCTGACTATTAAAATTACATATTCAGTTTACCTTAATTTCTCTTTTATTTCAATGAGATCATATGGATTATTCAGTAATTCGTGATATAATATAATTGCTTGATTTGTACTATTTATCTTGACATTATACGGTTCAATTGCTATATTTTTATATGTACCCACAAGATGTTGGGGAAGGGAAGATGAGAAAGTGCTAAATATAGATGGACAAAGGGGGAGGATGCGAAATGGGCGCAGAGGCAGGAGTTTTAGAAAAAGATTATTCGCATAGTTACATGCCTGACAAAAATGTCAAAATGATTAAAAAGGACGGGACGAGAGAGGAATTTAATGTACAAAAGGTCGTTGATGCCGTCGGAAAATCGGCTTATCGTGCATTGACGAATTTTACTGAGGAGGAAAAGGAATATATCTGTGCAAAGGTTGTTGAGCGCGTCAACGAACTGGATGCCGAAGAGATTCCGATTCCGGTCATGCATAATATCGTGGAGAGCGCTTTAGAGGAGGTCAAGCCGATCGTTGCAAAAAGCTATCGCGATTACCGTAATTATAAGCAAGATTTTGTCAGAATGCTGGATGATGTATATAAGAAAAGTCAGTCCATCATGTATATCGGAGATAAGGAAAATGCGAACACGGACAGCGCCCTTGTTTCCACAAAACGCAGCCTAATCTTTAATCAGCTCAATAAGGAGCTTTATCAGAAATTTTTTATGACGACGGAGGAAATACAGGCCTGCCGTGATGGATACATTTATGTACACGATATGTCGGCGAGGCGGGATACGATGAACTGCTGCCTGTTTGATGTCGAGTCCGTGCTAACCGGCGGCTTTGAGATGGGCAACATCTGGTACAATGAGCCAAAGACACTTGACGTGGCCTTTGATGTCATCGGGGATATTGTATTATCGGCGGCAAGCCAGCAATATGGCGGTTTTACGGTGCCGAGTGTGGATTATATTCTGGAGCCATATGCGGAAAAATCTTATAAAAAATATATTGAAAAATACGAAAGGCTCGGCGTTGACAAGGAGACGGCGGAGGCGGAGGCTTATGCCGATGTGACAAAGGAGTTTGAGCAGGGCTTTCAGGGCTGGGAATATAAGTTCAATACGGTCGCTTCCAGCCGGGGTGACTACCCCTTCATTACAGTTACTGCCGGTACGGGTACCGGGCGTTTCGCAAAGCTCGCCACGATCTCAATGCTGAATGTCAGGAGAAGGGGGCAGGGCAAGAAGGATTGCAAAAAGCCCGTTCTGTTCCCTAAAGTCGTATTTTTATATGATGAGAATCTGCATGGAGTTGGAAAGGAATTAGAGGATGTATTTGAAGCCGGTGTAAAGTGCTCGAGCAGGACGATGTATCCGGATTGGCTGAGTCTGACCGGAAAGGGTTATATTGCTAGTATGTATAAGCAATATGGGAAAATCATTTCTCCGATGGGCTGCCGTGCATTTTTATCCCCATGGTATGAGCGGGGTGGTATGCATCCGGCGGACGATAAGGATACGCCGGTGTTTGTCGGCAGATTTAATGTTGGTGCGGTTTCTTTGCATCTTCCGATGATTTTGGCTAAGGCAAGGCAGGAGAGCAAGGATTTTTATGAGGTTCTGGATTATTATTTAAATTTGATCCGCGGTTTGCATCAGAGAACTTATGCGTATCTCGGAGAGATGCGCGCCTCCACGAATCCGCTCGCTTATTGTGAGGGAGGCTTCTATGGCGGACATTTAAAGCTTTCTGATAAAATTAAACCATTGTTAAAGGCTGCAACCTCCTCCTTTGGCATTACTGCTTTCAATGAGCTGCAAAGGTTATACAATGGCAAATCATTGGCGGAGGACGGACAGTTTGCGCTGGACGTGCTTGAATTTATCAATAAGCGTGTCAATGAATTTAAGGCGGAGGATGGTAACCTCTATGCGATCTATGCGACCCCCGCTGAAAACCTGTGTGGTTTGCAGGTACAGCAGTTTAGGAAGAAATATGGGATTGTGGAAAACGTATCCGATCGGGAATATGTCAGCAACGGCTTTCACTGTCATGTGACGGAGGATATCACCCCGATCCGAAAACAGGATTTGGAATACCGTTTCTGGGAGCTGTCTAACGGCGGAAAAATCCAATACGTGAAGTATCCGATTGATTATAACCTTGATGCGATCAAAACACTGATCAGAAGAGCGATGGATATGGGGCTCTATGAGGGCGTTAACATGTCACTTGCATACTGCGATGACTGCGGCCACCAGGAGCTGGAAATGGATGTCTGTCCAAAGTGCGGGAGCCATAACCTAACAAAAATCGATAGGATGAACGGGTATCTGTCCTATTCGCGGGTGCATGGTGACACACGTCTGAACGATGCGAAAATGATCGAGATTGCAGAAAGGAAGAGCATGTAAATCATGAGGTACCACAATATAACCAAAGACGATATGCTCAATGGGGACGGTCTGCGTGTCGTATTATGGGTGGCCGGCTGCTCCCACTGTTGCAGGGAATGCCATAATCCGATGACATGGGATCCGGACGGCGGGCTGTTATTTGATGACGCTGCGAGACAGGAGATCTTTGCGGAGCTTGACAGGGATTACATATCCGGCATCACCTTCAGCGGCGGGGATCCGATGCATGCGGCAAACCAGTTGGATATAAAAAATCTGATTGCTGAAATCAAGGAAAAATACCCGCAGAAAACGATATGGCTTTATACAGGAGATTCATGGGAGGATATTATGCATTCCCCCGTTCTGCAAAAGGTAGATGTGCTCGTTGACGGAGAATTTCAAATTGAGAAAAAAAATGTAAAGCTGCTTTGGAAAGGCAGCCAAAACCAGAGGGTCATTGACGTGCAGGTGACGCTTGCACAGGAAAACCCAGAGTTTCCGATTCTGCATTGTCCTGATTTTTACTGACAAAAAGCAAATATTTTAAAGGAGCATTGTATTTATGCAAAGGATAGCGAGATTTTATAAGGTAAGCTTTAACCAGTTTGAAAAAGACTGGTTGGACAGCTTTGGCTCGACAGACGAAGAGGCGGCTGAAATTTATGCGGATATCCGGCTTCCAAAAAGGGC
Organism: uncultured Lachnospiraceae bacterium; assembly: GCA_964566545.1. GTDB lineage: Bacteria > Bacillota > Clostridia > Lachnospirales > Lachnospiraceae > JAEYFP01. The sequence goes on along the minus strand of CAZMIX010000003.1, from coordinate 40,999 downwards.
GACGACAGGCTCTGCCGGTTATGATTTTTTCAGCCCGATTTCATTTAGTTTAAAGCCGGGTGAGACAATCAAAATTCCGACTGGTATTCGGGTTGAAATGGAGGATGGATGGGTGTTAAAATGCTATCCTAGAAGCGGGCTTGGTTTTAAATACAGGCTGCAGCTAAATAATACGGTTGGTATTATCGACAGCGACTATTTTTATTCGGATAATGAAGGGCATATTTTTTCAAAGCTTACGAATGATTCCAATGAAGGAAGAACAATTAATGTCGAAGTCGGCAACGGTTTTATGCAGGGTATTTTTGTGGAATATGGCATTACGGTTGACGATGAGGTTGAGGAAATCCGCAATGGCGGGTTCGGCAGCACGACATAGGATAAAGAATATTTTCCGATGAATGCATAAATCCCTCGGGTTTTTGAGAGACTACTTTTAAAGCAGTTTCTAAAGACTGGAGGGATTTTATATGGACGGCAAAACGCAGAAGGGAACACATATTACGGGTGACATCGACGCGACAATGAGATGGTTTCATAAAAATCTCTCCATAGGTATTAACTTTGACACGGTTTGCAGGACGTTGGAATTTGCCGGACGAAAGGCAAGCATCTATTTTATTGACGGTTTCTGCAAGGATGACCTGATGCAGAAAATGCTGCAGTATTTTTTTACTCTGAAAAGCGAAGATTTCCCAAAGGATGCACAGGAAATGTGCAAGTGTTTTATGCCTTATGTGGAGGTGGAGACACAAACGGATAAAGAGGTTATTCTAAATAATATTTTTTCCGGCGTACTCGCATTGTTTATTGACGGTTTTGAGGAATGCATTCTGATCGATTCGAGAACTTATCCGTTGAGGAGTGTGTCTGAGCCGGAAAAGGACAAGACGCTCAGAGGCTCAAAAGACGGCTTTGTAGAAACTGTTGTTTTTAATACGGCATTGATCAGGCGCAGGATTCGCAATAGGGAGCTTAGAATCGAAATTACGAGTGCGGGAGAGACGTCCCGCACGGATATTGTCCTTTGTTACATGCAGGGTCGTGTAGACCAGCTTTTTTTAAAGGAAATCAAACGGCGCATTTCTCAAATTGATGTAGACGCATTGACGATGAACCAAGAAAGTCTTGCGGAATGTTTATTTAAGAAAAGTTGGCTTAATCCGTTTCCGAAGTTTAAATTTACGGAACGGCCGGATACGGCCGCGGCACAGATTTTAGAAGGAAATATAATTATATTGGTTGATAATTCGCCATTTGCGATGATCCTTCCAGTATCGCTGTTAGATATTATCGAAGAAGCGGATGACTACTATTTTCCGCCGGTCACCGGCACTTATCTGCGCCTCGCCCGGCTGATTATTTCTATTGCATCATTTTTAGTTCCGCCTACGTTTCTGTTGTTGTCAATAAAAAAGGACTGGGTTCCCGAGGTGTTTACATTCATTTCCATTACGGACGAGGTAAATATTCCGCTCATTGTCCAATTTTTAGTGCTTGAGCTTGCTATAGACGGTCTGCGTCTTGCTGCGGTGAACACGCCGAGTATGCTCAGTACGCCGCTTAGCATTATGGCGGGTCTTGTACTTGGAGAATTTTCAGTGGAATCGGGTTGGTTTAATTCGCAGATTCTTTTATATGAGGCATTTGTTGCCGTGGCCGGCTATGCCCAGCCGAGCTACGAGCTTTCCTATGCCATTAAATTTTTTCGGATTCTAACGCTGATTCTGACAGCCGCCTTTCATATTTTTGGCTATATTGCAGGAATTTTGCTGCTGCTGATCGCAATGGCGGGAAATAAGACGCTGTCCAATAAGCCATACCTCTATCCAATATTTCCGCTTCATTTAAAAAAGCTATGTAAGAGATTGATTCGCTCAAGGTTGAAAAGCAGATGAAAAAATGCTATGATAAAAAAAGAGCTACAGTCCGCAAAGACTTTCTTAGGCTACAAGAGGTAAAATAGCATATGAATATTTTGTTTTTTTTGACACCCAAAAGTGAAGTGGAGTTCGCTTATAGCGACGATACGATTTCCCGAACGATGGAACTGCTTGAAAAGAGTACATATACGGCGATTCCTGTCATTAGCCGTGCAGGGCAGTATAAGGGAACTGTTTCGGAAGGCGATATTCTTTGGACAATCAAAAACAAATATGGTTTTGAGGAAGAAAGCTTTGCGAGTGTTCCTTTGTCCAGAATCGCGAAAATGTATCAATATAAGCCGGTGAAAATCGATGCGAAGCTGAAAAATATGATTACCCGGTTGATGAATCAGAATTTTGTGCCTGTCATCGACGATGACGAGGTGTTTATCGGGCTCGTGAAGCGCAAGGACGTTTTGCAGCATTATATCGGGCAGGCAAAAGAGGAAAATTAATGGGAAGGCAGCATGTGATCGGCAAGGTGCTGAGTGGAAGCATAGCCGAAGAAATGGAAATAGAGGCGGAGGATATTCTCTGCAGGATCAACGGGAAAGAGCTCGAGGATATTTTTGATTACCAGTTTTTAATCGAGGATGATTATTTGGAGGTGTTGATTAAGAAGTCGTCCGGAGAGGAGTGGCTTCTTGAAATTGATAAAGAGGCGGATGAGGATTTAGGGCTTGTTTTTGAAAACGGTCTGATGGACGAGTATCGTTCATGCAGAAATAAATGTATTTTCTGTTTTATTGATCAGATGCCGCCGGGAATGCGTGAGACTCTTTATTTTAAAGATGATGATTCCAGACTTTCTTTTTTACAAGGAAATTATGTGACGCTGACCAATATGAGCGAGCACGACATTGAGCGGATTATCCATTATCATCTGTCGCCGATTAATATTTCATTTCAGACTACCAATCCCCAATTGCGCTGTAAGATGCTAAACAATCGTTTTGCCGGGGAGGCGCTTGCTAAGACGGATCGGCTTTTTGAGGCCGGTATTGTGATGAACGGGCAAATTGTGCTTTGCAAAGGAGTCAATGACGGTGCGGAGCTCGAACGAAGCATTTCCGATTTGATAAAATACGCGCCTCTGCTTGAAAGTGTTTCTATTGTGCCGGTCGGATTATCCAAATACAGGGAAGGGCTGTATCCTTTAGAGCCATTTTCTAAAGAGGATGCCGCCGGGATCTTAAAGACGGTTCATAAGTGGCAAAAGCAAGCATATGAAAAGTGGGGCATTCATTTTGTGCATGCCTCCGATGAAATATATCTGCTTGCTGAAGAAACGCTTCCTGACGCAGAGAGCTATGACGGATATTTGCAGTTAGAAAACGGTGTCGGAATGCTGCGGCTTCTTTTGGATGAATTTGAAGAGGCTTATGAAGGGCTGAAGATGCGCCTCGATAAAGAGGCAGAGAGAACCCACTCTGTGAAAACGAAAAGGGCAGTGCATTTTTCCCTCGTAACGGGGCAGCTCGCTTACCCTACTATCAAACAGATGGCAAAGCGTGTGGAAAGCCTGTTTTCCGGAACTCAAATTGATGTATATGCAATCAAAAATAATTTTTTCGGAGAACGTATTACTGTAACAGGACTTTTAACAGGGCAGGATGTTATTTCGCAGCTTCAGGGAAATGAGCTTGGCAGGCGGCTGCTGCTTCCGGTCTGTTTGTTGAGGAGCGGCGAACAGGTACTGCTAGACGATGTAACCGTGCAAGATATGGAAAAGGCTTTACAAGTCAAAATAGATATTGTAAAATCAAGCGGACAGGATTTTATTGATGCTTTAATAGGAGAAATATATTATGAATAAACCAATCGTAGCCGTTGTCGGCCGGCCGAATGTGGGTAAGTCCACACTGTTCAATGTGCTAGCCGGTGAGCGCATCAGCATTGTAAAGGATACACCCGGAATCACAAGAGACAGGATTTATGCGGATGTGACGTGGCTTGACAGAAATTTTACATTGATTGATACCGGCGGTATTGAGCCGGAAAGTAAAGATATCATTTTATCGCAGATGAGGGAGCAGGCGCAGATTGCAATTGATACTGCTGACGTCATCGTTTTTATTGTAGACGTAAAGCAGGGGATGCAGGACGCGGATTCCAAGGTTGCGGATATGCTGCGCCGCGCGGCAAAACCGGTCGTGCTTGTTGTGAATAAGGTTGATCATTTTGATAAATATAGAAATGATGTATATGAATTCTATAATCTCGGGATCGGAGAGCCGCATCCGATTTCCGCATCAAATCAGCTGGGGCTTGGCGATATGCTGGATGAGGTCATTTCTCATTTTAAGCCCGCGGATGCGTCGGAGGAAGAGGATGAACGGCCGCGTATTGCGATCGTAGGGAAGCCGAATGTCGGCAAGTCGTCAATTATTAATAAGCTGCTTGGTGAGACCCGCGTCATCGTTTCCGATATTGCGGGCACGACAAGGGATGCGGTAGATACGCCTGTCATGCATCATGGGACAGAATATGTGTTCATTGATACGGCGGGATTGAGACGTAAAAAAAACGTGAAAGAAGAGCTCGAACATTATATGGTTGTCAGGACGGTCAGCGCCGTGGAACGCGCAGATGTCGTCGTGATCGTGATTGATGCCATCGAGGGCGTGACGGAACAGGATGCCAAAATTGCGGGCATTGCCCATGAAAGCGGCAAGGGTGTAATTATCGCAGTCAATAAGTGGGATGCTATCGAAAAGGATGACAAGACGATCTATCAGTTTGAAAAAAAGGTTCGAAATGTACTGTCGTTTATGTCCTATGCGGAAATGATTTTTATTTCGGCTTCGACCGGACAGAGGTTAAATAAGTTGTTTGATCTGATTGATGCCGTCGTTGAAAATCATGCGCTGCGCATCCAGACCGGCGTGTTAAATGAAATCATGTCGGAAGCGGTCGCGCTGCAGCAGCCACCCTCCGATAAAGGCAAGCGCCTAAAGTTATTTTACATGACGCAGGTGTCCGTAAAGCCTCCTACGTTTGTGATTTTTGTCAATGACAAGGAATTGATGCATTTTTCCTATACGAGATATATAGAAAATAAGATCCGGGAGGCCTTCGGTTTTCGTGGAACGCCGCTTCGGTTTATTATTCGTGAAAGAGGGGAAAAGTAGTGGAACGTGTTGTATGTCTCATGATTGGCTATTTGTGCGGTCTGATCCAGACGGGTTATCTTATTGGAAAAATGAAAGGGATTGACATTAGGGAGCATGGCAGTAAAAATGCCGGAACAACAAATGTGCTACGCACGATGGGGGCTGGGTACGGTGCAATCGTGTTGCTCGGTGATGCGGCCAAATGCCTGCTTGCGGTACTGTTTTGTTATATTTTATTCGGAGAAAGCTGTAAGGAATGGATCAAATTGCTTCAGCTCTATGCCGGAGCCGGAGCAGTGCTTGGACACAATTATCCGTTTTATATGAAATTCAAGGGCGGAAAGGGAATTGCGGCGACAGCCGGTATCGTGATCTCGTTCGGGCCGCTTTTAACGTTACTGGCTGTCATTACATTTTTTGGTGCATTTTTTTTGACCCACTATGTTTCGCTGGGCTCGATGCTTGTTTATGTGGGCTTGATGATAGAAGCTGTTGTATTGGGAGAACGGGGCTTTTTTGGCTTTCCGCCGGAGATTGCACGTCCGATGCTGAACGAATTTTATATGGTGGTATTTTTGCTTGCGGTTATGGCGTTTGTCAGGCACAAAGAAAATATCGGACGACTGTTGCATGGGAATGAGAGAAAGACTTATCTGAAAAAGAAGCCGGAAATTGATTTGTCAAGGACGGTCGCGGAAGGATCTACAGAAAAAAAACCAAAATAAATAATAGGAGGTGGCAAAATGGCAAAGGTAAGCATTATCGGCGCAGGAAGCTGGGGAACCGCCCTGTCGCTCGTGCTTCACAAAAATGGACACGAGGTGACAATCTGGTCCATTATGGAAGCGGAAATCGAAATGCTGAAAAAGGAGCATGAGCATAAAAACAAACTACCGGGAGTACGGCTTCCCGAGGATATGCTTTTTACAACGGATTTAAAAGAGGCAGTGCGGGAGAAAGAAATGCTTGTGCTTGCGGTGCCTTCTCCTTATACAAGAAGTACGGCGCATTTACTCGGCAATGTTGTGGAAAAGGGACAGATCGTTGTCAATGTGGCAAAGGGAATTGAAGAGAATACACTCGATACATTAACAGATATTATAAAAGAGGAAATTCCGCAGGCCAAAATCGCTGTGATGTCCGGTCCGTCACATGCGGAGGAGGTAGGACAAGGAATACCAACGACCTGCGTTGTTGGTGCAAAAGAAAAGGAAATAGCGGAGTACGTTCAGAATTTATTTATGAACGAGGTATTTCGGGTTTATACAAGCCCGGATGTGCTGGGCATTGAGCTCGGGGGTGCCCTAAAAAACGTGGTCGCTCTTGCGGCGGGGATAGCCGATGGACTGGGGTATGGTGATAATACCAAGGCTGCGCTGATTACAAGAGGGATTTCGGAAATTGCCCGATTGGGTATAAAAATGGGTGGAAAAATGGAGACGTTTTGGGGGCTTACCGGTATTGGCGACTTGATTGTAACATGTGCGAGCATGCATTCGAGAAACAGGCGCGCGGGTATTTTGATTGGGCAGGGTCGTTCGATGGAGGAAGCGATGGCCAAGGTCGAAATGGTCGTGGAGGGCGTATATTCCACAAAGGCCGCAGTCGCATTGGCTGAGAAATATAAAATTGATATGCCGATCATCGAACAGGTAAATGCGGTTTTGTTCCATAAGAAACCAGCTTCAGATGCGGTAAAAGAGTTGATGCAGCGGGATAAAAAGCTGGAGAATTCCGCTCTCCCGTGGGAAGAGCAGTGTCAATAGACGGAAAATAAAAACGGCTGCGGCCGGTTTAAACGAAAGAGGGAACAAAATGGAAAGAAAAGTAGGAACCATATCAAGAGGAATTCGCTGTCCGATTATCAGGCAGGGAGATGACCTCGTATCAATTGTGTCTGACAGTGTTTTAGAGGCTGCAAAGAGCGAAGGTTTTGAGATTCGCGACAGGGACGTCATTGCAGTGACGGAGTCTGTCGTCGCGCGTGCGCAGGGCAACTATGCTTCTGTTGAACAGATTGCGAAGGATGTAAAAAGAAAGCTTGGCGGTGAAACGATTGGTGTTATTTTTCCTATATTGTCAAGAAACCGTTTTGCTGTCTGCTTAAAGGGGATCGCAATGGGTGCGAAAAAAGTAGTGCTCATGCTAAGCTATCCGAGCGATGAGGTTGGAAATGAGCTTGTGTCCATCGACCAACTCGACGAAGCGGGGATTAATCCTTACAGCGATCTGCTTACACTGGATAAATATCGGGAGTTGTTCGGAGAAAACAAGCATCAGTTTACCGGCGTAGATTATGTCGAATATTACAGTAGTATTATAAGAGAAGCGGGGGCAGAGGCGGAAGTTGTTTTTGCAAATGATCCGCGCAAGATGCTTACCTATACAAAAAGGATCTTAAATTGTGATATCCATACGCGCCAACGTACTAAGCGGCTTTTAAAGGCGGCAGGAGCACAAATCGTCTGCGGTATGGACGATATTTTAACGAGTGCCGTTGACGGAAGCGGATACAATGAGCAATATGGTCTGCTGGGCTCAAATAAATCGACAGAAGATAAGATTAAGTTGTTTCCGAAGGACAGCACAGATCTTGTGCTGGATATTCAGAAGGAATTTCTTGAACGTACCGGAAAGCATGTGGAGGTTATGGTTTACGGAGACGGCGCGTTTAAGGATCCGATAGGGAAGATATGGGAGCTGGCGGATCCATGTGTATCGCCTGCAAGCACGCCGGGTCTGGACGGCACGCCAAATGAAGTAAAATTAAAATATTTGGCCGATAACGATTTTAAGGATTTGTCCGGTGAAGCGTTGAAAAATGCGATTTCCGTACGTATTAAAGAGAAAAAGGATGACCTTGTGGGAGACATGGCCTCTCAGGGCACGACACCTAGAAGACTGACGGATTTAATCGGCTCGCTCTGCGACTTGACGAGCGGTTCCGGCGACAAGGGTACACCGATCATTTTGGTACAGGGATATTTTGATAACTACGTAAGCTAAATAAAGAAGTGTGGGAAGTATTCAAAATGATTTTCCCGCACTTCTATATTTTTATCATTGTACAATTACAGCATTGCAAGGATTTCTTTCGCCGTAGCGGCTTTGTTCATCGTATATAGATGGATGCCGTCTACACCATTGTTTCTTAGGTCCTGAATTTGTCTGACCGCATATTCGATGCCGGCCTTGCGCATGTCGGCCTGAGACTCACCGTATTTAGCAATGAGATCTGTCAGCTTTTTGGGTACGGATGAGCCGGACAAGGAAACGGAGCGGCCAAGCTGGCTCGCACTCGTGATCGGCATAATACCGGTTGAAATCGGAACAGAAATCCCCATCTTCCGCACTTTTTCGCGAAAGCCGTAAAAGAGGTGATTGTCAAAAAACATCTGAGTAATCAGAAAATCCGCACCTGCTCCCATTTTTTGATAGAGCATTCGCAAATCAGAATCCATCGTTTCTGCTTCGAAATGCTTTTCCGGATAGCAGGCAGCGCCGATGCAAAGCTCATCGGTGTAATGCTTGCGGATAAAGGCAATCATTTCATTTGCGTAGAGAAAGTCACGGCCTTCGTATTGCTCGTCTGTCATGAGCTGCGGACGGTCACCGCGTAGTGCGAGCAGGTTGTGCAAGCCGCTTTCCTTGAGAAGCAAAAGCGCTTCTTCCAGATCCGCACGCTTATAGCCGACACAAGTCATATGTAAGAGCGCTTCAATTTTGCACCTATTTTGAATATAGGAAGCGACCTCCACAGTTTTTTTGGAATTGCTGCCGCCTGCGCCGAATGTAACACTGATAAAGTCGGGCGAAAGTGCCTTCAATTCATCGAGTGTGCTATAAACGGCCGAAAAATCGTCATCCTTCTTTGGAGGGAAAACCTCAAAGGAAAGTAACGGTCTTTTATTTTGGTAGTATTGTTTTATCATGGGAACACCCCTATTATGATCTTGATTTTCATACGGGAATATCGTAACATATGGTTAAGGCGTTTTGCAAGCAATATGTGGCAAAACGCTAAAATCAATTCTATAACGGAGGCAGTGCAAAAAGTAAGCACTGATGATAAATAATGGATATCGACAAAAACGGATTTAAAAGTACCGGGACCTATGTTGCCTCAGAAGAGCTCATGTCGGCGGTTAATGTGGCAAGGATTCTTGAAAAGCCGCTCCTGATTAAGGGAGAACCGGGTACCGGAAAGACGATGTTAGCCAATGCGATCGCGGAATCGCTCGGGATGCGGATGCTCATTTGGAATATCAAATCGACAACAAAGGCGCAGGATGGGCTATACGTATACGACACGATACAACGCCTTTATGACGGGCAGTTCGGAGAGGAGGGAGTCGATAATATCGCAAGATATATCAAACTTGGAAAGCTTGGAGAGGCATTTTCTTCCGAAGATCAGGTTGTGCTTCTTATTGACGAGATTGACAAAGCTGATTTGGAATTTCCCAATGACCTGCTTTGGGAGCTTGACCAAATGGAATTTTATATTCATGAGACAAAAGAGACCATTGCAGCGCAGAAACGTCCGATCGTGATCATTACTTCCAATGCGGAAAAGGAACTGCCGGATGCGTTTCTAAGAAGATGTATTTTTCATTATATTGCATTTCCCAATAAGGAACTTATGCTGGAAATTGTCACGACACATTTTGATCATGTCGAAGAGCATCTGCTTCAAAACGCGATTGAGGTATTCTATGAGATTCGTGGGATGCGGGAGATTAAGAAAAAGCCGAGCACCTCGGAGCTGATTGACTGGATACGGGTATTGCAGCTTGGCGGGATCCCAGCCGATCAAATAAAAAAAGAGCTGCCGTTTATCGGAACCGTCATCAAAAAAGATGAGGATTTGGATGCGGTGCTGCATCATGTATAAAAGCAGGTGGAAAGATGTTTACTGATTTTTTTTATTTTCTTCGGGAAAAAGGAATGGAAGTATCGCTCGGTGAATGGCTTTCTCTTGTGGAGGCAATGGATCGGGGGCTGTGCCGCTCAAGCATTACTGAATTTTATTATATTGCCCGCATGATCCTTGTGAAAACAGAAACGGATTTTGATCAATTTGATATGATTTTTAATGAGTATTTTATGGGCATCCACGAAACCTATGATGATATTTCCGAGCAGATGAAGCGATGGCTTGACAAGCCGGAGATGACAGAGTTAAGCAGGGAACCGGAGCTTGATAGACGCGTGATTGAAGGAGAAGCCAGTCCGCTTGACAAGGAGGAGATTCTGGAGAGATTCAGAGAACGCCAGAAGGAGCAGGAGATGGAGCATAACGGCGGCAATCAGTGGATTGGCACGACGGGCAATTCCTCGTTTGGCAATCTTGGCGGACACATGGGCGGTGTCCGAATCGGCGGCTATACCGGTTACCAGTCCGCATTTCAGGTAATCGGTGAGAGAAAATTCCGGGACTTTAGAAATGATCGTGTGCTTGATAACAGACAGTTTCAGGTCGCCTTAAAAAAGCTGCGTCAGTTTTCTTCAAGACTCGATATTCCTAAGACTGAGCTGGACATCTATGGGACTGTAGATAAAACATGCAATAACGGCGGTTGTCTGCAGATTGTATTTGACCGTCCGCGTAAGAATACGGTAAAACTGCTGCTTTTAATGGATTCCGGAGGGACGATGATTCCATACAGCAGTTTACTGAATGAGTTGTTTCAGTCAGTGAATAAATCCAATCATTTTAAGGATGTAAAGACATACTATTTTCATAATTGTATTTATTCCAGACTATATCACACGCCGGAATGTGAGAATGGCGATTGGATTGAGACGGAATGGCTATTCAAAAATCTAGATGAAGACTATAAGGTCATCATCGTCGGAGATGCGGCGATGGCGCCCGAAGAGCTGTATTCTGCAACGGGCAATTATAGGGGTCCTAATGACGGATTATCAGGCCTTGAATGGCTGCAACTCATGAAACGGCACTTTAAAAGGATTATATGGCTGAATCCGAAGATGGCTCAAGGACATGCCCCCTGGAGAGAGGCAGAAACTGTGGTTAAGGGTATTTTCCAGATGTACCGTTTGACGGTCGAGGGACTGAAGGAAGGAATGAAATATCTGATGATGGCTAAATAGGCATTGTGCCGAACGATTGTTATTCGATAACAGGCAGTACAAATGACTTAGAATGGAGACGGTTATGTATAAGGTGATGATTGTCGATGATAATTTATTAAATCTTGCTACAGCTAAAAAAGCGCTGGAGGATGAATATGAAGTATTGTCTATTACATCGGAAGCAAGAGCGCTTGAAGTATTAAAAAATATGCTGGAGCCACCGCATATCGTTTTGCTCGATTTGGATATGCCGGAGGAAACAAGTCTGCCTGTGCTCAAGGAGCTGAAGGGCAATCCGAAGCTGAAGAGAATCAGAATTCTCCTTATGACTGAGCGTGGTGATGTCGATTTAAAGCAGGAGAGCCTGCTGACAGGCAAGATTGATTATATCAAAAAGCCCTACACAGGGGTGCTTCTGCGCGAGAGCATCGATATGATTGCCCAGATTCTGGACGCCGAGCGTAAGTTAAGACGCGGCAATGAAGCGCTTATCGAGATTCTTCGTAATAAGACGCAAAATGCTGCGGAGCTAAAGCAAACGGTTTTAGAAATGTTTTTAAGGTTAATGAAAACCCGTTCTTTATCGCTGTTTGAACACTCACAGCGTGTGGAGAGCTATCTGCGGCTGTACATGGAGGAAATTATCCGAGCAAAGCAGTTTGGTGTTTCTGCTTCCCATGCGCGCCTTATCATGCCTGCTGCCAAATTGCATGATATTGGGAAAATCTGTATTCCGGATCGGTGTCTGATTGATGCGGTTGATCTAACTCCTCAGGAAAAGCGGCTTCATTATGCACATACGGAGTTTGGCGCCAAGTCGATCAGAAAGGCTATGGGGGTCGTACCGCAAAGCCCATTTTTAACCTATGCGTACAATATATGCAGGAATCATCATGAACGATGGGACGGAAAGGGCTACCCCGATAAGCTGATGACAGATAGTATCCCAATTGAGGCGCGAATTCTTGCAATTGTAAATAGCTATGATAATTTTAGAAATGAAAATGACGGAGGGGAACCGCTCACGCATGGCGAGGCGATCAACCGGGTACGGTTGTGGGGCGGCACTCATTTTGATCCGCAATTGGTAGACCTGTTTTTGAATATTGAGCAGAAAATTCAGAAGATTGAATTTTTCTGATGCCAATTGCCAATGCCGGACAACCCATAAAAATTCCATATAAAAGGTAATAAACATCCTTTCCCCTTACATATAATGTTACAAACCGGTAAGGGGAATTTTTATGGAAAAAATGAATGCAGAGCATGAATTCAACTTGTACAAGGATATACAGCAGAGAACGAACGGGGAAATCTACATAGGGGTTGTCGGTCCGGTCAGAACGGGCAAGTCCACCTTTATTAAGCGTTTTATGGATTTGCTTGTGCTGCCTGTCATGAACGATGAATATGAAATTGCAAGGACAAGGGATGAGCTTCCGCAGAGCGCGGGTGGAAGGACAATCACGACGACAGAACCCAAATTTATCCCGAAGGAGGCAGTCAACATTTCTTTGGACGGTAATGTGGATGTCAAAGTACGCATGATCGATTGTGTCGGTTATATGGTGGAAGGAGCAGCCGGGCATTTGGAGGAGGACAACGAGCGCATGGTCAAAACACCATGGCATGACTATGAAATTCCGTTTACGCAGGCAGCGGAAATCGGCACGCGCAAAGTCATCAACGATCATTCCACCATTGGGATTGTCATTGTGACAGATGGTTCATTTGGCGAGATTCCAAAGGAAAACTATGCATCGGCGGAAGAAAAGACAATTACCGAATTAAAACGGATCGGCAAGCCGTTTATCGTTCTTGTCAACAGTGCGAGACCCTACAGTGAAGAGGCACAAAGAACAGCGCGGGAAATCGAAGGAATCTATCAGGTTAATGCGCAGACTGTAAACTGTGAGCAGCTAAAAAAGGAGGATATTTTCAGCATCCTTTCCAATATTCTTTACGAGTTCCCCGTTTCCGTTATGGAATTTTATATGCCGAAATGGGTAGAATTATTGGAAAAGGAGCATCCGGTAAAGCTGGATATTGTAGAGCGTGTGAAAGAACTGTTAAATGGTGTCTATACGATGCGTGACGTCATAGACAGCGATCTGCAGGCGAACAGTGATTATATCAAGCAGTGCAAGGTGGATCAGACCAATTTATCTACGGGTGTCGTACAGGTGCTTTTTACGATTGACGATGCATTTTATTACGAGCTGATCAGTGAGCTCGTCGGGGAGTCCGTGGACAATGACTATTGTCTGATGCGCATTTTGCAGGAACTGTCCTCCATGAAAAAAGAGTATGTGAAGGTTTTGAATGCGCTTGACAGCGTACGTTTCAAAGGTTATGGCGTTGTGACACCCGAACGGAGTGAAATCTCATTGCAGGAGCCGGAAATCATTAGACACGGCAACAAATTTGGCGTAAAGATCAAGGCGGAAAGCCCGTCCATACATCTGATCAAAGCGCCGATCGAAACGGAAATCGCACCGATTGTCGGAACACAGGAGCAGGCGGAGGATTTGATTACTTATATCAAAGAGACATCGACGGGCGATAATGGTATTTGGAATACAAATATTTTCGGAAAAAGTATCGAGCAGTTAGTGCAGGATGGTATCACAAGTAAAATTGCAATGATTGATGAGGAAAGTCAGGTAAAATTACAGGAAACGATGCAAAAAGTTGTGAATGATAGTACGGGCGGATTGATTTGCATCATTATTTAAAAATCTCCAAAAAGTGGAACATAAGCAGACATTAGGGGTTGCGGATAAAATTGTGGTAAGGTAAAATAGAGAAAGATGATAAAATACCAGGAGGATTTCTAACATGAGTGAAGTATATGATAAATTGATGAAATGCTATGAAAGTGTAAAAGCAAAGGTGGATTTTACTCCGAAAGTCGCGCTTGTGCTCGGCTCCGGACTTGGTGATTATGCGGACGGGATCCGGGTTGAGGCAGCATTGCCTTATCATGAGATTGAGGGGTTTCCGGTATCGACAGTGCCTGGGCATAAAGGACAGTTTATTTTTGGTTATGTCGGTGATGTGCCGGTTGTCTGCATGCAGGGAAGAGTCCATTTTTATGAGGGCTATCCGATTTCAGACGTTGTTTTGCCGACGAGGCTGATGAGACTGATGGGAGCTGAGATCCTGTTTCTGACGAATGCCTCGGGAGGCATCAATCAAAGCTTTGGCGCCGGAGATTTCATGCTGCTCACAGATCACGTTTCTTTGTTTGCCCCCAATCCTCTGATTGGCCAGAACATTGACGAGTTTGGAACGAGATTTCCGGACATGAGCACTGTTTATGATAAAAAACTGCGGGATGTAATTCTGAAAGCGTCTTCCGATCTGGATATTCCGATAAAACAGGGTGTCTATGCGCAGCTGACGGGTCCTTCGTTTGAATCGCCCGCTGAGATCCGGCTTTTGTCAGGACTTTCCGTGGATGCCGTAGGTATGAGCACAGTCGTGGAGGCAATTGTGGCTAATCATATGGGAATGCGCATCTGTGCTATTTCCTGTGTCTGTAATCTGGCGGCGGGGCTTTCGGAGAATCCGCTGACACACGAAGAGGTGCAGGAGGCAGCAAATGCGGCTGCACCGCTGTTTAAGAAGCTGGTGACGGAATCGATTATTCAGTTTGAAAAACAATAGAAATAGAGGAAGAATATGCGGAAGATAGTATGCATAATGAGGATAATGCCGGTATTTCTGTTTTTTTTGCTGGCCGGCTGCGGGAAATCTGCCAAGGAGGCAGCGGAGATTGCACTTATCACTGATGTCGGTACGATTGAGGACGGTTCCTTTAATCAAGGCGCGTGGGAAGGCATCAAGCGCTATGCGGAGGAAAACGGAGTTAATTACCAGTATTACCAACCAAAGGAAGCCAATACTACCGCCTATCTTGAGACAATAAAAGAAGCGGTGAAAAATGGTGTAAAGCTGATCGTATGTCCGGGATATCTGCCGGAAGAGGCAGTGTATCAGGCGCAGGATAAATATCCGAAGGTGACTTTCATTTTGTTGGACGGAAAACCGCATAATGCTGATTATACGGATGATAGGATCAACGATAACGTCATGCCAATTTTATTTGAAGAGGATCAAGCCGGCTTTCTTGCCGGCTATGCTGCCGTACGGGACGGCTACACGCATTTGGGTTTTATAGGTGGTATTGCGGAAGAACCGGTGATTCGGTACGGCTATGGTTTTGTGCAGGGCGCGGATTATGCGGCGATTGAGATGGGAATCAACGTAGATATCAACTACTGCTATACGGATACGTTTTTGGAAAGCCCGCAGGTGCAGGAATTGGCG
This sequence comes from uncultured Lachnospiraceae bacterium, assembly GCA_964566545.1. GTDB lineage: Bacteria > Bacillota > Clostridia > Lachnospirales > Lachnospiraceae > JAEYFP01. Next base: position 25,530 of record CAZMIX010000003.1, on the reverse strand, counting down.
ACTTCCTGGTACCAGACGGGGACAGAGGTTATATTTGCCTGCGGCGGAGCGATGGGCAGGTCGGTCATGGCGGCGGCAGAGTCTGCCAATGCGAAAGTCATCGGAGTTGATGTGGATCAGAGCGCTGAATCGTCGACTGTTATCACCTCTGCAATGAAAATGTTGTCCAATGCAGTTTATACGGGCGTAAAGGGTTATTATAACGGTTCGTTTAAGGGCGGAGAAGTCATGACGATGACGGCTAAAAACGGAGGGGTCGGGCTTCCGATGGAAACATCCGGTTTCAGAAAGTTTTCCAGTGTGGAATATGATGCAATATTTACGCTGCTTGTAGAGGGTACGATTGTTCCGTATACGAGCGCTGAGGTAGGCACCACGGAAGATCTGACGCTGGTCAATACAGTAGTTACCTACGTTTCGAAATGATTAGGAAATTAAAAGAGGGATAAAACGATGGAAAATGAGAAACTGATCAGAGTGGCGATAGAAGCGAGAAGGCAGGCTTATGTGCCATATTCTAACTATCGCGTTGGTGCTGCGCTGCTTACGAAGGACGGGGAAATTATCATGGGCTGCAATATAGAAAATGCTTCGTATGGTGCGACAAACTGCGCGGAGCGAACCGCATTTTTCAAAGCGGTCAGCGAAGGAAAGAAAGATTTTTCCGCAATCGCGATTGTCGGGGGAGAAGAGGAGGCGGATGAAATTTCCGGTTTTGCTTATCCATGCGGTATTTGCCGACAGGTGATGCGGGAGTTTTGCGATCCGGATTCTTTTCGGGTGCTTGTTGCAAAATCGGAGACCGACTATGAGGAAGTTTTACTGGCTCAGCTTTTGCCCATGAGTTTCGGCCCTCAGAACTTAAACATTAAAGAATGACGATTTGCAGACGGACTGGAACATACGAAGGGAGAGCACGATGAACACAAGATTTTATAACGCAAGAATATTGACGATGGAAGAAAAAAAAGAACTGTTTGCAGGTGAGCTATGGGTCGAAGGGTGTAAAATCACCTATGTAGGCCATGCTAGAACTGAGGAAGAGCTTGCCGGATGTCCGGTGAAATGGGACAGGCAGATTGATGCAAAAGGCAATGTGTTAATGCCTGGCTTTAAAAACGCACACACACATTCTGGTATGACAGCGATGCGCTCTTATGCGGATGATCTGCCGCTGCAGGCATGGCTTGAGCAGAGAATATTTCCCATGGAAGCAAAGATGACAGGCGAAGATGTCGCACTTCTGACAAAGCTTGCAATACTGGAATATTTAACGAGCGGTATCACCTCGATTTTTGATATGTATCTGACGCCGGAGACAATTGCCGTGGCCTGTGAAGAGACGGGGATGCGAGTGGTACAGGTGAGTGGGATTAATAAATTTGGTTCGCCGCCGGCGGTTCTTGAAGATCGGTATTTAAGGCTTAATGGGCGACATCCTCTTTCGAGCTTTATGCTTGGTCTGCACGCGGAATATACCTGTACAAAGGAGCTACTAGAACAGATTGCAGCACTTGCACACAAATATCAGGCTCCAATTTATACGCATAATTCCGAAACAGAAACGGAAGTGGCCGGATGTGTGGAACGATATGGCATGACTCCGACGGTATTCCTCGATTCCCTCGGCATGTTTGATTATGGCGGAGGCGGTTATCACTGCGTGCATATGACGGATGAGGATATCGCCGTTTTTAAAAAGCGCGGATTGTCTGTCGTGACAAACCCCGGTTCAAATACGAAGCTTGCAAGCGGCATCGCTCCGATACAAAAATTTTTAGATGAGGGTATCAATGTTGCGATTGGAACGGATGGTCCGTCCAGCAATAACTGTTTGGATATGTTTCGGGAAATGTTCCTCGTGACCGGACTTGCGAAGCTTACCAATCAGGATGCTTCCGCAGTGGATGCGATGGAGGTGCTGAAAATGGCGACGGTGGGCGGAGCGAAGGCGATGGGACTTACGGACTGTGATGTGCTAGCTCCCGGCAAGGAGGCAGATCTCATCATGATCGATCTGCATCAGCCGAATATGCAGCCGCTCAACAATATTGCCAAGAACATCGTATACAGCGGCAGCAAGCAGAACGTCAAGCTGACGATGATTCACGGTAAGGTTCTTTACGAGGACGGAAGCTATCGGATCGGCATGGATCCGGAAGAAATTTATGCCAAGGCGAATGAAATTATTCAAAGGATAGGGTAATGGCATGAAGGTCACTTATATTTTTCACAGCTGTTTTGTTGTTGAACTTGCAAAGTGCGTGCTGGTGTTTGATTATTTTAAGGGAAGTCTGCCTGAATTTGATAAGGACAAGCCCGTTTATTTTTTTGCGAGCCATAAACATCAAGATCATTTCAGTATGGATATTTTCGGTCTGCTGGATGACTCTTATTCTGTGACATTTGTACTGGCGAACGATATCAGGCTGAACGCACGTTATCTGGAACGGTTCGGACATGGCGAACAGGTTCTTAAGCAGATCATTTCTGTTGGGAAAAATACGGAGACGACGATTGGGGAAGGGCTGCATATAATGACATTAAAATCTACAGACGAAGGTGTGGCGTTTCTGATCGAAACGGAAGGCACATGTCTTTATCATGCAGGCGATCTGAGTTGGTGGCATTGGGAAGGCGAGAGCAAGGCATTCAATCTTTATCAGGAAAAAACCTATCACGAACAGCTTCAAAAGATAAGCGGAAAAACGATTGATTTAGCCTTTGTGCCACTGGATTATCGACTTGGCGAAGCTGCCGAATGGGGTATCATAAAGTTTTTAGAAATGACAGATGCAAAAACGGTATTTCCGATGCATCAGTGGGAGCGCTACGACCTGATTGAGGAAAGTCTCATGCATGGGAAGCTTTCAAAGTATAAGGAGTGCATCATGCGAGTGAATAAAGAAAATGAAAGCTGGATCCTGTAATGGAGTGGGTTGGATATCTGATCGTCATATTTGCCGTCGTGCTTGTTATTTTTATAAATGGAGCCCTCCAGGAGAGAAAAGCATATCGTCACTTTTGCGTTTCGTTAAAGGAGAACTTTGGGAAAAAGGTAACGCAAAGCATCTCCAAAACAGAGCTTGAGCGAATCGCGACTTATCATGCGAAGCAAAAGGAGCTTGGCCGATGTGGTGAGTTCTGTCTGGACGATATTACATGGAATGATTTGAGCATGGATGAGATTTTTATGCAGATCAATACGACGCAGTCGTCCGTCGGAGAAGAGTATTTGTATTATTTACTGCGCTGCCCGCGTTTGAGTGAAGAAGGAAGAGGAGACTGGGACGGCCTTGTAGCGTTTTTTAAAGAGCATGAGGCAGAGCGCATGGAAATCCAAAAGCTGCTGCACCGTCTCGGAAAATTAACAAAAATTTCATTGACAGAGGTTCTTTATTTTTTGATAGATTTGGAAAAGGAGAGCAATGTATTTCATTATGCCATGGAAGCGGCGCTGCTGATTAGCTTCTGTGTTATTTTTGTCACGCCGGGGTTTGGTGTGCTACTCTTTTTGTCTGTATTGGCAGTTTCGATTATTACTTATTTTAAAAGAAAGGGCGAAATTGCTTCCTATTTTACAACTTTTTTTTATATAATGACGATGCTACGTGTTTCACATCAGATCAAAAAACTTGGTTATGAGGAGCTTGCTCCTTATGGAGAACGCCTGGAGGCGTTGAATAAGCGCTTTGGCAGTTTGGAAAAGGGCACTTCAATATTGTCGGCCGGTGTTCATACGACAAGCGATCCGCTGGAGCTTTTGAAGGATTATGCGCGGATGATTTTTCATATCGATATCATCAAATTTAATTCCATGTTGAAACTCGTTCAGGAACGGATGGAGGAGATCGAGCAGCTTAGGGGAATTCTTGGGAGACTGGATGCGGCGGTCGCAGCGGCCTCCTATGTATGCAGTCTGGCCTATTCCTGTAAACCGCAGTTTGATGAAAAATTAGGGGAAGGACTTACGCTGGAGGAAGCTTATCATCCGCTTGTGGAGTCACCTGTTGTAAACAGTATTCGGGCTGAAAGCGGGATTTTGATTACAGGCTCAAATGCTTCCGGCAAATCGACTTTTTTAAAAACAACGGCAGTTTGTGCGGTGCTTGCGCAGACGATCGGAATCGTACCCGCGAAAAGTTACCGCGGTCCGCTGTTTCGGATCTATTCCTCGATGTCGCTGCGTGACAGCCTGATGACGAAGGAAAGCTATTATATTGTGGAAATCAAATCTCTCAAACGAATCTTGGATGCGGGAAAAATTGAAACGCCGATGCTGTGTTTCGTAGATGAGGTGCTGCGCGGAACGAATACGGTGGAGCGGATCGCCGCTTCCTCCCAGATTTTAAAAAGTCTGGCTCGCCCGCACATTCTCTGTTTTGCGGCGACGCATGACATTGAACTGACCGGAATGCTAGAAGGCTGTTATGCCAACTACCATTTCGACGAGGAAGTGCTTCAAAACGACGTCGTATTCAGTTATCATTTGCAGACCGGCAGAGCAGAGACAAGGAATGCAATCAAGCTGCTTTCGATCATTGGTTATGATCCTTCTGTTATTACAAAGGCGGAAGAGGCCGCTGTGCATTTTGTCGATACAGGCAGCTGGATGATGGAGGATGTAAGATGAAGGTTACAATTTTTACGGACGGTTCTGCCAGAAGCAATCCCGAGGGACCGGGAGGCTATGGCGTCGTTCTTCAGTATGTGGATGGGAAAGGAGCCTTGCACGAGCGGGAGTATTTTGCAGGCTATAAAAAGACAACAAATAACAGGATGGAACTGATGGCAGTCATCATAGGATTAGAGGCACTGACAAAGCCTTGTGAGGTGGAAGTTGTATCCGATTCCCAATATGTGACGAACGCCTTTAACCAACACTGGATAGAAAACTGGAAGAAGAAGAACTGGAAAAAGAGTACAAATAAACCGGTATTGAATGTGGATTTATGGAAGCGGTTACTGAAAGCGATGGCGCCCCATCATGTAACGTATACATGGGTCAGGGGTCATGACGGACATCCTGAAAATGAACGCTGCGATAAGCTTGCGACAGCCGCTGCGGACGCAGAAGGATTACTTGACGATATTGTGCAGGAAGTGCTATAGTAAAACATAAATAATTATCAAATTGCTACGTAATATAAAAGGGTCGCACACAAGACGGCCGGTGGAGGAAAAGATGAGTATCCTATATAAAAGTACACGGGGAATGCAGGAGGGGGTTGCTGCTTCCGAGGCAATTATAAAAGGGCTGGCGGATGATGGGGGATTATTTGTCCCAAGCGCGATTCCAAAGCTTTCGGTTCCCCTTGCCGAATTAATGAACATGTCTTACCAAGAGACGGCTTATGTTGTCATGAAGGATTTTTTGTCCGATTATACCGAGAGCGAGTTGAAAAGCTGCATTGAGAAGGCATACGATGAAAAATTTGACATAAATGAGATTGCACCGCTTGTAAAAAAAGGCGATCAGTATTTTTTGGAGTTGTTTCACGGTGCGACAATCGCGTTTAAAGATATGGCACTTTCTATTTTGCCACATTTACTGACGACGGCTCTAAAGAAAAACAACGTGGAAAAAGAGGTCGTTATTCTGACCGCAACATCCGGCGATACAGGCAAGGCGGCACTTGCCGGCTTTGCAGATGTTCCCGGCACGCGGATTATCGTATTTTATCCGAAGGGTGGCGTCAGCAGGATTCAGGAGCTGCAGATGGTGACCCAGAAAGGCGGCAACACAAAGGTAATCGGTGTACATGGTAATTTTGATGATTGCCAGACCGGTGTCAAGCATATTTTTAACGACAAAATGCTCAAACAGGAAATGGAGGAAAAGGGGTTTCAGTTCTCCTCGGCCAATTCGATCAATATCGGTCGCCTTGTACCACAGGTCACTTACTATGTGTATACATATGGCAGGATGCTACAGCGTGGAGAAATAGAGCCGGGTGAGTTTTTAAATGTTGTCGTACCGACAGGTAATTTTGGCAATATCCTTGCCGCTTATTATGCGAAGCAGATGGGTCTGCCGATAGGGACGCTCATCTGTGCTTCCAATGAGAACAAGGTATTATTTGATTTCTTTGAAACCGGTTGCTATGATAAAAACAGGGAGTTTATTCTGACAACGTCTCCATCGATGGATATTTTAATATCAAGTAATCTGGAGCGGTTGATTTATGCACTTTGTAAAGAAGATTCCTCTCATAATACGTCGCTGATGAACGGTCTTTCCAAAGACGGCCGCTATGAGATTACGGCGGAAATGAGAGACGGGCTGTTGGATTTCTTCGGCGCTTATGCGACGGAAGAAGAGGTCTTTTCTACGATCCATGATCTCTATGAAACGACAGGGTATATCATCGATACGCATACGGCGGTCGCCGCTGCGGCAGATAGAGCGTACCGTAAAGCAAAGCCAGAGGATGTAAAGACAAAAAGTGTGATTATTTCTACGGCGAGTCCGTTTAAGTTCGCACAGAATGTTATGAAGGCGGTGGTTCCGTCGTATAAAGAACCGGATGATTTTAAGTTGACGGAAGAGTTGAGCAGGCTGGCCAAGGTCAAGGTTCCGGCGGCGATAGAAGAGATCCGGCAGGCTGAAATTTTACATGAACAGGTATGCGATGCGGCGGATATGCAGCGCGTGGTGAAAGAAAGTTTAGGAATGTACTGAATGAAAGAAGAAAAACATATTCTGATTGTAGATGATGTAGCTACAAATTTGATATTTGCAAGCGCCGTTCTGAAGGAAAAATTCAGAGTCACAACGGAACGTTCCGGTCAGGCCGCATTGGAGTCAATGCGGAAGGAAAAGCCGGATCTGCTTTTATTGGACATTATGATGCCGGGAATGAACGGTTATGAGACCTATAAGAAAATGAAGCAGATGGCGGAACTGGCGGATATTCCGGTTATTTTTCTGACCGGCGATACGGAAAATGCGGATGAGGCGCATGGGATCAACATGGGCGCGATGGATTTTGTAATAAAGCCATTTGCTCCCGAGGTGCTGATATCCCGCATTGAGCGGGTTCTGGAGCTTGATTCCATAAAGCGTGGTTTGGAAAAGCAAGTGGAATTAAAATCCGTCGAAGCGTATAAGGATTCGCTGACCGGTTTGTGGAACCGAAAATATACAAAGGAAAATGTCGATGCCTATTTGGATGGAGAGGCCAAAGGCGCTTTGTTTATTCTTGATATGGATAATTTCAAGGAAGTCAATGATACCTACGGGCATATCAGGGGCGACGCGGTTTTAATCGAATTTGCCGGAATCTTAAAAGGCTGTACGAGAGATGAGGATATTGTGTGCCGCATTGGCGGAGATGAATTCATCATTTTTTTTAAAGGGAATTTTGATGAGGAAAGAGCAACAGCAAAGTCGGATGAAATCATTTCGAAGGTGGAGAAGAGCTTTGGCCGGATGATTTGGGACGATAAAAATAAAATCAAAATCTCTGTCTCGATCGGAATTACGTTTGCTCCGCGCGATGGAAATGATTTTATGACCTTATATAACAATGCGGATAAATCGATGTATTTTGTTAAGCAGAACGGAAAGTGCGGCTATTATTTTTACTGGCATGAGGATACGGGCAGGAATGGTTTGGACAGTTCCAGAATCGATCTGGAAAAGCTTCAAAACTATGTGAAGGAATATAGTCGGGAAGGTGGCGCTTACAGGGTAGAATATGAAGGCTTCAAACGGATTTATCAATTTGTGGCGCGCTGCATTGCAAGGACAGAGCAGAAGGTACAGACGTTGCTTTTCACGATGGAAGCTGATGTGGAAATTTCCATGGAAGGCATTATAAAGGAGATGGAAGTACTCGAAATCGCCATCAAGGATTCTTTGAGAAGAGGAGATGTCTGCTCGCATTTCAGTAGCAACCAGTTCATCGTATTGTTGATGGATACGGATATTCAGAACGGAAGACTTGTTGCCCGGCGTATTCTTGAAAACTTTCTGCAAAACAGCCCACATGAGCATGTTAAAATAGAATATGACATTGATGAAATAGAAGCGTCCTAGTGTAAAGGGCGCTTCTAAAATTATGTTATAAAATTTTAATCAAGCGGAAGCTCATAGAGCAAAAACTTGATAGTTCCAAAAGAAAAGGTGATTGGAATGATTGTGATTTTGCCGGTAACCTGGCTTGTTAATGAGAAAGAACCAGACTGCTTTGGAACCGCAAGGCTTAATTCATACATGTTGAGTTTGGAAAGCAAAGAAACAAACAGTCCGTTGTGGAGATTTAAGAAGTCTAAAATGGCTTCGCGTGCGAGTGTATCATATTCGGAAATGCCCAGATGCGCATATTGTTCCGAAAAGGCGGTCAAGATGCTGATTTCTCCATCAATGGCTGAGTATGCGGCTGGAATTCCCGTGATTTCCTGAGATAACTCCAATTCGGAGGAATAGGTCGTCACAAGCTCAATCTTACCAACTGTGATTGAGGAATCCACATGTGTCAGCACATCCCATACCAACTTTTTAATATAGGTTCTGACAAACTCTGTCGTGGACGCAGGAAGCGCATCATAGTTGGAGGACTTTAATAATTCTGTTGTCAATTGTTCGTTGTCCATATTTTCTCCTTACCTATTCTGCCAGACAGTAATCGATGATTTGCTTTAACAGCACCGGATCAATAGGCTTTTGTAAAAAATCCTTTGCGCCGGATTTGATCGATTCTCTCAAGTGCGTTTGCGTGCCAACCGAAGAAACAATAACAATATGTGCGTCAGGATCCTGTTCCATGATTTCTTTCGTAGCAGTGATTCCGTCTTTGACAGGCATTACAATATCCAAAAAGACAACTGCCGGATGTTCGCTGAGATAAGTATCAATCGCATCCTGCCCATTAGACACCTCAATAATATTCGTATAGCCAAATGAATTTAATATGGAAATCAGACTTTTTCTTGCTAAAATAGAATCATCACAAATTAGAAATTTGACTTCGTTTGTATTCATAGTATCCTCCGACTATCTGCATGTTTTAATAAAGTGATGTAGATTGATTCGCAAATAAGTATAACACATTTTCAAGATAATGGAAAGTCTAACGAACATTTATTGGTATATATTTTTCATCCGGTATGATCGGTTTGTATGCCGGACGAATAATCTTTCCGTTGTTAGCAAGCTCTTCCAGACGATGCGCACTCCAGCCGGCGATTCTCGCAATTGCAAAAATCGGCGTAAAAAGCTCTTTTGGTAAATCAAGCATCTGATAGACGAAGCCTGAATAGAAATCGACGTTACAGCAAACACCTTTATAAATTTGACGCTCATCGGCGATGATCTTTGGCGCGAGTTTTTCTACAAGCGCATAGAGATCAAATTCCTTTTCAAGACCCTTTTCCACGGACAACTTTTCGACAAAGGTGCGGAAGATGAGTTCACGCGGGTCGGAAAGCGAGTAAACAGCGTGTCCCATACCGTAAATTAAGCCCTGCTTGTCAAAGGCTTCTTTATACAGAAGCGCACGCAAATAAGCAGCGATCTCCTCCTCGTCACCCCAGTCCTTAACAACATGCTTCATGTTATCAAACATTTCAACGACCTTGATATTAGCGCCGCCATGCTTCGGGCCCTTTAAAGAACCAAGAGAAGCAGCAATGACAGAATAAGTGTCGGTTCCTGAGGACGTGACGACATGGGTAGTAAAGGTAGAGTTATTACCGCCTCCGTGTTCCATATGAAGGACGAGTGCGAGATCCAGAATCTTTGCCTCAAGAGGCGTATAATTTTTATCGGGTCGAAGGATTCTCAATATATTTTCCGCAGTGGAGAGTTTTTCCTTCGGCGAATGGATATAAAGACTCTTTCCGTCATGATAATGGCGGTATGCCTGATAGCCGTATACGGAAAGGAGGGGAAACAGGCTGATGAGCTGCAGGCATTGTCTGAGCACGTTCGGTATCGAAATATCATTAGCTCGGTCGTCATAGGAATAAAGAGTTAAAACACTTCTTGCAAGTGTATTCATCATGTCGGGGCTCGGTGCCTTCATAATAATATCGCGCACAAAGCTTGTAGGGAGAGAACGGTAATGGGCAAGCAAAGCTTCAAACCGGACAAGCTCCTCCGGATTCGGCAGCTTTCCGAATAAAATCAAATAGGTGATTTCTTCATAGCCAAAACGATTTTCAGCGGAAAATCCATTAACGAGATCCTGGATATCATAACCTCTGTAGAATAATTCCCCGTCCTGCGGAACACTGTCACCATTTAATACACGGTTTGCCCGAACATCGGAAATGTTCGTCAAGCCGGTAAGCACGCCTTTGCCGTTGATATCTCTTAAACCACGCTTTACTTCATACTTTGTATATAAATCGGGGTTTATGTAGCTTGCCTTTTCGCTCAAAGCAGATAAAGAAAGAATTTCGGGTGTGATTTCGCAAAAACTGTTATGATCCATTAAAGTACCTCCGTTCTCAATGCACAATAAAAAGTAGCAAAGAATATCATAACATGAAAAAACGCATCATGACAAGCAAATTGACTATAAATTTAGAAAAAATTAATATAACTATAGTTAACTTCCACAATGAAAATGTGTTATAATGCGAAAAGGAATAATAATGTAAATAAAGGAGACCACTATGACAAACAAAGAACTGTTGAGCCATGTAGACCACACACTATTAAAGCCATTTGCGTCATGGGAAGATATCAGGGAACTCTGCGATGAGGCGATCCAATATGGGACGGCCTCGGTATGTATTCCTCCTTCCTATATTAAGCGGATTCATGAGACATATGGAGAAACAATTAACATCTGTACGGTAGTGGGCTTTCCACTCGGATACAGCTTGGCGGAGACAAAGCTTGCAGAGACAAGACAAGCGCTTTTGGACGGCGCGAAAGAGATTGATATGGTAATCAACATCGGCGACGTCAAAAATGGTGATTTTGATAAAGTGGAAAAAGAAATTGCCATATTAAAAGCTATGACAGGGAAAAAAATATTAAAGGTGATCATTGAAACATGTTTTTTGAATGAGGAGGAAAAAATCAAACTGTGCAAGGCGGTGACAAATGCGGGCGCAGATTATATTAAGACCTCAACCGGCTTCGGCACAGGCGGCGCATCGCTTGAGGATATCCATTTGTTTAAGCAGCACATCGGTCCGCATGTTAAAATTAAAGCAGCGGGCGGCATCCGTTCTCTGGAGGACTTGATCGCATTTATCGAGGCGGGCAGCGACCGGATTGGTACAAGCTCGGCTGTTGGTTTATTAAAAGGTGAGCAGGCGGGCAGCTATTAATAGAAAACAGAAAGCGGGATTCCATTCATGCAGAAACAGATACAGGAGAGGCTTGCCGCGCTAAGAGCGTTTATGCAGAGGGAGTGCGTGACCATATACCTCGTTTTTACAAGCGATTTTTACCAATCGGAATATATTGATGAGTATTTTAAATTCAGGGAGTACCTATCGGGCTTTACCGGCTCGGCGGGTACTTTGCTTGTCACTCCCCAAAAAGCAATTATATGGACGGATGGCAGATATATTCTGCAGGCGAAACAGGAGCTTGCGGGGACACAGATCGAACTATATCAGGCGCAGGAGGCGGGCGTGCCTTCTCTTACAGAATATTTGAGATTGACCGCACAAAAAGACACGTGTATTGGCTGTGACGGCAGGACGATCAGTGTTTCCTTTTATCAAGAGCTTAAATCGCTTTCCGAAAATGCCGGCGTTTTATTAAATATGAATCTGGATTTCGCGAAGGAAATATGGACAGACCGCCCATTTATTACGAAAAAGGAGGTCTATCAGCTTCCGGATTCCATAGCAGGTGTCTCAAGGATGGAAAAGCTAAAAGGCTTAAAGGAGAGGATTTCACAGGCAGGAGCGGATGCGTACCTGATTTCTGATTTGAGCGGCATCATGTGGCTGTTCAATCTGCGCGGCAGCGACATCGCATACAATCCCGTGGCATTTTCATATGCATTTGTTTCCGTAAAGCGCACGGTTTTATTTTTAAATGAGGGCTGCTATTCGGTCGAACTGGAGGAAAAGCTGAAAAAAGACGGTGTGGAAATCGGCTCTTGCGGGAAGACCCAGCAATTTGCAAAGGAAATATCAGGGCAGCGGCTTCTTTACGATCCGGAATGTTTCAATGCCGTCCTTTATGAAAGTCTGCAAGCCAACAATATGATGATTGAAAAATGGAATGAAGAGCTGATTGAGAAGGCCGTGAAAAATAAGACAGAGATTTCCTTGGCAAAGGATTATCATTTGCAGGATGCGCTTGCTGTCCTCCGTTTTATAATAGAGATCAAGGAGCGCGTCAGGACGGAGACGGTTACAGAATACGAGGCGGCACAGCGCATTGATGCGCTCAGAAGCCGGATAAAAGGCTTTCAAGGGCCATCGTTTGAAACGATCTGCGCTTATGGAGAACATGCGGCGATCGTGCATTATACAGCAAAGCCTAAGGGGAGCGCCGTATTAAAGCCAAAAGGTCTGCTTCTTGTAGACTCAGGCGGACAGTATTTGGGCGCAACGACGGATATTACGCGCACAATCGTGCTCGGAGAGCTGACACAGGAGGAGAAAGCGCATTACACTGCCGTATTAAAAGGGCTGTTGCGGCTTGCAAATACAAAATTTTTAGAAGGCTGCGGCGGCGAAAACCTTGATATCCTTGCCCGTGAGCCGATCTGGAGACTTGGAATTGATTATCGACATGGAACAGGGCATGGTATCGGCAGCTTTTTAAATGTACATGAGGGACCCCAGGCATTCCGATATAAGATTAATAAGAAGCATCCGCAGCCGGCATTAAAGCCCGGCATGATAACAAGCGACGAGCCGGGGATCTATATGGAGGGCAGCCATGGAATCCGGCTTGAAAATGAGTTGCTCTGTGTAGAAAAGGAAAGTACAGAGTGGGGAACCTTCTTAGGGTTTGAAACACTGACGCTCGTCCCGTTTGAATCAGAAGCGATTCTTTCAGACCGAATGAACGAAGAGGAGCGGACATGGCTGAATGTCTACCACAGAAACGTATATGAAACGCTTTGTCCGCACCTGAAAAACAGCGAAAAAACGTGGTTAGAAAGCCGAACAAAGGAATTCTAAAAAAAGCGTAAACTCGATTAAAAATCATGTTTGCAACTTGACTTTTAATATTCCGTTTGAGATAATAGCAAATGATTGTTAAATAGTAGAAAACGAAAAATTAAAGGAGGATCTATTTATGTCAACAAAAGCGTACTACCCAATATCAGAGATCGGCGCCGGAAAAGTTGGATTTTATAAGACACGTTCCATTATTGAGGCACCCTTCTATGGGAACAATGTTGTAAAAGTAAACACATTAAGAGAAGCGTATGAATTAGCCAAAAATTCACCGGGAACAATCATTACGGACATGCCGATCAAGGATGCGGATACATTTGGCCTTGACAAGGATGCAAAGGTGTTATTGTTTAATGACGGTGCTGTAACAGGGCGTTACGCAGCCGCACGCCGCATTAAGGGTGAGCCGGGCGTGGATGCTGCTAAGCTTGATAAAGTAGTAATGGATGCAGTTTATGAAACACGGTGGAAGACGATGTACCATGCGGAGTGCTATATCGGTCTGGATCCTGAATTTATGGCAAAAGCGCATCTGTTGATTCCTGAAGGCGAAGAAAATATCCTCTACAACTGGATGCTGAATTTCCAGTATATGTCGGACGAATATGTAAAGATGTATAAGAACTCCAAACCGATCGGAGATGGAAGCGAGCCGGATATTTATATTTTCTCAGATCCCCAGTGGGCACCGCACGACGCTCCGGATGTGGATTATAGCTGCTTAAGTGATCCTTTGACTCTGTGCTATTTTGATACGAACCAGAACTGTGCCGCTATCCTTGGTATGAGATACTTCGGCGAGCACAAGAAGGGTACGCTGACAATGGCTTGGGCGCTTGCAAACAGAAACGGTTATGCATCCTGCCACGGCGGTCAGAAGGAATATACTTTGGCTGACGGTTCCAAATATGTTGCTTCCGTATACGGTCTGTCAGGCTCGGGAAAGTCTACACTGACACATGCAAAGCATGGTGATAAGTACCCTGGAATCAAGGTTCTTCATGATGATGCATTTATCATCAACACAGACACTTGTGCATCGATCGCACTGGAGCCGACTTATTTTGATAAGACTTCCGATTATCCGACGGGCTGCCCGGACAATGAATTTTTATTATCCGCTCAGAACTGTTCCGCAACATTGGACAGTGAAGGAAAGGTTCAGCTTGTAACGGAGGATATCAGAAACGGTAACGGCCGTGCAATCAAGTCAAAATTATGGTCGCCGAACCGTGTGGATAAGATTGTGGCTCCTGTAAATGCAATTTTCTGGATTATGAAGGATCCTGCCATTCCGCCCATAGTAAAGATCAAGGGTGCAGCTCTTGCATCGGTGATGGGAGCAACTCTTGCGACAAAAACCTCTACGGCGGAGCGTGTAAAGGCCGGTACGGACTTGAATGCACTGAGAATCGTTCCTTATGCAAATCCGTTCAGAACCTACCCGCTTGTTCATGACTATGATAAGTTCAAGAAGCTTGTAGAAGAGAAGAATGTGGATTGTTATATTGTGAACACCGGTGATTTCATGGGAGCAAAGGTTAAACCTGCCGATACGCTTGGAATTATCGAGACAATTGTAGAAGGAAAGGCAAGCTTCGAGAAATGGGGACCATTCGAAGATATCGAGATTATGTATGACTGGTCAGGAAAGACCGGTGACTTTAAGCCGAACCTTTCCGACAAGGATTATGTGGCCGCACTGAAGAATGCAATGGAAAACCGTGCATCCGCAGTGGAAGGCTTTGCAACAAAGAAGGAAGGCTATGACAAGCTTCCGGAGGAAGCGCTGGCAGCGATTAAGAAGCTTGTTGACGAAGCAACTTCTTTATAATAGGCGTTTTAGAGAGATATAAAAAGTAATCAAATCAAACAGCCTGCGGGATAGCCTGCAGGTTGTTTTTGGGTATTGACACCGAGAGAAATTGTAGTTATAATGCACTCAACAGGCAATGAGAAGAAAGAGTAGCAGATAATAAGGTCTACAGAAAGCAGCCGGCTGATGAGAGGCGCAGGCAGACTTATTTGTGAATACATCTTTGAGCCGCGCACCGAAGGATGCTGAGTAGGCTGCGCCGGATTGGACACACGTTATCGTGTCGGAGTATTGTTGCTGGACGATACTTGATGAGACAGGCTGTGCGAGCGGCTTGTGAATAAAGGTGGTAACACGGGAATAAAGCCCCGTCCTTTTGATAAAGGATGGGGCTCTTTGTAGTGCCTACGGGTGCAAGCTTTGAAATAACAACAACAGAATCAAAAAAGAGGAGAAAACGGATGAAAATTTATGATGAATTAGTGGCGCGGGGATTGATCGCGCAAGTAACGGATGAGAAAGAAATTCGTGAAATGATTGACAACGGGAAGGCAACCTTCTATATCGGTTTTGATCCGACGGCGGACAGCCTTCATGTCGGACACTTTATGGCGCTCTGTCTGATGAAGCGTTTGCAGATGGCCGGCAACAAGCCAATTGCACTGCTTGGCGGCGGCACGGGTATGATCGGTGATCCTACGGGAAGAACGGATATGAGACAAATGTTGACGGTTGAGGATATTAACCATAACATTGATTGCTTTAAAAAACAGATGAGCCGTTTTATTGATTTTTCAGAGGGAAAGGCAATCATGGTCAACAATGCGGATTGGCTGCTGGACTTAAATTATATCGAGCTGCTGCGTGAGGTAGGTCCGCATTTTAGCGTGAACAGAATGCTGACAGCGGAATGCTACAAGCAGAGAATGGAAAAGGGTCTGAGCTTTTTGGAATTCAACTATATGATTATGCAAAGCTATGATTTTTTGGAACTATTTTGCAAATACGGCTGCAACATGCAGTTTGGCGGTGACGACCAGTGGAGCAATATGCTTGGCGGAACGGAGTTGATTCGCAGAAAGCTTGGTAAGGATGCGTATGCGATGACAATCACGCTGCTTCTCAATTCAGAGGGCAAGAAGATGGGCAAGACACAGTCAGGCGCAGTATGGCTTGATCCGGAAAAGACCTCCCCGTTTGACTTTTACCAGTACTGGAGAAATGTTGCGGATGCAGATGTGCTGAAATGTATCCGTATGCTGACATTTTTGCCGCTTGCCCAGATTGATGAGATGGATCATTGGGAAGGCAGTCAGTTGAATCAGGCAAAGGAAATTCTTGCATTTGAGCTGACAAAGCTTGTTCATGGGGAAGAGGAGGCACAAATGGCACAGAGTTGTGCAAGAGCAATATTCAGCCAGGGTGGAGCCGCCGATATGCCGACCGCATTGTTAACTGATGCTGATTTAATAGAAGGAAAGCTGGACATTTTAACGATGCTTGTAAAGGCAGAGCTTGTTTCCTCCAAATCCGAGGGAAGACGCGCCGTTGAGCAGGGCGGCGTTTCCGTTGACGGTGAGAAGGTTTCTGATATCTATGCCTTTTTTTTGAAAGAGCAGCTTTTGGGAGAAGGTCTTATATTAAAGAGAGGAAAGAAGAATTTCAAGAAGGTGAAACTGGATTGACGGGAATGGAAGTAAATGTTAGAATAGGACAATAAGTTTGTCCACTTGTGGAATGTATGAAGAGGCAAAAGATGAGAACAAATATTTTAGAATATTTAACGGAAGCGTCGGATCGGAATCCTAAAAAAACAGCGTATTTCGATGAAATGGTGGATTATACCTATGAGCAGCTTCTAAGAGATACGAGAGCGGTTGGCAGCAAGCTGATCAAAAAGCTGAATGCCGTATGCCGGCCGGTATTGATTTATATGGAGAAAACGCCGCGTGTTTTGAGCGCGTTTTGGGGTACGGTTGCGAGCCGAAATTTTTATGTGCCGCTTGATACCAATATGCCGGAATATAAAATCCGCCTGATCGTGGAAAATTTAAAGCCGGCGGCGGTTATTACGGATATGGCACATTTTGATATGGCAAGAGCATTTTCCAATATGGTTTTTATTTATGAGGAAATGGTTGAGACAGAAATTGCCCCCGATGCGCTTTTGGAGCGCAGACAGGGTGCGATTGATACGGATCCGGTCTATGTACTGTATACGTCGGGTTCCACAGGTGTGCCGAAGGGCGTTGTTGTCAGTCACCGTTCGCTGATCGATTATATCGAGCAGTTCAGTCGGGAGGTTGGCATTTTGGAAGAGGATGTAATTGCAAATCAGGCGCCGTTTTATTTTGACGCATCCCTGATTGATATTTATTGTACGTTGAAAATGGGCGCGACGATGGGGATTGTGCCGCTCTCTTATTTTTCCGTGCCGCTCAAGTTGCTCGAATTTTTGCAGAAGTATCATATTACAACAATTCGTTGGGTGCCATCGGCGATGAAAATGATCTCTACCTTTAAAGGATTTCAGTCCTTAAAGCCGGAAGCACTTCGTAAAATTATATTCGGTGCGGAAGCGATGCCTACAAAATGTTATAAATATTGGAAATCTAATTATCCGGAAGCAGTATTTGTACAGATTTACGGACCGACAGAAATTACGGGCGTTTGTACCTATTATATCGTGGATCGCGACTTTGCGGATGAGGATACGATCCCAATCGGAAAGGCATTTAAAAATACCGAGGTTTTTTTGTTGGATGAGGAGGATAAGCTAATCCGGCGTGCAGATGCCATCGGTGAGATCTGTGTAAAGGGGAGCTGTCTGGCACTTGGCTATTATAATTCTCCAGAGCGTACGGGCGAGGTATTCGTACAGAACCCGCTCAATCTGTATTATCCGGAAAAAATTTACCGTACCGGAGATCTTGCCAAATACAATGATCGAAAGGAGCTTGTATTTGTGTCGCGCAAGGATTTCCAAATCAAGCACATGGGTCATCGGATCGAGCTTGGGGAAATCGAGACTGCGGCATCATCTTTGCCTGGCATGAAGGCGGTTTGCTGCCTGTTTGAGCCGCAGAAGCAGAAAATTGTGCTGTTTTATGAATCAGAGGATGAAGAGGTGAAGGTACTGGATGCGCTGAAAAAGCGGCTGTCCCGTTATATGCTTCCTAATGTGCTGCACAGGCTTGACAAGCTGCCGATTTTACAAAACGGCAAGGTGGATCGGGTTACATTAAAGCAGCAATTATAATATAAAGTGAGGTAACGATATGGAAGAAGTGATTGGAATTTTGGAATCTGTCCGTCCGGATGTGGACTACGACTCGGAAACGGGGCTGATCGACAAGCGAATCCTTGATTCGTTCGATGTTGTAAACATCGTCGGAGAGTTAATGGATACATTTGATATTGAAATCAATGCGGAGCATATGATTCCTGAAAACTTTAATTCCGCACAGGCTATTTTTCGGCTTGTGGCGAAGCTGCAGGAAGATTGATGTATTAAGAAAATACGAATGAAGGATGACCGGATCAATGTCATTTATTTCAGCACAGTTTACGGTGTTTGTTTTTTGTACACTGCTTGTATTTTATCTCGTGCCCAAAAAATGGCAATGGTGTGTACTGCTCATTGCCAGCTATTATTTTTACTTATGCACGGGTTTTAGGAATCTATGTTTTATTCTGATTACTACGATTTCTACATACTTGTTTGCGCGTTTCATTGCAAAAGAAACAGACAAGCAAAAGAATTATTTAAAACAGCATAAAGAAGATCTTACAAAGGAAGAAAAAAAGAGCTACAAGGCCGTCGTGAAAAAGAAGCAAAGATGGCTTCTTATAGTATGTCTCTTGCTTAACTTTGGTATTTTGTTATTTCTAAAATATGCAAACTGGAGTATTTCCTATATTAATCTTTTTCGGCTGCATTTTTTTCATAATACAAATTTTATCAGTTTTCTTGATCTGTTTTTACCGCTTGGAATTTCCTTTTATACTTTCCAATCGATGGGCTATCTGATTGATATTTACTACGGAAAATACGATGCCGAGAAAAATCCGTTCCGCTTTGCGCTGTATGTTTCATTTTTTCCCCAGATCATACAAGGACCGATCAGTCGCTTCGGCGCGCTGGCATCCGAGATTTATCAGGAGACCACTTTCGACTTTTTTAGGATCAAATCAGGCTTTTACCGTATTATGTGGGGCTTGTTTAAGAAGCTCGTCATCGCTGATCGGCTTGCGCTCTATGTCACTACTGCGATGGATTTTCGAACGGACTATAAGGGTGTCTATTTGTTTTTTGCCGTTTTCTTTTACTCCATGCAGATTTATGGTGACTTTTCAGGCGGCATTGATATCGCAATCGGAGTGAGTGAACTGTTTGGTATCCGGTTGGCGGAGAATTTCGAGAGGCCGTTCTTTTCCAAAAGCATTTCGGAATATTGGCGCAGATGGCATATTACGCTTGGTACTTGGTTCAAGGATTATATTTTTTATCCGCTTTCCATTTCCAAACGCGTGATGAATTTCGGGAAATGGGTACGGGCACACGTCAGCGATTCGCTTGGAAAGAGGATCCCTATTTATTTGCCGATGATAATTGTATGGGCAACGACGGGCATGTGGCATGGTTCTGAGAATCGCTATGTGGTATGGGGACTTTTAAATTGCCTGTTTGTTATTTTAGGAACAGAGTTTGAGCCCGTATCTAAAAAACTGATCAAAAAGCTGCATATTAACGAAAGAGGGCTTGCCTTAAAGATTTTCAGAGTCATCAGAACCTTTTGGCTAATGTCATTTTTACGTATATTTGATATTTCAGCGAATACCGATGCCGCACTTGAGATGATGAAATATATGTTCCAGGAACTTCCGGCATTCCAGTTGCAAACGATGTTTGATAACCTGAATCTTCCGCTTGAGGAATTCATCGTCGTGTGTGTTGCAATCTTGATTTTATTTTGTGTGAGTATGCTGCAAAGAACGGGCAGTCTGCGTGAGCGAATATTTGCATTGCCAATCGCGCTGCAATGGGTCGTGCTTAGTATGCTCGTCGGCGTTGTTGTCATTTTCGGAGCCTATGGGCGCGGGTTTGATGCACAGCAGTTTATTTATTTGCAATTTTAGGAGGCAGAGATGGAGAAAAAGAAAGCAGCTCAGAAAATCTGCCTGATTCTGTTGAAAATGGCTATCGTATTCCTTTTAATTATCACTTTAAATCTTGTTTTCACGCCCAAATATCTTTTTGAAAATCAGGATGGAAGGATTACGGGGGAATTTTACCTTGAAAAGCTGGATACGGATATTATTTTTGTCGGTTCCTCCACTGTATACAATGGAATTTGTCCTGTTATTTTGTGGGAGGAGTTCGGGTTTACTTCCTACGATAGAAGCAACGCCTCTCAGCCGATATGGACATCCTATTATATGATTAAGGATGCGATCGAATGTCATAAACCAAAGCTTGTCGTACTGGATATCGGTTTTATTAAATATTGGGATACTTATGCGGAAGAGCCGGCCAACAGAAAAGCGATTGATGGGATGCGTTTTTCTAAAACGAAGCTGGACTGCATTGAGACGGCAAAGGATACGGACGAAAAGCTGAGTGATTATCTGTTTCCGGTTTTTCGTTTTCATACGAGATGGAAGGAGCTTTCGCCCGAAGATTTTATTTATATATTTTCCAGAAAGCCGGTTACCTATAACGGCTTTTTGATGGATTTTTGGACAACAGAGAAGCTTCCCGAGCGCAACGGGTATATATTAAAGGATAATACGAAGCTTGGAAACAGGAATGTTTCGTACCTTCGCAAGACAATTGAGCTTTGTCAAAAGGAAGAGATACAAATTATGCTTATGAAAGTGCCAAGCTATTCGGATAATTGGAGTTTTGATTATGACAGACAGCTTGATGAAATTGTGGCTGAATATGGAATCACCTATATTAATTTTGATTCCTACAGTGCGGAAATCGGGCTTGATTATCTGAAGCATTCACCGGATGAAGGCAATCATTTGAATACGCCCGGCGCTGAATTATTCACAAGCTATTTGGGCAGCTATATAAATAGTGCGTACGATGTGCCTTCCCATGTTAAGGAAGAAGCGTATCAGGAGGTATGGAATGCAAAAGTGCTGCGATATCATTTGGATCGGGAACTGAGCCGGAAAGGAACCGTTGATTAGATTGGAAAATTGCTGAAGTAAGAAAGTTTGAAGGGGATCAAATGGAAGAAAAGAGAAAGGTATCTCTTGAGAGAGCCGAAGAATTATATAATGAAATAGAAGATTTTCTGCAGTTTAAGGATGTGTTTTTACGTGAGACAGAGGAAAAAAGAGATATTATCAGCAAAAAGCATAAAGAAGAGCTGATGAGCTATTTTGACGCGGGGGAAGAAGAATGGAATGATTGGCACTGGCAGCTAAGAAACCGGGTCAGTTCCGTATCCGTATTGCAGAAGTTTATCAATCTGTCAGACAAACAAGTGGAAATGTTTGAGGGAATTTCGAAAAAATACCGTTGGGCAACGACACCTTATTACTTATCGCTCATGGATTATGAAGATATGTCCTATCCGATTAACCGGATGGCATTGCCGTCTGTTGAGGAAAACGATTTGTCGGGCGAGTTGGATCCGATGAGCGAGGAATATACAAATCCGGCGCCGTGCATCACGAGACGCTATCCGAATCGACTTATCCTCAACGTAACGAGCTCCTGTGCGATGTTTTGCCGTCATTGCCAGCGCAGAAGGCGAATTGGTGAAAATGACAGAATCGAGTCGGAAGAGAATATTAACGCCGCAATTGCATATATTAAAGAGACAAGAGAAATCCGAGATGTGCTCATTACAGGCGGCGATCCGCTGATGCTACCGGACGAGATGTTAGAGAGCATTATCCGACGGATTCGTGAAATTCCGCACGTTGAAATGATTCGCATCGGCACAAGGGTTCCGGTTACAATGCCTCAGCGGATTACACCTCAGCTCGCCGGAATGCTGAAAAAATATCATCCGCTTTTTATGAATCTGCAGTTTAACCATCCGGGAGAGCTGACGAAGGAGGCTGTCGAGGCATGCGGGCGTCTGGCGGACGCCGGAATTCCGCTCGGCAATCAGATGGTATTTTTAAGGGGCATCAACAATGATAAATATATTGTGCAGTTATTAAACGAAGGGTTGCTCAAGGCGAGGGTTCGACCCTATTATATTTTCCATCCGAAGCAGGTACTTGGTACAAAGCATTTTCAGATCACGGTGGAAGAAGGGCTAAAAATCATGAAATATTTGCGCGGACATACGTCCGGTCTTGCGATTCCGCAGTATATTGTCAATGCGCCGCACGGCTATGGAAAGATTCCTCTGCTTCCGAATTATGTTGAGGAGAGCGACGAGACACGAATTAAATTGCGCACATGGGAAAACAGAGAAGTGGAAATTATATATTAATTGGAAATATCTTAATCATTAAAAAGGGACAAATGACTTGCGCTTGTTGTCACACCGCGCTATAATAATATAAAGATAAAGTGAACAAATTTCCTGAAATGTTCGACAACTCTTGTTATTTTGAACCTACATCACTTTAAACGGGATTCCTATATTGCCGTTTGGATGTCAGGCCACATCTCCATTTTCAGTGGAAGGCAGAAGAGCGGTTGCGGTTACCCACCTAGCCGTTAGCTAGGAGTCAAAATGCAAGAACCGGCATTTCGGGATACATATAAGTCCTTGTGGAGTCTTCTCCATACGGGCTTTTTTTTGTACACTTATGCGCTCATAATTAGACAGCACAGTTCATATACTAGGACAAAGATAGAGCATACCCAAAGGAGGCAGTTATGAGAAATGAAACAAATCTGATAGGAAAAATCCTATTGCTGCTGATTGGAGTCATCCTATTGATCCTTATGCTGATGAGAAAAGGGGATCAAGAAGAACCGGCTGAGGAAGCTCCCATACAGGAGCAGACAAAGCTTCAGGAGGAGTCTGTTGACAGGTATGAATTCGCGATTGGGCAAACGATCCGTGTACTGTTAAAGACAACGGATTTTAAAAGTATTTATCATGAAAATGTCATTCTGACGTCGGATGGAACGGTCAATGTGACAATCGGGGAATTGAAAAAGACAATTCCCGCCGGTTCCGAGCTTAGCATGAGCAGTTTATTTTCTGCCTATGGAGAATTGGCGGGGCAGGAGGATAATGCAGCGGTACCGGATCAGGCGGTATTTATCTCGGATACGTCGGACGGGCAGATCAAGGTGCTCACGCTTGGCAGGCACCAGGGGACGCCGGCTTACCGGGGAAGGCTGGAAATCAGAAAAACAAATGCGGGCTACATTATTATCAATGAACTGCCAATTGAGGAGTATTTATACTCTGTTGTAACAAGCGAAATGCCGTCGGATTATCCTACGGAAGCCCTCAAGGCACAAGCCATATGCGCAAGAAGCTATGCAGTAAGGCAAATGCTAGATCCTGCCTATAAGGAATATGATGCGGATGTGGACGACAGCAGCGGCTATCAGGTCTATAACAATGTGGCAGAATCTGCCGAAGCGATCGAAGCGGTAAAGGAGACGAACGGAAGGGTTGTCATTTATCAGGGCAGTATTGCGAGCACTTATTATTTTTCCACTTCCTGCGGTCAGACGACAAATGATGAGGTGTGGAGAAATGAGAGCGGCAATGTGGAGGAACAGAAGCCGTATCTGGCGGCACAGCACATCGGAAAGAGGGAGGATACGATTGCAGCCGTAAAGCTGATCGAGGAGGAGGGACAGGGCTCTTCGCCGGATTTCACCACAGAGGACGGCTTTGCAAGCTATATTCTTTCCGTCGATGAAACGGATTATGAGAGCGCGGAGCCATGGTACCGCTGGAGCATGTCGTTTTATCCGTCCCAGCTTATTCATATGAAGGAAAGAATTGCAGAACGTTTTGCCGTAAACAAAAACCTTATTTTAAAAAAGGAAGGGGATTGTTTTGTATCCGGGCTGCCCGAAGAGCTTTTTGATTTGAGCGATATACAAATCCTGCATCGTAATGAAGGAGGACTGATCGATGAAATTCTGCTTTGCTTCGGAGAAGAGGAAATTAAGATTCTGACAGAATACAATATCCGGTACATATTGGCAGCAGAGGGAGCGGTTATTACAAAGCATAATCAGGAGATAGTGGATTGCGGCGTGCTGCTTCCGAGCGCATATTTTACAATGGAATTGAAAAGAAATGAAAGTAATGATATATTAGAGGAAATAGTTTTAAAGGGCGGCGGCTTCGGTCACGGCGTCGGAATGTCTCAAAACGGAGCTAAGAACATGGCTCTTTCAGGGATGGATTATCAGAATATCCTTTCATTCTTTTATGAGGGAACTACAATAGGAGCAGTTTATGAATAAGAAGCTGAGAGAGCTGATTAATTGGCTCATGGGATTTAAGGATCAGTTGAAAAGGAATCATGTGGATGTATATTCTGCAAGCGCGGCTTTTTTTATTTTTGTATCGATCATTCCATTTTTGCTTGTTCTTCTGACACTGATTCCTTATACACCGATCACCAAATCGGATCTGCTTGCGGCGATTGTGGAGCTTTTGCCAAGCGAGATGGATGCGCTTGGGATCAATATTATTGATGAGCTTTACGGCAAATCGTCCGCGATCTTGTCTATTTCCGCAGTGGCCGCAATCTGGTCGGCGGCGCGCGGTGTGCAGGCAATCACAAAAGGGTTAAATGAAATTTCGGGGATTGAGGAGACAAGAAATTATTTTGTTATGCGTATCTGGTCGGCGTTTTATACACTGTTCATGATTGTTGCCCTTGTTGTCATGTTAGTTGGCGGTGTGTTCGGAAGACACATCCGCTATTTGGCAGAACGGTATTTTTATGAGTTTCCTGTTTCGATCAAGGCAATTTTCAGTTATCGTGACATTATTATGATTGCTGTACTTTTTTTCCTGTTCCTGTTTTTTTATACCGTGCTTCCGGCACAGAAAATGAAAATCAAAAGGCAGGTGCCGGGCGCGATTTTTGCTGCTATCGGCTGGTGGGTATTCTCTGGTCTTTTTTCTGTCTATACGATGCACTATAACAGCTACAGCATGTACGGTTCTCTTGCTACGGTGATTATTATGATGCTTTGGCTGTATGCCGGTATGTATATCATGTTCCTTGGCGCGCAGATAAATTATTGCTTGACTTTTCGTTAAGCATTGCATAGAATAAGGATAATTAAGCAGATGAAATGCGAAGAAGGTGTTAAGTAGGACATTATTTTCTTGCAGAGAGAGGAGGCCGTCGGCTGTAAGCCTCCTTAAGTTCAGATAATGGTTCGAATTTCCCACCGGAGCAGTTTCCCCGAAACCGTCGCACGCAGGCCAGGAGACAGGATTTTTATGACCTTTTTGTGCCGAGGAAAGTAAGGGAAACCGGATATGCCCGTTACGCATAATGAGTGTCGGCAGCTTTTTCGCTGCCGGAATATGGGTGGTACCGCGGAAAAACTTTCGTCCCTCTGAATATTTCAGGGAGACGAAAGTTTTTTCGTGAGTAATAATTTGAGCAAAAGTGCGAGAGTAAAGGAA
>CAZMIX010000002.1:29640-134004 GCA_964566545.1 uncultured Lachnospiraceae bacterium | reverse complement strand
ACCCGGTATAATCAATCAAAACAGGTACGAGGAAAACTGCGCTGCGGATTCGGCGGATCGCTGAACGGCCGCCGGGGAATGGAGAAGGACGATGCGAATATTAATTGTGGAAGACGAGGTCAGGCTTGCCGAGGCACTCGGTCAGATCATGGAGGAGCAGAAATACATGGTTGATATCGCCTATGATGGGGAAGAGGGGTATGATTATGCGATGGGCGATGATTATGATGTCATCGTGCTGGACGTCATGCTGCCGAAAATGAATGGCTTTCAAATTGTAAAAAATATGCGTATAAATAAAAATTCAACACCTGTTATTTTATTGACTGACGGCGCGCGATGAAGTGACCGATAAAATAACGGGGCTGGACTCCGGCGCGGATGATTATATGACAAAACCGTTTGAAGCAGAGGAACTGCTTGCAAGAATCCGTGCCCTTTCCAGGCGGCAGGGAGAAGTGATAACGGATGTTATACAATTTGGTGATCTGGAATTGAACCTGTCCAATTATGAGCTGCGCTGCAAAAACAAAACGGTGCATCTGGGCTTTAAGGAATTTGAGGTGCTAAAGCTGCTAATGTCTAATTCGAGCCAGATTTTGCCGAAGGAAACGCTGATCGTTAAAATATGGGGCGCGGATTCGGAGGCGGAGGACAATAACGTGGAGGCCTATATTTCATTTTTGAGAAAAAAAATGACGTATGTCGGCTCCAAGGTTTCAGTAGGGACAGTCCGAAAGGTCGGGTACCGTCTGGAAGAGGGAAAATAGATGCTGCAAAAATTACAGAAAAAATTTGTTTTTATCAATATGAGTCTTGTCAGTCTTGTGTTGATTGCCACGTTTACGGCAATCTGTCTTTTCAACTATACAGATATGAAAAAAGACTGGCACGCGATTTTGATCAGCACGGCGATGATGAAGGAAGAACCCGGTCCTCACCAGTTTCCGTTTGATAAAAAAATGCTGGAGGATGCGCCGGCGGAAATACCCGGACAGGAGACGGAGAGCGCTGTTCAGGGAATGTCCGGGGAAAACGTACCGCAGACCCCGCAGCGCAGAGATAACAGCACGCTTATGAATGCGATTTCCTTCAGTGTGAGTGTCGACGGGGCAGGGAAGGTCATTTCCAAGCTAGGCAATAACGTGGAGGTTTCCGAGGAGCTTCTTTTCGAAATTGTAGACAGGGCGCTCGCGGCCTCCGAGACAAAAAAAGAAGGCACTTTGCAGGAATATAAGCTGCGCTATCTTGTTATGGATGGACAGGATCATATGGAAGGAACCGTCGCCTTTTTGGATGTGTCAAGGCAGATGGATGATTTTAAGAGTCTTGTTTTGACGCTGATTATCGTCGGCGTTATCGGCGAGCTGGCATTTCTGGTCATCAGCATTTTCCTCGCGCGCTTTACGATCAAACCCGTGAAAACTGCGTGGGAGCAGCAGCGCCAGTTTGTTGCGGACGCGTCTCATGAGCTGAAGACTCCGCTGACTGTCGTGCTTGCCAATACGGGAATTTTGCTCAGCCATAAGGAGGATAAAATCGCCCTGCAGGAAAAGTGGATTTATTACATTAAGGACGAGGCGGAGCGTATGAAAAAGCTCGTCGAGGACATGCTGTTTCTCGCTAAATCCGATACGGCCAAAATGCCGCTTGAAAAGTATGACGTAAATTTCAGCGACCTTGTTTTCAACAGCCTGCTGGCTTTTGAATCCGTCGCTTTTGAACAGAAAATCCGGCTTAAACAGGAGATCGCGCAGGATGTCTTCCTTTGCGGCAATGAGGCGCAGCTTCGGCAGTTGATTACGATCCTGCTGGACAATGCCTGCAAATACACGCCCGCGGATGGCCAGGTGAGCGTCACGCTTTTAAAAAAGCAGGATAAGGTGAGCTTTTCTGTGAAAAATACCGGTTCTTTTATTCCGAAGGAGGAGCAGGGGAAAATATTCGGGCGTTTTTACCGGGTGGACGAATCGAGGGTCAGGAAGGAAGGCGGCTACGGCCTCGGCCTTTCCATCGCCAAAAGCATTGCCGAGGCGCATAAAGGAAAGCTGAGCGTTGTAAGCAGCGAGCAGGAGGGCACTATTTTCACCGCACAGCTATGAATCGATGATGCCATAAAAATGCCATAAAAAATAAAAAATCAGGTATTGATTTTCATATAGCTTTATGATATGATGAACGAACCAAAAGTTTGAATATACAATTCTATTTCAGATAGGAATCAGATTTTATTCAATTCATGACTGTGTTTTCACACAGGAATATTCAAACAAACAGTTATAAAAGAATATAAAGCAGGTAAAATTATGCAAATCAATTTTTTTGTATGCAATGAAGCTGCTTCTGAAGAATTTATCTATTTGGATGATTCAATCGGAAAAAGAGAGTTTGCACCGTCGGAAACGAAGCAAGAGAAAACGGAGCGATTTTGCATCGCCGCAAAACTGTTTTCTTTAAAAGAGGATATCCGGATGAGCTTTCAGGTGCGGGAAAAAAATGTTTATTTTCCGAAAAGCGATCATTGCTTGTATCAGCTTTGGCAAAATGGAGAGGAAGTCAAAGCGGAAGGTTACGGGAAGCAAGCGAGAACCGTATTTCGCATTGTGACAATTCACAGAGAAAAGCTTTGGATGTGTCTTTGCTTAGGGGGGAATATGCAGGCGGTGCTCTATCAAACAGGAGAGACTGCAATTTCCTTCGGCAGGGGATCGGAAAATACGGTGTGCTGTGCAGAAACAGACATGCTTTCTGAAAGGCATTTATGTATTAGAACGAGCGTAAGGGAAGCAGAGCTTCTGATTGAAGGGAGGAACGGAGGATACTTGAATCGAAACTATTTAAGCAGAGGGGAACGGGTGGTTTTGTGTTATGGGGATGTGATACAGCTTTTCGGATGGACAATGATCTGGCTGAAGGAGCTGCTTGCCGTCTATTCTTTGAGCGGAGAGCATGCCGTAGTAAAGCTTGAACAATATAAATACGAAAGCGATGTCTCAATAAAATGGAACGAATATGGGCATGTATTTTCACCGGCACCCAGAAATTACAGCTTGCCTGATAAGGAAGTTGTGGAGTTGGAGTTCCCTCCGGAGAGGCAAGAAACTGAAAAACGAGCGTTATTTTTGACAATCGGGCCGGCCTTTACGATGGTAATTCCGATGCTGTTGGGTTTTGGAGCAGTGGTTTGGAACAAAAATAGCGAAAACGAACAATTTCTGTATACGAGCTTGATTACTGCAGCGGCCTCCGCAGTACTCGGTGGTTTTTGGGCCTATATGAATGTCTGGCAGCATAAAAAAGGCTTGCAGGCATCGGAGCGGCGCCGGCGGGTAGCATACCAAAATTATGCGGCGGACTGTGAGCAAAAAATCAAGGAAAAATACCGCTATCATCAAAATGTATTGAGAGGAATGTATCTGCCGATCGCGGATTGCATGCGCGAGGCGGGCGGTTTGCCTTATTTGTGGAACCGCACGGAGCAGGATAAAGATTTTTTGGCCTGCAGGGTCGGAATCGGAACTCTTCCCTTTGATGTACCGATCGTCATTCCGAAGGAACGTTTTTCAGTGGCTGCGGATTCGTTAAAGGAGCTTCCGGCTCGTCTTAAAAAAAAGTACGGAGAAATAAAAGAGGTTCCGGTGTGCATTGATTTACGGAAAGCGCGTCTTTGCGGTGTGGTTGCCGGCAGGACAGAGGATTTGGAGGGACTTCTATGGATGCTTGCATTGCAGATCAGTGTGGCATGCAGTGCAAAACAAATGCGGCTTGTCTGTCTGTTTACAAGGTCAAAGGTACCGGCGGAAGGGCTGACATGGCTGCGATGGCTTCCTCACTTATGGGCAGATGAACTGCGGCTGCTTGCATTAGATCCGGTTCATGCAAAAGGACTCGCCTATCAGGCGGAGCAGCTTTTGAAAGAACCCGGAGAACAGGAAAAGCACTGGGTCATTTTCACAGACGACTACGAGCTGCTCGGAAAAAGCATGATTGAAAGCGAACGGATTTGCGTGCTGCTGTTTGCGAACAACTACAGAGAACTTCCGGTAGAATGCCGCCACATTTTATTGAAAAGTGCCGGTTTTTCGGGACAGGTCGTGCTGAAGGCGGAACCGGCGTTTCGCAGGGAGCTTCGTTTTGACAGTGTGTGCAGGGAAGAAGCAGAGACCTATGCGAGGAGGATGTGCGGATTAGCTTCCGATTCCGTGCAGGGAAAGACTCCGATACCAAAGAAAGTGACAATCTTTGAACTTTTTGGAGATCAAAAAACGAACAGGGAGACCATCTGCAAACGCTGGTGTGAGGGAGGAGCCAAGGAAAGCCTTTGCATCGAAATCGGCGTTGCAAAAGGAAACAGAAGCTGTTTTCTGGATGCGCATGAGCGCGGTCATGGTCCGCACGGGTTGATTGCCGGAATGACGGGAAGCGGGAAAAGCGAAATGCTGCAAACAATCATCCTTTCGTTGGCGATACGGTTTTCTCCTTTGGAGGTGGGTTTCTTTTTGATTGATTATAAGGGAGGCGGAATGGCAAATCTGTTTGCAGACCTGCCTCATCTGCTCGGCAGTATTTCGAATCTTTCAGGTGACATGATTTATCGGGCGATGGTATCAATTCGAAGTGAAAATGAGCGCAGGCAGCGTTTGTTCTTAACGGCTGCAGTTAATCAGATTTATGATTATCAAAAGTTGTACCGCGAAGGGCTTGTTACAATACCGCTTCCCCATATTTTTATTATCATTGATGAATTCGCGGAGCTGAAACGGGAGGAACCGGATTTTATGAGAGAGCTGGTCAGTGTCGCACAGGTTGGCAGGAGCCTTGGGATGCATCTGGTTCTTGCGACACAGAAACCCTCCGGCACGGTGGATGATAACATTTGGAGCAACGCAAGGTTTCGGATCTGCCTGCGTGTGCAGGATAAGCAGGACAGCAATGAGATGCTGCACCGTCCGGATGCCGCTTTCCTTACAAACCCTGGAAGAGCCATTTTACAGGTAGGAAACGACGAGCTATATGAGATATTTCAAGGCGCTTACACAATGGAACCTTATTTTGAGAAAGAGCAAGAGAAAGAATCTGTCCATCTATTAGACGAATACGGCAAAAAAAGTAGCGTCTATGTGCCTTGTAAGTCAGACGGAGTGAGCGGCGAAGCAGTTCAGCCCCAGATCAAAAAGCTTTTAGAAGAAATTGCAGGGGCGGCGGATTTTATGAATGTCCCAAAGCAGGATAGCTTGTGGCTGCCGGTTCTTCCGGAAACCTTATACCTAGAAGAGCTTTATGCGATAGAACAGGAGCAGCGAGAAACATATAAAATAACAGTCGGTCGTTATGACGATCCGAGGCATCAGAAACAAGGCACATACAGCATCGACCTTCCAAGAGGTGGGCACCATGTCATCTGCGGTATCGCGGCATGTGGAAAGAGTACATTTCTGCAAACAATTCTTTATGCGTTAATCGAACAAGAAAACCCGGAAACATTACATATTTATATGATTGATTACAGCAGCAACCTGTTGGCAGGATTTGCGCAAAGCTGTCTGGCTGGCGGTGTGATCACGGAAGAGGAACAGGATAAGCTGCCAAAGCTGTTTTTTATGTTAAGGGAGCTGCTGCTTGAGCGAAAAAGGCTGTTTCGTGGAGGGAGCTTTTCACAATATCGTTTTACAAATGCAAACGCACCGCCGGCAATTTTACTCGTGATCGATGATTATGGCGGCTTTCGTGAAAAAACGGATGGCATGTATGACGACGATATGCAGGAGCTTGCGAAATTTGGTGAAAATTATGGAATCTATTTAATATTGACTGCTTCCGGAATCGGCACCAAAGAACTTC
Organism: uncultured Lachnospiraceae bacterium; assembly: GCA_964566545.1. Lineage (GTDB taxonomy): Bacteria > Bacillota > Clostridia > Lachnospirales > Lachnospiraceae > JAEYFP01. Next base: position 128,163 of record CAZMIX010000002.1, on the reverse strand, counting down.
CGGCAAGGCTGTTTGAAAATTGTAAAACAGGAATCTGCCTGTTGATGAGCGATAAATATCGGTATTGCGAGGTGTTAAGGACTATGCAGATTCCGCTGAAACCGCCGGAAAACAGCAAGGGAAGGGGCATTGCCTGGATCGAAGGGGAGCTGTTAGAATTTCAATGCGCATTTTGCATGAAGAGTCAAAATGATTTTGACAGAATGGAGAAGCTGCGCATCAGAATACAACAGCGAAACGAATTGTATCCGACCCGGCGAGCGAGTCGCATTCCACAAATACCGGAGAAGCCCGTTTTAACAGAGTTTTTCGACCTGCTGGATGAGAAGGAATGGCAAAGCAGTGAAGGTCTGCCCGTCGGATACGAGGAACAGAGTGGAAAAATATATGGGATTCCCTTTTGGGAAATACGGCATGTACTTGTCACAGGAAAAAAGAAAACAGGAAAGAGTAACTGTTTGGCAGTTATGAAAAGGGTTGCCGAGAGGTACCAAATTTCTTGTAAAGAAATTTGGTCGATCGACGAGTTTGCGGAAAGCATACGGGAAAATGAAGATAAGATACGGTCTGGAAAGATACCGCAGGGACTATTAAAATGTGGTTTCCTGTATTTGCTTCCGGAGTATGGAAGGGTATGTGATGAGTTTTACACAAAACAATATCAAAAGGATACAGAATTGTATTTGAATGCGATATTGGAAAAAAAGAGTTTTCATAAAGTGATTGCCATTGTGAGAAAGGAGGATATGGGAATGCTGGCCGGAAGATCCTTATTTGAAGTGTTGATGCAGGATGCATATGGAATCCATATGGGCGGAGCGCTCGAAAGTCAAAGTTTGTTTGACTTTTCTAATATTCCATTCAGCCGTCAGAGCGCTGTGAAAAAAGCCGGTTGCGGAACCGTTCCCAGATACGGACAAGTGGCTTTTTTTGGAGATATCATTCTGCCACTTTGTGAGGAGCAAATTTTATGAATTATATGGAAATCCGGATTCCGCAGCTTGCGAAAAACGTTGACTGCCGGCTTGAGGAGCACGTTAAAATATCGGTACTGCTTTGTCAGCTCTCCGAGTTTCTGCTCGGAAGGAAGGAGGAAGGGATGTTATTTTTGCCGAGTCAAAAGAAAGTATTAGTGAAAGAGCAGACGCTGGCAGAGCAGGGGGTTCTAAGCGGACAAACATTACTACTGTTATTTGTATAGAAAGTGGAGGAGCAACCGTGATTTTACTAAGGGCGGAATATACGAAGATGTGCACGGCGGCCGAGCAGCTGAGGGAGCTGTGTAACTTACTTAAAAAGCATTTGGAAAGCCTTGCAAAAAGTGTGGATTGTCTGGAGCTTGCTTGGGATGGTGATGCAAATGCCGCGTTTATGCTTCGGATGCAGGAAGATTTTATCAAACTGCATCTGTTGCGGGAAAGTGCAGAGGTGATGACCGGACTGTTGTTGTCCGCCATAGAGGAATATCAAAAAACTGAATTGGTTATCGAACAAAAAATAGGAGGAATCAAAGTATGAAATCAAAGGAAGAGATTGAAATCGATTTTTCAAGAGCAATTGCACAGGCACAGGAGCTTGAGGAAATTGCAAAGGAGCTGAGTCAGGTTGCAAATGCGCATATTGCAGGCGCACTCGAAATACTTGCTTTAAGCTGGCAGGGAGAAAATGCGGATCGCTATCAGGGGAAAGGGACAATACTGAAGCGGGATATGTTTGAGACGGCAGATGATTTGATTAAGGTGGCAAAAAATATCCGTAAGACATCTGAGATTGTTTACCGCGCAGAAAAAACAGCTGTTATTGCAGCGTCAAGCTGACAAATAAGGATCAAAAATACTGATAAATATAGTTTCTAAAAAGGAGAAAGCATTATGGGATTAATACAAGTAACAGCGGCAGAGCTTCGTAAGAAGGCGGAAGAGCTGAAAGAATTAAATATGCGTTTTCAATCGCATGTAGAGGCGCTGACAAACTGTGAGCAAGCGCTGAAAACGATGTGGGAGGGGCAGGCAAACGACACCTTTCATGGCGCATATGTCAGGGATCAGGGACAGATGGAACGATTTTATAACGCGATCGAACAATATATTGCGGCCTTGTTCATCATTGCGGCAAAATATGAAGAGGCAGAGGCCAGAAATACTGCGACCGCTTCTACGAGAAGCTATTAGTGTTAAGAGATTAGGGAAAAACTGAAAAAAAGAAAGTTAAGGAGAATACATTTATGGAAGGAATTTTAAAAGTAACGCCTGAAAAACTGATACAGGCATCGAATGAATTTGGAACAACGGGAAAGGCAATCAGTACTCTGACACAAGAAATGACAACGATTGTGAACGGACTGAAAGCCATATGGCAGGGAGAGGCCGCCAGCAGCTACGGTAATAAATTTTCCGGTCTGCAAGACGACATTGAGAAAATAAACCGAATTATTCAGGAGCATGTGACCGATTTAAACGAGATGGCAAGAGAATATCAGAATGCCGAAAATGCCGGAGTTGAGGAAAGCGGAAGGCTCTTGACAGAGGTGGTCGGCTGAATTAAAAAAAGGCAGGACAAAATATGGAATGCAATTATAAAACACTCGTACTCGTTGATGATTCCTTGTCGATCGGGCCGGGCAACCGAGAGATTGTAAAAGAGGTGCTTATTTATTTATTTGAGCATGCAGAGGAAGGAGATGCTTTTGCGCTTGCCTTTTTTGGGGAAACGATTGACTATGCGACAGATTATGAAACTGACAGGCAGAGTCTGATGAAAGCGCTGGATGCTTTTATACTTACCGACCAGGATACTTATCTTACGGATGTGCTGATGGATATTCTACAGGAATGGCGGCAGGCGGATTTTGCTTGCAGAAGTATTCTCCTCATCACGGACGGCCTGTCGGAGGAATCGCTCGTGTACCCAGTAGAGGAGCTTTACTTTACACTGGATAAAACGGAGTATCCGATTTATGTAATCGGTTGTGTACAGAAAAACAATGGGAGCGCATTGAAAGATCTTGCGGCGATCTCACGTATCAGCGGAGGGCAGGCATTTTATACGGAATTTGCGGACAGCGAAGCGGAGGTGGAACGCAAGATCGGAGACGAATTGCTTGCGGCAATGCGAGAACGCCAAATTACGTTTCCTACACAGGAGACAATTGTAAAAAAAGAAAGGGAATCAGTAAAATTAGTTCCCGCGGTTGAACTTCAGGAGACAATTGTTTCAGAAAATAAAGTGCTGCTTTCCGAAAACGAGGATATAGAGCCGGTTCTTTATGAACTGGCTCCCTCCCTAACTGCGGGGCAAAATGCTGGTTATCTGACGATTACGCTTGGCGTGATTGCTGTATTGGCTGTTTTATTTGCGGCAGGATGTATGTGGATGAAAAAGAATAAAATCAGAAGAGAGAACGAAAAAGAATTTATGGAAAATTTGCAAACGGAGGTGAAACGGCGCAGCAGTTGTTTGATAGATGTGGAGAAGAGCTACGGGGTGACGCAGGCACTTTTCAGAGATGAGGCGAGTGCAGAGGATGGAAATGCGACGAGGCTTCTGTTTCAGCAGGCTGGTTTGCGTGACATCATTTTAGAGGACAGGAGCGATCCAACAAAGTTATTTCGTGCGTCCTGCAAGGATAAGCTTATTTTGGGAAGAGGAAAAAACAGGTGTGATATTGTTATTGATTATGATGATTCCGTATCGGGGCAGCACTGCGAGCTTTACTTGCGGGGTGGGCAATGGGTCGTGAGAGATTTACAGTCTTCTAACGGAACGCAGGTAAATGACCAGAAGGTATATCAGGAAATGGAGCTTTATTCAGGAGATATTCTAAAAATGGGTCAGCTTGAATTTCAGGTAAGGATGCCATCATAAGAGAAAGAGGAGCAGCTTGAATGCGATATTTTATTGGAATAGGATTATTGCTGGTATTATTAGGAGGATGCGGGTGCATGGAGAATGAAAAAGAGCTGGAGCAAGCAAAAAAAGAAATAGAACAGCATCTGGAAGAAAAATACAAAGAACGTTTTCAAGTGCTTTCCTGTCAAATCTCGGTGCTGCCGGTGGAATATGATCAATATTGTGCCGTGCGTGAAGGATCGAACGCAAAAACGGATTGTTTTACAGTAAAACGTTATCGGAATCAGCACGAAGCAGATCGAATATTTGAGGATGAGTATTTTAGTCTGTTGATCAGGGAGGACATGGAGAATGCGGTTAGCATTCTTCCGGCACTCAAAGGAGTAGAAAGAAAAGTTTACATCAAACAAGTTTTCTTTTCAAAGTTTTGTAATGATTTTGAAAGTGACGATACATTAGAAACCGCAAAGGCTGCGGGAGCTCTTTTGGATGCGGATTACTACATTTTCCTAAGAGGGTCTGATTTGGAAATGACGGATCAGAAGGATTTTGTGAATCGAACAGAGGCTTTGTTTACCCAGATGAACGAAATTTTGCAGCCTGGTCTTGTGAGGGTATGTGCACTGAAGGATCAGGCATTTTCAGAAATTTGCAGAGAAAATTGCGCCTCCTATTTATCCGATTATTATCATGCGGATGGTGAAGATTGTATTGTATTAGTACGAAGGGTCATAAAAGCAAATGAGTGAATTAAGTCAAAAGGAATTACTTCTTTTATCAAACTATCTCTATATGGACAGCTCTGTGACACAAGGAACAATCGCAGAGGCACTCGCAGTATATAAAAATGGAGCCGGAGATTTTGACGTGGAGCGGGTGCGTTCTTCAAATATAGGAGGCGGAATGAGTGCGGAAGATGCCGTAGAGTTGTTTGCACAAATGGACGGGTCTTCAGATTACTTTAGAAATCTGGAAGTTGTGCAGACAATTGATGAAGGTGGGATACGGGGAGTCTGTTTTGCTGAGAGAGGCGGTCAGGATGCGACCGTTGTATTTCGTGGAACCGGTGGAAAATACCATTCCTGGGCGGATAATGTATACGGCGAATATTTATCGGGCACAAACATGCAGCGGCTGGCCGCAGATTTTGTCAGAGATCAGTGCTGTGCCTATGAAAATATTACGCTCAGTGGACATTCCAAGGGTGGAAACCTAGCTCAATATGTAACGGTAGTCTGTCCGGACAAGGTGGATCGCTGTGTTTCTTATGACGGGCAGGGGTTTGGAGCTTCTTTTTTGAAAGAAAACGAAAAACTGATTCAGGAGGCGGCACCAAAGATATCTTCAATCAGTGCACATAATGATTTTGTAAATGTTCTTTTAACATCAATTGCAGGACGCCGGATTTTTGTGGAGAACGAGGGAAAAGGCGTATATGCCCACAGCAGCTATTCTATGTTAAAAAGCGGACGGTTTGATGAGAATGGAGATTTTGTCAGTATCACCCGGCAATCCGCCGCCACACAAGTATTAGAGCGCGCAACTTCCTTTTTTGTGGAGCAGATGGAGAAGCTTCCTGGAAGAGGGAATGAAGTCGTCAGTAATTTTCTTGCAGCCATCCTTGCCGCAGTCATAAGCAGCGACCAGAGTGATGAATACGAGCAGGATCAAATTTTGACGGCTGCCGCTTTTCTTGGCTATTATACGTCGGGAGCATCACTCTTTTTCGGAAATTTAACACATGAACCGATAAGGCTTTTTTCAAAAAGTGCTTATTTATCCGTAAACAACATGAAAAATGCCTGTTTACAGCTGCGAGAATCATCTGAGCGGATCAGAAGTGCTGCTGACAAGCTTGAAGATGTGAAAAACAGGAGAGACGATCATCTTGCATTAAATTTTTTTACAGATGCCATATTGACTAAGATTATTGGAAAGCTTTACAAAAATCAGAAAAATACGGTTATGATGAGCCTTGCTCTCGAAGAAATTATCGACCTTTACGAGCGAAAAGAAACCAGAATTGTAGAAAGCATATATGCATAATCGTTAAAAAAAGGGAAAAGATAAATGCAGAAAGCCCATATGTGCAGATTTTTGTCTGCCAAGAGAAGAGGCGTGAAGAGGAGAATAAAAATTGGAGTATTTCAATGCATTTTGGGTGGGCGGACTGATCTGTCTGCTTGTACAGATATTGATGGAGAAAACGAAGCTGATGCCCGGCAGAATTATGGTGCTTCTCGTATGTACGGGCGCAGTTTTAAGTGCGATCAACGTCTATGAGCCATTTACTGAATATGCGGGAGGCGGCGCGAGCGTGCCGCTGCTTGGATTCGGCAACGTATTGTTTCAGGGAGTCAAAAAAGCGGTTGACGAAAAAGGCTTTATCGGCATTTTTATGGGAGGCTTCACGGCCAGTGCGGTCGGCATCAGCGCCGCGCTTATATTCGGCTACCTTGTCAGCCTGCTTTTCAATCCGAAAATGAAAAAATAAAGATAATAGAATGGTATCGGCCGAGGGATAATTTTGATAAAAAATTACCTTGCATATTTTTATGTGATATGCAACTATTTTATTATATAGGAAATTCTTCCGAATTTCCTATATAACAAAATTTCATGCGCAGCTGCGCGCGCGGATCAAAAGCTGTGCTGCCGGAGTATTTGAACGCGGGAGTATACGAAGCACAATTTTGTTCTCAGGCAGAGTTTAATGAACGTTTTACAAAGGAGAAGGCGGATGATTCGGTTGCAGGATATTGCGGATATGGTAGGCGTCAGTCGGACTACCGTATCCAATGTCATTCATGGAAATACAAAACGGGTTTCAAAGCAGACGATCGATAAAATATCGGCGATTCTTGACGAGCAGGGATATGTGCCTAATATGGGCTCGATGATTTTGACGAAAAATGTGTCGCGCATTATTGGATTTGTGCTTGGTTTCGATGAAACCCACGGCTTTAATGCCATGCAGGATTCATTTGTCGGCGAGTTTGTGGGCGCATTACATAAAGCGGCGGATATGCATGGCTATTATGTCATGCTGATCGATGGAAAAGAGAATGAAAAGGTGGTTAATATCGCTTCGCGGTGGAATATAGACGGTCTGATCGCCTTGGGCTATTCCGGAGAGACTTATTATGAACTGAAAAAGAAGCTGAATAAGCCTGTCATTTTGATAGATACTTATTCCGATGAAGAACCGGAATACATGAACGTTGGAATTGACGATTATTCAGGCGGCTACCAAATCGGAAGCTATCTTTTGGAATGCGGATTTGACAAAGCGCTTTTTTTAGCGGAAACGCAAATGGACAGCGATTATTTCAGGTGGCTTGGCTTTAAGAAGGCGATGGAAAGCAAAGGCTCTTTCTGTCCGAAGTCGAGATATTTATTAATTCCGCAGGCATACCGGCTGCGCGTCCATATGTATGAGCAGCAGCTCGAACGTTTTTTGCAGGCGGGCGCGTTGGCATTTTCCTCCGACTATGATGCCATAGAAATGATGAACTTTTTATATGATAAAAATATCCGTATTCCTGATGATATTTCCATTACCGGTTTTGATGATAATATGTATGCGACGATGATCCATCCGAAGCTGACGACGATCCATCAGGACGTCAGCCGGAAAGCATACGTGGCAATGGAGAGGCTTTTGAAGGTAATACAAAATGAGCCGGTTTTAACGCGGAATACAAAATTGCCTGTTCAATTGGTCGTGCGCGACTCGGTCAGACGCAGAAATAATAGAAAATAGATCACAAGAAAAAAGGGTTCCCGCAATGTCATTGCGGGAATCTTTTTTGCTATATATGAAATTTTTCGGAATTTCCCATGTAGCCCAATTTTATGCGCGGCTGTGCGCATGGAACAAAACTATGCCGTGGGCAAGCGGATTTTGTTTTTGGGAATTATGCACAAATCAATATATAAAAATTTAGCTAAATATTAGGTTTCGTATGAAACCTATTGCAAATACAGCAATTTGAGTTTACGATTTAAGCGTGATGAATGTGTTGCGCAGCACAGGGTTGCAAAAAATTACATCGATTGGTTAAGAACTGATAGGGAGGCGGATTTTATGAAGAGACGTACAAGGAATGTATTGGTAGCCATGGCGGTTTTGTCGGTCGGTATTCTTGCCGGCTGCAAGACAAACGCAGGGGAGGCTGCTGCGGCAGCACAAAATGTAGATTCTGAAGCAAGTGAAACGGGAAGTGCCAAAGGAACCGAACTGGAGTTATTTTCTACAAAGGCGGAAAACAAGGAAATTTTACAGCAGCTCGTGGATGAATTCAACCAGCAGAATCCGGCGGCTCATATCGTCATCAACGCGCCGGCGGATGCCGGTACGGTTTTAAAGACACGGCTTGCCAAAAATGATATTCCGGACATTATCGCTGTCGGAGGCGACAACAACTACAAAGAGCTCCAGGGTGCGGGCGTGCTTGCGGACTTAAGCGGTGAGAGCTTTGTAGGAGAGGTGCAGGAATCTTATTTACAGATGGTCTATGATGTAAATGCGTCAGGCGAACAGAAAGCATACGGTATTCCTTATGCGACAAATGCTTCCGGCGTTTTGTATAATGTGGATAAGTTTAACGAGCTGGGCTTACGTGTGCCGACGACATGGGATGAATTTATGGATGTGGCGGAAACAATCCGAGCAGCAGGCGAAGTTCCGTTTTTGATGACATTAAAAGACAGTTGGACAGGGCTTTGCCCATGGAACAGCATGGCGCCTGATTTGCAGCCGGAAGGTTTTACGGATGCAAGGCTGAAAAATGAGACGACATTTGCCGGAACCCATGAGGAGGTAGGAGAAAAATACCTGCAAATATTAAGCTATGCCCAGGAGGATTTTATGGGGCTGGGATATGACGACGGAAACAAAGCGTTTGCAAATGGGGAAGGCGTCATGATGATCAACGGCAATTGGGCGATCAATCAATATAAAAATGCAAATCCTGATTTCAATGTGGATCTATTTGCATTGCCGGCCTCTAACGATGCATCTAAGAATTATGTAACGTCCGGCGTGGATGTTCTGTTTGCTGCCGCCGATTCCGAAAATTTGGAGATTGCAAAGAAGTTCATCGCGTTTATGCTCGAAAAGGAAAATGCACAGAAATATATCGACGATCAGTTTGCTTTTTCGGCGGTAAAGGGAGTGGAGCAGGGCGATGCGACCGTTGCCGGTGTAAAAGCGGATATCGCGGCGGGCAAGGTGGCGAATTTCCCGGATCATTATTATCCTGCGGGTTTTGATCTTTCCGCGATCCTTTCGGAATTTTCCTTAAATTATGCGAATGGAATGAGCACACAGGAAAATGTGAGCTCATTAATGAAAAATTGTGATGAAAAGTATGATATTGCAAATGTAGAATAATTGATCAAAAGAGAAGGGTCCTGAATGCGGTTTGGATTCAGGACCTTTTTGCAGGGAGGCTCTTGTATTGAAAAAGAGAAGAAAAATCAATGCGGTATTTTATATAGTCGTCATTATCATGGCGCTGTTGTTTTTTAACTTTCACACGCTTTCTTTTTTAAAAGGCGTGTTTTACAGCTTCACAAACTGGAAAGGGTATGGGAAGTGGGAGTTTGTCGGTTTTAGAAACTATATTCACAATATTTCCGACCCGGATACGACCCACGCATACCTTTTTACATTCCGGTTTGCTCTCATCACGACAATGCTGGTCAATGTAATCAGCCTGATTCTGGCATGCGCCCTGAATGCGGAAATCAAATTTAAAAATACGATCAAGGCATTCTATTTTCTCCCTTATATGCTGGGAAATCTGATCATCGGATTTATCTTTAAATTTATATTTGCCAATATGCTTCCGCAGCTTGGCAAAGCGCTGGGAATCAAAGCGCTCAGCGTCAATTTGTTAGGAACACAGCATGCCATGTGGGGAATTATCATCGTGACACTCTGGAGCGCCTGCGCATTTAACACGCTGATTTATATCGCAGGGCTGCAGGCGATCGATTCGGATATTTATGAAGCGGCGGCTCTTGACGGCGCGACCGGTTTAAAGCGCTTTTTCCGGATCACCTTTCCGCTGCTGGCCTCGTCCTTTACGATCAACATGGTGTTGTCGGGCCGGGGATTTCTGATGGTTTATGACCAGATCATGGCGATGACGGAAGGCGGTCCTGGAAATGTGACGACCTCGATCGCGGTATTGATTTATAAAAAAGGCTTTGGCGGTGGACAGTTTGCGTATCAGTCGGCCAATGCGGTCATGCTGTTTGTGATTGTCGTAGCGATTTCTGTTTTTCAATTGAGAGTATTGGAAAAGAGGGAGGAGAAATTTGATGAGTAGACGGGCGGCGAAGCATGCGAACATGCCGGTAACGGCACTTTTGATTATCGGCATCCTACTTGTGATTTTATTGCCTTTGTACATGGCTTTGATGATCGCTATCAAGGATCCTTCTGACATGAATCAGATATTGGCTCTTCCGCGAAAGCTCAGATTTCAGAATTTTACGGATGCGTGGCAGATGACCGAATATCCGAGAAAATTTTTGAATACGCTGTTTATTACGGTGGGAAACCTCTTGCTTACGCTGATCACAAATTCCTTTGTGGCTTATGCGATTACGAGGAACCGCAAAAACAGTAAATTTTTCAATTTGATGTATTACTATTTTATCAGCGCGATGTTTATTCCGTTCAGTGTGATCATGCTTCCGCTTGTCGTACAGGCAAACGCGTTTCATCTGGACAACCGGTATGGCATTACTTTTTTGTATGTAATTTTCGGACTGCCGATGAACACATTTTTGTATGGCGGCGCGATCAAGGGAATTCCGGCGGCGATGGATGAGGCGGCGATGATCGACGGAGCGAATCCAATACAGACGTTTTTTTATATCATTTTTCCGATATTAAAGCCGATGACGGCGACGATTGCAATTCTTTCGTTTATGTGGACATGGAACGATTTTACCATGCCGCTTGTATTGCTCAGCGACACAAAGCAGCAGACGCTGCAGCTCGCGCAATATGTATTCAACCGCCAGTTTTCGGTTGAATACAATTTGGCTTTTGCCTCCTATCTGTTGGTTTTGCTTCCTGTGCTGGCCGTCTATCTTTTCTGCCAGAAATGGGTGATGAACGGCGTTATGGCAGGCGCGGTAAAATAATTATGAAATGGGGACAATTATGAAAAGAGCATGGTGGAAAGAAAGTGTTGTTTATCAAATTTATCCGAGGAGCTTTATGGACAGTAATGGCGATGGAATCGGGGATTTAAACGGGATCATCGACAGGCTCGATTACTTGAAGGAGCTTGGAATTGATGTGATCTGGCTTTCTCCTGTTTATCAGTCGCCGCTTGATGACAACGGATATGATATCTCGGATTATCGTGCAATTTTACGCGAATATGGAACGATGGAGGATTTCGAGCTGCTGCTGATGGAAGCACACGCGAGGAAGATCAAAATCGTCATGGATCTTGTCGTCAATCATACGTCGGACGAGCACCCCTGGTTTATGGAAAGCAGAAAATCGAAGGACAATCCATATCGCGATTATTATATATGGAAAAACGGCGTGAATGGCTGTGAGCCTAACAACTGGGGTGCGGCCTTCGGCGGCTCCGCATGGGAGTACGATGCAAGGACGCAAATGTATTATCTGCATTTGTTTTCCAAAAGACAGCCTGATTTGAATTGGGAAAATGAAAAGGTGCGTGAAGAGGTTTTTTCCATGATGGATTGGTGGTGTCAAAAGGGGATCGACGGCTTTCGGATGGACGTCATCAGTATGATTTCAAAGGACCAGAAATTTCCCGACGGCAAGGAAGAGGAAAAGCTATATGGAGACGGAACCCCTTACTATGAAAATGGACCAAGAGTACATGAATTTTTGCAGGAGATGCGTAAAAAGGTTTTGTCCCAATATGATTTGATGACAGTCGGTGAAGCTTCCGGTGTGACGGTCGAGGAGGCAAAAAAATATGCCGATGAGGACGCCGGCGAATTGAATATGGTATTTCAATTTGAGCATGTTTCGATCGGAGACGGAGAATTTGGCAAGTGGACGACAAAGCGTTTTGACTTAAAGGAATTCAAAAAGGTCTTTTCCAAATGGGAAACGGAGCTGAACGGAGAGGCATGGAACAGCCTTTATCTGGAGAATCACGACCAGCCAAGGAGCGTGTCGCGTTTTGGAAACGACGGAGAGCAGTATCGGGAATTATCCGCAAAAATGCTAGCTACCTGCATTCACATGATGCAGGGGACTCCTTATATTTATCAGGGTGAAGAGCTTGGGATGACGAACGCATATTTTAAAACGCTGGAGGATTATAAAGACATCGAAAGCCTTCATATTTATCAGGAACTGACGGAAGCGGGCTTAATTTCCGAAGAGGAAATGATGAAATGTCTGCAGGCAAGAAGCAGGGATAACGCGAGAACACCCATGCAATGGAGTGGGGAAGAGCATGCGGGCTTTACAAAGGGAACTCCCTGGATTAAGGTCAACCCCAATTATTTGGAGATCAATGCAAAGAAACAATTTGATGATCCCGATTCTGTTTTTTCTTATTATAAGAAGCTGATCAGGCTGCGGCATCAATACAAAATCATCGTGTATGGGGATTACCGTCTTATGATGGAGGAAAGTCCGGATGTGTTTGCGTATGAGCGCGTTTTGGGAGAGGAACGGCTTTTGGTATTTTTGAATTTCTCGGAAAAACCCCAGATGGCGGAAATACCGGAAACCTATCTAAACGAAAAAACGACCCTTATGATTTCCAATTATGGGGAAGATACGGTCAAAAAAACAGGGGCGCTGCGCCCCTATGAAGCGACCGTGCTATATAGAAATCAATCATAGCTCCTCAAAATCGATTTCGTATTTAAAAAGAAATTTTTTGACCATGTCATCCCAGGCGCGGTCGATGGATTTGTCGAGGGTGAACAGGTTTAAGGATGTGGCGGTCGTACACGTGAGCGTATGACCGTCATATTTGACGTTTAAGGTCAGACCGTCAATATCCGCGCGTGTGAGCGCGGTTTTGACGCTGTTTAAAAAGCGCTCGATGTTTTCATCGGCGAGGTAAAAGACGAAGCGGAAAGAAAGCGGCGTCTTTTTCCCTTTGATGAGCTGAAAGCAGAAGCTCTTTAAAACACTCCAACGAGACATCACAGGCGAATAAATGCGCCCGTTTTCAAGCGCGGTTTCCGCCAAAAGCGCCAGCTCCTCCTGCGAATAAAACTCCTTATTGATATGCCCGTCGATTGTAACCGTATTTCCAGTCGTAATCGAAGCCTCCGACAACAAAAAACTGTCAAACGCAGTCTCATTTTCAAAGAGCAGCTTCTTCATAAAATGCTTGATGTCCGTAACCTTAATTAAAATCATAGCCCCTCCCTGAGTTCCGGCGCGATATAATGCCTGACGGTATTATATCATGAAACACAAAAAAAGGGTACAATTATTAAGACCTTATCCATAGAAAGGCCGGTCTGTAATACGGCAACTGGGGCTGGCGGTTTTGCATAATCAGATAAGCAGGCCTACGGGGCAATGATCTGATCCGAGTACATCGGTGTAGATGACGGCGTCCTGCAAACGGTTCTTCAGGATCTCCGATACAAGGAAATAGTCGATGCGCCAACCGGCGTTTTTGGCTCTGGCACTGAAGCGGTAGGACCACCAGGAATAGATGCCTTCCTGATCGGGATAAAAATAACGGAAGGTGTCGATAAAACCGGATTCCGTTAATACCGTAAATTTCTCTCTCTCTTCATCTGTGAAGCCCGCGTTTTTGCGGTTGCTTTTGGGGTTCTTTAGGTCGATTTCCTTATGAGCTACATTTAAATCGCCGCAGAAAATAACGGGCTTCTTCTTTTCCAGCGCTTTTAAATAGCAGAGGAAGTCCTTTTCCCATTTCATACGGTAAGGGAGCCTTGCCAGTTCGTCCTGAGAGTTGGGAGTGTATACGGTAATCATGTAGAATTCGGGATATTCCAGCGTGATGACGCGTCCCTCGTGGTCGTGCTCTTCTATTCCAATTCCGCGTGAGACGAAAAGCGGCTCTTCTTTCGTGAAGATGGCAGTGCCGGAATAGCCTTTTTTCTCAGCGTAGTTCCAGTATTGAAAATAACCGGGAAGTTCCAGATCTATTTGGCCTTCTTGAAGCTTTGTTTCCTGAAGGCAGATAATGTCAGGATCCTCGGAGTGCAGGAAGTCGAGAAACCCCTTTTGAATGCAGGCGCGGAGGCCGTTTACATTCCATGAGATTAGTTTCATAATGTTTAACTCCTTTCATAAATACATCAGACCAGACTGTTTGTGAGATGTTATTTTTAGCCATCACACTATAAATCTATATATATATTTTAACATCTACAGGATTTTTATCAATATTGACATAGGTAAGATGACGAATATAACGTGTAACATGACATGGTGAGGACAAATAAAAATTTCAGAGATACAGTTGTTGAAAGTTCAAAAATATGATAAATTGAGCATGGCTGTTGAGAAAGCTGCCATAGCCGCCCGAGCGAGTACGTGTAAGTATGTATAATGCAGGGATTTTGTGCAAAAAATAAGAATGGTAACAGAGAGAAGGAAAAGAGTATGAATCAAAGCAATCAAACAAAAGAAGCGCAGGAGCTTCTGACGCTGATCGAAGAGGCGGTTTCTCCGTTTCACGCAGTGGAGGCGGTAAGTCGCAGACTGGAAAAGGCCGGCTATGCGGAAGTGTCGCTGGAGGAAAGCTGGAAGCTTAAAAAAGGCGGAAATTATTTTGTAAGGCATCACGGCTCTTCCCTTGTGGCATTTCAGATCGGCAGCGGCGATCCCGTAAAAGGACAGCTTCGCGTGGCGGCGGCGCATACGGATTTTCCTTGCCTGCGCGTAAAGGCCAATCCAGATATGAAGGAGGAGGACTATGCGCGCGTTAACGTGGAGATGTACGGTGGCGCAATTTTGAATACATGGCTGGATAGACCGCTTTCAGTTGCCGGACGTGTCGCTTTAAAAAGCGATGAGGTCATGAAACCGACGCTTCGACTAGTTGACATAAAACGTCCAATTTTGACGATTCCGAATATCGCGATTCATCTGAATAAAGAGATCAATAAGGGCGTTGAGCTGAATAAGCAGACGGATATGATCCCGGTAGCGGGGATGCTGCAAAGTCAGCTGAATCGAGAGGGCGACGAAAAGAACGGGAAAAAAAGCACTTATTTTCTGGATTTTCTCTCTGAGGAATTGGGGGTAAAGCCTTCGGATATTCTGGATTTTGAGCTATCGGTCTATTGTGCGGAGCAAGGCTGCTTCCTTGGTATTGCAGATGATTTTGTTTCGGCACCTCGGCTTGATAATATGACGTCGGTGCAGGCGGTCATGACAGGACTTCTGGAAACAGAACGTGAAGATGGTATCAACGTCGGTGCGTTTTTTGATCATGAGGAGATCGGCAGCAGGACAAAGCAGGGAGCGGGCTCTTTGCTGCTGTCCTTTGTGCTTGAGAGGCTGTATGATGCGCTTGGCGGAAGCCATATGGATTTCCAGTCGGCGGTTGCAGGTGGTATGCTGCTTTCAGCAGATGTTGGTCATGGCCTGCATCCTAATCAGGTGGTCAAGTACGATCCGATCAACAGAGCCTCTTTAAACAGCGGAGTATCTGTCAAGGAGGCAGCGGGGCAGTCCTATGCGACCGATTCGGAAGGGGTTGCGATTATCGAGCAGATGCTTTTAAAGGAAGAGATTCCATATAAAAAGTTTGTGAATCGTTCAGATGGGACGAGCGGAAGCACGCTTGGTTCGATTGCATCAACGTTGCTGCCGATGCTTGTCATCGATGTGGGCGTGCCGCTTTTGGCTATGCATTCTGCGCGGGAGCTGATGGGAAGCCGGGATCAAAAGGCGCTTACGGATCTGCTTAGATGCTTCTATAAAATTGTATAAAATATTTTATAAAAATACAGTTTACCCCCTTTTCAAATGCGGTAAAAAATGCTATCATATATAGTAATCAAAACTACATCTATAAATTAATCGGAAAAGGGAGTATCAGGATGAAATACAAAATTGTGTTGGACAGTTGCGGAGAATTACCCGAAGAATTAGAGAAAGATCAGCGGTTCGCCCATGTTCCCCTGACCTTGCAGGTGGGCGAGGAATTTTTCATTGATGATGAAAACTTTGATCAGGCGGAATTTTTAAGAAAGGTCGCAGCTTGTCCGGAATGTCCGAAATCAGCTTGTCCTTCTCCCGATACTTATACAGATACGATGCGCGGGAATCAGGAGACTTATGTTGTGACGCTGTCGGCGGAGCTGAGCGGCTCCTATAACAGTGCGGAACTTGGCAGGCGGCTTTTCGAAGAGGAGGATGCGGACGCAAAGGTGTACGTGTTCAATTCGAGGGGCGCGTCGGTAGCCCAGACGCAGATCGCATTGGAAATTACGGACTGCAAGGAAAAAAGCATGACCTTTGAGCAGACCGTAGCGCATGTGGAAAAATTCATTTCGGATATGGACACTTATTTTGTATTGGAAACGCTGGAAATGTTGCGTAAAAACGGACGCCTGAGCAATGTGAAAGCGCTTGTTGCAGGTGTGCTCAACATTAAGCCGGTCATGGGATCTACGAAGGAAGGCACAATCCAGCAGCTTGATCAGGCGAGAGGGATCAATAAGGCATTACACAAAATGGTGGAAATTATCAGAAAGGCGAAACCTGATTCCGAAAATAGGCGGCTTGCGATTTCCCACTGTAATTGTCTGGAACGTGCTTTATATTTGCGGGATGAGATGCTGAAGGTCATGAAGTTTAAGGAAGTTTTGATTTTGGATACAGCGGGAATTTCGAGTCTGTACGCGGCTGACGGCGGAATCATTGTAGCCCTGTAAATTATGAGACGTTATGTTTAAAGTCAGCGAAGGCGCGCAGCAGCTCTTTTCGCTGGAAAAAGCTGAAGGGCATGGCATGTCCTGTCGTCAAGAGGAAGGAATTGCCCTTGCTGCCGGTAATGTGATGCAGATTGACGAGCGCATGCTTGCAGTAAATAAAACAACGGTATTGCTTGACGAGAATTTCAAGTTCATCCATAGTACCAAGCATAGAAAAAAAGCTCCCGTTTTTCATTGAGATTTCTACCAGATGTTTTTTTTGCACCGCGTAGATAAGATCCAGATGGTTAATAAAATGTGTTTCTTTTTCTCCTCTTACTTCGATAAGGGAAGTTTTTGTTTTGGCACATTTGATCGCAACATCTAAAATATGCGCCACCTGCCCTTTTGTGACGGGCTTTGTCAAATAGGTGATGTTTGCCACAGGACTGCCAAAGGCCGTATAATCGATGAGAGAGCTGCACAATATGATCGGTGCGCAGATGCCCATGAAACGAAGCTCTTTTGCAATATCCATACCGTTTAGAGAGTTGTTTGCAATATCAATGAAAAATAAATCATATTTATTTATTCTATGAATCATCGCCTCCCGACTGCCAAAGGAGTCTATATAGATGACACCGGTCTTTGTCTGCCTGCTGTCATTTTCTTTGGAAAGCAGCCGCTCGAGCTGTTTTCTGTCGGCGACGCTGTCATCACAAATTGCAACATAGAGAGCCATATTCGTTCCTCCAGATATATCGCTTATGAGATCAGTCACATCACACGAAAATAAATAGGTGAGAAAAACAACAGGATCATAGTCACAAAGATCTGCAAAATGAGAATCAACGGCATACCGACAAAAAAAGAAGTCTTTTGTGTCTTATGGCGAAAGGTGTACATCCCCCCGAGACAGCCGATACTTCCTCCAAATAGTGCAATGGAAAACAGGGTTGCCTCAGGAATGCGCCACACCTGCCGCTTTGCCCGCTGCTTATCTATTCCCATTGCGAAAAATCCGAATAAATTAATACCAATTAAATATGCGCCTATAATGAGCAGTACATTCATGGAAAGTTTCCTCTTGTGTATTTTGTTGTTACAGTTAAAAAAGGTTCAACTGTATAATAGGAAACTCAAAAGAATTTCCTATTATACAAAATCCTATTTTCTATCGTATCATAAAACAAAGGGGGTGTAAAATTATTATTTTTAAAAGCTACTTTCAACAAAAAGAATTGTAAGCCCGTTAGAATCGGTCGTGTAACCAATTAGATAAATGGTATAAAGGCGATTACTGTCTATCTGGATCTGTGAGGAAGCCAGCATATAGGTCATACAGGCGGAGCTGCTCCCGCCAATAATGATGGGGATTGCCGTACCAGAGGCCGGATGCTGGTTTTCAGTCTGCATGTTGTTTCGACATGTGTTTTCGTATACGATGACCCGATAAGTTCCGGGCATAAACTGTTTATAACCGCCAATATCCAAGAAAGATAGATTCCTCGCAATTGTCCGGCCGTCTAAAAGAGAAACATCCAGCGGGATGCTGTCGGGAGAGAGATTGATGGCGCGCAGGCACGAGTTATACAGAGATTTGCTGCAGGAAATATCGGTGATCTGGAATAAAGCGCTTCCGCTGCCTCTCGGTACAATCGCAACCGTGTAGGTTTCTCCGTAATTAAAGCGCATCGTTTCCTGTACAACGTATTGAAAAGGCTGATCAGTTGTGGAGACGGTGACGAGAAGGATACCGGATGCCTCCTGCGAATAATCGGAGATATTTCCAAACGTAAGATTTGTCACAAGTGTTACCTCGCTTAAAATGACAGTAACTGCGCCAAGATTTTTATCTGCATGCAAAAAGCGGATATTGCATCCTCTTGCAACCGGCACACTCGGATAGGCGTGCGGGAGGGGGGCAGCAAGAGGCGTGTCCGGAAATGCCGGAGGCATGGCCGGAAAACTGATCATGGAAGAGCCGGCTGAGGGAGCTTCGGAGCCACCAAGTATCCTGCCGTCATCTGGAGAAGGCGGTCGCAGGAAAGGCATATCAAATGTCGGAACATCCGTGTTCATGAGCACTTCATTCGGAACAGGGGGTATCGTTTCTTCAGCAGCATTGTTAGGCTGCGTAACAGCAGCGTTTTCGGGCTGCATAACAGCAGCGTTTTCAGGCTGCATAACAACAACATTTTCGGGTCGCCTCACAACGACGCTTTCGGTCTGCACGGGGATGGCATGCTCGGGCTGCATAACAACGGCATTATCCGCCATATAGCTCATCGGTTTGTTTTTGTTCCAACTATTTCTGTACATAAAAAGACCTCGCATATACAAGTTAATTTAGTATATGCGAGGTCTGCTTTTTGTGCCTATCCTACTTTATAGCAAAATCTACTTTTTGGCCTCCGCCATTTTCATGGCGCGCACTTTGCAGGAAAGACCAAATAGATTAATAAAGCCGGAGGCATCATGGTGATCGTATAAGTCGCCTGTTGTAAAGGAAGCAATGCTTTCATTATAAAGGGAATACGGAGAGGTTGTGCCGGCCTTGATGATATTGCCTTTGTAGAGCTTAAAGGTCACTTCTCCCGTCACATAGTTCTGTGTGGATTCGATGAACGCCTGCACCGCCTCGCGCAGCGGTGTGAACCACTTGCCCTCGTAGACGATCTGCGCAAGCTTGGAACCCATATCCTTTTTCAGAGCGTAAGTATCGCGGTCTAAAATCAACTCCTCGAGCTGCTGATGTGCTTCCATCAAAATCGTGCCGCCCGGTGTCTCGTAGACTCCGCGGGATTTCATGCCGACAACCCGGTTTTCCACAATATCGATGATGCCGATCCCGTGCTTGCCGCCGAGCTGATTCAGCTTGCGGACAATGTCGGAAACCTTCATTTCCTTGCCGTTGATGCTCTTTGGAATTCCTCCCTCAAATGTCATCGTAACGTATTCGCCTTCCTCGGGAGCCTTCTGCGGCGTCACGCCGAGGACGAGCAGATGGTCATAGTTTGGCTCATTGGCAGGGTCCTCAAGCTCCAATCCCTCGTGGCTGATATGCCAGAGATTGCGGTCACGGCTGTAGCTGTTATCCGCGGAAAACGGAAGATGAATGCCATGCGCCTCGCAGTAGGCGATTTCGGATTCGCGGGAGTCCATCGTCCATTTATCGTCACGCCATGCGGCAATGATTTTTAAATCGGGAGCGAGAGCCTTGATGGCAAGCTCGAAACGGATCTGATCATTTCCTTTGCCGGTAGCGCCGTGGCAGATGGCGGCAGCTTGTTCTTTTCTTGCGATCTCTACCAGGCGTTTTGCAATGACAGGTCTTGCCATTGAGGTACCGAGCAGATATTTATTTTCATAAACAGCGTTAGCCTGTACGCACGGAACAATGTAATCGTCACAGAATTCATCGACGACATCCTCTATATATAGCTTTGTCGCTCCGCTTGCAGCAGCGCGCTCCTCAAGGCCGTCCAGCTCGCTTTCCTGTCCGCAGTCGATGCAGACGCAGATCACGTCATAATCATAATTTTCTTTTAACCACGGGATGATCGCCGTCGTATCAAGTCCGCCCGAATAGGCCAGAATCACTTTCTCTTTCATTAATCTATTCCTCCTGATTTGTAGTTGGTGTGATATTTAATCTGCAACTAATATACAACAACTACCGTTGAAATGCAAGTGTTTCGTGCATAAAAATTAATATTTATGCATAAAACACAAAAAAAGCCGCATAAGGGAAGGATAACGGGAAAAGTGCATAAATATGAATGGAAAAAGAGGAATAAAATTAATACAGATCGAAAAATTGAAATAAGGGGTTGCATATTATTCATTTTGGATGTATAATTATGCAATCTCAACAGAAAAAAGACATTTTGTTTGTTTTACGCTGTATTATGTAGTATGATGACTACGGATATAAGAGAGAAGCTGTAATATAAGCAGGAAAGAAATCAGGGAAGGAGAAACAGCTATGATCAAAGCAGGAATTATCGGTGCGACCGGCTATGCGGGAGGCGAGCTTGTCAGACTTCTTTTAAACCATAAGGAAGCAGAAATTAAATGGTACGGTTCGAGAAGTTATATAGATCAGAATTATTGTGAAGTGTTTCAGAATATGTTTGAGATCGTTCAGGATGTATGCAGGGATGACAATTTAAAGGAGCTTGCAAAGGAGGTCGACGTTATTTTCACGGCGACGCCGCAGGGCTTTTTGGCCTCGGTGCTGGATGAGGAGATCCTTTCCCATACAAAGGTTATCGACTTGAGCGCCGATTACAGGATCAAGGATGTCTCCGTTTACGAGAACTGGTATCAGCTCTCCCACCAGTCGCCGCAGTTGATCGACGAGGCCGTATACGGGCTTTGCGAAATCAACAGGGAGGATATCAAAAAAGCAAGGCTTATCGCAAATCCGGGCTGCTATACGACGTGCTCGATTCTTTCGATTTACCCTTTATTAAAGGAAGGAATCATTGACAGGGATTCGATCATCATCGATGCGAAGTCCGGCGTGTCCGGCGCAGGCAGAGGCGCTAAGACGGCGAATCTGTACTGTGAAGTGAATGAAAATATGAAGGCATACGGTGTGCTGACGCACCGCCATACGCCGGAAATTGAGGAACAGCTTGGGCTTGCGGCGGGCGCACCGCTGAAAGTCATATTCACACCGCATTTAGCGCCGATGAACCGCGGGATCCTCGTGACGGCCTATGCAAATCTTGCAAAGGAAGCCGATTATGAACAGGTGAAAGCTGCCTATGACAAGTATTATGAAAATGAAAAATTTGTTCGTGTGTTAAGGAAGGATGTCTGCCCGGAAACGAAGTGGGTGGAGGGCAGCAACTATGTCGATGTCAACTTTAAGCTCGACGCGCGCACGAACCGGATTGTCATCATGGGCGCGCTCGATAATGTCGTAAAGGGCGCGGCAGGGCAGGCCGTACAGAATATGAATCTTTTATTCGGTCTCAAGGAATCGGAGGGTTTGGAGCTTGTGCCGATGTTTCCATAGATACGGCGGCACATGTTATGTAACCAGGATTATTTTCGCAAAAGTATGTCAAAGCTTTTCCTGCCGGAATTCATGCAAAGTAGGGCAGAATAAAATAGTAAAACCAGGGGGGAAATTATGATACGCATCATGGAGCCGGAGGATTACGATGAGGTATATCAGCTCTGGAAAAGCATCAAGGGCTTCGCAATCAGAAGCGCCGATGATTCTAAGGAAGGCGTGAATGGGTTTTTAAAGCGCAATCCGACGACGAGTGTCGTGGCAGTTGAGGACGGTAAGATCGTTGGAAGTATTTTATGTGGGCATGACGGGCGCAGAGGCTGCCTGTACCATGTCTGTGTGCATCTTGATTACCGTCTGCAGGGCATTGGCAAGAGTATGGTCGTGTTTGCGATGAAGGCTCTTAGAAAAGAAGGGATCAATAAGGTTTCCCTCATCGCGTTTACGGAGAATGACATCGGAAACGCATTTTGGAAAACAATCGGATGGATGAAGCGCGAGGATTTAAATTATTATGATTTTGTTTTAAACCAGGAAAATATTGTGCAGTTTAATAAATAAGAGTGATGATTCAGTATGGTGAAAGTGCTGAACAGTTACGGACAGGAGAGAACATTATGAAAAAGACAGAGGGCGGAGTAACGGCGGCGAAGGGCTTTCAGGCGGCCGGCGCCGAAGCTTCGATTAAGTACAAAAACAGAAAAGATATGGCGATGATCTACAGCGAACAGCCATGCGTGGTGGCGGGCACCTTTACAACGAATATCGTGAAAGCGGCGCCGGTCAAATGGGACCAAAAGGTTGTGAAGGATTCCCCGTTTGTACAGGCTGTCGTCGTCAATGCCGGAATTGCAAACGCGTGCACGCGGGAGTCGGGCATGGAGGCGTGCCGAAAGACTGCCGAAGTTGCCGGAAAACTGCTTCAGATCCCCGCGGAGGCGGTACTTATCGGCTCTACGGGCATCATTGGCATGCAGCTTCCGGTGGATCGGATTGCTGCCGGCGTGGAAAAGCTCGTTCCGCTGCTTTGCGATACACTTGAGGCTGGAAGCCTGGCGGCGGAAGCGATCATGACGACCGATACCGTGCGCAAGGAGGCGGCGGTGCAGGTGGAGCTTGGCGGAAAGACCATCACGATCGGAGGAATGTGCAAAGGTTCGGGAATGATCCATCCGAATATGTGCACGATGCTCGCCTATGTCACGACGGACGCGGCGATTTCTAAGGAGCTTTTGACGAAAGCGCTGAAGGAGGACGTTGTGGATACATTTAACATGATTTCGGTAGACGGCGACACGTCCACAAACGATACGCTGCTCGTACTCGCGAACGGCATGGCCGGGAATGAACCGATTACGGAAGAAAATGCAGATTATCGGACATTTTGCGAAGCGCTCCATTATATTAATGAAACGCTCGCGAAAAAAATGGCCGGCGACGGCGAAGGGGCAACCGCGCTTTTTGAGACAAAAGTGATCCATGCGAGGACGAAGCAGGACGCGAGGGTGCTTGCTAAATCGGTCATTACTTCCTCGTTGACAAAAGCGGCGATTTTTGGACACGATGCGAACGCCATGGGAAGGATTCTTTGCGCGCTCGGCTATTCCGGCGCAGAGTTTGACCCTGAAAAAATGGAATTGTACTTTATGAGCGAGGCAGGCAAAATGCTCATTTTCAAGGACGGCCTAGTAGTGGATTACAGCGAGGAGGAAGCGACTAAAATCCTTTCGGCAAAGGAAGTGACCGCGCTTGTGGACATGAAGATGGGCGAGGAAGAGGCGACCGCCTGGGGCTGTGACCTCACATATGACTATGTAAAGATCAACGCGGATTATAGGAGCTGAGAAAGGGGGGATTTTGTTTTGAACATCACAAACGATATTTATATGGAAAAATATTTGCATAAGGCGGAGGTGCTGATCGAAGCGCTTCCATATATTCAGCAGTTTAACAGAAAGGTCATCGTAGTCAAATATGGCGGAAGCGCGATGACCGACGAGGAATTAAAGCGAAACGTCATCAAGGATGTGACGCTGTTAAAGCTCGTCGGCTTTAAGCCGATCGTCGTACACGGAGGCGGAAAGGAAATCAGCCATTGGGTCGGCAAAATCGGAAAGAAGGCGGAATTTGTGAACGGCTTGCGCGTGACCGATGAGGAAACGATGGAAATTGCGGAAATGGTGCTCGGAAAGGTGAATAAGTCTCTCGTCGCGATGGTGCAGGAGCTTGGCGTCAAGGCGGTCGGCATTTCCGGCAAGGACGGCGGACTGCTGAAAGTGGAAAAGAAGTATGCGGACGGTGAGGATATCGGCTTTGTCGGCGATATCACCGAGGTAAACACAAAAATTCTAGAGGATCTTTTGGAAAAAGATTTTCTTCCGATCATCGCGCCGATCGGTTTAGATGAAAATTTTCTGACCTATAATATTAACGCGGATGACGCCGCCTGTGCGATCGCAAAGGCGATGGGCGCGGATAAGCTGGCATTTTTGACCGACATTGAGGGCGTTTATAAAAACCCGGACGATAAGGAGACGTTCATTTCGAGGCTGACCGTTTCCGAGGCGGAGGCGCTCATTGCGGACGGCTACATTGGCGGCGGCATGCTGCCGAAGCTTCATAACTGTACGGATGCGATATCAAACGGCGTGAACCGCGTGCATATTTTAGACGGCAGAAAGCCGCATTGCCTGTTGCTGGAAATATTTACGAAAAAAGGAATCGGAACGATGTTTTTTCCGGATGCGGAAAAGGAGACGATGTTATGACGATGGAACAATATATAGAAGAAGCCGAAAGCGTGCTGCTGCACACGTATAACCGTTACCAGATCGTGCTTGATAAAGGTGAGGGCGTTTACCTGTATGATATTAGAGGCAAGGCATATCTCGATTTTACGGCGGGCATCGCCGTATTTGCGCTCGGCTACGGCAATAAAAAGTATAATGACGCGTTAAAAGCACAGATTGACAAGCTGATTCATACCTCCAACTATTACTATTCCGTGCCAGCCATAGAGGCGGCTGGGAAGCTGGCGAAGTCGTCGGGAATGGATCGGGTTTTCTTTACGAACAGCGGAGCTGAAGCGATCGAGGGTGCGATTAAGGCGGCAAGGAAATACGCTTATGTCAGGGATGGCAGCAATGATCATGAAATCATCGCGATGGAGCGTTCGTTCCACGGGCGCACGATGGGCGCGCTGTCCGTGACGGGCAACCCGAAATACCGCGAGGCGTTTTACCCGATGATCGGAAATATCAAATATGCGGAATACAATAATCTTGAGAGTGTAAAGGCTTTGCTTTCCGATAAGACCTGTGCTATTATTTTAGAGACGATACAGGGTGAAGGCGGTATCCATGTTGCCACGGAAGAATTCCTGACGGGCATTAGGAAAATCTGCGATGAAAAAGGGATTCTGCTGATATTGGATGAAATCCAGTGCGGCATGGGGCGCACGGGAAAGCTGTTCGCCTATGAACATTACGGTGTTAAGCCGGATATCATGACGGTCGCAAAGGCAGTTGGTGGAGGGATCCCAGTCGGTGCGTTTTTGATGACGCAGCAGGTGGCGGATCATTCGCTCACGGAAGGCGATCATGGCACCACCTACGGCGGGAACCCGCTTGCTACAGCTGCTGTTAATAAAATATTCGAGCTTTTTGAAGAAGAAAATGTACTTATGAAAGTGAATGAAACGGCGCCTTATCTTGAGGAAAAGCTCGAGGCGCTCGTGCAGAAATATGACTTTTTGACCGGACACAGAGGACGCGGACTCATGCAGGGGCTTGTGTTTGATACGTCTAAAATGACAGCGGGAGAGGTCAGCAAAAAGGCGCTTGAAAACGGTCTGATTGTAATCACGGCAGGCCCGGATGTACTTCGTTTCCTGCCGCCGCTTATTATCACGAAGCAGGATGTCGATGAGATGGTTGTTCGTTTGGAAAAGGCTTTCTACTGATTTTAAGAAGCTTGGGAGTCGTATATGAGAAAAAAATGGTTTTCAGCGGTGCTGTCGATAGCGCTGATTGCAGCGATGCTTGTTATTGCGTTTCAGGATCGGGATTCGCGCTACAAGAACAGCGAGCAGGCGGATGAGGCAGGAGAGGAAGAGGCCACCGCACAATTTCAGCACGTTGACAGCGAGACGCTCGTGCTCTGGTATGCCGATGATACGCTTACGGAGTACGTGACGACAACCGCGCTTTCTTATCAGGCGGAGCACGGGATTAAGGTTAAGCCGGTGCTTGTTTCCGGTGTGGAATATTTGGAACAGATCAATCGTGCTTCGATTAATGAGGACAAAGAGGAGGGCATGGAGGCTCCCGACTTATATATTACAACGCATGATAACTTGATGCGGGCATATCTTGCGGGGCTTGCGACGCCAATCAAAGATACGGAGTCTGTTGTGCTTCCTCAGAATTACCCGCAGACGGCACTCCATGCGGTAAGGTGTAATGAGCAGTATGTGGCGTATCCGCTTTATTATGAGACGAATTTTTTTCTCTATAATAAGACCTACATGGCCAATATGGCAAAGGAACGGATAGAAGTAGAATCCGATGCGGAAGAAGGAAAGGCGGCAACAGAGACATCTGCCGAAACGGCGGAAGAGCCGGTAGAAGGAGAAGGGGAAGGTGTATTGATTGGTGAAGAAGGCACGCCAATGGGTGAAGAGGATGCGGAGACGAGTCCGGAGGTATTAGAGCGACTTTCTACAATGATTCCTGCTACGATTGATGATATTCTGACCTTTGCAAATAACTACGACGCGCCCGAGGCAGTTGAGGCCGTATTCAAATGGGACGTTTCGGATATTTTCTATAATTATTTCTTTGTCGGCAATTATATGGATGTCGGTGGGGAAAATGGCGATAATAATGCGGTTTTCAATATTTATAACCAGCAGTCGGTAGATTGTCTGACCGTCTACCAGAACTTAAATCAATTTTTTTCGATCGATGCAGACGAGGTCACTTACGAAGGTATTCTAAAGGAATTTATTCAAGGAAAGACTGTATTTACCGTTGCGACGACGGATGCGATTGCTAAGATCGAAGCGGCTAAGGCAGCCGGTGAATTTGAATTTAATTATGGCATTGCCGTACTTCCGGATGTCAGTTCCACACTAAAGGCGCGCGGTTTGTCGGTGACGAGCGCAGTGGCGGTCAACGGCTATTCGGATAAAAAGGAACAGGCAAATGCGTTTGCCGAATATTTATCCTATACGAAGT
Source organism: uncultured Lachnospiraceae bacterium (assembly GCA_964566545.1). GTDB lineage: Bacteria > Bacillota > Clostridia > Lachnospirales > Lachnospiraceae > JAEYFP01. The sequence continues at coordinate 101,169 of CAZMIX010000002.1, read as the reverse complement.
CCGCCGATCTCTATAAGAAGGCCGGAAAGCTTGCATGTAAAAAAAATATTAATTATGATAATTCGGAAATTTCGAACGTAATGTCCGAGTACGAGAAATCTGTTTCGCTGCCAAAGATGATCGAAGCAAGTAATTACTGGGTACAGCTCGAAATTGCATTTACAAAGGCATGGACGGGGAGCGATCCTGACGGGATTCTGAGGGAATTATCGGATACGATTGGCGGACAGATCGCTGAAATTGAATACCATATTCCTACACAGGAAAGCATCAGTGCCGGTGCTGAGGGTGATGTAAAATAAAGGAATTCACACTTTGAACACACTTTGAACACACTTTGATAATATATTTTTCACTTTTTTCTCACATGTCATACAAATTTATTTCATAGTTTATAGGTATGATATTTTTATAGCGAAAGAAGCAGATGAAACGATTTGTTTCGGCTAATTGCAAAAAGTCATTTCATCAGATGCGAATTATAGAAAAAGAAAGTGAGGATAAAACAATGTATGAATATTATAATTACGAAAGCCAAGCGATTCCTGACAGAAAGGAACAACAGGATGCGGAGTTAAAGGCGAGGGCACGGCAGGAAAAGCAAATCGAAAAAAAAGCAAAGAGAAGGAAATGGATGTCTTGCATCTCCTACGGGCTTGTATTTGGCATTATGGCAGGATTTGCATTTCAGGGCGTCAACCTGATCGGCAATCAGCTGCTGGGAAATCCGTCTCAAATGGAAACGAAGATAGAGCAGCCGGCGGCGGAAATGGAAGAAGCGGCTCCTGTAACGCCGATCAGCACCACAGAAGAAATTGAGGATACTACGATGGCGGTGGCGGATGTGGCTTCCGATGCGATGCCTTCGATTGTTTCTATTACAAATAAGAGCGTTCAGGAAGTACAGATGATGTTTGGCATGGGGACACAGGAATATGAAAGTGAAAGTCTTGGTTCCGGTATTATTGTCGGGGAGAATAACGATGAGCTTTTGATTGTGACGAATAACCATGTAATTGAGGGCGCCAATACTCTTTCGGTCAGCTTTATTGACAATGAGGTATATGAGGCGACGTTAAAAGGCGCCGATACCGAAAATGATTTGGCTGTCATTGCGGTGAAGCTTGCGGATGTGTCGGAAAGCACGTTAAGACAGATTAAGGTGGCAAAATCAGGTGATTCAAGTGAGCTTGTTATTGGGCAGCCGGTTGTTGCGATCGGAAATGCATTAGGCTACGGACAGTCTGTTACGACGGGTATCGTCAGCGCACTTGACAGAGAAATTGATATAGATAATTTGAGCAGTAAGCTGATTCAGACGGATGCGGCAATCAATCCTGGCAACAGCGGCGGCGCGCTTCTAAACATGAAAGGAGAGGTAATTGGTATCAATTCGGCCAAATTTGCCGCTTCGCAGGTAGAAGGCATGGGCTATTCCATTCCGATTTCCACCGCAATGCCAATCATTGAAGATTTGATGAGCAGAGAGACAAGAGAGCTTGTGGATGAAAGCGATGCGAGCTACCTTGGTATTACGGGTCTGTCGGTGACGAGTCAGGTTTCGGAAACCTACGGAATCCCGGAAGGCATTTATATCTCGGAGGTATATTCAGACACGCCGGCACAAGCGGCGGGATTGCAAAAAGGCGATGTTGTCAAGAAGTTTGACGGGATTTCCGTCACAAGCATCAAAGAACTGCAGGAGCGGTTGCAGTATTATAAAGCCGGCGAATCCGTGGATATTCTGATCGAACGAGCCGACAATGGCGAGTATAAAGAAATGAAGCTCCCTGTCACGCTTGGAGCAAGAGCGGACGCAAACCTTGAAAGACCGGATCAGAGCAGCGGAGAGGACAGCAGGGAAAACTTTTATAAATAGGAATAAATTGTATAGGATTGGATAGAATGAAGAAAGAATCTCATGATAGTAAGGGATTCTTTCTTTGTTTTTATTATGTATACAGATGTGTGCGTGTGACAAAAGCGACAAGGAGGAAGTTTATGGGAATTATTACGGCGTTGATTTCGGGAGCATTGATGAGCATTCAAGGTGTTTTCAATACGGAAGTGACTAAAAAATCGGGTGTATGGGCAGCGGCGGGCTTTGTACAGATAACGGCATTTTTTGTTTGTCTGCTGGCATGGTTTTTTACGGATCGCACGCCGATATCCGGGATTTTCTCGGTTTCACCCAAATATATGCTGTTAGGCGGTGTATTCGGAGCGTTTATCACGTATACGGTTATTATGAGCATGGATTCCTTAGGTCCTGCCAAGGCAGTGATGCTCATTGTTATATCACAGCTTCTGATTGCCTACTTGATTGAGCTTTTAGGAATCTTTCAAGTAGAAAAGCAGCCGTTTGAGTTGAGAAAAGCAATTGGTATGGCAGTTGCGATTGCGGGTATCGTCATTTTTAAATGGAAATAGATTCAGAAGTATGTTACAATAAATTTGTTGGAAAATTATATTTGCATAGCGGGGCCTGGGAACAGGAGACTATGTGAGGAACAATAAAAGTATTTGGCGGTTGGTGCTCTTTTTTTGTCTATTTGCCTGCTTCTCCGGCTGTGGCCGGACAAAGGAGGAACAGCTTTTTTTGCTGGATGGAACCGGGGCGGCAGAGCAAAGCGGTATTTCGGAAACGGAAGAATTGCAGGAGGCTCCCGCATCAGGGCAGTTGCTCGGCGAGGCGGCGCAAGCCTCGGCAGAGGCTTTTTCGGATCCGGCGGAGTTCGCTGTGATTACCGTACATGTCTGTGGTGCGGTAATTGCTCCGGGTGTGTATGATCTGGAGGTGTCCGCCCGGATTGTGGATGCGATTGCGGCAGCGGGAGGTACCGATGAGACGGCGGCGGACAATTATTTAAATCAGGCGGCGTTTCTGACGGACGGGCAGCAGGTGTACGTGCCGACGGAGGAGGAAGCGGAGCATGCTGATCAGCTTTTGTTAAACGCCGGCACCGATACGATTGGCACACAGGCGGCCGTACAGGCCGCGGAATCGGTTGGCGTGAATATCAATACGGCGTCCAAAGAGGATCTGATGAATTTGCCAGGCATTGGAGAAGCAAAGGCGGAAAGTATCATTCGCTACAGAGAGGCGTCGGGCGGCTTCCATACGATTGAGGATATCATGCAGGTGGAAGGAATTAAAGAGGGTCTTTTTCGGAAAATGCAGGAGCAAATCTGCATCGGTCCGTAGCATAAGGAAAGGATTTGACATGGGGAAAAAGGTGCTTGTAGTCGATGATGAAAAATTAATTGTAAAGGGAATTCGGTTCAGTCTGGAGCAGGAAGGTATGGAGGTTTCCTGCGCTTATGACGGAGAAGAAGCGGTTGCGCTTGCTAAAAATAATACATATGATATTATTTTGCTGGATTTGATGCTGCCAAAGCTTTCAGGTCTAGAGGTATGCCAGCAGGTCAGGGAATTTTCCAGAGTTCCAATTATTATGCTGACTGCAAAGGGCGATGATATGGATAAAATTCTCGGTTTGGAATATGGGGCGGACGATTATATTACAAAGCCGTTTAATATTCTTGAGGTAAAAGCAAGGATTAAAGCGATCATGCGCCGCGCAACACCCAATCCGGAGGGCGGTGCAAATCCGGCAGAAGGCGATATTATGATCAGCGATATGCGCCTTGAAATAGAAGGAAGACGCCTTTATATTGCGGATAAGGAGGTCAACCTTACGTCAAAGGAATTTGATGTATTGGAGTTGCTTGCGAGAAATCCGGATAAGGTATATGACAGGGATAAACTGCTGAAACTTGTATGGGGAGTCGATTATCCGGGCGACGTGAGGACGGTTGATGTACACATTCGCCGTCTGCGCGAAAAAATAGAGCCAAATCCAAGCGAACCGAAATATGTCCATACGAAATGGGGTGTCGGTTATTTTTTCAAGGGTTAGACAAAAAATAACAAAGTCCAGATTAGTGCGAAGCCTGCGGTTTCGCATTTTTCTGATTATCTGTCTGGCAGGCATTATGCCGGGCATTGTTTTGCGTACGGCGATTTTGAAAAATTATGAGACACGCGCCGTATCCATAAGGACTGCGGAAATTCAAAACCAATGCAAGATTTTGGCAAACCACCTTGTTACATACAGCTATTTAAACAATCAGGATTCTCAGGTCATTAACAGCGAGTTAGAACAGCTTTCCAATTTGTATGATGGGAGGGTACTTGTGATTGACCGCGATCTAAGAATCGTCAAGGATACCTATTCCATCAGTCAGGGAAAGACAATGATTTCAGAGGAGGTCGTCAAGGGCTTCAGCAAAGAACCCATTTCAAAATATGATGATACCAATCATTATATTGAAATTACGATGCCGATCGCGGAGCGAAAAAGCGGCGAAGTGATTGGTGTTATGCTGACGAGTGTTTCGACAGACAGCATCGTGGACACACTTGGCATTCTTAAGCAAAAAGCGGTTATTCTGGAATTTTCCATGGCAATACTTATTATTACATTTGCCTATTTTGTTTCCCTATCTCTTATCAAGCCGTTTCGAAGAGTTGTCAGTGCAATCAACGGGATAAAGGAGGGCTTTACGGAGGAACGGATCTATGTGCCGGATTATTCCGAAACAGAAGCACTTTCCGAATCGTTTAACCAAATGCTTTCGAGCATGCGGACGCTGGATGAGTCACGGCAGGAATTTGTCTCTAATGTGTCGCATGAGCTGAAAACACCAATTACATCGATCAAGGTTCTGGCCGAATCTCTTGTTTCTCAGGAAAATGTACCGATTGAGCTGTATCAGGAATTTATGAAGGATATCGTGGAGGAGATTGACAGGGAGGATAAGATTATTAACGATCTGCTGGCGCTTGTTAAAATGGATAAGACGGCGGCCGACATGAATATTGTCTTGACAGATATCAACGAAACGGTGGAAATGATATTGAAGCGTTTGCGGCCGATTGCCAATACAAATAATATCGAGCTCGTGCTGGAAAGTATTCGGCCGGTCAGTGCGGAAATAGATGAAGTGAAGTTTACGCTTGCGATTTCAAATCTTGTTGAGAACGCAATTAAATATAACATTAAGGACGGGTGGGTCAAGGTGACCGTGGATGCGGATCATCAATTTTTCACCGTAGAGGTTTCGGATTCCGGCATCGGTATTCCGGAGGAGTCTCAGGCGCATATTTTCGAGCGTTTTTACAGGGTGGACAAATCCCATTCAAGGGAGATCGGCGGCACGGGTCTTGGTCTTGCGATTACAAGAAATGCCGTTTTGATGCACAGGGGCGCGGTTAAGGTGTCCGGCGAGGAAGGAAAAGGCACGACCTTTACCGTAAAAATTCCGCGCAGCTATATAGCCTGATGCGGGGAGGCAGGATATGGGAAAAAGATGGATGTTGTTTTTGGGAATGATCATCATGTCGGGTCTGCTTTTTGCCGGCTGCGGCGCAGGAAAGGAAGAACAGGAGGCTTCCTTTTCGATTTATTATCTGAATAAAAGTGAAACGAAGGTTGTGCGCAGGGATTATACACCGATTAACTCCCAGACGGATGCACTGATCAATGAGTGCATTGTGGCGCTGTCTACTAAGCCTAAGGATGTGGAACTGAAAAGCCCAATCGGGAATCTCACGGTGTTGGACTGCACGCTAAATGGGGGGCAGCTTCGGCTTGATTTTGATAAAAACTATTACCAGGCGGTGGCGATACCCGAGGTGCTGCGGAGGGCTGCAATTGTGCGAACCCTGTCACAGATAGAGGGTGTGGACGGTGTGATGTTTACGGTGATGGGCTCCCCGATTGTGGATTCCAAAGAGCAGCCGGTTGGCGTGATGACGGCGGAAACGTTTATTGACAATACTGGTGCGGAAATAAACGCTTATGAGAGAACAGATCTGCGTCTATATTTTGCGGACGAAGATGGGACAAGGCTTGTATCGACAGTGGAATCTGTTGCTTATAGCAGCAATATATCGATGGAGAAGCTGGTTACGGAGCATATTATCTCAGGACCGATGACGAATGAAGCATATCCGACCGCGTCGTCGGAAATCAAAATTGTCAGTGTCACAGTGAAGGACGGGATATGTTATGTCAACTTAAGCCAGGAGTTTTTGACGAAGATCCGCGGGGTGACAGATGAAGTCGTCATTTATTCATTTGTAAATTCGCTGACCGAGCTGCCAAATATCAGCAAAGTGCAGTTTATGATCGATGGGGAAACAGAAATTACATTTGGCGATCATATTTATTTATCGGCTCCGTTTGAAAGAAATTTAGAAATCATACACGAGTAGGGAGGGAAGTTTTTGTATATCAGAAGACCCATGTGCGTGCTCAGCCTTGGGTTTCTGCTGTTTTTGTATATTGCCATGCAGCTTTTGCCGCGGATTGAGGAGACGGGCGTTGCGCAGGGTTTTGGCGCCGTACCTGCGATATCTCAGCTACGCAGCCAAACCGCTCTCACCGTATGCGGGACAGTAGAACGGAAGGAATTAAAAAATGAGCGCGCGGTCATTTATTTAAAAGACGTTTCTATTATCGGCCTTTTTTCCAAAAATAAGGCCGGTTCGCCAGAGAAGGACATCCAAACAGGTCATGGTTTTATTCTCTATTTATCCAATTCATTAAAAGAAAATCCCCAAATAAAGCTCGGAAGCCGCATAAAGGCAGAGGGAAAACTTAAGAAATTTGAGCCGGCACAAAATGACGGGCAGTTTGATGCCAAAGCTTATTATCAGGTGCAGGGAATTGAGGCGGCGCTGACCGATGTGGAGGTTGTCGGAATTTCAGCAAAATATCATGTCATTCAGGAAAAGCTGTATCGGATACGGGAGAAAACAGGAGAAATTTATGAAAGCTTTCTGCCGGCAAAGGAAGCCGGAATTATGCAGGCTCTCGTGCTCGGTGATCAAACCAATCTGGATGCTGAGGTTAAGGATCTATACCAAAATGCGGGGATATCACATATCTTAAGTTTGTCGGGACTCCATATCGCGACCGTAGGGCTGTATTTGATGAAGCTGCTTCAAAAGAGCGGTATTCCGATGCGGGCGGCGGCGCTCCTTGCAAGTGCTGTTATCATTACTTATGGCATAATGACCGGACTTTCTACATCGACGCTGCGAGCTCTGATTATGTTTTTGCTCAGCATATTCGCCGCGTGTATCGGCAGGAGCTATGATTTGCTTTCGGCAGCTTCTGTTTCAGCAGTTCTGATCGTATTGGAAAATATTAATTACTTATACGATGCCGCGTTTCAGCTTTCCTTTGGAGCTGTTGTTGGAATCGGCCTTTTATGTCCCCTGCTGGATGAAATGCAAAGTTCATGGTCAAAATATCGGACGAAATTATACATAAGAAAAACAGAAGGCTCAAAAATGGAGAAAAAGCTGCGAAAGGGAATCGGGAAGGGAATCGGAGTCAGTCTCGCAACGCAGCTTGCGACGCTGCCGGTTGTGATGTGGAATTTCTACCAGATTTCCTGCTATGGTATTATGGTCAATCTTTTGATTATTCCGCCGATGGGAATATTGCTCGCAACAGGAATTCTAGCAGGGCTTCTCGGCAATGCCGCCTGCTATATTTCACCTGTGTTTTCAAATATAACAAGTGTAATATTATATGGGTCCTATCTGATTTTAATCGCTTATGAAAAAATAGCAAAGTTCTGCGGGTCGCTCCCCGGAAATCTATGGATTACGGGAAAGCCCGCATTCTGGCAGATCATAATATACTATATGATGCTGTTATCAGGATTATTGTTATACTGGCACCATAAGCAAATAAAAAAATGCGGAGGGCGCCTGTTTATAAAGATAGGAATTAGTTTTCTGATTGCAGTCTGTGTGTTGTCTGTGCGTAATAGTGCGGAATTAGAACTCCACGCACTGTCGGTAGGACAGGGTGACTGTTTTTTGATCAAAGGTAAAAATGTACCCGTTATAATTGTGGACGGAGGGAGCAGTGACGAAAAGCAGGTGGGTAAATACCGGATTATTCCCTGTCTGAAGGCAAATGCCATCAATCGGATTGATTATGTGTTTCTGTCACACTTGGACATTGATCATATAAGCGGAATCTTAGAGATTCTTGCGGATGAGGATTGTGGTATTGCAGTAGAACGGATCATTCTGCCGAAAACTGTTGCCTTATCCGAATCAGAGACCGCTGATGGAGCAGATACGCCGATGATGGAATTAGCTGCCCTCGCAGCCCGGCGCAATATTCCGATCTATTTAATGGAGGCGGGAGAGGAGCTTGCAAAGAAGGGAGTGCGAATAAAGTGCCTTTCTCCTTCTGTTTCAGAAAGTGATGCATGGCGCTTGCGGGAGAGCAATGAGAATTCGCTTGTATTGCAGGTGGAGTATGTGCCGGCAGGATTTCGGGCGCTGTTTACGGGAGATATCGGAGAGGAGGCGGAACGAGAGCTGCTTGAACGTCTTGAGCCGATACACTATTTGAAGGTAGCGCATCATGGTTCGCGCAATTCCACCACGGCGGAATTTTTGAAAAAGACATCCGCCCAAATCGCGGTCATATCGGCGGGAGAAAGAAACAGCTATGGACATCCGCATGAAGAGACGCTACAGCGGTTGGATAATATAATAACATATGTTACATTTGAAAACGGACAAATTTCCTTAAAAATAAGCAATAAAAAAGTGACGGTTGCCACTTTTTTAAATCAATGAAAGAAAAGAGGCTCTCCATATTTTATATGCCCAGATAAATGCCGATTCTTACCGCGTATCTTCTGCTAAATGAGTATTTAAGATTTACCCAAACAGCTGTTTGAACAAGCCCTGTAAATGAATATGTGAAAAGCGGTAACGCTGCGGCTAATAAACAGAAATTAGATAACGTGTTTGCCGCAACACTCCACATAACGTCTGTCATGCTGCTAATTAATAAGGATATAAAGGCTTCGTCATAATCTGCATAAAAATCCGATGCGTTCAGAGTTTCTTCCACATAGTTCCATGTGCTTGTCCGAAAATCACTTTCTTCCATACCGTCTGTATAATTGTTGTTATAATACCATAAAACCTTTTCCAGAACGAAATGAAATGCATTTTTAGCGGACTTTGTGTCATATTCGTCGTTTCCCGCGGCATATAACAAAGCAATATTTTCTTCCAGCACAGAATTTATTGTATTGAGATGTTCTGTTGTTTGGTCGTAATCTAAATTGTTATAGCATAAAGCGGCAAGGGAGCCGATGCCTGAAAAATAAGAAAAGGAACCTGATGCATTCAGAAAAGAGTTATACGCAGTGATATCGTCGGAGGATATTATGTATGGCAGCTGATTGGAGGAAGAAGCCTTTCCCGTACCATCAATATAATGGGAGATATATAAATACATAACATAATTTCCGAAATCCGCCGCATTGTTTAGATTTCCGTCATAATAACTGGAAGGATTGCTTAGTGCGATAGAATAGACATTACATAATCTCCGGATTTGCTCACACTCATTTGTTTTAGGATTTTTGTTATGATCATAGAAAGCTTGTAAAGAATTATTTTCCGTTTTGGATAGTTGATAAAGCATATGTAGGTCTTGCTCACTCACTTTACCGGATATGGAAAATAGATCGTTCTTTTGATGAAAATCCCAATTTCTCCAAATTGAATATCATGGTTTGCATGTTGGAAAGGACATCTGAGAGCTGTGAGACGGAAATTTGAGCATTTGCTTTTGCATAAGTAATCAATGGATTGATGGTGGCCAGGCATGCTGCCAAGACCAATGCAATCATTTTTTTAATCATCCTTTTTTTAATTTTTTTCATGTGCCGGCCTCTTTATTTGCTAGTAATATTAATGTATCTGTGCTTTTCGTACTTCCTAACAACAGTTTATTGCTTTTCTTTCCATAACGCAACTGTTTTTGAATAATTTTACATAAATAATTTTAGTCAAATAATTTTGTCAAGATGACATCTTTTTAAGAGCATAAGAATGTGCTATAATAAACCGCATGAAAAGCTTAAACGAAGATATCAAAAACGGACAATTTAAAAAGGTGTATTTGCTTTACGGGGAGGAGGCGTATTTGCGCAGCCAGTACCGGGATCGCCTAAAGGCGGCGTTGAGTGCGCCGGATGATTCGATGAACGTTTCTGCCTATACCGGCAAGGAGGTCAACCCAGACGAAATTATTGATCTGGCGGAGACATTGCCTTTTTTTGCGGATCGGCGCCTTATCATTCTGGAGGATACCGGATTTTTCAAGAACGGTTGTGATTCTCTTGCGGAATATATAAAAGAGATACCGGAAAGCACGTGTATTGTATTTGTGGAGGAAGCGGCCGATAAGCGAGGCAGACTTTATAAGTCGGTCAAGGACAGCGGCAGGGCGGTCGAATTTGCCAGACAGGAGGAGGCAATCCTTAGGAAATGGATATTAGGGCAGATCAAAAAGGAAAACCGGCAAATATCCGAGGGCGCTTTGCTTCTCTTTTTGCAGCGGACAGGAAATGATATGGAAAACATATCAAAGGAGCTGGAAAAACTACTCTGTTACACGCTTCAAAAAGATACGATTACGGCTGTGGACGTAGAAGCTGTCTGCACGGTGCAGACGACAAACCGCATTTTCGATATGATTAATGCCGTTGCGGCTAAACAGCAGAAGGTGGCGCTGCAGCTCTACTATGATTTGTTGACGCTAAGGGAACCGTCGATGCGGATTTTGTTCCTGCTTGCGCGGCAGTTTAATCTTTTGATGCAGGTGAAGCAGTTTCGCGAAGAGGGCGTCTCTCCCCCTGTGATTGCAGAAAAAACGGGCCTGCATAGCTTCGTTGTACAAAAATATATCGCACAGGCCGCAAAGTTTTCCAATGAAACATTGAGAGCGGCAGTCGAGGAATGCGTAGAGCTGGAGACCGCAGTAAAAACGGGTCGGATGAACGATGTGATGAGTGTGGAGCTATTGCTTGTGAAATACTCACAGGCACAAAAATGAAATAAGGCGGATGCGGGTGAGACCGATCGGCCGCGTATAAAAGGAGGATGAAAATGGAGGATTATTCAAACGATTTTTCAAAGCTGGTACAGGGAGCAGTTGATAAGGCAAAGGAATTCGGCGGTATCGCCAAACTGCATGCACAGATCAAGGCGGAAGAGGCCAAAAAACAGGAACAGTATTACAGGCTTGGAAAGAAATATTATGAGCTGTACAAGGACACACCGGAAATAGAGCTTGTTGAATTTGTTGACAAGCTGGCAGCCTGCGATGAAAAAATCAAGGAGTATAAAAGGGAATTAAAACACGAGCAGGATGCGGGGTATCGGGAGGTTTACAGGAAAACTACTGAATCTGATGGGAGCAAAGCCCGGACGGAAGTGTATCAGGAAACAGAGGTCGTCGTAAATGATACGGAGAATTCTTTGCCAAAACAGTAACAAGCAGGCTTTACCATTGTGGAAGCAAGGGTGAAAATAATGTCAGGCCGCTTGCGTTATGTTTCCATTTATAGTATAATTATAATAGGTATGGAGAGGGTCTGACAGGAACCGGAGCAGACATTTGTTTCACACACGGAGGTGGTTGCATGAGTGTGGAAGCTGTTTCAAATGAATTGTTAGGATTTTCAAAAACAGAGATTCCAAAACTCAATGGCGCATATTCCCCCAATATAAAAGAAACATCAGGGGGAAAGACCGATGCGCCGCAGGAAAGTCGGAAGTCGGATGCGAGTGTAGAAGGAGAACGGCAGCTTACGGGATCTGATCATGGGAACCTTGCGTTGTCGGAGGGACACAAGTACAGTAAGGTGATGACCGAAAAAGCGGTTGAGAATGCGAACAACCGCATAAAGGCAACAAGAACAAAGGCAAGATTTGAATACAATGATGACATCGGCCGGATTACGATCACAATTACGGATAAAGATGACGAGGTAATCAGAGAAATTCCGCCGGAGGCAACACAAAAGGTGCTTGAACGGATTCACACATTTTCGGGCATGTTGATGGATGAAGAAGTTTAGAAACGGTTGTATACAAGGAGGTAGATTAAATGGCTGGGATAACAGGAATAAACGGCAGTTCCAATTCATCGGATTTATATGGAAAGATTGCAAGCGGAAAACGGATCAACAGTGCGGCAGATGATGCTTCGGGCTTGACCATCGCAAAGAAGCTTGAGGAACAGTCAACGGGATTGACGGCCGGAGCTTCCAATGCAAAGTCGGGGATAGGCGTACTGAATATTGCGGACGGAGCGCTCGGTTCTATTGGCGATTCGTTGCAACGGATTCATGAACTCAGTGTAAAGGCGTCTAATTCAGCAATATACAGCGCGAGCGATATCGGCTCAATGCAGGAGGAAATTTCCGGACTGTTAAAGGAGATTCAGGGCGTTGCAAAGGGAACGGAATATAACCAAATGAAGCTGCTTGACGGAAGCATGGCGGATATGCAGCTTGCCACAAACCCGGACGGCACGGGCCAGAGTATTAAAATGCAGAATGCCACGCTGGAGGCTCTTGGCATTGACGGCTATGACGTGACTGGGAAATTTGACATCAACCGAATTACAAATGCACTGGATATGGTCAACAAGTCCAGAAGCGAAATCGGAGCTTCCACAAATGCGTTAGAGAGCGCATATAACTATAATGCTTACGCAAGCCAGAATACGACCGCAGCACAGAGTGGCATTGAGGATTTAGACATTGCGCAGGCGATTTCCGAACAGAAAAAGAACACCCTGCTTGACTCCTATCAGAATATGATGCAGAAGCAGCAGATGGAAGAGAATGAGAAATCGGTTCTCGGACTGCTTAAATTCTAAGAGAAGTTTAGACAGGACAATTTAATAAGAGCAATAAAAGGAATCGGTTTTAAAATCAACCCGGTTCCTTTTTAGAGGTCTGTTTTGAAGAGATACCATTGGACAGATATTATATAATAAGTCGATGACAAAAATTACATTTTAGATTATACTAATAAATGTCGGGAGAAAACGTGTGCTTGAGGGAGGCCGTTCAAACTGCTGACAAGTCGGCGGGAAAAAATTTCCTGCGCAGTATAGGGAGTGTAATAAAATGAGAGAAGAACCAAAGGAACTTCAGGTGTACAAGCATTTCAGGGGAACGTATTATCAGGTGCTTGCCATCGCAAAGCATACCGAGACAAATGAAAGGTTAGTAATTTACCGTGCATTGTATGCGCCGCAGAAGGTATACGCCAGACCGGTTGAGATGTTTATGAGTGAGGTCAATAAAAGGCTGTATCCTGATGCGAAGAAGAGATACCGCTTTGAGCTTATCACGGGGGATGAAAAGGTGCCTGAAATCAAAGCCAAGGTGACCGAACAGCAGATCACGCAGACGTTATATGAGGATTACGATGAGTCCGTCATCGATCCGGATCTGGAAAAATTTTTGGATGAAAAGTCCTACGAAAAAAAACTTGAAATGCTTCTTGGACTGAAAAACAAAGCAGATGATGAAATGCTAAATACAATTGCGATGTCTCTCGATTTAGAACTGACAAAGACGATAACTGATGAAAAGTATACAGAGATTTTGGACTGCTTAAAGACACTGGAGAAATATGAATGCAACAGATTGAGATAGAAAAAGAACGGCTCTTACAAATGCAGGAGCCGCTTCTTGCATGGTTTGAGGCGAATATGCGCAGGCTGCCATGGCGCGAGGAACCGACGCCCTATCATGTATGGGTATCGGAGATTATGCTGCAGCAGACACGTGTAGAAGCGGTAAAAGGCTATTATGAACGGTTTCTTAACAGGCTGCCGGATATAAAGGATCTGGCTAAGGTTGGTGAAGAGGAGCTGCTAAAGCTTTGGGAAGGGCTCGGTTACTATAACCGTGTGCGGAATATGCAGAAGACGGCAAGAGCTGTTATGGAAAAGCATGGAGGACAGATTCCGGCAGATTATAATATCCTTTTAACCCTAAGCGGCATCGGATCCTACACTGCAGGCGCGATTGCATCGATTGCTTACGGAATTCCCGTGCCGGCGGTGGATGGAAATGTGCTGCGCGTTATTACGAGAATCTGCGCGGATGAAACAGATATCACAAAACAATCGTTTAAAAAGGAAATGGAAGAGGTTCTTAAGGATGTTATGCCGTCTGACAGACCGGGCGCTTTTAATCAGGCTCTAATGGAGCTTGGAGCTACCGTATGCGTGCCGAACGGCACTGCGCGATGTGGGGAATGTCCGGTGCGGCCTTGCTGCGAGGCGTACAGAATGGGGAGGATCGAGAAGTTTCCGGTCAAGTCCCCGAAGAAGGCACGCGTGATCGAAGAGAAAACGGTGTTTCTCGTCCGGGACGGCGCTTATACCGCACTGGTGAAGCGGGCGGATGGGGGGCTTCTTGCCGGGCTTTATGAATTTCCGAACGTGGAAGGCTATCTGGACGAAAAGGGAGCCGTTGACTATTTGCGTGAACAGGGCTTTGATTCGATGCGGATCGAAAAGATTTCAGCGGCGAAGCATATTTTTACTCATCGAGAATGGCATATGCAGGGTTATCTTGTGAGAATCGCAGAGCAGCAGGAGGTCTCCGCAAAAAAGGAGCTGCCAAGAAACGCAGGTGCGCATAAACGCTATGTGTTTGCAACCGTGGAGGAGATGGAAAAGGTTTATCCGGTTCCGTCAGCGTTCGCGGCCTATAAAAAGCAGCTTTGTGAGATGCAGAGGGTTCATAAAAAGAAAAACAAATAAAAAACTATTTAAATATTAGAGAGGGAAAATCAGATGAAATTATTATCAGTGGCGATACCGTGCTATAACTCTGAGGCTTATATGAGAAAGGCGATCGAATGCCTTCTCCCCGGTGGCCAGGATGTCGAAATTATAGTTGTTGACGATGGCTCTGTGGATGGGACGGCTCGCATTGCAGATGAATATGCCGCTGCTTATCCGACGATTGTCAAGGCGGTTCATCAGGAGAACGGCGGTCATGGTGAGGCGGTCAATGCGGGGCTAAGGGTGGCGACCGGCATTTTTTATAAGGTGTTGGACAGCGACGATTGGTTTCAAGAGGAAGCCTATTTAAAGGTGCTTGACAAGCTGCACGAAATTATCGGCGGCCAGAAAGCGCTCGATTTGTTTATCTGCAATTTTGTTTACGAAAAGGAAGAAAAAAAGCATAAAAAGGTTATGACATACCGCTCGGCATTTCCGCAGGACACTATTTTTACGTGGAATGACGTCAGGTTTTTTAAGCCGGGACAATATATCCTGATGCATTCGGTTATCTACCGGACGCAACTCTTGAGAGACTGCGGTTTGGAGCTGCCTAAGCATACGTTTTATGTAGATAATATTTTTGTGTTCCAGCCGCTGCCGCATGTCAAAACAATGTATTATATGGATGTAAACTTATATCGCTATTATATCGGCCGGACGGATCAGTCCGTCAATGAGCAGATCATGATCAAGCGGATTGATCAGCAGCTTCTTGTGAATAAGCTGATGATTGATTATATGTCGACCACGAAAAATCTGCATGTGAAGCAGTATAAATATATGCTGAATTATCTGGATATTATTATGACGATTTCTTCAATTTTGCTGATCAAGGAAGGCTCTACGGAGGCGCTTCTAAAGAAAAAAATGCTTTGGGAGTATTTGAAAGAAAAGGATGGCCGAGATTATTTCAGGCTGCGATTCGGCTTGCTTGGCACGTCTATGAATATGCCGGGACGCGGCGGAAGGAAGATTTCCGTTGCGGAGTATAAAATTGCGCGCAGATTTGTCGGATTTAATTAGTGCACAAAAACCGCGGCAGGAAATATCGATAAGTGGAAATTGTTTCAGGAGGGAATATGAAAAAGTCAGTAAAGGTTCATTTTCGAAAGAAGATTTTGATCTTCATTGCTCTGCTGGGAACCGCACTTCTTGGATGCGGTTCGGGCGATGGCACGGGTGACTCATCCGGTGATGTTCCGGATGGCGTACCGGTGCAGGAAGAGACGGCCGCGGCGGTTGCAGAAGCAGCGAATACACCTGGAAATCTGGTGATTCTCTATACAAATGACGTGCATTGTGCTGTTGAGAGTGAGCAGCTTGGCTATGCAAGACTTGCCGCATATAAAGAACAGCTTCAAAACGAAGGAAATGATGTTCTCCTCGTAGATGCAGGCGATTATGTACAGGGTGCTCCGATGGGCACGATTTCCAAAGGCGCATACATGATCGACATTATGAATCAGGTTCCCTATGATGTGGCGACAGTCGGAAACCACGAATTTGATTATGGAATGGATCAGTTTAACAAATTAATTAATAAAGCAGAATTTCCGATTGTTTGCTGCAACTTGACAGATAAAGAGACAGATACGCCGGTGCTACCCGGCTACCAGATGTTTACGTTTACGGGCAGAAAGGTCGCTTTTGTTGGGGTGACGACGCCGGAGACGATGACTTCCAGCAACCCGTCAAGCTTTAAGGATAAGGCAGGAAACTTTCAATATGGCTTTTGCCAGGATGAGAAGGGGAGTGCGCTGTATGAACGCGTGCAGGAATCCGTTGACGCGGCGAAGGCGGAGGGAGCGGATTATATTATTCTGTTGGCTCATTTGGGAATCGGCGCAGGCTCTTCGCCATGGATGTCTACCGAGGTTATCGCCAATACGACAGGCATAGATGCGGTGATTGACGGGCATTCCCACAGCGTTGTTAAGTCAGAGCAGGTAAAGAATAAAGCCGGTAACAATGTGATTTTGACGCAGACCGGAACGCAATTTTCCAATATCGGTTCCCTGACGATTTCAAAGGCGGGCAATCTGAAGGCAGAGATGCGTGAGACTTTTGATACGGAGGATGAAGCGGTAGCATCTTATATTGCCGATATCAAAGCAGATTATGAAGAAGAGATGGGAAGGAAGGTCGGTAAGAGCGAGGTTGCACTTGTCATTAATGACCCCGAGACGGGCGAGCGTATTGTCAGAAATACAGAGACAAATGCCGGGGATTTTTGCGCAGATGCGTGCCGTTTTGTGACAGGTGCGGAGGTTGCGATCGTAAACGGCGGCGGTGTGCGCTGTGACGTGCCTCAGGGGGATTTGACCTATGGTGACATTATCAGCCTTCATCCATTTGCGAATATGATAAGCGTTGTTGAGGTAAGCGGGCAGCAGATTTTGGATGCGCTTGAAAATGGTGCGCGTTATTTGCCGGAGGAGAATGGGGGCTTTTTACATGTATCGGGAATGTCGTATGAGATCGATATGAATGTGCCTTCCTCGGTAAAATCCGATGAAAATGGCTCGTTTATTGGCGTGGAGGGGGAATACCGCGTAAAGAATGTAAGGATCGACGGAAAGCCTTTGGACGTGGAAAAGAATTATGTTCTGGCGGCGATCGACTACCTTCTCAAGGATGGAGGAGACGGTTTTACGATGCTGCAGGATGCAAAAATGATTAACGAATCCTTCATTCTTGACAGCGATGTTGTGATCCAATATATTACGAACGGTTTGAATGGTCATATCGGGAAAAATTATGCCGATCCTTACGGTGACGGCAGAATTATAGAAATAGAATAAGAAGCGGATAACAAACATATGAGAGCAGGGTGCGTGACAGTATCACGCACCTGCATGTTCCTTTTCCTGACGCCTGTGATCAGACCACGTAGTATAATCGACCCGAAATGCGACCGGATACATAACAATAGCGAGCCCGAGCGCGGTGATAACGTCAAACATCGAATGCTGCTTTAGAAATACCGTTGATAAAATGATGGTAATACATAGAACAAGGGAACTGTTTTTTAGCCATTTTATTTTGCGCAGCGTTTTGTTAGTTGCAATGGCTAAGTGCGAGCCGATGGAATTGTACACATGAATGCTCGGAAACAAGTTTGTCGGTGTATCGACGGCGTACAGCCCCTTCACCAAATCCGTCAGGAAATTATCCCGCACAAATATGGTCGGGCGCAGATGATGTCCATTCGGAAAGATCGTGGAAACGATGAGAAAGATCGTCATGCCGCACGACAAAAAGAAGAAACTGCGCAAGAACGATTCCTTACTGGTCAGCATACATAAAAATACGGAAACGAGCAGATACGCAAACCACATATAATAGGGGATGATGAAGGCCTCGCAAAAGGGGATGTAATCATCAATCGCCATATGAATGATGTGATAACGTTTGGTGATCTTCTCTTCCAGATAAAAAAACCAGGGAAGGTAGATAGCAGCATATAATGGCACGATCAACCCGTATCGGTAGGTCGTAAGGAAGCACTTAAGCGAGAAACCCTTCAGCTTCAGCCCCACCTTTCTTAAATCATTTTTCATAATAATTTCACCTCTTTATTTATGATTTCCCCCATAAATAACATTGTTATTTATTTTTATCTGATAATGATGCGAAGCTGTTTTAACTCCTGCGTCATAGTAATGACTGACTGAATCCCGCAAGCTTCCCCGTCCGCATGAACTGGGCAGGGATCGTCCGTGATAACTGTCACCTTTTTTGCCTGATAGGTCGTAACACCTGAAAAGCGCGTATGCTTTCCCTTATAGGCGGTAGGGAGGATGCGCAGTACCCTTGGCTTGGAAAGATTGCCGGCGGCACAGACGTTTAAAATGCCGTCCTTATAATCCGCATCCGGACAGAACATAAAGCCGCCGCCCTCGTATTTATGTATCATGCACGTGACGAAATAAAAACGGTCAAGCCGTATTTTTCTCGTATCATCTAAAACAATCGTGCAACCCTGCTTTTGCGTTTTGGCAAGCTGCTTAAGTGCGATGCCAACATAAGTCAGCTTTCCGAGGTGCAGCTTGTTTAATAGATTTTTCATGTGCGAATGCAGCGCTTCGTGACAGACAGCGGCATCGAAGCCGATTCCTGTGCTGACACCGAAATTTCTCTCTTCATCCTGATATTTAATGACTCCAACGTCCATATAGGCATATTCCTTTGGATGCAGGATGGAGGAGAGAGCGCACTTGGGGTCTGCGGTCAGCATCAAATCTCTTGCCAAATCGTTGCTGGAGCCGGCGGGGATGTAGCCGAGCGTCACAAGACCGAAATCCCGGATGCCGGTTAGTACTTCATTGATCGTGCCGTCACCACCTAACACCGCAAGAATGACAGGTTCGTCTGAGGAGGTAATTTCAGCCGCGTACTGCTTTGCGGAGCCTGCTCCTGTCGTCAGGTAAAGCTTGTAAGGCGTATTCGTTTCAATGAGCTTTTTTTCTGCGTCCTTCCAGATTTTGTTGCCGTTTCCGGTACTTGAAGCCGGATTTACAATAAAGTGAAGCATGCGTAACTCCTTCGTATAGTTTACCGACTGGTGTAAGAACTTTGCACCATGGCCGAAACTGGTGATATTTGTAAAAATAATCCGATATTCACAAAATAAGTTTACTACACAAAAATAAGAATAACAAGAAAGAATTATGAAGTTTTTTAAAGTTTATTGAGTTTTTCTTAATTTTACTATATAATTTTAAAGAGCGCTTGGCAAAATAACGGTTCGTGGCTGTGCGTGCGGGTAGCTGCGCTATCATAAAATAATAAAAGACAGACGGAGGTACGAAATGTATTCATTGGAAGAAGTGAAAAAGGTCGATCCCGAGGTTGCGGAAGCGATCGTAAAGGAACAGGACAGGCAGAATAGCCATATTGAGCTGATTGCCTCTGAAAATTGGGTGAGCAAGGCCGTCATGGCGGCGATGGGAAGTCCCCTAACGAATAAATATGCGGAAGGTTATCCTGGAAAGCGCTATTATGGCGGCTGCGGGTGTGTGGATATCGTGGAGGAACTTGCGAGAGAGCGCGCCAAGGAATTATTTCATTGCGATTATGCGAACGTACAGCCGCATTCCGGTGCGCAGGCCAATATGGCGGTGTTCTTTGCGATGCTTGAGCCTGGCGATACGTTTATGGGCATGAATCTCGATCATGGCGGACATCTTTCTCACGGTTCTCCGGTTAATATGTCAGGAAAGTATTTTCATTGCATTCCATATGGTGTCAATGATGAGGGCTTTATTGATTATGAGAAGGTACGTGAAGTTGCACTTGGATGCAAGCCCAAAATGATCGTTGCGGGTGCAAGCGCTTATGCGAGAAAGCTTGATTTTAAGAAGTTTCGTGAAATCTGCGATGAAGTCGGCGCTTACTTAATGGTGGATATCGCTCATATTGCAGGGCTGGTTGCTTCCGGCTATCACGAAAGTCCTTTCCCGTACGCGGATGTCGTTACGACGACGACGCACAAGACGCTTCGCGGACCGCGCGGCGGTTTGATTCTCTGCAACCAAGAGGCAGCGGACAAGTTTAACTTTAATAAAGCCATTTTTCCGGGTATTCAGGGAGGCCCCTTAATGCATGTCATCGCTGCAAAGGCTATCTGCTTCAAGGAAGCGCTTTCACCGGAATTTAAAGAGTACGGGAAACATGTGGTGGAAAATGCGCAGGGACTTGCGAAAGGACTTTTGAGCAGGGGATTGGATATCGTTTCGGGCGGCACGGACAATCATTTGATGCTGCTGGATTTAAGAGTGTTGAACTTGACCGGCAAGGCGGTCGAAAAGCTGCTTGACGAAGCGCATATTACCGCGAATAAAAATACGGTTCCCAATGATCCGCAGTCTCCGTTTGTGACGAGCGGCATCAGACTCGGCACACCGGCTGTTACCTCACGGGGTATGAATGCGGCCGATATGGATCGGATTGCCGAAGCGATTGCACTTGTCGTAAAGGGCGGCGAGGAAAAGGTGCCTGAGGCCATAACGATTGTCGAGGAACTGACAAAGAAATACCCGTTGCTTTAATACTACGGCTGTTCAAAAAAAATGGGGTTTAGCAGTTTTACAAAAATGGCTGCCGTACAAAAAAGTGCGGCAGTTTTTTCTTTCCTGCAATTTCCTGCTATAGAAATTGTCGAAAAGGGCAATCTTTTTATAGGAAGAAACGCTTCATAAATTATTAAGAAATGTTTTTGCGGGGACTGTTCAAAATTTATTGATTTATGGTATACTTAAAAATGGACATAATACACGGACAGGCATTGTAAGATGGTGGGAGAAATCGGTGAAACAGAAAAAAACACCTGTCATTCAGGTGAAGGGCTTAAAAAAGATATACCATGTCGGAGAGACAAAGGTCAAAGCATTGAACGGCATAGATTTTACGATCGGTAAGGGTGAGTTTTGTGCGATCGTAGGCACTTCCGGATCGGGCAAGTCGACACTTTTAAATATGTTAGCCGGCTTGGAAAAACCGACCAAGGGGGAGATCATCATAGCCGGAAATCATATAGAGCGTATGAATGAATCCCAGCTTGTAAAATTCCGCAGGGAGCATGTCGGTTTTATTTTTCAGTCCTTTAATTTATTGGGTACGATGAGCGCGGTAGAGAATGTAGCGCTGCCCCTTACCTTTAGGGGAATGCGGAAAAAAGAACGAAAAAAGCTTGCAATGGATACGCTGAAGCTTGTAGGATTAAAGGAGCATGCGATTCATAAGCCTACGCAGATGTCCGGCGGACAGCAGCAGAGAGTCGGCGTGGCGCGGGCGCTTGTAGTGAAGCCGGAAATTATTTTTGCGGACGAGCCGACAGGAAATCTCGATTCCAATACGTCAGAGGAGGTGCTGCATCTAATGCAGCAGGTCGTCAGAGAGCAAAACCAGACGCTTGTCATGGTTACGCATGACAGCCATCTTGCGTCTTTTGCCGACCGCATATTCCGGATTCTTGACGGGAAAATAGTGAGCATAGAGGAAAACAGGAAGATAAAACCGGACGTTCAATTAGACGATCAGATATGGAAGGAGCAGAAAAATGAGGAACGGGATTAGAAGGATATTATTGACATCCGTGGCAGCGGTATTGATCGTTACTTTTTCAGCATTGGAGATTGCGCAGCAGAACGTATCGGCCACGACGCTTTCAGAAGATTCGGCAGAAGATACGAATACGAACCCGGGCTCTACAAATTATAGCGGCATCTACTCCTCATCAGAATATATTAAGCCGGGAAACAGCTGGCTGACACCGGTAGCGAAGCACGGGGAGCTTGTTATCATTGCTCTGCCGATCGTCAATATGACGCCTTATAATATTAAAGATGTCGTCATTACGCCGGTCATCAGCGGTAAGACGGCGGATTATCCGTTTGAGATCACGCAGTCCAATTATACGCTGACGCTGGATTATCTTGTCGGCTCCGATCAGGATCCGGACATTAAAAACCGGACAAAGACACTTTTTTGGACCTTTCAGACAAGAGACGACGTATTAAACGGTTATTATGACTTGAAATTCGAGATTTTGTATACAGACGAAGTGTGCAATCAAGGAACATGTACGATATCGACCTATGTGAAATGTATTGGCAAGGAGGGCGCCGCAAATAGAAATACCGACGAGACACTGGCGGCCTCAACGCCGAGAATTATTGTTACAGGCTTTGAAACGAATCCGGCACAGGTGAATGCCGGACAGGATTTTGATTTGATCATACATCTGAAAAATACATCGACACAAACTGCCGTCAGTAATGTGGAAATTAATTTGACGGCGACAGTAGAAGGGAAGGATACGGATTCCTCGTATTCCTCGTTTTTGCCGACATCCGGCTCTAATACCGCATATTTTGATTCAATACCGAAAAACGGCTCTGTAGATATCCAAATGCGGTTTAATGCGAAATCCGATTTGGCTCAAAAGCCTTATGTCATGAAGCTGGCCATGCTGTATGAAGATGAAAAGAACAATCCCTACACCGCGGAGGGAAGTGTTTCCATTCCGGTGAAGCAGGAATCCCGTTTTGATATCAGCACATTTGAAGTGATGCCGGGCAGTATTGATGTGGGCGCGGAATCAAATATAATGTTTAGTATTTATAATACCGGAAAAACAAAGTTGTATAATGTGAAGGTGTCTTTTGCCGGCGACTCCATTACGGGAGGAGATATGTTTATCGGCAATCTGGATTCCGGCGCTACGGGCAACGTCGATACGATGGTAACCGGAGCTGCCCCCACGACGGACGATGGTATGGTTGCTGTGACAATATCCTATGAGAATGAAGCGGGCGAGGTGCGTAGCGAGGAGTATGAGACGACGCTGTATGTCAATGAGCCGTTCGTAGAGGAAATGCCGGACGATTTGATAGATATGAATATGGACGATATGGAGCCGGCGGGACTTCCGCTTTGGGCAAAGATCGTGATTCCGGCTGCCGCTGTTCTTGTCATCTCAGGAGCTGTTCTTTTGATTCTTCGAAAAAGGAATAAAAAGAAAAAACAGTTGGAGTTTGAGATTGAGGATTTGGAAGACGAGGATTGATAAGAGGATGATTTGATGAAGCTGATAGATTTACTGAGAATGAGCAGCAGCAGTCTGTTTAAGAGAAAGGTAAGAACGATACTTACCATACTCGGAGTGGTGATTGGTACGGCTTCCATTGTAGTAATGATTTCGCTCGGACTCGGTCTGAACAAGACATCCCTCGAGCAGATCGAGCAGTTTGGCGGCTTGACGACAGTCACGGTTCGGGAAGGCGGAAATGGCAGTGTTTATTATTCCGGCAATGCAGTCGCAGCTACGGAGTCCTCTTCCGCGACTTCTTCAACGGAAGTCAAGCATCTGGATGATTCTGTTGTAGAAAGCATCCGGCAGCTTCCGCACGTGGAGATGGTTTCTCCTGTGCTGGATACGAGTGTGGTTTTGCGGCAGGGTCTGTATGAAACGAATACGGGCATCACGGGAATGAGCGAAGAGGGTCTGCGGAACATGAACATTGAGGTTTCTGAAGGAGAACTTCCGAAAGCCGGTGAGAGGTTGGAATTTTTATACGGCAGCGCGATAGTGGAGGGTTTTTATAACTCCAAGACGAATAGCAGTTTTTGGGAGACCGGCGTGCTTCCGGATATTGATCTGATGAATGACGATATTTTTGTTATTTTTGATACGGACGCATACTATTCCACCCGCTTCGGTTCTTCGGGCCAGCTTGTCGGCGGGGAGGGAGAATCTACGGTAACGCAGCCGCCGAAAAAGTATCTCATTGAGGCGGCAGGCATGATTGCCGCATCCGATATGGGCTACAATCAGTATTCGTGGAATATTTATTGTGAAATTAATGCTTTGGAGACGCAGCTGAAAAAGGTATTTAAAAATAAGGCGATCCCGGGTCAGCCTACGAATAAAAACGGCAAGCCGTATAAACAGATTTACTATACGAGCATCCATGTTGATGTTGATTCGATGGATTATGTTTCCGAGGTTCAGACAGTCATATCGGACATGGGTTATATTGCGGACAGCAATGTGGAGTGGGTACAGTCCATGCAGAACCAGTATAAATCCATTCAGGCAGTACTTGCGGGAATCGGTGCGGTTTCGCTGTTCGTTGCGGCAATCGGTATTGCCAATACGATGATGATGTCGATTTACGAGCGGACGAAGGAGATTGGTGTTATTAAGGTGCTCGGCTGTTCGCTTTCCAATATCAGAAGCTTATTTTTGCTAGAGGCCGCTTATATTGGTCTGCTCGGCGGAATTTTAGGAGCCTTGTTAAGCTATGCCGTCTCTGCGGTTATTAATTCGGTGGCGCAAAGCATGGATTCCTATTATACAGGTATTTCTTATATACCGTTCTGGCTGACGATGGTAGCGATCGGCTTTGCCACGCTCGTCGGTATTGTGTCGGGATTTTTCCCTGCGCTTCGTGCGATGCGCTTGAGTCCGCTTGCCGCGATACGGAATGAATAGGGATGGATGAGAGAGTGAAAAGATGATATTTAGCAGCTTACTATTTCTGTTTTGGTTTATGCCGGTGTTTTTCACGGTTTATTATATCGCGCCAAAGCGCTTTAGAAATGCGGCCCTGTTTTTGGGCAGTATTGTTTTTTATACATGGGGAGAACCAAAATATTTGGTTCTTCTGTTTTTGTCCGCTACTGTGAATTATGCGGCTGGCTTGCTCCTTGCACATTTTGAAGGAAACCGGCTGCTGCGGCGGATTTGCCTGATATTGGCGCTTGTTTTTGATTTAGGAATGCTCTTTGGTGCAGTGCGGCCGCTTGGAATTAGTTTTTATACATTCCAGATTATTTCTTATCTGGCAGATTTATATTGCGGGAGAATAAAAGCGGAGAAGTCTCTGTTTAAGCTTGGTACCTATCTCTGTATGTTTCCGCAGCTTCTTTCCGGTCCGCTTGTTTCATACGGGCAAATTGAAAAGGAGCTTGTAAGCAGAACCTATGCTCCGTCTGATCTGGAGGAAGGACTTCGTATCTTTATTCTCGGACTGGGATCTAAGGTTTTGATTGCGGACAATGTCGGCGCGCTTTGGAATGATATTACGGCAATCGGTTATGAAAAGCTGTCGATGCCGCTTGCGTGGCTGGGAGTGCTTGCCTATACGCTGCAAATTTACTTCGATTTTAACGGATATTCGATGATGGCGATCGGACTTGGAAGAATGCTTGGCTTTCATTTGCCAAAGAACTTTGATTTTCCTTACATATCCCGTTCTATTACGGAGTTTTGGCGCAGATGGCATATGACGCTGAGCCGTTGGTTCAGAGATTATGTTTATATTCCGCTTGGCGGCAGTCGAAAGGGGAAGGGAAAAACTTATGTAAACCTGCTTATTGTATGGTTTGCCACCGGTTTCTGGCACGGTGCTAGTTGGAATTTTCTTCTTTGGGGATTGTTTTTCTTTATTCTTTTGTCTATAGAAAAGCTTGGCTTTGGTTCGTTTCTTGAAAAGCATAGGATGTTTTCACGCATCTATGCGCTGCTTATGATTGGGATGAGCTGGATAATTTTCGCGATTACCGAGCTGTCGGAGTTGGGCATTTATTTTAGTCGGCTGTTCAGTTTTACGGCGGGAACGGACATTATTTATTATGTGCGAAATTATGGTGTCGTTTTAACTTTGGGATGCGTTCTGTCTACGCCGATCCTGCAGAAGCTATATGAGAAGGAAAAACGGCGCGTCCCCGGTCTTATTGTCAGTGTGCTGATTCTGCTTTTGTCGGTGGCATATTTGACAGATGCGGCGTATAGCCCGTTTTTATATTTTAAATTTTAGGAACCGGCGGGCGGAAAGCCCGGATAGGAAAGAAGTGATACGTGATGTCGAGTAAAATAAAAAAGATAATAGAATATCCGCTATTAGTCATCCTATGTATTTTGTTTATAGGCATGTTTTTAATGTACCTGTTTAAACGGGATACGGAATTCTCCGATATGGAGAATCGCTATCTGGCTGAGAGACCCTCCATTTCCCTTTCGGATATAAAGGATGGGGTTTTTATGCAGGCGTTTGAAACCTATACGGAGGAGCAGATTCCGCTTCGAAACACGCTGATCAAAGCGAAGGCAGGCGTTGAGCGGTTTCTGTTGAAATGTGAGAACCATGGGATTGCAGCCGGTAAGGAGGGCTATCTGTTTGAAAAGGTGCTCTGCACAGATAAGCAGCTAGTAAAAAACGAGGCGGCGCTTGAGTCTTTCATAAAAAATACGGACAGGACAGTTTCTGTGGCAATCGTGCCCAACTCTTATGAGGTTTTAAAAGAGCTGACGCCGGCGGGATTCCCGAATATCGACCAGGGTGCCGAAATCGATCGATTTTACGACCGGCTCTTTACTTATGAGAATTGTACGGCTGTGGATTTGCAGGAAGCGCTTAAAAACAGGAGTGGCGAGCAGATTTTTTACAGGACAGACCATCACTGGACGACGCTCGGCGCGTATTACGGCTACGAGGCGTTTTGCGAAAGCACCGGAAACAGTCCGGTAAACCTTGCGGCTCTTACAGAGATCCGGATACCGGATTTCTATGGGACTTATTATGCAAAATATAAAGGATACGGTTTGGCGTCGGATACCATCTTCTGTTATGATATTCCGATCCGGTCTCTGACATTAAAATCAGGCGTTAAGAATACGCTGTACGAAATGGAAAAAACATCCGCATATGATAAATATGCAATGTTTTTATATGGAAATGACGGACTGTGTGAAATCAAAGCAGAAAACGCAGGAAACGGAAAGCAGCTTGTGATTTTCAAGGATTCCTACGCGAACTGTCTGATTCCGTTTCTGACTTACAATTACGACACAATTACGGTTGTGGATCTGCGTTACTACGGAGGCAGCGTATCGGAGTTGCTAAGTGAAAAAGAGTCGGCCGAGCTGTTATTTTTGTATAATTTCTCGCACTTAAATGAGGACAGGCATTTTTACCGATTGACAACTTAAAACTGCCGTGCTAGGGTGAAAAGCGGGAAAAGGGGAGTACCGCAGATGCTATAATAGGATGGGAATAGGATAAGGAATAAGAATGGAAAAACAAACGAATCAACAGATGAATCATGAAAATAACGTTAGACGTGTGGTTTCCGTAGTGCTCGTATTTTTGTTTACGATCCTGCTGGCGGTCGCCGCAGGAATAAGCCTTGCACTTTGGGATCTGGGAAAGACGCCGTCTGATGTTATAGATGTGATCCGAAAAGAGGACGCTGCTCCTGCGATGGTACAGGTCAAGGAAATAACAGAAGTAATTTCTGAAAATGCGTGGCCTGAGCCGGCAAAAGAAGAGCAAACGGACGAGCATGAGGCTGTGCTGGCAGAACCGCCTGTACAGACAGACGAGACTGCGAATATTACGACGATTGTACGTGCGAGCGATGAGGATATCATTGCTTCGGACGAGTCGCAGTTTGGTGACGTATCCGGCAATTCTGTCTCGGAAAACGAGATTCCAGATCCGGATGAGGGATATCCGCGCGCATTTGCGACAGTTGATGTAAGCTATTTTGATGATGCTTTATTTATAGGAGATTCCAGGATGGAAGGTTTTGGAATGCATTCCGGTACGAATGCCGTTTTTTATGCGACAAAGGGCTTTCAGCTCCATAAATATGAAACGATAAAGGTGGCACAGACAGAAGCAGGGAAAGCACCGATTTTTGACGCGGTTGTGCAGGATGCTTTTACAAAAATCTATATTAAGGTCGGCTTAAATGAGATGGGGTGGGGAACAGATGAAAAGTTCCTTGAAAAATATGCGGAGTTGATTGCAAGACTCAGAGAATGCGAGCCGCGTGCGATCATTTATGTCCATGCATTGCTCCCCGTTACCTCTGAAAAATCCGTAGAGGACAATGTTCACTCCAATGAGAAAATCGCCGCGAGAAATGAGCTGTTAAAACAGTTTGCCCAAGAGCAGAAAGCATATTACATTGGGATTAATTCTGTGGTTTCTACGGAGGATGGCAGCTTAAAACAGGAAATGACGACGGATGGCATTCATTTAAAGGCACAGTACATGGATCTTTGGAGAGAATATTTAAGGACTCATGCGGTAGAATTATTACAATAGGTGTCAAAATTAAAGAGTATTAATCATAAAAGAATATTAATCGTGAAAGGAAGGAATCTCATATGAAAAAGAAAATGTACAAAAAGGCAGGGATCGCTGCAACAGTGTTTGTTTTGGCATTGAGCCTGACAGGCTGCGGCAAGGAGGAAGCAGCGATGGATGTAACCGAGGTGTCCAACAGATTATTGGGGGAAATCACATATCAGGACGAGTTGACATCAATTGATCTGGATACGGCTGCCATGATATTTAATTTTTCTGAAATAGAGATCACAAACGGCGCGATCTATGAGAGCAGCGGTGCGACCGCAGAGGAAATCGTCGTGCTGGAATGCGCATCGGCAGAGGATGCGGATGCGGCGAAAGCAGCACTGGAGGCAAGAGTTGCGGATCAGAAGGAATCCTTCACGGACTACGTGCCAAAGGAGCTTGTAAAGCTTGACAAAGCCGTTATCGTTAAGGGCTCTACCTATGCGATTCTCTCTGTTTCAGATGAGCCGGACAAAGCGGCGGAAATTATTGGAGCGTATATGAAATAAGGTCTGTGGTATGTTAATACCCAAGATCTTGGCC
Source organism: uncultured Lachnospiraceae bacterium (assembly GCA_964566545.1). Classification (GTDB taxonomy): domain Bacteria; phylum Bacillota; class Clostridia; order Lachnospirales; family Lachnospiraceae; genus JAEYFP01. The sequence goes on along the minus strand of CAZMIX010000002.1, from coordinate 72,257 downwards.
GATCAGGAATACTTTAATTCGATATCCGCAGTAACTTTATTCATACCTGCGACAACAATCAGATTCTGCGAACCATGGATGAGACATGCGACACGGTTGCCTGCACCGTCCACATTGACAAGCTCACTGTCGATAGTAATGGCATTCGTGCTCATCAAATAATAGTCGGAAGCCACAATTTTAGAATAGGTTTCTTTGCTCTCTTGCGGAGTTTTTGCTGCGAGACGGTCAATATATTCATAATTTCCGTTTTTAATTGCATCGAGCAGGCCAATATCGATGATTGTAACGGAACTGCCGCCCGCTTAAACAATGTGCGGCTTTTCTTTTACTTTAACAAATATAAAGCAATTTTTCAATGCGCAGCAAAATTGTGCGAAAAGAAAGAAAAATTAGAACTATTTAGACTTTGATAACAAATAACAAGGAGATAATTGAAGTATATTTTGAAAATATGAAAATTTTATTATAAAAGCGTTGACAATTTGAACCGCTTGTACTATAATCAAATTATAAAAAGAAGCGAGAAAAAGGAAGTAAAAAGAAGAAATACTTCTAATTTTAGCAAAGGAGGTATAGACCACCGAAAACATAATTCGATAAATATCCTTAAATTACTAGGTGACAATGATTCAGTACATCAGTTATAATAGTTTATAAGGTACGAAAGAAGAAAGAGAGCAGTACAAGAGAAGTTCCATACTGTACGAAAGAAGAATTAGCGCAGTACAGATGACAGCCGGATGTAAGATACAAAAGAAGGCTGAGCAGTAAACGTACCAGAGATAGAAGCAAAGCGGTGAAAAGCAAGGTACATAAGAAAGAAAATGTACAAGAGAGTGTATCTAAGGTACGAAAGATAAACTTACAATTAAATAGAGGAAATAGTAAAATTGAAATTTGTACCTGAGCGAAGAAATTAGGTACCGTACCCGAAAAACTAAAGATGTACGAAAGAATTGAGAGGTATTATCCATTGGAAATTGAAACTGTAGTTTGAAAGCGGATGCAGATGATTAAAATCGGCATCCGCTTTCATGTTGTTAAAAAGAGATTAATTTGTTATACTTTTATCGTGCGCAGGATTTGGGTACAATAATGACGGGGATACGATATGGATGAGGGCAGGTGTGAAAACTTACGGGATTTTTTTAAACCGGATTCGGAAAATAATGCTATTGTTTGTGGTCATGCTCCTGTTTTTGGGAGCGGGGACGCAGACGGTGCAGGCGTATGAAAATGTGACGATCGTCATCGATCCGGGACATGGCGGTCCGGGAACATCCGATGAATCGGATCTGGGCGCGGTGTATCGTGATGTTCTGGAAAAGAATATGAATTTGACGACTGCGCTGGCCTTGAAAGCGGAGCTAGAGCAGTACGGTAATGTGACAGTTTATCTGACAAGGGCGGAAGATAAGAAGATGACCCTTAAGGAGCGCGTGGATTATGCGGTTGCGCTTGGTGCGGATGTACTTGTCAGCGTTCATTATAATGCTTCGGCCGCACATCGGTTTTATGGCGCGGAAGTATTTACATCGGCATTTGGGCAGAATTATGCGACGGGCTATGGGCTTGCCCAAAGTATCATGATGCGCTGGACGACGGAAGGCGCTGCCGATAAAGGGATCAAAACGCGAATCGGCAACAGCGGCGCCGATTATTACGGCTTGATTCGGCACGGTACAGCAGCTGGTCTTCCGACGCTCATTCTGGAGCATGGTTATATTGATAATGATATGGATTGGAAGCGCATCGGAAATGAGGAGGCATGGCGTCATCTCGGGCAAGTGGATGCTGCGGGCATTGCGGATTATTTCGGGCTTAAAAAGGATATCGTACAGGCATCCGTGACACCGACGGTATCAATCCCTGTTCCTTCGGAAACGATGTCGCCGGATTTAACGCCGCCGGAAAATGTGAAGCTTTCCATCGACAAATATGATGCTTCTACAAACGAAGTTTCATTTACAATTTCCGCGACGGAGAAAGAGAGCCGTTTGATGTATTACGGAATTGCGACGCAGCAGGAGACTCAAGACCCGCAAACCGCCTTTATGGAGCTGCAGCTTTGGAAGGGAGAAAAAAAGAGCATGGCAGCGACTTATATCGTGCCGGACGGTTATGAAGGTGCACTCGTTGTCAGGGCATATAATAATTATGAGCTTTATACGGACAGCGAACCGGTCAAGCTGTCGCTGGACATGGCGGTCAATCAGCCGACAGAGGAAGAGTCGGTTCAGGAACCCTCGTCTTTGGCGGGTGGCACAAGCCCCTCCCAAGATGCTGTGTCTGCGCCGGTTATAGAACAGGCGGAGGGTACAGAGCAGGCAGGGGACACGGAACAGCCTGAGCAGACAGAGCCAATACAAAATAAAGAGAATGCTTCCGATGCGTTGATTGAGACAAAAACAGGAGACAGCAGGAGGAAGGCGCTTTTCGGATTGATTTTAGCCGCAGCGGCAGCGGTATTAGCGCCGGCTGTCGCGATTACAATCACAATCAGCGTAAACAGTCGGAAACGGCGGAAAAAACGCCACCGATAGACAGGGTGATGGGTTCCCTTATTAACCTAAATTTCTAAAGGAGCGGGTGCAAAAGGTGCGCCGAAAAATGATGAGTGAAGAAATGATAGAATCTATGGATGCCTACAAGGACGAACTGGAAAAGTCCTTTCGAAGACTTGAGATTGGCGATATTGTCTCAGGAACGGTTATTGATGTGACCGAGGAGGCGTTGTATATCGACTTAAGATATTATGCGCAGGGCGTGATTCCGATTACGGAAATTTCGGAAGATCCTTCTTTTTCAGCCGAGGAAAGTTTTCATCCGGGCGATGAGGTACAGGGAACGATCGTGAAAACAGACGACGGACAAGGCAACATTCTTCTTTCGATAAAGGAAGCAAATCAGGTGCTCGCATGGGAAACGCTTGAAGCGTATATGCAGGAGGAACGCGTACTGACTGTAAAGATCAGCGGTGTTGTGAATGCCGGTGTTACGACATATCTTGAAGGTATCCGCGCTTTTATTCCGGCCTCCCAGCTTTCCTTAAATTATGTGGAAAATCTTGAGGAGTGGAATGGAAAGACGGTAGAGGCAGTCGTAATAACGGCGGATGGAGAGAAGGGCAAGCTTGTCCTTTCCGCCAAGGCGGTTGAGCGAAAGAAAAAGGAGGAGGAGCTTGCTTCCAAAAAGGCACGCCTTGTTCCGGGAACAGTGTTTGAGGGTACCGTAGAGTCGATTATGCCTTATGGCGCCTTTATCAATTTAGGCGACGGTTTATCTGGACTTGTGCATATTTCACGTATCTGTCAGCGTCGGATCAAATCTCCGGCAGAGGTTTTAAAGGAGGGCGAAAAGGTAAAGGTAAAGCTGCTTGATGTCAAGGATGGTAAGCTTAGCCTTTCGATGAAGGATTTCGAAGAAACTTCAGGTGCGGAGCCGGAGGGTGACGAAGCTTTTGAATATCATGCAGAGGGTGGAGCAACGACTTCTCTCGGCAGTCTTTTTGCCGGTATGAAATTTCCGGAGTAATTCTGATAAATAACAATGTTATTTTAAAAGTAAAAAAGAAAAAAGGAATGCCAGATGATGACGGATGGATTGATTTTTGATGTGGACGGGACGCTATGGGATTCGACGCAGGTCGTTGAGAAAGCGTGGAATGCAGCGCTTGCGGACGCAGGAATTAAAAATACGGCGGTTACGGCTAAGCAGCTGAAGGGTTTATTCGGATTACCGATGAAGGATATTATTGATCAGGTTCTGCCAAAAGAGCCGGAGGAGGTAAAAGAGAAATTTATGCCGCTGTGCTTTTCCTACGAACATGAATTCTTAGAAAAGAATGCGGGTATTTTGTATCCGAATCTGGAGAAGACGCTTGCGGAGCTTTCTAAAAGTTATCCGTTGTTTATTGTGAGCAACTGTCAGGCCGGATATATTGAGCTATTCATGAGAAAGACCGGCTTTCAGAGCTATTTTAAAGACTTTACGTGTCCGGGCGACACAGGCATGTTCAAGGCGGAAAACATCGGCATCATTGCCGAAAGAAACGGCTTGAAGGAACCTGTTTATGTTGGGGACACGCAGATGGATGCGGATGCCTGCAAAAAGGCCGGCATTAAAATGGTTTTTGCGTCTTATGGCTTTGGAGAGGTAGAAAATCCCGATTATATAATTAGGGATCCTATCGACCTACTGCAAATCCGTTTTTAAGCGATTTTATTTAGCCGATTGCATGACGGGTGACCACCTCTTTTTGAAGTTTTTCGCCCGCGAGTGAAAAGCAGACAAGGGATATTCTGTTGTGATACAGTTCGATGGCGGTGATGAGGTTTTCTCGGACACAGGAACCGTCGTTGTAATAGCGGCAGCCGGAGCACTCCGGAAATACAGGATGGTGGGTGTGCCCTGCGATGACGGAAAGTCGGACTCTTTCAGAAAATTCACATAAATACTGTTCAATGACGCTGCTCCGGTTGATGGAGCAGCCGGTTTTATAGGGCGCCCGGAAGCCGAGAATTTCAAGCGGTTTCCATACATAGCGGACGAGGAAGCAGACAAGCGGCGCCATCACATCATTTAAAAAATCTGCCTGATGTCCATGGATAAGAAACAGCCGCTGTCCGGACGGACAGAGCTTTAGCAGCAGCCCCTCCTCAATTTCCAAATGTGGCATTAGGGATGAGTAGAGCGGTTTTTTGCATTTGATGAGGTCGTGGTTGCCGCACAGCATGAAAAGCCGCCCGTTCCTGTAAAAGCGATACAATATGGAATAGGTGTCATGGTGAGCTGCGAGAATCTGTGAGAAATTTTTATTTTCCCACAGTTCCTCTCCGTCTCCCAGTTCAATATAAGTGAAAGAAGCTCTATAGTAATAGCATAGTATTTTATTGTATAACTCCTCATTGACACTGAAATTGTCGTTGAGAGTGTTTTGGCCGCGGTGACAGTCGCTCATCAATACGATACCGGTATTTGGATACACAGTGATCGTTTTTGATGTGTTTAGGACGCTGTTTAGGCGGTTCATTGCCCTTTTTTTAAAAGGATTTTTATCAGTAGTCGATGTCATGATAGGTCTCCTTTTTTGCCTGCTCAATCAGCCGATAGCCATCGTACTGGCGACCGCGGTACAAGGAGTTCCATGCGAGGCTGAATAGCTCGGGATAAGCTGTCTGCAAATATTCGAGCTTGTCGGCACTTGTCTGGAATTGCTTTGTCACATTCTGGTAGAGCGTGCAGTAGGCCTCGTTGCTCGACTGTGCAATTTGTTCCTGACGGGCGGTCAGCGTATAAGGTCTTGCGGCGTGCGGCTTTGTGAAGGTGAGATAAACCGACCGGCGGTAAACATTAAAGTCATAGGAAGAATAACCGGCAATTCTCAACCCGTACACAAAAGACTGCAGCATGTCATGATTCGGAAAGGTGATGCGAATTTCCATTGTCAGCTCCTTTGGGGAGGAAAATGACCCGAGCAGGAAGCCGGTCAGCCACCAGTGGACATCTGAGCGCTTTAAAAGCACATTTGTGCCTTTTTTTAAACTGAATGACATTGGCAGCATCTCCTCGTCGGTGATGCTTTCGTAAAAATATCCGCGGAAGGAATTGGTCTGCAGCTGTTTTAAAGCCGTATTATAAATACCGATTTCAGCACCGGTACAAAGACCGTACTGCCCCTTCCAAAATTCAACAAGCCAGTGCTTTCCATTATAATCAAAGGTAATCGGTTCACTGTCGGTGATCATATTGATGAGCGGTGCCGTTTCGTCGTAAAGGCGGCAGTAGCCGAAACTGCGCTGCCAATTGCGCAGCGTGGAATAAAAATAGTCCCCGTTTTCATGATACAGAAATCCAAATGGTTCTGTCAGCTTATTTAAATTTGCCCGCTGCAGCATTTTGTCCTCGGTCGGTTTGAAGTGACTGATGCGATAAATGCGTATAATAAAATATAGAAGCAGCGAAGCTGCGACAACAGCACATAGTAAAATGATGAGTTTTTGATAATCCATAAAAATCCCCTATTGTTTTCTTATTATTATCATATGACAAGTCGGTAGCCGGTGCTCATCCTTACCAGCCTTTTTAATAAATTTACATTGCCCTTTCATGATGGAAAAAAAAGTGATATAATTCATAGGTGAAGTCACAACATAACAGGGGGTAGACAAATGAAACTGACGTTTATTGGAGCGGCACATGAGGTGACGGGAAGCTGCCACTATCTGAGCGCGTGCGGAAAGAACATATTAATTGATTTCGGTATGGAGCAGGGAGAGGATTTATACGAAAGGGCAGAGATTCCGGTTCAAGAATCAATGATCGACTTTGTGTTGCTGACACATGCACATATCGACCACTCGGGTTTACTTCCCCTTTTGTATGCAAAGGGCTTCCGCGGGCAGATTTTCGCGACAGAGGCTACGGCAGATCTGTGCAGTATCATGCTTCGTGACAGTGCGCATATCCAGATGTCCGAGGCGGAGTGGAGAAACCGGAAGGCAAAGCGTTCGGCACAAATAGAGGAATTTGTACCGCTTTATGAAATGAAGGATGCGGACGGTGCGATTAAATGTCTTGTGCCATGCCGATATGGGAAGGAAATTCATGTGTGCGACGGTATCACGATTCGTTTCACGGATGTGGGTCATTTGCTTGGCTCGGCGGCGATTGAGGTGTGGGTGCAGGAGCCGGAAGGGAAAAAGAAAATCGTATTTTCCGGTGACGTCGGCAACCTGAATCAACCGCTGATTAAGGATCCGGCGCTGATTGGAGAGGCGGATTATGTCGTTGTGGAATCGACATACGGAGACCGTTTACACGAGAAGGAGCGGCTTGATTATATTACGGAGCTGACGGCGATTCTGCAAGAGACTTTTGATAAGGGCGGCAATGTTGTCATTCCTTCTTTTGCGGTCGGCAGGACGCAGGAGATGCTTTATTTTTTGCGGCGGATCAAGGCGGAACGGCTTGTAAAGGGTCATGAAGATTTTCCGGTCTATGTGGACAGTCCGCTGGCAGTAGAGGCGACGGGCATTTTTAATAAAAATATTTACGACTGCTTTGATGAGGAAGCGCTGGAGCTTGTGAAGAGAGGCATTAATCCGATTACGTTTGCCGGACTCAACCTTTCCATTACGAGCGATGAGTCTAAGGCGATTAATTTTGACAGCGCACCAAAGGTGATTTTATCAGCATCCGGCATGTGCGAAGCCGGACGTATCCGCCACCATTTGAAGCATAATTTATGGAGACCGGAATGTACGGTACTTTTTGTTGGCTATCAGGCGGTCGGCACGCTCGGACGTTCCATTGCGGACGGCGCACAGGAGGTAAAGCTTTTTGGCGAGACAATCGAAATACGCGCCCGGGTTCTGCGTTTGAAGGGAATCAGCGGTCACGCCGACAAGGCTGGCCTGACAAACTGGCTGCTCGGCTTTGAAAATACGCCGGAGCGCGTGTTTGTTGTTCACGGCGATGATACGGTCTGCGACGATTTCGCCTCATACCTGAAGGAGGAATACGACTTTGACGCGTATGCGCCGCATTCGGGCACGAGGTTTGATCTTCTTACAAATACATGTGAATATGAGGCGGCCGGTATTCGTGTCGCATCCAAGAAGAGACGTCAGGCCGCATTGGTATTTGACCGTCTGCTTGCGGCAGGACAGAGACTACTCGCCGTGATCCGCAATAATGAGGGCGGTGCCAATAAGGATATTGCAAGGTTTGCGGATCAGATCAATTCCCTGTGCGATAAGTGGGACAGATAAAGGAGAAGGCGATGAGTATTGCAGATAAGATTTTTATAGAGATGTGCATGGATATTCTGGAAAACGGCGTCAGTACGGAGGGAGAGAAGGTGCGTCCGAAGTGGGAGGACGGCACGAGTGCTTATACAATCAAGAAATTCGGTGTTGTCAACCGTTATGATTTAGGAAAAGAATTTCCGGTTATCACGCTGCGAAAGACAGCTCTTAAGAGCGCAACCGATGAGCTTTTATGGATTTGGCAAAAAAAGTCCAACAATGTGCGGGAGCTGAGCAGTCATATATGGGATGCATGGGCCGATGAGAGCGGCTCTATCGGAAAGGCATACGGCTATCAGATGAGCGTGAAGCATCAGTATCAGGAGGGCATGATGGATCAAGTGGATCGGGTACTTTACGACTTGAAGAACAATCCGTTCAGTCGCCGTATCATGACGAATATTTACGTGCATCAGGATCTGCATAAAATGAATCTGTATCCTTGCGCGTACAGTATGACATTCAATGTGACGCAGCGCCCGGGTGAAGAGAAGCTGACCCTGAACGCGATATTAAACCAGCGTTCGCAGGATATCCTGACGGCCAATAACTGGAATGTCGCGCAGTATGCGGTGCTTGTCCATATGTTTGCGCAGGTATGCGATATGCAGGCAGGAGAATTTGTGCATGTAATTGCGGATGCACACATTTATGATCGTCACATTCCGATTGTGAAGGAGCTGATCACAAGATCTGGGTTTGATGCGCCGACATTCTGGCTCAATCCGGAAATCAAAGATTTTTACGCCTTTACGAAGGATGATGTGCGTTTGGAAAATTATATAACAGGCCCTCAAATAGAACATATTCCGGTAGCGGTCTGAGATAAAAAGAGGAGATAATTTATGAATTTGATCGTGGCTGTGGATAAGAACTGGGCAATCGGCAATAGCGGCAGACTGCTTGTCAGCATTCCAAATGACCATAAAATGTTTCGGGAGGAGACGACGGGAAAAGTCATCGTGCTCGGAAGGAAGACACTTGAGACGTTTCCGGGAGGGCTTCCTCTCAAAAACAGGACGAATATCATTTTATCACACGATGCCGACTATTGGGTGAAGGACGCTGTCGTAGTTCACTCAATCGAGGCGCTTCTGGATGAGCTGAAAAAATATCTATCCGAAAACATCTATATCATTGGAGGGGACAGTGTTTATAGGCAGATGCTTCCGTATTGCAATGTTGCGCATGTGACAAAAATTGATCATGCGTTTGATGCGGACGCTTATTTTCCCGATCTCGCGCAGATGCCTGAATGGACAAAGACTGCGGAGAGCGAGGAACAGACGTATTTTAATTTGGAATATACCTTCCAGAAATATGAAAGAAAATAAATAAAAATCGCCATGCATAGGGTCATGGCGATTTTTAATAAATGACGCAGTTGCGGCCGCATTCTTTGCCCTGATAAAGCTTTTCGTCTGCTTTTTCTATTGTTTTTTCGATGCCGGCGTTAGAGTCATATTCTTCAAGGCCGAAGGTCATTGTGATGCTGAAATGATAGTCTTTATAAGAAAAAATTGTTTTTTCGACGAGGAATTTTAATTTGTTCAGTTCTTCAAATACAAAATCGCCGTTTGTGCCTTCAAAGACAAACAGGAATTCTTCGCCGCCCCAACGCGCGACACGTCCTTTATCTTTCATGAAGTCCTCAAACAACGCTGCTAAATTAACAAGGACATAATCCCCGGTATCATGTCCGTAGGTATCGTTTACTTTTTTAAAGAAGTCCACATCGCTCAATACGAGAGAAAACGGCTGGTTAGTCGAAGAGTAGCCGTCGGCCAGCTTCTTGAGATGCTTCATCATACCGCGGCGGTTCTGAAGCTGGGTCAGCGTATCAATCGTAGCAAGGTATTCGAGCTTTTTCGCATACTGGAGGATTTTCTCCTCAGATGAAGAAAATTTCAAGCAGTAAAAACGGGAAATAATCGTAATTTTAATAAACAGGCTGACCGAATTTAAAACGAACAGAGACAATTCCAGCTTGCTCGAGAGTGAAAAAGCAGCCCCCTTTTGCCTGACATAGACAACTACGGCAATATAAAAAAATGTGCAAACAAGAGAACAGAACATTTTGAAAGCAGGTATTTCATTTGTTTTGAAGTAAAAAAGAAGAATAATTGTAAAAAGACCAAAGTGATAACCGGGTGATGCACCGAAAAAAGCGGAGTAAGAAACCATGCTTAGGATGAGCAGCCCCGCATACAGAAGCAAAGAAAGCCGGGTCTTATCCCGGTAGGTCACAAACAGAATCATAATCATACCGAGGCAATAAATGAGCGCAAGGGCGCTCATACAGACACCAAAACTTGGAATAAAGATAAAGAAATGAATAAAGTGGAAAACTGCGTCTGCAATGCAGAGAATGCGCAGTAATACGGCCATATCTTTTAATTCATTTTCGGCGGAAACATCTTTGTTTAATAAATCCTTTATCCTTAGAAAAAAACCCATGCTATTTCACCTAAAACCCCCATATGGATTGTCTGAATTTAACAAAATAACTATAGAATAGTGTATCACAAATACTTGACATTGTAAATTAAAAGTATAATAATGAACCTATGGTTATTTCTCAGAAAACTTTATCAACAGAGAAAGGGAGAGATTTATGTTAGACATCAGAATTGAAAAGACAACAACACCTAAGCCGCTGCCGAGTGCAGATAATCCGCTTATATTTGGTACTATTTTTACAGACCATATGTTTGTGATGGATTATGAAGCAGGGAAAGGGTGGATTGATGCGCGAGTCATCCCTTATCAGAATCTGTCGCTGGCTCCGTCCGCCATGGTATTCCATTACGGGCAGGAGATGTTTGAGGGATTAAAGGCTTATAAAGCGGACGATGGGAGGATTCTTTTGTTCCGTCCCGATAAAAATGCGGAGAGAACCAATAATACAAACAGAAGGATCTGTATTCCGGAAATTCTGCTTGAAGATTATCTGCAGGCTCTGAAAGCAGTTGTAAAGATCGATGCGGCATGGATTCCGACAAAGCCGGGAACATCCCTTTATATTAGACCGTTTATCATCGCGACGGATCCGTTCCTTGGTGTGCGGCCTTCCAATACCTACAAGTTCATCATCATTCTTTCGCCGGTTGGCGCGTATTATCCAGAAGGACTGAATCCGGTAAAAATCTGGATTGAGGATGAGTATGTCAGAGCCGTCAGAGGCGGTGTCGGCGAAGCGAAGACGGGCGCGAACTATGTGGCAAGTCTTGCTGCGCAGGTAAAGGCGCATGAGGAGGGCTATTCACAAGTGCTTTGGCTTGACGGTATTGATAGAAAATATATCGAAGAAGTAGGCGCGATGAATATCTTTTTCAAAATCAGCGGAACAGTCGTTACGCCAATATTAAACGGAAGCATTCTTCCTGGCGTCACACGTGATTCCTGTATCGCACTTTGCAGATCGTGGGGACTTCCCGTAGAGGAGAGAAGGGTTTCGGTCGAGGAAATTTTTGCGGCCGCAGAGGATGGAACGCTTGAGGAAGTATGGGGAACCGGTACGGCGGCCGTTATTTCGCCGGTCGGTCATTTACGCTGCGAGGATCAGGTTTTCCAGATTCAAGACGGCGGTATTGGTGCTGTCAGCCAAAAGCTCTATGACACGGTGACAGGCATTCAGCTTGGCAGAATAGAAGGGCCAAAAGGCTGGGTAGTGGAAGTGGAATAGGTAAATGGATAGACTGTGATCCTATAAGAGAATATGAGAATGCCGGAAACCTATGAGGATTTCCGGCATTTGTTTAGTTTGTAGATAAATTATAATTTTTATCTCTTATTCATCCAGCGATTTCTTTTGGGAAACAGTAACGGTTTCCGTGCAGCATTCAAAAATCGTGTCTACGGAGTTTTGGGAAAGCTTCGGCGTAAGCAGGCTGACTACCGGCACGATGATGAGCGAAGCGACCATTGCGAACGCGCCTGCCGTGATCGACGAGGAAAAGATCTTGACGAACAGATTGAGAACGGTAATGCCGACGCCAAAAATGAAGCTGGCCCATACGGCTGCTTTCGTCGTCTTTTTCCAGTAGAGCGCATAGATGAACGGTCCTAAGAACGCGCCTGCCAGCGCACCCCAGGAAATGCCCATGAGCTGTGCGATAAATGTCGGAGGATTGAGTGCCAGCGCGACGGAAACGACGATAAAGAAAGCCACGAGGATACGCATCGTCAGAACCTGCTTTTTCTCGCTCATATCCTTCACAAGCGAATCCTTGATAAAATCAAGCGTCAGCGTGGAAGAGGAGGTCAGCACGAGCGCGGAAAGCGTGGACATCGAAGCCGACAGCACGAGCACAACTACGATACCGACCAAAGCGTCGGATAAGGTGGACAGCATGTACGGCATGATCGCGTCATAGATCATGCTGCCGTCAGCCTTGTACAGAGAAGGATTGTCATATAATCTGCCGAAGCTTCCGATAAAATAAGAACCGCCTGCGATGACGATCGCAAAAATCGTGGAGATGATCGTGCCGGTCCGAACGGATGCTTCGTCCTTGATCGCGTAAAATTTATGTACCATCTGCGGAAGTCCCCATGTACCAAGCGAGGTCAGGATGACGATGCTGATGAGGTTGGCCGGATCCGTGCCGAAGAAAGAAGCAAAAGCGCCGGGCTGTCCGAGCGTCGGTTCGATGTCGCTTTCAAACTGTGCGAGCTTTCCGACTGCTTCGATAAAGCCGCCCTGGCCATTCAAAACAGCGGCGATGACCGCGATGATGCCGCCGAGCATGATGATGCCCTGAACAAAATCGGTGATGGCGGTCGCCATATAACCGCCTGCGATGACATAGACGCCGGTCAAAAGCGCCATAGCGATGATGCAGGCCGCATACGGAACATTGAACGCCATTGCGAACAGCCTCGAAAGACCGTTATAAACAGAAGCGGTATAGGGCACCAAAAATACGAAAATGATGACGGAGGCCGCCAGCTTGATGGATTTGCTTTCAAAACGCTTTCCGAAAAAGTCCGGCATCGTGGCGGAGGATAATTCCTTTGTCATGATCCGCGTACGTCTGCCGAGTACGACCCATGCGAGCAGGCTGCCGATGAAAGCATTGCCGATGCCGATCCACGTGGCGGAAAGTCCGTATTTCCAACCGAATTGTCCGGCATAGCCGACAAATACGACGGAGGAAAAATAGGAGGTGCCGTAAGCGAAGGCGGTCAGCCACGGTCCGACGCTACGTCCGCCCAGTACGTAGTCGTTAACATTCGTCGCGTGTTTTCTTGCGTAAAAACCGATGATAATCATAATCGCAAAAAAAACGACTAACATTGATACTTTAAATCCCATAATGATTCCCTCTCATTTCGAATAGTATAGTCCGATTGCCCCGGTGCGCCAATGCGTTAAAGCGCAACGCATTAAAGCGCAACGCGTTAAAGCAATAGTAACAAAACAAAAATTGATTGTCAAGGAGATTATAGGCCTAAACGGATAAATGGAAAGGAAACGCGTAAGAGATGCAAAAACAGGAAAAACAGGAAGGAAACATCGGGCTTAAGGAGCGGTAAATAAGCAAGTTTTCCTTGACAATCAGGGCGTCATTGCATAATATTATAGGTAGAAAAGAGAAGGCATACCTCGTTCCTTTGGGACGAGGCTTTCTTTTGAGAATGCCCCAATTAGTTTAATGAGTTAAAGTGAAGAAGCAGCGCGGGGCGGCCGGTTGCAGGAATAGGGCTACAGTTTAGACAACGGCTGAACTGTGACTGAATATATATAAGAGAAACAAACGAATGAAAGGAGATTTTTATGAGCGAAAAAAAAGCGATGATGCTCGGAAATGAGGCGATCGCGCGCGGCGCTTATGAGGCTGGCGTGAAAGTATCCGCCGCATATCCGGGTACGCCGAGCACGGAAATCAGTGAGAATATCGTAAAGTACAGGGAGGATATTTACTGCGAATGGTCGCCGAATGAAAAGGTGGCGATGGAAGTCGCGATCGGCGCTTCGATCAGCGGCGTGCGCGCCATGGCTTCGATGAAGCACGTCGGCGTGAATGTGGCGGCGGATCCTCTTTATACCGTATCATACATAGGCGCGAATGGCGGTCTTGTGCTCGTGGCAGCGGACGACCCTGGGCTTTACAGCTCCCAGAACGAGCAGGATTCCAGAATGGTCGCAAGGGCCGCGCAGGTGCCGGTCGTGGAGCCGGCGGATTCTCAGGAGGCAAAGGATTTTATGAAATTTGCTTTTGAGATGAGCGAGCAGTATGATACGCCTGTCATCCTGCGCACGACGACGAGGCTTTCCCATTCTCAGGGTATGGTTACGCTTGAGGAGCGGGAAGATGTCGCGGACAAGCCTTATGAGAGAAATGTCGCAAAGAATGTCATGATGCCGGCAAACGCAAAGAACCGCCATCTTGTCGTGGAAGCGAGAGAAAAGAAGCTGATTGAGGATTCCTGCCTGTTTCCGATCAACAGAGTCGAGATGAACGATACGAAAATCGGCGTTATCACGAGCGGGATTCCGTACCAATATGTAAAGGAAGTGCTGCCAAACGCTTCCGTATTAAAGCTTGGCATCGTCAATCCTCTTCCGAGAAAGCTGATCGAGGACTTTGCGTCCAAGGTGGAGACGCTGTATATCATCGAGGAACTGGATCCGGTCATCGAGCTGCAGGTGAAATCCTGGGGCATTCGGGCGGTCGGTAAGGAAATTTTGACCGTACAGGGCGAATACAGCGCGAATCTTCTGAAAAAAGCAATTTTAAAGCAGGAGCCGGAAATCATGGAGGCGGCCAGTGTTCCGAACAGACCCCCCATCTTATGTCCGGGTTGTCCGCACAGAAGCGTGTATACCGTTTTAAATAAACTAAAAATCCACGCGGCAGGCGATATCGGATGTTATACGCTCGGCGCCGTACCGCCATTAAATGTCATCGATACGACCGTGTGCATGGGAGCGAGCATTTCTACCCTGCACGGCATGGAGAAAGCAAAGGGCAAGGACTTTATCAAAAACTGGGTTGCGGTCATCGGCGATTCCACGTTCATGCATACGGGCGTCAACTCCCTGATGAACATGGTATACAATCAGGGGACGGGCACCGTCATGATCCTTGACAATTCCACGACGGGCATGACCGGACATCAGGAGCACGCCGCAACAGGCAAGACGCTGCAGGGCGACACGGTTCCGGCGATCAATATCATGGAGTTGTGCAAGGCGATCGGCATTAGAAATGTGACGGAGATCAACGCGTTCAATATGGACGGTCTTGAAAAGCTTGTGAAGGAAGCGGTTACAAAGGATGAGATTTCCGTGGTCATCACGAAATCCCCCTGCGTACTTTTAAATAAGGCGCCCGCCACGGTAAAATGCGAGGTGGACAGCGACGCGTGCAAAAAGTGCGGCATGTGCTTGAAGCCGGGCTGCCCGGCCATCACGAAAAAGCCGGACGGAATCCCCTTCGTCGATGAAACGATGTGCAACGGCTGCGGCCTTTGCAGACAAATGTGCAAATTCGGCGCGATTTATGATGTGACGGTTCAGTAGGAGGAGAAAAATGGAGACAAAAAATATCATGATTGTCGGTGTCGGCGGACAGGGAACCCTTCTTACAAGCCGTATTCTGGGAGGAATTATGCTGCATGCCGGTTATGAGGTAAAGCTTTCGGAGGTACATGGAATGGCACAGCGCGGCGGCTCGGTCGTCACGTTTGTCAGATATGGAGAAAAGGTTTCAGAGCCGATCGTGGAAGAGGGACAGGCGGATGTACTGATCGCTTTTGAACGGCTGGAGGCGATGCGTTATGCGCATTTCCTGAAAAAGGACGGCGTTCTCGTCGTGAATGACCAGCGCATCGATCCGATGCCGGTCGTTACGGGCGCGGCGCAGTACCCCGATCATATTATCGAGGACCTGTCAAAAAAACATCAGGTAATTTCGGTGGATGCCATGGCGGAGGCGAAAAAGCTTGGGAATTCCAAGGTCTTCAATGTGATCGTGCTCGGCCTTGCGGCAAAACATATGGACTTTAAAAAAGAAGACTGGCTGGCCGTGATCGAGAATACGGTAAAGCCAAAGACGATCGAAATCAACAGGAAAGCGTTTGAAACGGGATATGCATTATAAAACAGAATACGCACTATAAAACAGGCAGGAGGGTTACGATGATTTGGAATGAGACAAAGGAGTGCATGAGCAGAGACGAAATGAGCCATTTGCAGAGCACACGGCTCGTGAAGCTGGTAGATCGGGTCTACCATAATGTGGAGTTTTACCGTAAGAAAATGCAGGAGGTCGGTTTGGAGCCGGGCGACATCCAGGGAATTGAGGATGTGAATAAGCTTCCTTATACGACAAAGGATGATCTGCGCGAAAACTATCCGTTCGGTCTGTTTGCGGTACCGATGACGGAAATTGTCAGGGTCCACGCTTCCTCCGGCACAACCGGAAAAGCGACTGTCGTCGGCTATACGAGAAGGGATATCGAGGTATGGTCGGAGTGTGTGGCGCGCGCATTTTCACAGGCAGGCATCACAAAATCGGACATCATCCAGGTGGCATACGGCTACGGGCTGTTTACAGGCGGACTCGGCGCGCACTATGGCGCGGAGCATCTTGGCGCGACGGTTGTCCCGATGTCTACGGGCAACACGAGAAAGCTGATCGATATGATGCAGGATTTTGGCGCGACCGCCATCGCCTGTACGCCGAGCTATCTGCTGCATATTGCGGAGACGCTTGAGGCTGAAGACGCGATCGGCAGGATCAAGCTGAAGGCTGCGATCTGCGGCGCGGAGCCGTGGACGGAAAACATGCGCATTCAGATAGAAGACCGTCTGCATATCAACGCATTTGATATTTACGGACTGTCGGAGGTCATGGGACCGGGCGTTGCGTGTGATTGCAGCTTCCATAAGGGTCTGCATGTTTATGAGGATCATTTCCTGCCTGAAATTATCAGCCCCGAGACGCTGCAGCCGATCAGTGAAGGCGAGATAGGCGAACTTGTATTTACGACATTGACAAAGGAAGGGCTGCCGCTCATCAGATACCGCACAAAGGACTTGACGAGCATCGATTACAGCCGCTGCGAATGCGGCAGGAGCCTTGCGAGAATTTCCAGATTCAAAGGACGCTCCGATGACATGCTGATTATCCGTGGGGTCAACGTATTCCCGTCACAGGTGGAGGCTGCGCTGTTAGAGGTGGATGAGACGACGCCGAATTACCTGATGATCGTGGACAGAATCAACCATCAGGATACGCTGGAGGTACAGGTAGAGGTTCAGGAACGCTATTTCGATGATGACATGAAGGGTCTGGAAGCGCTGACGAAGAAAATCACACATGAATTAAAGCAGGCACTCGGTCTGGCGGTCAAGGTAACGCTTGTAGAGCCGAGAACGCTGGCGAGAAGCGAAGGAAAGGCAAAGAGAGTCATTGATAACAGGAAGCTTGTATAGGAGGGTGATGTGATGTCGGTAAAACAGGTTACGGTATTTATTGCGAACAAAGAAGGACGTATTGAGAAGGTAACTGAGGTTTTAAAGAAAAACAGTATTAATATTACGTCGTTGAGCCTTGCGGAGTCGGTGGATTTCGGGCTTCTGCGCCTCATCGTTTCGGAACCGGAACGAGCAAAGGAGGCGCTGAAGGCGGAAGGGCTTTCTGCCAAGACGACGGATGTGCTGGCTGTGCGCATTTCCAATCAGCCAGGCTCCCTGCATGAGCTTTTAACGGCGGTCAAGGATTTTAATATCGAGTACATGTATGTGCTTTCTACAAATGAATACGCCTCGATGATCATGAAGATCCGTGACATCGAGGGCGCAGAGAGAGTGCTTACGGAAAATGGGTTCTGCCTGCTGGAAGGCTCCAAGGTATACGAGGCGAATTCATAGAAATTTTTAAGCGTCTTCGATACACTTTAGCAGTTTATCGTTCATTTGGGGCAGCATAAAGCAAAAGCGGAAATATTTGTTGTCCAGAAACGGGAACGAAGCACAGTTTCTAATCATCATATTTTGACGGATCGCTTGATCAAAAAGAATGTCCGCGTTGAGTTCCTCGCGCAGAATGCGCACGAGCACAAAATTTGCGGTCGGTTCATAAACCTTGAAATCCTTCATTTCCTTAAGACGCGCGACGATTCGCCTGCGCTCCGAGGAGATGAGGGATTTTGTCTGTTCGATATAGTCCCTATCCGTAAACATAAGTTTTCCGGCGGCTTCGGCAAGAGAATTGATCGTCCATGGATTTTTATGGGAATTGATCATCTTGATCAAATCCATATTTCCGGTGACCGCATAGCCAAGACGCAGTCCCGGCGCCGCAAAAAATTTGGAGATGCCGCGCAGGACGATGAGGTTGTTATAGGAGGATGTCAGCGGCACCGCATTGATCGCGTCGTAATTGTCCGTAAACTCGACATAAGTTTCGTCGACCATAACAAAAATGCCGTGCTGCTTGCACATGTCCAGAATCGAGCGCATTGTGGAGCGGGTGATCGCGGAGGATGTCGGGTTGTTCGGGTTGCAGAGGATGAGCAGGTCGATGCTCTCGTTTAACTGCGCTTCGAGTTTTTCCAGGTTGAGCTTAAAATCCGCGGATTCCTTGAGCGGAAAATAAAGGCTTGTGCCGCCGCCTAAAGAGACCTCGCGCTCATATTCGGAATAGGTCGGTCCGATGATCAGCGCTTTTTTGGGGTGCTCCATCTGAATGAACAGGGAGATCAGCTCCGTCGAGCCATTTCCGACAAGGATATGCTCATGCTCCGTACCGCAGTAGGCTGCGATCGTTTTGCGCAGCGCGGTGTACTCTCTGTCAGGATAACTCGTAATTACATCCAGATGCTCGGCAAGGGAAGCCCTGAGCTGTCCGGAGAGACCAAGCGGGTTGACGTTTGCCGAAAAGCTCGTGATATTTTCTTTTTTGATGCCGTAGATCTGTTCTATTTTTTCTAAATCACTTCCATGAAAATGGTCAACATGCTGTAACATAGGACGCCTCTTCTTTCTGCTATCTTTTCATTGCGAATGTTGTCGTAATTATGTTATACTTTATTATAGTGTAATTTCCTAAAAAATCAAGGTTAATAACAATATCAATGGCAGAGTGTGGTGAGTGACTTGCGGGAGATTGTAGACAAATTGTTAAACGGGTTTTTCGAGTATGATAACGGAAAGCTCGGTTTTTCTGTATCTAAAATTGAGGCAAGTCTGCCTGTGGGAGAGCTTTACGAGAGCTCTTTTACAATGCGGAGTCTGGACGGCACACTTGTCAAAGGAAATATTTTCACGTCGAACATGCGCCTTGTGTGCCGGATGAATTATTTTGAAGAGGTGGAAAAGGAAATCAAATTTATTTTTGATCCGACGGGCTTAGAGCCGGGCGATATTATTAAGGGCGACATCCAGATCGTTTCGAGTGCCGGCGAATATTATATCCCCTTCGTATTTTCAATTATTCACAGTGTGATCGAAAGCTCCCTAGGCAATGTCAGAAATCTGTTTCACTTTACCAATCAGGCGCAATCTAATTGGGAAGAGGCTGTGCGGCTCTTTTATTCCCCGGAATTTATGCAGGTTTTTGAAGGCAATGACCGGATTCACCTTGACAAATACTGCGGGCTTAGCGAGCTTGGTGTAAACGAGCAAAGCGTGGACTTATTTTTAGTTGCTGTCAATAAAAAGCAGCCTGTCGTTTACAGTTTGGATCGGTCGGCTTATGAGTTTACCGATGTGACAGAAGAGCTTCGCTGCGAGGTAATTTTGCGTAAGTCTACATGGGGCTATATTCATTTGGAGCTGTCGGTCGACAATGATTTTTTACGTTTGGAAAAAAAGAGTCTGTGCAATGATGATTTTCTTGGAAATGAGCATAAACTTATTTTTTATATTGAAGAAGAACGCCTTCATGAAGGGAAGAATTTTGGAAGAATCCTGCTAAAAGGCGATACCCAGACGCTTTCGGTTGCGATTACGGCCGGCCGGAGAAAGCGAAACGAAGCGGCGCGCTTTGAACGCAGGGAAAAAAATAAGCTGACCTGTCGCCTGATGCGTCAGTATATTTCATTTCGGACAAAGCAGATTGGTGTCAGTTCATGGGTGAGGGAGTCGATGAAAGTTGTAGAGCGTATGAATGCGCTCGATGATAAAAATCCGGTTTCCCGGCTTTTTCAGGCACAGCTTCTGCTTGTGGAAGAACGTTATCATGAAGCGAGATGGATTCTTGAGCATGTCGGGAATGAAATGCAGATTGATCAGGCACCGAGCGCATATTATTGTTACTATTTATATCTGACGACGTTGTGCGAGCGAAATGAGGAATACACCAATCAAGTGGCGGACGTCGTGCTTGAGCTTTTCAATAAAAATAAAAACAGCTTTTATATTTTATGGACGTTACTATATTTGGATGAGGAGATGAGCCGGAATTCTCCCAAAAAAATTGCGCTGCTCGAGCGGCAGTTTGAGGGAAGATGCTTTAGCCCGATCCTGTATATTGAGGCATATAATTATTATGCAGCCAATCCCGTCACGCTGAATAAGCTGACTGATTTTGAACTTCAGGTGCTGCTTCTGGCGATCAAAAATGGAAAACTGGACAGGGAGCTCTTAAAGCAGCTAATTTATTTGGCGGGTCATCAAAAGACCTATTCGGACATGCTGTTAAAGTTCTTGATGAGGGCGTATAAAATTGCGGAGGACGAGGCGCTTGTACACGTGATTTGCTCGCTTTTAATTAAGGGAGAAAAGACCGATGTCAAATATTTCAAATGGTATAACAGGGGGGTCGAATGCGATCTTCGTATTACAAAGCTTTATGAATATTTTATGCTTTCGATACCGCTCAGCTATCAGGAACTGCTGCCGAAATCTGTGCTGCTGTATTTCGGGTTCCACAATCATCTTGACGATACCCGTCTCGCGTTTCTTTACGCAAATGTGATCCGGCATAAGAAAAGGATTACGGAGTTGTATGAATCTTACAGGGATCAGATGCTTGTATTTGCTGTGGAACAGATTGAGAAAGAGCGCATCGACGCAAATTTAGCCATAGTATATGAGGATGTGCTGTTCGTGGAAATGATCAAGCCGGATATGGCAAATCACTTGGCTAGACTGCTCTTTACCTGCGAGGTTACGGCCCCCGACAGCAGCGTGAAGCGCGTGATTGTCATTCAGGAGCAGTTTTGCGGGGAACGGGAGTATCCTGTTGAAAACCTTTATGCCTATCCATGCCTGTATAGCGACAGCAGTACCGTGCTGTTTGAAGATGTGGAGGGTAAGCGGACACTTGTGGAGGAAACACAGATTCATAGGCTGATGAATGACTTACCCTATCTTTCAGCCATCAAACATTATGTAAACAATAATTTGTATTTTTTTCTCTATCTTTGTGAAGGAAAACGGCATTATGTTGTTGTGGGAGAGGAGAATGCCGATCTGTGCAGGGAGCTTGTGGAATCAAGGGAGGTAAGGGAGAGCTTCAAACGAGATATCCGCATGGGACTTCTGCACTATTACTATGATCAGGATCAGCTCACGACGCTCGATGAATTTCTCGTAAATATTGATGCGAAAGTGCTAAACGCCAAAGACCGAGCGGAGGTCATTAATTTTTTTGTGCGAAGGGGCATGTACGAGGAGGCATACGGGCTGATTTCGATTTATGGCGCAGAGGAAGTATCCTCAAAGACATGCGTAAAAATATGCAGCCATATGATCGACAAAAGGGAGCAGATACCGGATGCAATGCTCGTCAAGGTGTCCTATTATGCATTTAAGCACGGCAAGTATGACAGCCTGACTCTCAAATATCTCGTCGAAAACTTTAACGGACTGACGAAGGAGCTGCGGGATTTGTGGAAGGCTGCAAGGCAGTTTGATGTAGATTGCTACTCCTTGATGGAAAACCTGATCGTTCAAATGCTGTATACTCGTACGACGGTAGGTGAAAAAGAAGAAATTTTTGAAGATTATTTACGGCGCGGAGCGAGCACAAAGGTGGAGTTGGCTTACCTGTCCTACTGTGCTTATGATTATTTTACAAAGGAGCGTATGACGGACAGCCGTGTATTCAGACACCTTGTCAATAACTACCGGATCGGCGAGCAGTTGAATGATGCCTGTCGTCTGGCTCTCTTAAAGTATTATGCGGAGGAAGAGAAGAACTACAGTGAGCGAATTCGGGAAATGCTGATCGGCTTCTTGAAGAATTTCCTGCATCGGAATATTTATTTCAATTTCTTCAGCGGGTTCATTCCGATTGTGCCGGAGCTTGCTTCCTTTTCCGATAAAGCGATTATCGAATACCGTACAAATCCGGGCAATCGGGTCGTGATGCATTATATTCTGGAAGGGCAGGACGCTTCCGGGGATGTGTACCATACGGAGGAAATGCGTAACATGTTCGGCGGCGTATTTTCCAAGGAATTTATTCTGTTCTTCGGAGAAAATCTGCAATATTATATTACCGAGGAAAAGGGCGGCAGAGAGCAATTGACTGTCAGCGATACTGTACGGATTTCCGATACGGCGTCGGAGGGAGGCGAATCGCGTTACAGCCTTTTGAACGATATGGTCGTTTCCAAGATGCTGCAGGATGACAGTACACTCATCAAGCTGATGGAGGAATATGTGGAAGCAGATTATTTTACGGAACAGATCTTTACGCTTCTGTAGCTGCGAAGGATCTTGCGCACTAAAGAATGGAGGGATATCGTGTCGGCTGAGACAGGGGAAGAAAAGACGGGATATGTGATCGGATACGATTTGAATGACCGCATGTCGCAGATCAGTTATTACGAACTGAATAGGAATGTGCCGGAGACGCTCATTTCCGATTCTGAAGAAGAAAAGCTCGGCATCCCTACCGTCTTGTGCAAGCGCAAGGAGGTCAGCCAGTGGTATTACGGCAAGGAGGCGGAACGTGTCGTAACTCACGGAGAAGGGACGCTTGTCGGGAAGCTGTTGAGCTTTGCACGGGCGGGTGCCAAAATCGAGCTGGAGGGTGAAGCCTACGACAGCGTTGAGCTGTTGATTTTGTTTGTCAGGCGAACGCTTAATCTTCTGTCGGTGCTGACGGCTCCGGAGCAGGTGGAGGCGATGATTTTTACAGTCGATACGCTGGAGGGCCGCACAATCGAGGTACTTGATCGGATTGCGGAGGCGATTCCAATTGATCGTGCGAAAATATATTTCCAGACATATGAGGAAAGCGCTTACTATTATATTCTGCATCAGCCTAAAGAGCTTTGGCAGAATGAGGTGTTTATTTTTGATTATTCGGATCAGTATATGCGCTCTTATGGACTTTGGATGAACCACAGGACAGCGCCTGTCGTTTCATTTGTAGATCGAACCGACTTTACGGAAATCAAGATGCCGCAGCTCATGATGGAGGGAGAACCCTCAGGAGAGAAGGAAGAGCGGCTTGATGAATATGTGCTTCGAACGATGCATGAGGTTTTTTCAGGGAAAACGGTCGGAACGGTGTTTCTGCTCGGAGAGGGCTTCGAGGAAGCATGGTGTGATAAGACCTTGAAATACCTTTGCATGGGGAAACGGGTCTTTCAGGGAAAAAATTTATATTCCAAGGGTGCCTGTTATTGTGCCAAGGACAAAATTATGCCGTGTGAGCTGAATAAAAACTATGTATTTCTGGGTAAAGATAAGCTCAAATTTAACTTGGGGATTCAAATGTTCCATCAGGGAAAAGAGGAGTATATTGCGTTGGCGGACGCCGGAGAAAACTGGTATGACGCAGCGGCGCAAATCGATTTCTTATTAAATGGAAAGAATGAGGTGCCGCTTGTGATCACGCCGCTTGACGGCAAGGAGCGGCAGGAGGTATTGATAGAGCTTGCGGGAATTCCTGAGCGGCCTAAGAAGGCGACGAGACTGCATCTTAAGGTGAGTTTTCAATCAGAGACGGAAATATTTGCAAGGGTTTACGATTTAGGTCTTGGAGAGCTTTATCCTGCTTCCGGAAGAATTTGGGACAAGGAATTGGATCTTGCGTGATCCGATCTAACTATATCATTCAGGGGTGGCAGAAGTGACAGATTTGATTTTATGTATAGGAGAATTATCGACAACGCCTTATTATATTGCCGGACTTGGGACGAATGTTTATTCCATCGAGGAGCTTTGCTTTTGCCTTGTACAGAATGCATATGTGCTCGATCAGGATCTGATGGAAGAAAGGCTATGTGTATTTCTCGAAAAGCAGTTAAAGTTAAAGGAGCTTGCCGCAAAGCTGCGGCTGCTTATTGAGGAAGGAAGCAGCCTTGGCGAATTCGTCACGTCGATTTTAGAGGAGACCTTTTACTGCGGCGAGGAGGAAATCGGACAGGTCAAGCAGGTGCTAATGAACAATGCGGGTTTGGGTTTTGCACAAAAACGCAAGGCACGCGGGGATAATCTTCTGCGGACTAAGAAATATACGCTTGCAATCGATGAATACTTGTATGCGCAGCAGTGTCTTAAGCGGGAGGAGGAGCCAGAGCTTTATGCGGCGATTGTACATAATACGGGAACGGCGTATGCGCAGCTTTTCCTATTTGAGAAGGCAGCAGGCTGTTATAGAGAGGCTTATGAGATCCATGAGAACAAAGAAAGCCTGATCCAGTATCTGGCGGCGATGCGGCTTTCCATACGCAAGGAGAAATATGACCGTATGCTGCTTCAATATGGCTATGACACAGAGATTGTAAAGGAAGTGGAGGAACGCATGAACCAAAGCCGCCTCCATTCGCCTGATTCCGCTTATGCGAAGGCGCTTGAGGAAACAAAGGTGCTGCAAAATGCGGGAAGAATCAGTGAGTATTATGAGAGTATTGAAAATACGCTGAATGACTGGAAGCAGGAATACAGAAAAAATATGATTGTACGTGGCAGATAGGTATTCGGGCATTCAGAAAGGGGAACTATGAAGCCGTTTCAATTTCATTTATTCCGTTTTATAAAGGAAAAGCTTGGTTTTGAAGAGGAAGAGGAGGACGACTTTCTTCTTGAGTTAGAGGAAGGAGAGAATGCCAAATCCATGCTCGATGTGCTGGGGCGTGCCTCGAAGCGTAGGAGCAATTTAAATATTCTGGACTACAAGGAGCGTGAGCGTTATATTCGAGACTGCTGCGAACGGATGACGGCCTCCTCAAAGGAAGTCGAGTCACAGAAGACGGAGTACCAGCTTGTGACGGAGCGGCTGACGGACTTAGACGAGCTGTCCGCACTTCCGGTAACGAACCGGAATGAAATTAAGAAGTTTGCAATGAAAATTATACAAATAGAAGAGGAAGAGGTGGCTTATGAGCGTCCGGTGAGCAAGATCACTGAGGCGCAGTACCGGGAGATGGAGCGGATGGAGGACGAAATTCCGCAGATTTTGGAGAGGCTTAAGAAAAACGAAGACTACCAGATGACGGTGCGCCGCGATTTAAACCTATTAGAAGGCGAAAAAGGCGCACTTGCTTTTCGGCATAAGGAAGAGAATGAAAAAGCGGCAGGCGCAAAGACGTTTGCGGTGATTATCCTATTTGTTGCGGTGCTTGCAGTCTGTCTGCTCATCGTTTTAAAAGCCTCTCTGCCGCGGATGAACGTCAAGCTTGGGTATTTTATTATGGCTGCCGTGACAGCCGTCGCCCTGACTGCGATCAGCGTCTTATACCGCAGTGCACAGGACGGCCAGACGCGGGCAGAAAAAAAGCTGAACAGGGTCATTACACTGCAAAATACAATTAAGGTAAAATATGTAAATATTACGAACTTGATCGATTACACTTATACGAAATACAAGGTCAACAATTTCTATGAGCTAAGTTACATGTGGGAAAAATATTTGGAGGAAAAGGAAGCACGTTCGCATACGGAAACGGTTGCCTTGAAAATGGAGCAGGCACGCAAGGATCTTCTGCTTCTCTTGGGTCGTTATCGTATGACAGAACCGGCCGTATGGATTTATCAGCCGGGCGTGCTGGTTTATGAGGAAGAGCTGAAGGAAATGAGGCACAGCCTGATCATCCAGCGTCAGTGTTTGCGCAAGGGCATTGACTTTAATTTATATAATTTAGAAGATTCCAAAAAGGAAGTCGAACAGATTGTAAAAGACTATCCCCAATACGCACGCGAAATACTTGCGATTGTGAGTCAGTACGAATAAATGGTTGATTTCTAAAGAAAATCATGATACTATGGCGGGGTAACAATTTACTGTGATAAATTATCGGATCGCAGTAAACGGTGCAGATTATCTCAGAGGAGGAACCTATTATGAAAAAGAAAATTGCGTTGGTGCTCGCACTCACGATGGCGCTTGGCGTGCTGAGCGCGTGCGGAAAAAAGGATGACGGGACATTTACGGTAGGCTTTGATGCCAATTTCCCGCCTTACGGCTATCAGGATGAAACAGGCGCTTATGTAGGCTTTGATTTGGATCTTGCGGCAGAGGTTGCAAGCAGAAACGGCTGGGAGATTAAGCTGCAGCCGATTGATTGGGATTCTAAGGACATGGAGCTGTCGTCCGGCTCGATCGATTGTATTTGGAACGGTTTTACGATGAGCGACGAGCGGCTTGACAAGTACGAATGGTCGGAGCCTTATGTGGACAACAGTCAGGTATTTGTCGTAGGCAAGGACTCCGGTATCGCAAGCCAGGCGGATCTGGCAGGAAAGACCGTTGCGACACAGGCAGATTCGTCGGCACTTGAAGCGCTGAACTCTGAGGACAGCAAGGATCTACTTGCTTCGTTCAAGGAATTGACCGTTGTTCCCGATTACAACACGGCATTTTTAAATTTGGAGGCGGGTGCTGTCGATGCAGTCGCGCTGGATATCGGCGTTGCGAAATACCAGATCGAGGCCAGAGACGATGCCTACGTGATTGTAGATGACGAGCTTGTTTCCGAGATATATGGCGTCGGCTTTTTAAAGGGTAATACCGCTCTTCGCGATACGGTGCAAAAGACACTTGACGAGATGGCAGCAGACGGTACATTTGGTACGATTGCAGAGAAATGGGATCTGACGGATTCCATATTGCTTGGAAAATAGTTTACATATAGGGGTTTGGAGGATAGATCATGAGCATTGGAGCAATGTTGTTACAGCTTTTGAGCGGGATGCTAACTTCGGTGGAAATTTTTGTGCTGACACTTGTTTTTTCGCTTCCTCTCGGACTTGTGCTTGCGTTTGGCAGGATGTCTAAAAACGCGGTTGTCCGGACTGTAACGAAGGTGTATATCTCTATTATGAGAGGAACGCCGCTGATGCTGCAGCTCATGGTCGTTTTCTTCGGGCCTTTCTTTTTGTTTGGGATCCGAATCACGACAGCATATCGTTTTATTGCTGTCATTATTGGTTTCGTGCTGAATTACGCCGCTTATTTTGCGGAAATTTATCGCAGCGGAATCGAATCGATGCCGATCGGACAGTATGAGGCGGCAAAGGTACTCGGTTACGGCAGGAGGCAGACGTTTGTAAAGATCATTTTACCGCAGGTAATCAAGCGGATTCTCCCCCCAGTGACGAATGAGGTAATTACACTTGTAAAGGATACCTCGCTCGCGTTTGTTATTGCGGTTTCGGAAATGTTTACGGTCGCTAAGGCGATTGTGGCCGCGCAGGCGACGATGATGCCGTTTGTCATTGCGGCGGTATTTTATTATTTATTTAATCTTATTGTCGCGTTTACAATGGAAAAGCTGGAAAAGAAGCTGTCTTATTATAGGTAAGGAGGGTGTGCCCGTGAATCTGCTGGAAATTAATCATATGCAGAAGTGCTTTGATGAATTGGAGGTCATAAAAGATATTTCCTTATCTGTTACGGAGGGAGAGGTTGTTTCGATCATCGGCCCGTCCGGTTCCGGAAAGTCAACGCTTCTTCGCTGTGCGACGATGCTCGAGAAGATGGAATCGGGCGAGTTATCCTATCTCGGAGAGAAGGCGGCATGGAAAGACGAGGATGGAAAGAGCATTTATGCATCAAATGCAGAGCTGAAAAGAATCAGACGATATTTCGGACTTGTATTTCAGAATTTTAATTTGTTTCCGCATTATACGGTGCTAAAAAATATTATGGATGCTCCGGTTTGCGTGCTTGGAATACCAAAGGAAAAAGCAAAGGCCGAGGCAATGGAGCTGCTCAACCAGCTGGGACTTCCTGATAAAGCGGATGCGTATCCTTATCAGCTGTCGGGCGGACAGCAGCAGAGAGTGTCGATTGCAAGAGCACTCGCACTAAAGCCCAAGGTGCTGTTTTTTGACGAGCCGACCTCGGCGCTTGATCCGGAGCTTACTGGAGAGGTGCTGCGGGTAATTAGGGAGCTTGCGAAAAAGCATATGACAATGATTATCGTGACGCATGAAATGCAGTTTGCGAGAGAGCTTTCGGATAGAATTATCTTTATGGAAAACGGGGTTATTCAAATACAAGGAACACCGGAGGAAATATTTTCCTCAGACAATGAGCGTGTAAAAGCTTTTGTCGGAAGGATGACGAGCTGAGATCAGTCGGGATCCTGCGCTTTTTTTAACTTCTTTTCAAAGTCGAGCAGCATCTGCTTGACGCGCGGAGAAATCGAAACAAATTCACAGCCGTACTGGTAGCGGATATTGTCGATGGCGGAGCTGCGGATGATCCTGACGTCGGTGATGATTTGCGGAAGCTCTCGATCTAATTCCAGGTTTGCAATGAAATAATACCCGATGGGAAGAATGCATTCGGAAATAAAGCCGATGCCCTTTGCCGAAATATCGGTGACCTCGATCGGAGAGGAAATATCCATGATTGTGTTCGTATTTTCTTTGTACAAATCTGAGATAGAAAGCTTGATGCCAAGCTCTAAACGCCGGTCGGCTCTTTTTTCTTTCATACCAATACCTCTGTTCCATAAATGATGCAATTACTAACTGGCTTCCTTTGATTATAATATATTTTCAGTAAAATACAACTATTTTTTGTTAATAATTGCTATATAATAAGAAATTATTAAATTAACGAGTGAAAAGCTCGAAAGGAGAATATAAAATTATGGAAAAAATGGAACTGCTTTATGAAGGAAAGGCAAAAAAGGTTTTTAAGACCGAGGATCCGGATGTATTGATTGTCGATTATAAGGATGATGCGACAGCTTTTAACGGGGAAAAGAAGGGGACGATTGTCGGAAAAGGCTTGATCAACAATCGCATGACAAACCATGTGTTCAAGCTGCTTGAGAAGGAAGGCGTACCGACACACCTGATCGAGGAGCTGAGCGACCGTGAAACGGCGGTAAAAAAGGTCGAAATCGTTCCGCTTGAGGTCATTGTCAGAAATATTGCGGCAGGCAGCTTTTCCAAGCGTCTTGGCGTAGCAGAGGGCACGCCGTTTAAGCAGCCGACGATCGAGTTCAGCTACAAAAATGACGAGCTCGGTGATCCGTTGATTAACGATTATTTTGCGCTTGCACTCGAGCTTGCGACGCAGGAGGAAATTGATACAATCAAAAAGTACGCGTTTAAAGTCAATGATGTGTTAAAGGCTTATTTTTTACAGGCAGATATTGAGCTTGTCGATTTTAAGATCGAGTTTGGCAGATATCAAGGGCAGATTATTCTTGCTGATGAGACTTCGCCAGATACTTGCCGCTTGTGGGATGTGCATACGCATGAGAAGCTGGATAAGGATCGTTTCAGAAGGGACATGGGCAATGTCGAGGAGGCTTATCAGGAAGTATTCAGAAGACTGGGTCTTGAGTAACAGATAAATAAAGGAGAATGCAGGACTATGACAGACAGATACGAAAGTCCGTTGTCGGAACGGTATGCCAGCAGGGAAATGCAGTATATCTTTTCCCCAGATATGAAATTCAGAACGTGGAGAAAGCTTTGGATTGCGCTTGCGGAAACAGAAATGGAGCTGGGGCTGCCTATCACGCAGGAGCAAATCGACGAGTTGAAAGCACATGCGGAGGATATCAATTACGAGGTGGCGAAGGCGCGTGAAAAGGAAGTGCGCCATGATGTGATGAGCCATGTGTATGCCTACGGTGTGCAATGCCCCAAAGCAAAGGGCATCATCCATCTAGGCGCGACCTCCTGCTATGTGGGAGATAATACGGATATTGTCGTGATGACCGAAGCATTGAAGCTCGTTCGGAAGAAGCTGCTCAACGTGATCGCAAAGTTGGCGGGATTTGCAGACCGATATAAGGCGCTGCCAACACTTGCATTTACGCATTTTCAGCCGGCACAGCCGACGACGGTCGGGAAGCGCGCGGCACTTTGGATGCAGGAGTTTCTGCTCGATCTGGAAGATCTGGATTTCGTGCTCAGTACGATGAAACTGCTCGGCTCTAAAGGGACGACAGGAACACAGGCAAGCTTTTTGGAATTGTTTGACGGGGATCAGGAGACAATCGACAAAATTGATCCGATGATTGCGCAGAAAATGGGATTTTCAGACTGCTATCCCGTGTCGGGGCAGACCTATTCCCGCAAGATCGATACACGGGTTATCAATGTGCTTGCAGGTATTGCGGCGAGCGCGCATAAATTTTCTAATGATATCCGTCTGTTACAGCATTTAAAAGAGGTGGAAGAGCCGTTTGAGAAAAGCCAGATCGGTTCTTCGGCAATGGCATATAAAAGGAATCCGATGCGCTCGGAACGGATTGCTTCGTTGTCAAGATATGTAATGGTCGATGCCCTGAACCCGGCGATTACTTCAGCTTCGCAGTGGTTTGAGCGGACGCTGGACGATTCGGCGAATAAGCGTTTAAGCATCCCGGAGGGATTTTTAGCTGTCGATGGCGTTTTGGATCTGTGTCTGAATGTCGTGGATGGACTTGTCGTCTATGAAAAGGTCATCGAAAAGCGCTTGAGAAGTGAGCTGCCGTTTATGGCAACCGAGAATATCATGATGGATGCGGTGAAAGCGGGCGGTGACAGGCAGGAGCTGCATGAGCGCATCCGCGAGCTTTCGATGGAGGCCGGAGCAAATGTAAAGCAGAGAGGGCTTGAAAATAATCTCTTAGAGCTGATTGCAGAAGACCCGGCGTTTAACATGACGCTTGCACAGCTCGAGGAAGCGATGGATCCCGCCAGATATACGGGGCGAGCAAAGGAACAGGTCGAGACGTTCCTGAAGGAAATTGTCAATCCGCTGCTTGCGGCTAATAAAGAGCTGCTTGGTGTGACGGCAGAAATTAACGTATAAAGGCGTTTCCTATTAGTTTAACAGCGAGATCAGCGCATTTGCTGCAGGCGAGGGAATTTCATTGCTGCGGTTGACGACATAGAAATTGCGCGCGGGAATCTCTTCGGAAAAGGTCAGCGAGAACAGCGCGCCGCCTGCGAGAGCTTCCTTTGCGAAATCCTCCATGACACAGCCGATGCCGAGATTGCGAAGTGCGAACTGGACGATCATATCGCTCGTGGCAAGTTCGAATTCCGGCGCAAGGGCGACGTCTTTCTCTTTTAAAAAGGAATCAATATAACGGCGGGTGCTTGTATTTTTTTCCAGACAGATAACCGGCAGATGCTCTAAGATTTGATAGGGCAGCTGCTGGTCTTTTAAATGCGAAAACCGGCTTCCTGCCACAAAAATATCATGTATCGCACGCACTTTTTTTATAGTCAGATCCAGCTTGGCAGGGAGCGGGGAGCTGACAATGCCAAAGTCAATTTTTCCTTCCGCCATTGCCGATAACGTCTCCGGTGTCGGAGAATTATAGACGGTTACTTTAATTTTAGGGTACTGCACATGGAATTTTTCCAGATAAGGCAGCAGATAATATTTTAGTGTCATGTCACTTGCCCCGATGCGGATTTCCCCGAGATCGAGATCGAGAAGCTCCCTGATCTTTTGTTCGCCCTGACTGATGCTTTCATAGCCCTTTGCAACATAGGGAAACAGCGTCTCTCCCTCGTGTGTTAAGCGGATTCCCTTTGCGGTTCTTGTGAACAGCTTGACGCCAAGCAGCCCTTCTAACTGTTTCATTGATTGGCTGACGGCAGGCTGCGTGATGGAAAGTGCGGCGGCAGCTCCTGTGATGCTCCCTATTTTGGCTGCATAATAGAATACTTTGTATAGTTCGAGGTTGTTTGTCATATGCCCGTCCTTTTACTAATGGGATGTTTAAAATGGTTGCTTTATCTTCCCGACTATCATACTGCAAATTTAAAGCATAAGCAATACTAATGATTCATATAAATAATATTAATTTTATTTATAGTATAAAACATGATATAGTGACAAAGTAAAAAATAAACAGCGCTTACGGAATATAGGAGGAATGCAGTTATGGTAAAAGCAATTGTCGGTGCAAACTGGGGAGACGAAGGCAAAGGAAAAATTACGGATATGCTTGCAAGGGATGCGGATATCATTGTCCGCTTTCAGGGCGGCGCAAATGCGGGACATACGATTGTGAATAATTACGGGAAATTTGCCCTGCACACATTGCCATCAGGGGTTTTTTATGATCATACGACAAGCATCATCGGAAACGGCGTGGCGCTGAATATTCCGGTTCTGTTTCAGGAACTTGCGGATATCACTGCGAAGGGCGTACCGACGCCAAGGCTTTTGATTTCTGATCGGGCGCAGATTGTTATGCCATATCACATCGCGTTTGATACGTATGAGGAGGCGAGGCTGGCAGGAAAGTCATTTGGCTCTACGAAATCAGGCATTGCTCCATTTTATTCCGACAAGTATGCAAAAATCGGCCTTCAGGTGAGTGAGCTGTTTGGCAGTGAGCAGGAACTGAAGGAAAAGCTCGCGCGCGTCTGCGAACTTAAAAATGTCATGCTTGTCAATCTTTATCAAAAAGACCCGATTACGGTGGACGAACTGTATTATACTCTGATAGAATATAAAGGAATGGTGGAACCATATGTATGTGACACGTCCCTTTATTTATGGAATGCGGTCAAGGAAGGCAAGAAGGTGCTTTTGGAAGGACAGCTCGGCTCCTTAAAGGATCCGGATCACGGCATTTATCCGATGGTCACTTCCTCCTCAACGCTTGCTGCCTATGGTGCAATCGGCGCGGGCATCCCCCCTTATGAGATCGGGAAAATTATCACCGTATGCAAGGCATATTCCTCAGCGGTTGGTGCGGGCGCTTTTATATCCGAGATTTTTGGAGAAGAGGCCGATGAGTTAAGGCGCCGTGGCGGTGACGGCGGAGAGTACGGGGCTACGACCGGAAGACCGAGGCGTATGGGCTGGTTTGACTGTGTTGCATCTAAGTATGGCTGCAGAATACAGGGGACGACGGACGTCGCCTTTACGGTGCTTGACGTGCTTGGCTATCTTGATGAGATTCCGGTATGCACCGGTTATGAAATTGACGGAAAGGTAACGACGGATTTTCCCACAACGACACTTCTTGAGAAGGCAAAACCGGTGCTTACCGTGCTGCCGGGCTGGAAGTGTGAGATACGGGGCATCCGAAGCTATGAGGAGCTGCCGGAAAATTGCAGAGGCTACATTGAGTTTGTGGAGAAGCAGATTGGCTTCCCAATTACGATGATCAGCAACGGTCCGGGCAGAGAGGATATTATTTGGAGGAAGCTATGAAAATCACAACAATTGTATTTGACATCGGAAATGTACTGGCAGCTTTTTGCTGGGAAAAGCATTTCAGGAACATCTGTGATTCCGAGGAACAGTTTTTAAAGCTCGCAAAGGCGACTGTGCTGGATGATGCATGGAATCAGTTTGATAAAGGCGCATTGAGCGAGGAGGCATTGTTACAGATTTTTATCGGCAATGACCCGGAGATAGAAGGACTGATCCGCCGGATGTTTGAAAATGTCAGCGATACGATTGAGACGTATAACTATACGCATAGTTGGATCCGAGAATTAAAGGAAAAGGGCTACCGTGTTTTGATTTTATCAAATTTTTCCGAAAAGGCGTACCGGGAATGCGGGGAGAAGCTGAGCTTTGTTGCGGAAACGGATGGCGCGGTGATTTCCTACAGGGAGAAGCTGATTAAACCTGATCCGGAAATTTATGACCTGTTGATCGATCGGTACGGGCTGATTCCGGCAGAGTGTGTATTTCTAGACGATAAGCAGGAAAATATTGATGGTGCAAAACGTATAGGTATGCATGGAATTGTTTTTACGACAAAGGACGCGGCCATCACAGAATTGGAAAAGCTGGGTGTAAAATAGAAATAGAATAGAAAGAAAAAGGCGGAGGCACTGTCATTTGATGGACGGTGTCTGTGCCTTTTTTAGTTATTTTTCATAGATTTCACAATGGTAATGATTGCAGCGACTTGTATTTCGGATAAACCGGAAAGATCTATGAAGCGTTTGCTTTTCATACCAAGCAGATAATCCGTGCTGACTTTATAGATACGTGCAATATGTACCAGTACATCATAGGACGGCATTCGTTGTCCGTTTTCATAGGCGCTGATTACAGATTTTGTAAGGCTTAATCGCTGTGCCAGCTGGTTTTGAGTCATATTGTCTCTGGTGCGAAGTGCTTTCAGGCGATTTCCAAAATTATTCATAAATGGAACCTCTCTCATTAGTAATAATGCAATTATACAATATTGCAGGTACTCAGATGGTGGATAAAGTAGTTGAGTAGTGTACTTCTATAGTAAACATTTAAATATCTATTAGAATATAATCATAATAAAATAATGTCAAAACAAGTAGGTGTATTTAGGGAATGGCTGAAAAGAAAGGCAGAAGGATTTTGATAAGCTTGGCGGTGACGGTGCTGATAGGCTCGGTTACCGTTTTTGTTATGCTGAAAATCATGGAGTACAAGGATTTGACGCAATACGAGGAGTTGCGGACGGCAGTAGAAGAAGCAGCGCCGACATGATTTTTACGGATACTTATAACAGCAAGGACTTTTCAGATCCGATGACGCTCAGCTATGGACATCATATGAAAGATGGCACAATGTTTGCCGGGCTCCATGCATTTGGGGACAGCAATTTTTTTAAAGAGCATCATACAGTCCGGCTTTATATGGACGACAAGGAATGTTATTTTCAGTTGCAAGGGTATTGAGATCTTTCTCGCCCTTAAGCAGCTCGATAACAAGGTCCGATTTAAATTTGGCACTAAAGTTTCTTCTTTGTCTGGACATGGCAATGAATCCTTTCTTTCATACTGATTTTAGTATATCAGATTCATTAAAATCTGTCCGAAAAAGTGTCTTAATTTATGAGGCCATTATAATTGATTCATAGATTTGAGTTCCTTTCTTATGTGGTGATGAATGTGTTTGCCGTATGTTGAATGTGGGAGTAGAATTTTTGCGGGCATGAGTCATCCATTTCAAAACCTGCGGAATATAATAATAGGGTAGATGAAGATGTTTCTTTCGGGGAAACAGGGAATGGAGAATTGCAATTTGAAAGTAGCCGACATGCATTGTGATACGATAACGGAGCTATGGGATAGAAAAAATGCGGATGAACAGGAAGATCTGCTTCATAATTCCCTGCAGATGGATCTGGAAAAGATGCAGGCAGGAAATTATTTATTGCAAAATTTCGCGATATTCGTACATTTGAAACGAAATGCGGATCCGCTGGAGGCTTTTATGCGGTTCAGCGATCTTTTTTACCTGGAAATCGAAAAATATTCGGATATCATAGGTGTGGTGAAATGCTTTCGCGATATTGAAAGAAATCGGGAACTGGGAAAGATGTCGGCAGTGCTTACGGTAGAAGAGGGAAGCGTTTGCGGGGGAAGTCTGGCACAGCTGCGCAGCCTGTACCGTCTGGGGGTTCGAATGATGACGCTGGTCTGGAATTATGAAAATGAGCTGGGTTTCCCAAACTGTACCGCAGAAGAGGAAAATGGCGAACAATTCCGGTTTTACCCGGAGACGGAACGCGGGCTGAAGGAAAGGGGCTTTGCCTTTCTTAAGGAGATGGAGCGGATCGGGATGATCATCGACGTATCCCATTTATCGGATGCCGGTTTTTATGATGTCTGGCAGAATACAAAGAAACCGTTTGTGGCAAGTCATTCAAATGCGAGGGCGCTATGTGGACACAGCAGAAATCTTACGGATGATATGATCAGGAAGCTGGCGCAGCGCGGCGGAGTGATCGGCCTTAATTACAATGCGGACTTTCTTGCTAAGGAGGCGGAGCATGAGACCTCCTGCAGAAGTACTGTCAGCAAAATGGCGGAGCATGTGCGTTACCTTGTTAATACCGGAGGACTGGAATGCGTCGGATTAGGTTCTGATTTTGATGGAATTAGCGGAGCCTCCGAGCTGACGGACTGCAGTAAGCTTCCTCTGCTGGAGGAGGAACTGCGCCGACAGGGATTTCATGAAAGTGAAATTGAGGCTGTTTTTTATAAGAATGTGATGCGCGTTTATAAGGAGCTGTTGTGAGACGGAGAACAGAAAAACCTATGAACTTGAAAAAGTGGAGGATGGGGCATGGACATTGGGATAGTTTCCGCACCGAAGACGAATCTGTATGAGTTATCATTTGAAGAAGGAGCAGATATGGAGCGATCCCTTGTCGCGGACGAAGTATTGTCCGGATGGGCGGTAGGCATACTGGAGAAAAGGGGAAGTCTTTTAAGAGTGGTGACGCATTATGGCTATGAGGGCTTACTGGAGGAAACTTCTCTGCACCCTGCCTCTGATCGGGATATAGAGCTGCGCGTCGGTCAAAAATGCCGTCTGGTTCGGTCGGGAAGGGTAGATTTAATGAATATCCCAAATGTGAGGGGAATTGCACTTCAGACCTTGTATGCCGGAAGCTTTGTGTTTTTAAGAGAGGATTATGAGGAGAACGGTTACCGCAGAATTTGGACAGCGGATGGAATCTGTGGCTTTCTGCCGCTGGTAGCCCTCGGTGAACGCAGGGACAGCGATGCATTCCTTCTTCGGAACAGACCAAAAGATTATTTTCTGCGGCAGAGGCTCTGTCCGGGACAGTCTCAGGAGGCGCTCCGTGAGGAGTTGACGCAGTGGGCAAGACGGTATCTTGGCGCTCAGTATCGCTGGGGCGGAAAAACAGCAGACGGAATTGACTGCTCAGGGCTGACCTTTATGAGTTATTTTTTCTGCGGAATTTTGATCTATCGGGATGCCCGGATCCAGAGCGGCTTTCCGGTGAAAAAAATCCCTGCTTGCGACAGAAGGAAAGGAGATTTGTTGTTTTTCCCCGGTCATATTGCCATGTATCTGGGAAACGAGCAATATATTCACGCTACCGCATACGAAAAAAACTTCTGTTGTGTGATCAACAGCCTTTCCAGAAAAGATGAAAATTACCGCGAGGATCTGGCGCAAAAACTGCAGGCGGTAGGCTCTGTTTTTGAAAACTGCACATCTTTATGAAAATTTCAACATAGATGTCAAATACACAGCCGGATACGGTATAGTGTGCATATCCGCAGAGTGCAGGGAAAGGGCACAGAGTTTGCCATGATGTTTAACAGATGATTTGGAATGGACGGGAAGGTCCTTTGCATCATTCGGTAATTTTTTTTGCGTGCGGCTGTGCATAAAAATTCCCCACCACGCTGTTGTGATGGGGAACCAAGGGGGAGGATAAGTATTCATTTTCCTTTGTATTATCAATGGAGGGGTCCAATGATTTTTTCGGTAATGCTTCTGCTTCATTACCTGTTAATAGTATGAACTGAATTTTTTAGTTTATACAATCAAATAAAAAAAATTTGAATTCTTGATTTCTCTATGGGAAGGCTATACAATAGTGATAGAGTGGATGTAGATAAGGGGAACTGCTATGATCGTATTTGAACTTTACAGACAGCTGGATGTCAGGATGTATATGACGGTAGCTGTGATGGATCGAAATTACGGCTCTTGTGCAAAATATATTCTAACGGATGATACGCTGGTGCTGCTTGGAACTAATCATTCCGTAAAATTAAATATGATGACAAAAGCGGTGACGACGGATAAACCGATGAAGGACTGGGATATTAATACGGAACCGCTACTTTGGTTTGCAGAGGATTCTTCGGAGGCATGTGTGATCCGCATGATCAACAACGCTTTCAGGCAGTGGCTGGAAATCGATCCGTTTGCGAGCTATGCGGCATTTGATGAAGCGATGCGGGAAATCAATAAAAAGCTTGCCGGATATGGACTGAGAATTATTTTTGACACGGGGAGCATGTGTATTTATCATGATGAAATGATTATAACGTTTGAGCAGGCGACGGAGCTGATCATGGAGGAGGATTCTGCAAGAGAGGCAAATGCCGACTTGGAGGAATGGCTGGCTGAGGCGGACTATCTTAGAAAAATAGAGCAGCTTGAGGAAGCGGCAAAGCGCTATGAGCGCATTTTGAAGCATGCGGACAGAGCGCAGCAGCTTTATACACGGTGCGCGTTTTCTCTTGCCGAGGTTTATTATTTTATTGGGAATTATGAGCGGGCAGCTGCTTTGTATTATCGGTGTAATCTAGAGTTTATTGAAGATGAGGCTGATTTTTATATCCATTTTGGACATGCCCTTTTGGATGAAAAGATGAAAAAATATGAACGCCAAATAAAAATTTATTATCATGGCAGGATTGATGCGGAATATGCCGATACCCACAGGCAGGCAATGGAAGCCGCGGGTCGGGAGGTCGGGGAAGTATTTGACGAATACGAAGTGTCCTGCTTTGATATGGGACAGAAAAAATATGCGGAATATCGTAACCAGTTACCATCGGGTGCAGACGATATTGACGAACTGCTGCTGCGGGATATTGAGAAGCAGGAGAAGCTTCTCAGTGTACACAAACGCTACGAAAATATTAAGCTGGTCGAGCCGGTCTGTTTGACACAGCCTGTTTCTAAATCGGTGAATGAGCTGCTTTCGGAGGCGCTCGATCTGTTTATCGATGGGGAATATCAGCAAGCGTTTGATATTTACTGGCTGCTAAAGGGGAAGGTAACGGAGGACACGGATTACAGCACATGGGTGCAGTTTCAGATCGGAAAGCTTTATTGCATTTTTGAAGATGCCGCCAAAGCGCTGGATGCGTTACGGCTTTGCAGGCCGGAGCGATTCGGGCTTGTATACCGGCAGGAGGATTTTTTCCTTCTCTATGAGCATGTCAAAATCGTATGCGATGATTTCGAGAGCGATGCGAGATATCGCAAGTTGCTCCGAGGCAAATTTGACTTTTACTACGCGCAGTATGACCGGGAATATAATCGGCTGCTGCGCGACCGGAAGCTGCTGCACGAGTATCATCAATATGAGCGGGAGTGCATGGAAAGCGGGCAGCGGGAGTTTACGGGTGGCATTCATCCTGAAAACCGGATACGTTCCGCGGAAGCTGCCGACAGCAAAAAAGGTTTGGCTTTCTTTAAGAATATGTTTAAATTCTTTAAAGAAAAATAGACTGACGGATATGAAACATAATTGAAAAATATTGGATTCCGATAGTGTGCGGCTCTCTTACACTTTTAGTGAGAGTCGCATGTTTTTTTGTTACTTCTTTTATTGACACAGAAATGAGTGACCGGTATAATTAATATGAACAACCGATTGCGCATATAGATTTTATTTATCATTAGGATGAAAAACGGCAAGGCTGTATCGGATCATAACGGAAAAGGGGTGCGGGTAATTTTGAAGGAGAAAAAGAAAAATCTGACAATCAATGATATTGCGAGGGAGATGGGAGTATCGAAAACTACGGTTTCCAGAGCGATGTCGGGCAAGGGCAGGATTGGGGAAGAAACGAGAAAAAAGGTGAATGCATACATTGAGGCGCATGGTTACCAACCGAGTGTGATCGCCAAGGGACTTGCACAGTCCAGGACATTTAATATCTGTGTGTTGTTGCCGGATGATGATTATCTGCAGGATATGCCGTTTTTCCAGAAAGCCTTGCTTGGTATCAGCGAATACCTGTCCGGCGCAGATTACGACGCGATTATTACGACGGCATCCGAGCGCAGCATTGAGAATTTGAAGCGGATCGTGACAAATAAAAAGGTGGATGGTGTCATTTTGACGAGAACGATGCAAAATGACCCTGCTGTCGCGTTTCTGATGGAAAAGAAGCTCCCGTTTGTTGTAATTGGGCTTTATGAGGGCGAAAGGGTTATACAGGTTGACGCAAAGCATGAGGAGGCCGCCTGCGAGCTTACAAGATATCTGCTCGGAAAGGGCTTAAAGCGTATCGCACTGCTTTATGGCAATCCGGAGCATATTGTCAACCAAAAGCGCCTTCTCGGTGTGAAGCAGGCGTATGAAACGATGAAAACGGATAAAAAATATTTGATGATCTATGAAAACATGAATAGCGAAAGCGATATTACGCGTTCAATACAGGATGTCCTTTATGGCGGTTGTGACTGTGTGCTGTGCGGGGACGACCGAATTACGCTTTCTGTGCTGAATAAATTACGTAAGGCAAATGTGGCGGTGCCGGATGAAATGCGTGTGGCGACGCTATTTGAGAGTGTTATTCTGGATAACTATGTGCCTGCGATTACGGGGCTGACCTATGATGTGATGCAGCTTGGGCGGATCGTGGCAGAGCTGGTAATATCAATCATAGAGGGGAACGAGGTGCCGGTTTTGACGACGCTCAACTATCAAATTGTGATAAAGGAGTCTACGCGATGAGAGAAGACACATTTATTAAGGGGATGGATATTTCCACACTGATCGAGCTGGAGGAGCTGGGCGCGGCCTATTACGACGACGGAAGAAAAGAAGACCTATTTGTAATATTAAAGCGTTACGGTGTAAATGCAGTGCGCCTGCGTCTTTGGAACGATCCCTATTCCGAAATGGGTGTTTCCTATGGAGCGGGCAGAAACGATCTTGCAACGACAATTGCGCTTGCAAAACGGGCCAA
Source organism: uncultured Lachnospiraceae bacterium (assembly GCA_964566545.1). GTDB lineage: Bacteria > Bacillota > Clostridia > Lachnospirales > Lachnospiraceae > JAEYFP01. The sequence continues at coordinate 31,628 of CAZMIX010000002.1, read as the reverse complement.
ACAAGCCCAGATGGATATTCTGCTCGATTTCCAGTACAGCGATTTTTGGGCGGATCCGGGAAAACAGACGATTCCTAAGGCGTGGCGGGGATTTTCGGACGAGGCGCTTGCAGATGCGGTATTCAGCTTTACGCGCGATACGCTGCTCACGCTGAAAAGGGAAGGCGCTTTTCCTGATATGGTGCAGGTTGGCAATGAGTTGACAAATGGGCTTTTGTGGCCGAACGGAAAAAAACCAAATTACGATAATATTGCGAAATTTGTCAATGCGGGTATTTACGGTGTGCGTGTCGTATCTGAAGAAATGCCTGTTATGCTGCATTTGGACAATGGCGGCAATCTTGAGATGTATAGAGAATGGTTTGACCATTATATTCAGCGGCGGGAAGGCTTGGACTTTCAGGTCATCGGCCTGTCCTATTATCCGTTCTGGCATGGGACGATGCAAATGCTTGCAGATAACATGCAAATGCTTGCGGAGCGCTACCAAAAAGATCTGATTGTCTGCGAGACATCGATGGGTTTCACGATGGAGGATTATGCGCAATATGAAAAGCAGCCGCTTGAAAACCGTAAAGGAATGGCGACAAAACCTTCCCTTGTGGAGCACTTGGGGTTTCCGATGACAAAAGACGGTCAGTGCCAATTTATGAAAAAGCTCATAAAGCTGATTATATCAGTGCCCAAACAGCGCGGCAAGGGTTATTACTACTGGGAACCGGCGTGGATTCCGGTGCCGGGCTGCGGCTGGGCAAACGAGGCTGCACTTGCCTATACGAAGGAGTCGGGGCCCGGCGGCAATGAATGGGCAAATCAGGCGCTGTTTGATTATGAAGGAAATGCGCTGCCTGTGCTCAAAGTCATACGGGATTATCCCCCTAATGTTTGATGAGCAGATACAAACTCTGATATTCCATATGAGAAAGGAACGTTCATGGCGAAAAAGAAAAAGATTAGCATCGAATACCGCTATTATGATATGCCGCAGAACGAACCGGCGCTGGCGCTGCTCGGGAACGGCTGGAAAAGGCGGTACGGCGATGGTATCGAATTTTTGCATTTTCACAATATACTTGAAATCGGCTATTGCCATTACGGGAAAGGCGAGCTGGCCTATGACGTCATGGAGAAGGAACTGCTGTATAAAAATTATACGGGCGGCGAGGTTTCGATCATTCCGAACAGCATTCCGCATACGACGAACAGTGAGCCGGGTTCGGTCTGTTTCTGGGAGTATTTGTTCGTGGATGTAGACCATTTTTTGAGCGAATTTACGGAGCGCAATCCGATGCAGGCGGAAAAAATCAGGGCGCGGATCAATGCCCGCCCACTTCTGATCAAAGAAGAGGAAAACAGTCCGCTTACCGAGGTCGTCAAGGCGCTTATCCAGACGGAGACGGAAAAGCAGCCGTATTATCTCGAAGCGGCACAAGGACTCGTCTTTTCCCTGCTGATGCTCACCGCGCAGGCAAACCGGGATTTTTCAAAGCAGAACGAGGAGAGCAGCAGCGTTTCCAAGCAGATTCGCAGCGCCATTGTCTATGTTAATAAAAATTATGCCAGGGAGCTACAGGTAAAGGACTTAGCGGATGCCTGCCATATGAGCGAAACACATTTTCGGAGGCTGTTCGGGCAGAGCATGAATATGAGTCCGATCGAGTATATCAATCTCGTACGGGTGCAGAAGGCATGCGAGCTGTTAAACAAAACAAATTATTCGATGGAAACCGTCGCGGAAAAAACGGGTTTCCAGACCGTATCGACGCTGAACAGGAATTTTAACCGGGTCGTCGGTAGCTCGCCGTATCACTGGAAGACGCATTTCCAAAATTACGAGAAAAAAACGCAGGAATTTCGAATTTCTGCGCATAAAGGATGGGAATAACCGGTTGCACAACAAAAATCATGATTGAAAATGCGCATTTTATAAGCGAAATTCTTAACAATAGTATGGAAAGTCTTGTTATAATGTGTACACAATCACAGAG
>CAZMIX010000002.1:0-29630 GCA_964566545.1 uncultured Lachnospiraceae bacterium | reverse complement strand
CAGAAACAAAAATATGCATATTGTACAAAACTTCGAAGGAATGTACCAAAACAAGACAGCGTAACTGAAAGAAACAGGAAGGCAGTAAAAATGAAAGAAATCCAGGAGGAAAAAAAATGAAAAAGAAATTGATTGCATTACTTGCGGCAGCAACCATGGTAACATCCTTGCTCGGATGCGGTTCTACGGCAGCGGAAGCTCCCGCGGCAGACGCACCGGCAACAGAAGAAGCGGCTCCGGCTGAAGATGCCGGCGCGGATACGGCAGAAGAAGCAGCTCCGGCAGCATCGGGAGACAACACTTTGACCGTTTGGTGCTGGGATCCGGCGTTCAACATGTACGCGATGGAGCAGGCGGCGGAGGTTTACAAGCAGACAAATCCTGATTTTGTATTAAATGTTGTAGAGACACCTTGGGCAGATGTACAGACAAAGCTGACAACGGCTGCTTCCTCAGGGGACTTAAGCACACTTCCCGACATTCTGCTCATGCAGGACAATGCGTTCCAGAAAAATGTCATCAGCTATCCTGACGCGTTCACGGATCTGACAAGCACAGGAATCGATTTTTCCCAGTTCGGCGCTTCCAAGGTCGCTTACTCGACGGTAGAAGGCAAAAATTACGGCGTTCCGTTTGATAACGGCGCAGTCATCGGCTGCTACAGGACGGATATCCTCGAGCAGGCCGGCTACAAGGTAGAGGATCTGACCGATATCACATGGTCCAAATACATCGAAATCGGCAAGGATGTTCTTGCAAAAACGGGCAAGCCGTTACTTTCCTGCCAGTCAGGCGAGACGGACGTCATCATGATGATGCTGCAGTCGGCAGGCGGTTCCCTGTTTGATGCAGAGGGAAATCCGGACATGGTTGACAACGATATCTTAAAAGAGGTTATGGGTGTTTATGCAGAGCTTGTTTCCACAGGCGTATGTGTTGAAGTAAACGACTGGGATCAGTATGTAGGTTCCATCAACAACGAAACAGTTGCAGGTACGATCAACGGTTGCTGGATCATGGCTTCCATCCAGTCCGTACCGGAACAGTCCGGCAAGTGGGCGATCACAAATATGCCGAAGCTTGAAAAGGCGGCATCGGCTACGAATTACTCCAACAACGGTGGTTCCAGTTGGGCAGTAACTGCTAACTGCAAGAATCTGGATCTGGCGGCAGACTTCTTTGCAAAGACCTTCGCAGGCAGCGTAGAATTCTATGAGACGATCCTTCCGAGTTCAGGCGCGCTTGCAACGTACTTACCGGCAGCAGATTCCACAGTATACGCAGAGCCTCAGGAATTTTTCGGTGGAGATGCCGTATTTGCAAAGATCACCGCATTTGCAGGCAAGATCCCGAGCAACAACACAGGCGTATATTACTATGAGGCAAGAGACGCGGTTGCAGTTGCCATCACAAATGTGGTAGCAGGCGCGGATATCAACTCTGAGCTTCAGACGGCACAGGATACGGTAAACTTTGCGATGGGCAAATAAAAGTCGTCAACAATAGAGCAATTTGATAGGGGGACTTCTTTTGAGGAGTTCCCCTATATTATAAAACGGGGGTAATTTTATGGACCGGACAAAGAAGAAACATTTAAGCTTAAGCAAAAAACAAAACCTGACCGGTTGGGTGTTCCTGGCGCCGGCAGCAATCCTGATCGTGGCAATGAGCTTCTATCCGATGGTAAAGGCACTGTTTTTATCCTTTCAAACAGGCATCGGCATGAATATGACATGGACGGGAATTACCAATTACACCCGCATGTTTAAGGATGCCGTATTCATGCAGGCATTAAAAAACAACTTTTTATATCTGATCGTTCAGGTACCGATCATGCTGCTTCTGGCGTTGGCGCTTGCATCGATGCTCAATAATAAGCAGCTGCGCTTCAAGGGACTTTTCAGGACGGCGATTTTCCTTCCGTGCGCGACCTCTCTTGTTTCGTACGCGATCATATTTCGCTCGTTATTTGCGGTAGACGGATTTGTAAATACCATCCTGATCAAACTTGGGATTTTGCATACAGGCTATAACTTTTTGACGTTCCCGACGAGCGCGCGTATTATCATCATTATCGCGTTGATCTGGCGCTGGACGGGCTACAACATGGTATTTTATTTATCGGGGCTTCAAAATATCGAATATTCGGTCTATGAGGCGGCTAAAATCGACGGTGCTTCGGCGTTCCAGTCCTTCTTTAAAATCACCGTTCCGCTTTTGAAGCCGACGATCCTGCTGACAGCAATTATGTCAACCAATGGGACGCTGCAGCTCTTTGACGAGTCCTTCAACCTGACATACGGAGGACCGGCCAACGCGACGATCACGATGTCCCACTACATCTACAATATGTCGTTTAAATATGTGCCGAACTTTGGCTATTCGGCATCGATGTCGTATCTGATCCTGGTTCTCGTGGGCACACTGGCATTTATTCAGATGAAAGTAGGTGATAAGCGTGATTAAATTAAAAAGAGCGTTACAATACATCATATTGACGGTTGTCTCCCTGCTTTCGGTATTCCCTATTTTATGGATGGCGATTTCAGCGACGAATACGAGCAAGGACGTTGTAGCGGGCAAGATGATGCCCGGCACCCATTTGATCGAGAATTTTAAAAATCTCGCAGCTTCGCAGAATGTCAGCGGAGCGATGTTGAATTCATTTAAATACTCAATTATTTTAACGCTGCTTTCGCTGTTGATCTGTTCGCTTGCGGGCTATGGTTTTGAAATCTTTCACGACAAGGGAAAGGATACGGTGATGTCCGTCATCCTGCTTGCGATGATGGTGCCGTTTGCGGCGACGATGATCCCCCTGTTTCAGATGTTTTCAAAAGCAGGATGGCTGAATTCCACAATGGGCTTTATTCTTCCGACGATATCGACCCCGTTTTTGATCATGCTGTTTAGGCAGAGTGCGCGTTCCTTCCCGCATGACATCATGGAGGCCGCAAGAATTGACGGGGTGAGCGAGATCGGCATTTTCTTTAAAATATTTTTCCCGACGATGCGCTCCACCTATGCGGCTGCGATGACGATCACTTTTATGAATGCGTGGAATTCCTATTTATGGCCGAAGGTTATTATGACGGATGATAAAAGCATTACGATGCCGATGCTCGTCGCAAACTTAAAGGCGGGCTATACAACGGACTATGGGATGCTGATGCTCGGCGTTCTCCTTTGCAGCATTCCTACCGTCATCATTTTCTTCGTTTTGCAGAAGAGCTTCGCAGAAGGCATTACGGGAGCGGTAAAATAATAGAGCTGTTCAGTATAATTATGAATTGAGGTGTGAGTATGAACGTATTTGATTACGCTAAAATAAAGGATCCCACATTTTTTCAGGAAAACAGGCTTGCGGCACACTCCGACCATCGTTGTTACAAGAATGCGGAGGAGCTTGAGCGTGGGGAGAGCAGCTTTCGCTGTTCGTTAAACGGGCTGTGGGAATTTTCCTATTCGAAAAATATAGAAAGCGCTCCGGCGGGCTTTGAGACGGAGGAGTTTGACTGTAAGGGTTGGGATGAGATCCGCGTGCCTGCGCATATCCAGATGGAGGGTTACGATGCGCCGCAGTATGTGAACGTCCAATATCCGTGGGATGGCCGTTCGGCGATCGAGCCGGGCGAAATCCCGACCGACTTTAATCCGACCGCAAGCTATGTGAAGTATTTCACGCTTCCGGAAGACTTTGATAAGAAGCGCACCTTTATTTCGTTTCAGGGTGTGGAAAGCGGCATGGCGCTGTGGTTAAACGGCCGTTATGTGGGTTACGGGGAGGATAGCTTTACCCCTTCGGAGTTTGATTTAAGCCCTTATCTTAAGGAAGGGGAAAACAAGCTTGCTGCGCAGGTGTATAAGTGGACCGCAGGAAGCTGGTGCGAGGATCAGGATTTCTTCCGCTTTTCCGGTATTTTTAGAGACGTTTATCTTTATACGGTGCCGAAAAAACACATTTGGGATTTAAAGGTCGTGACGGATTTAAATGAAGATTTTTCAAAAGCGAAGCTGCGTCTGTCGTTAAAGACATCGGGCACAATGAAAGCGCGCTTTGCCCTGTACGCGCCCAAGTCTTTCGGTGAAAAAAAGAGCGGCGGTGAGATGCTGACGGCGGTCGAAGAGAGGCTGGAAACGGCCGCACATGTGGAAATGCGTGTGGAGGAGCCACTTTTGTGGAGTGCGGAGCATCCGGTATTATATACGCTGCTGATCGAAGTGCTCGATGAAGACGGAGCGGTTTTGGAAATCGTTTCCCAGCCGGTCGGCTTCCGCAAATTTGAAATGAAAAACCATATGATGCACATCAACGGAAAGCGCATCGTATTTAAAGGCGTCAACCGCCACGAATTCAGCTCTTTAAGAGGCCGTGTTCCTTCCAGAGACGATATGATCAAGGATATCGTGACGATGAAGCAGAACAATATCAATGCGATCCGTACGAGCCATTATCCGAATGACTCGCTTCTGTATTCGCTTTGCGACGAATATGGGCTTTATATGATCGCAGAATGCAATATGGAATCGCATGGCTCCTGGGACGCGATTGTAAGAGGGCTTGCGGATATCGAAACCGCCGTTCCCGGAAACAGGGAGGAGTGGCTTGAGAATATGCTGGACCGTGTGAATTCCACTTACCAGCGCGACAAGAACCATCCGGCCATCCTGATTTGGTCCTGCGGCAACGAGTCGTTTGGCGGCAAGGTCATTTATGAGATGTCAAACCGTTTCCGTAAGCTGGATCAGACGCGCCTTGTGCATTATGAGGGCGTTTTTCAGGACAGGCGCTTCAATGAATCGAGCGATATGGAAAGCCAGATGTATCCGCCGGCCGATTCGATCAAGGCATTTTTGGAAAAGGACAGAAGCAAGCCGTTCATCTGCTGCGAATATTTGCATGCGATGGGAAATTCCTGCGGTGCGATGGAAAAATATACGGATTTAACGGATGCGGATCCACTGTATCAAGGCGGCTTTATCTGGGATTATATCGACCAGTCCATCGCAAAAAAAGATCGCTACGGCGAGGAATTTCAGGCGTACGGCGGCGATTTTGACGATCGCCCGACCGACTGGAATTTCAGCGGAAACGGAATCGTCTTCGGCAGCAATCGGGAACCGTCGCCGAAGATGCAGACTGTGAAATATAATTATCAAAACATCGCCGTGTCATTTGAGAATGATACAATCAAAATTAAAAACAGGCATTTATTCACAAATACGAATGTGTTCCATTGTGTGGTTTCTCTGAAAAAGGACGGGCATCCGGTATGTGATTGTGAAATGGGTACGGATGTGAAGCCTCTTTCGGAAGAAATTTATAAGGTGCCGTTTGTGCTGCCGAAGGATTCCGGCGAATATGCGCTGACCGTATCCTTCCATTTAAAAAGCGATACGGCCTATGCCAAGCGCGGGCATGAAATCGCGTTCGGACAGCAGGTATTTACGGTGAAGGCAAACGCGCCTGCAAAGCCGGCGAGCAGGGGCAGTATTGAAGTTATCCCCGGCAGAAACAATATTGGCGTAAAGGGCGGGCATTTCGACGCGCTGTTCTCGGAGCCGTCCGGCGGCCTCGTTTCTTACCGCTACGGTGGAAGGGAGCTGTTAAAGGGTGCCATAAAGCCAAATTTCTGGCGTGCGCCGACCGACAATGATTACGGCAATTTAATGCCGCAGCGCTATGCGCAGTGGAAGATCGCAAGCCTTTATTTCAGCCATAAATACTGGGACAAGGGATTGATGCAGGGCATTCGGCCGCAGCTTACCGTGCTTTCAGACTGCGCTATCATCACTTATCGTTACCTCATGCCGACTTCGCCCGCGAGCGAGTGCAGCCTCACCTACAAGGTATATGGCGACGGAGAGGTGCAGGTGACACTTGCGTACGACCCGGTCAGGGAGTTGGGCGATATGCCGGAATTCGGCGTACTGTTTAAAATGGATGCCGATTATGACAAAGTGGAATGGTACGGGCTTGGACCTGAGGAGACCTATGCGGATCGTCTGACAGGTGCGAGACTCGGTATTTATCAAACAGAGGCAGACAAACTGCCTGCATATTTGATGCCGCAGGAATGCGGCTGTCATGCAGGAGTCCGCTACGCGAAGGTGACGGACGGTCAGGGGCGCGGTTTAAAACTCAGCGGAGATCAGATGTATTTCTCAGCATTGCCGTACACCCCGCATGAGCTGGAAAACGCTTTACATCCGTATGAGCTTCCGCAGACGCATTATACGGTCGTCAGAGCGGCACTTGGACAAATGGGGGTTGCAGGTGACGATAGCTGGGGTGCCCTGACGCATGACGAATTTTTATTAGACACCGGCAGACGGATGGAGTTTACGTTCTCCTTTACCGGCTGCTGAATTGGAGGAAAGCATGGATCAATTGATTGTAAATATCATTCATCGGCCGGAAATGGTTCCGGAATACGCGGAAAAAGTGACCGGCCATGGAAAAGAGGAGGACATCGGCAGAGAGGCGCTGTTGACGGAATCGCTCGATATCTTTCGGACGCAGCAAAAGATCGCGCACAAAAACGGGCTGAAGACGACGATTCAGATGACGTATGCGAGCTTGTTCAATGAAGAGGCAGTCGCGATCGCAAAGGCGCACCATGAGGAATACGGTGATGAAATCGCTCTTTCCCTGCTCGGGCTTCCTTGTAAGGAATTCAGAGAGAAATATCATACAAAGGATTTTTGTATCTGGATGTTTTCGATGGAGGACAAAAAGGCGATCGTTAACGATGTGTTTGAAAAGTTTCACGAGCAGTTTGGCTTTTATCCTGCATCGACCGGCTCTTATTATCTGGATGCGGAGCTGATCAACTATATTAAGGAGCAGTATCCGACCGTGACATGCGCGGTCGCGACGTGCTGGGAGGAAGGTCCGAAGGCGTACCACACGTGCAACAATTCCTGGTATACGCTGTTTGACGGCGGTCCGTGGAATCCATGGATCCCTTCCAAACAGAATACGCATGCGCCTGCGGCAAATGAGGCGGAGGACAGCGGAATTGTCGCAATTCCCCACCTGTCCAGGGATCTGATCGCCTGCTACGACGGCAACGGCTCTAATTTCGGCACGCATCCGCAGAACGTGCTGCGAGGAATGATCTATGACACAAAGACGTGGGAGTATCCCTATCTTTATAATCTGATCGACCAGTACCGCCATCTGGAGAAATTCAATAACGGCTATGCCTACAATATGGTATTTGTCGGGCCGGGCTGGATGAACAAGATGGGCCGCTGGGAGGCGCCTTATGAGCTGCTGGAAAAATCCTACGAGGACGGCATGGCGTATTATGGCAACCTGAAAAAGGAAGGCAAGCTCGCGGACATGACGATGGAGGAGTTTGCCGCCCATTACCGTGAGAAAAAGACGTACACCGAGCCGGAATGCGCGCTGTGGCGGGATATTTTGTACGGCTCAAAGAAGCAGGTATTCTGGTATGCCGATCCGTACATGCGCGCCTGCGTCAACATGGACGAGGGCGGCGCGATCGTTGACCTGCGCCCCTATGCGGCAAAGCTTGACTGGCCGGTCGGCATCGGGACAAAGCATGTGCAGGACGCGTCCTATCCGTTTCTGATACAGGAAAAGTACCGCGCGGGGTATTTTACACATTATGCGGGGGAAGGGACGATTCGCAGCGCGAAGCTGACTTATCAGGGCGAAGAAGTCGATCTGTGCTTATGCCGTACGAAAGCGGAATTTTCCGAGGAGGCATTGACAGACGGAAAAAAGACTCGTATTCTGACATTAAAGCCTGTTACCATCGAGTTTGCACGGCTGACGGTGAAGCTTCAGACGAGAATTTATTTTGAAGAAGCATCCGCGGCGATCCGTATCGAGCGCACGATCCTTGAGATGTCCGATCCGCATGCCGAGGTTGAGCTGAACGAATATATGGTGGCGTGCTACGGCACGACGGAATATCCCGAGGATATGACCGGCATCAGGCTGACGGCAGAAAATGAAAAGGAGAAAAAAGAAATCCTTTACGCTTACAAGTGCAGGGAAGAAAGGCTGGAAGGCGCAAAAACCGTGACGGCTGTGATCGATACGATCGATACGCGCGTTTCCCTGTCTGCGAGTGAGGCGTCGGCGTCGGGCTATATCAGGGAAGGCTATGCGTTCTCACCGATGTTTACGTTAGGCTATCAGACAACATTAAAGGATAAGGAGGTATTTTCGACATGGCTCAGTCTGGCAAAGGCAAACTGAATTATCGATGTCCCTCCTGCTTTATGAGAGATCTCGATATCGACATGTTCTATGACCCGGATAAAAAGGAATATTACTGCATCCGGTGCCAATATACCGGAACAGAGGAGGACGTGCTTGAAAAAAACGAGATGGTACGCTTCCGTTATAAAGATATGAAAAGGCGTTTTACGGATTTCGAAGAGTTTGAACATGAATAAAACAAATGTGATGCGGCTTTTGGAGGCGGCGGGAATTCCTTTTGAGACGAGAGAATACGAGGTGGACGAAGACGACTTATCCGGAGTTCATGTGGCGGACCAGCTCGGACAGCCGGTCGAGCAGGTATTCAAGACGCTCGTGTTAAAGGGAGAAAAAACAGGATACTTCGTATGTTGTATCCCCGTCGCCGACGAGCTGGATTTAAGGAAGGCCGCAAAGGCGGCCAAAGATAAAAAGGCGGAAATGCTGCCGATGAAGGAGCTGCTGCCAGTGACCGGCTATATTCGAGGCGGCTGTTCGCCGATCGGCATGAAGAAAAAATTTCAAACGTTTATAGACGAAACAGCGGTATTATTCGATCATATCGCTGTAAGTGCAGGAGTCAGAGGTGCCCAGATCGTGATTAACGGCGAAGCGCTGGCCGGCTATGTGGGAGCAGAGTTTGTTGCTCTGACGGCGGATTAATTTCCTGCATTCTCCACAATTCGGTATCCAACTCCAATTTCCGTGAAAATATATTGCGGATCGGCGGGGTTGTGCTCGAGCTTGCGGCGGATGTTGGCCATGTTTACGCGGAGGATTTTCGTATCCTCGTCGATATAGGGTCCCCATACCTCCTGCATGATCGTGGAGTGGGTGAGGACGCGGCCGGGGTTTTGTGCGAGCAGGCCGACGATCTTGAACTCTACCGGTGTCAAATGCACTTCTTTTCCATTTAGGATCACAAGATGCTTTGTAAAATCAATCGTGAGACCCTTCGCCTGATAGACGGAGGTCTGTTCCACGCCAAAGCTCGGACTGCTGTGGCGGATCGCGGTACGGATGCGGGCAAACAGCTCGCCCTGGCTGAACGGTTTTGTGATATAATCGTCCGCGCCCGCGTCAAGGCAGTGCACCTTATCGTTTTCATGAACTCTGGCGGAAACTACGATGATCGGGCTGCGGCTCCAGCTTCGCACCTTGTGGATGATGTCAAGGCCGTCGATGTCGGGAAGACCCAGATCGAGCAGGATGACATCAGGACAGTGGGAGGTGATCATCGAAAGGCCCTCCGCACCTGTCTTTGCGCAGAGCACCTTATAGCCTTGTGTGACCAGATTCTTTGAAATAAATTCCAAAATATATTCTTCATCTTCAATAATCAGTATCTGATAAGTATGTGTCATCTTAACCCTCCTTAGGAAGCGTAAAAATAAATTCGGAGCCGTCCGCGTGCTGTTCTGCGGTCATCGTTCCGCCATGTGCCGCGATGATCGTGCGGCAGATCGACAGGCCGATCCCCATGCCGCGGCGTCCGTCGGCGCTCTGCGCGCCGGGCATAATTTTCCCTTCTAATAACAGATCCAGTTCTTCTTTATTGATCCCGACCCCATAGTCGCGCACATGAAACGAGATATCGGCAGGCTTTTCAAGAACGGTCAGTTCGGTCGAAAGCGTGCTCATAGAATGGACGCAGGCGTTTTCGAGCAGATTGATGATGACCTGCTCAATCAGCGTGGCATCCATCGGGAGCATCAGAAAATCATCGGGAACCGATACGGTGATCGCCGCATCGGGAATCCTCTTTTTAAGCCGAAGTACCGCTTCGGACACGACTTCCTCGACGCTTTCGGGCTTTTTGACGATCGTCGCGCTTTCTTCCTGAATGCGAGTGACCGAAAGCAGGTTGTCGACCATATTCAAAAGCCAGACCGCATCCTCCTCGATGTGGGAGATCATTTTCCGTTGATCCTCTTCGGTGACGTCGATGCGCTCGTCTGTACACATCGATGCCGTGTTGATGATGCTTGCCAGCGGTGTGCGCAGATCGTGCGAGATCGCGCGCAGCAGGTTGGCACGCATGCGTTCTTTTTCCGCCTCGAGCAGCGTACGTTCCTGTTCCACGAGCGTTTTGGACTGCCGGATGATGCTCGAGGTCATCGTGCTCGTGATCAGCGAAATCGAAAGAATTTCGATCAGCGTGATCGGATATCCGGTTATCGTAAAATTAAATCCGAAATAGGGATACATGAAGAAATAATTGATAAAGAAGACACAGCATATGGAAGAAACGATGCCGTACCAGCGGCTGTCCGTATTGCGGGTGATGATGATCAGGAAAACAATATAAATCAAAGCGACATTCGCCATATTTTCAGGAACGTTATAGAAAAGAAGGAATGCAAAAAACGTCGCAATACCAAGCATGGCAACGGTAAATAAAATATTTTTGGTAATTGTTTTCTGCACCGCAGAAAATTTCAGTTTTTTTTTCATCCGTATTTCCAATCGGTCGCTGAGGAATTAAGATTCTGTTAAGATTATGCTACTTTATACAGTAATCTGCAATGGAAAAATTGTTAAGAAACTGTTAAGATCTTGCTAAGATGTTAGCAAGGTGTGACGGCATAAGCGGAATAAACTTTTTCTTTGCTTTTATTTGGGAATATGGTAATATAGAAAATGGATATCTACATATAGATAGTCATACGATAACTACATAGGAAGGTGAGAACAAATGGGTTTAATTCAGGCAATTAAAGGGGCAGCGGAAGGTGCGCTTGCCGATTCCTGGCGGGAGTATTTCTATTGTGAATCGATCAGTGCGGATGTACTTGTGACAAAGGGTGAAAAGCGCGTAAATGGGAAACGCAGCTCCAACACAAAAGGAAATGACAATATTATCAGTAATGGTTCGATCATTGCCGTCAACGATGGGCAGTGTATGCTGATCGTGGAGCAGGGCAAGGTCGTCGAGATCTGTGCGCAGCCGGGCGAATTTGTTTACGACAGTTCGACGGAGCCGAGTTTATTCTACGGAAATTTGGGAGACAGCATTAAAAAATCATTTTCGCAAATCGGAAAGCGCTTTACGTTTGGCGGCGATACGGCAAAGGATCAGAGAGTTTATTATATCAATACGAAAGAGATTCCAGGGAATAAATACGGCACGGCCAATCCGGTTCCGTTCCGCGTGGTTGACAGGAATATCGGCCTGGACGTGGATATCGCGATCCGTTGCCACGGCGAATATTCTTATAAAGTCGTAGATCCGGTTCTTTTCTATACGAATGTGACGGGTAATGTGGAAAGCGACTACGAAAGGGAGCAGATCGACAGCCAGTTAAAGACAGAGCTGATGACGGCTTTGCAGCCGGCTTTTGCGAAGATTTCCGATATGGGTATCCGCTACAGCGCGCTTCCGGGTCATACGATGGAGATGTCAGATGCGCTTAATGAGGTACTTTCTAAGAAATGGTCCGAGTTAAGAGGACTTGCGATCGTATCGTTTGGTGTCAGTTCCGTAACGGCTTCCGAGGAAGACGAGCAGATGATCAAGGATCTGCAGAGGAGTGCGGTTTTAAGAGATCCAACGATGGCGGCAGCCACTCTGACGTCGGCACAGGCAGAGGCAATGAAGAGTGCGGCTGCAAATACGAGCACCGGACCGATGATGGCTTTTGCAGGGATGAATATGGCGAATATGGCAGGCGGCATGAATGCGAACAACTTATATGCGATGGGTTCACAGCAACAGGCAGCGCCCCAGCAGGCAGCACCCGTACAGGCGGCTGGCTGGACGTGCTCATGCGGTGCGACAGGCAACAAAGGAAAATTCTGTGCGGAATGCGGCAAGCCACAGCCTTCCGCAGACGGTTGGACTTGCACATGCGGAACGGTAAACAAAGGGAAGTTCTGCCAGAACTGCGGCAAGTCAAGGCCGGCGGGCGCGCCTGTTTACAAGTGCGATAAGTGCGGCTGGGAGCCGGAGGATAAGACTACTCCGCCGAAATTCTGTCCGGAATGCGGCGACGTCTTTGACGACAACGATAAGCAGTAAAGGAAGCGGCTGGAACATCGGCCGGAATCAGAATAAATAGAATGAATATTGTAAATCAGGTTATGGAAACGGGGTGTGATGCCCCTGCGAACCCGTCGCTGTGATAGAAGAGTCTGTTTTGTATTCCACTGGGAGACCGGGAAGGAAAAACAGGCGCTGACGCTTAAGCCAGAATACTTGCCTGATCATGCATCCGTACAAAGAACCACGGGAAATTGGTGAACGTACACATAAGTCGATGCGGCGCTGCCGCATGCGGAAGGTTTTGTTGACGATGGAATCCTTCTTTCTTTGTACGGAGCAAAATACAAGGAAAGAAGGATTTTTTATGTCTGAAAAAAAGAAAATAAACAAAAGAATTTTAGCGGGCGTGATTGGGCTTGCCGTGCTCGCGTTGTTTCTGGGAGCTCTGTATATGGGCTTTCGTCCGCGTGGAGAAGCGGGGAACAAAGAAATCGGTGTGATGGTCGTACACAAGGATCTGTCCGAGAAGTATGTTACCATTAAGACCGACGCGGCTTACCTTGGCGAGGCGCTGACGCAGGAAAACCTGATCGTGGGCGAGCAGGGGGAGTATGGGCTTTATGTGACGGAGGCGGATGGCGAGCGGGTCGATGAGAGCAAACAGGAATGGTGGTGCTTTACAAAGGGCGGCGAGACGTTGATGACCGGTGCGGATACGACGCCGATCGAGGACGGAGATCAATTTGAAATCACATTCACAACGGGCTGGTAAGCTGGCCGCAGGGGAAATCGTACTGTATGGGATTTTGGCCGGGCTGCTTCTTGCGGTGCAGGTGGGGCTTGCTTTTCTGCCGAATATTGAGCTTGTTTCCGTGCTGCTTCTTGTCTATACGTCCGTCATCGGCAAAAAGGTCTTTTACCCGCTTTATACGTTCGTGCTGCTGGAAGGCCTGATTTATGGCTTTGGCATCTGGTGGATCAATTATTTGTATGTGTGGGCGGTGCTCGTCGTCATTGTGCTGCTTTTGAAGGAGCAGGAAAGCCCGATCGTATGGATGATCGTCGCGGGCCTGTTCGGGCTTTCGTTTGGGGCACTGACAACGCTTCCTTATTTTTTCATCGGCGGCATCGAAATGGCATGGGCTTATTTTTTGAACGGAATCCCGTTTGATTTGCTGCACTGCGCAGGAAATTGCGTGACGACGCTGGTTCTATACAAGCCGCTCATGCGCCTTATGAAACGCTGCATGGAGCGTTTTCCGGTCACTGTATAAATGTATCAATACGCATACTGCTTTACGACTTCAAGAGGGAACATCGTGCGCTCGGAAACTTCCTCAACTGACATGCCCTGCCTAATGAAACGTTTGATAACGACACCCATATCCTCCGCAATTTCCACGATATGCTTGTCCGGGTCATATACCCGGATATCACGCTGTCCCCACGGATACTCTCTTATTTCATGTACCCACTGTAAACCGGGTATGCGTTTTAGTTCGGCGTATACCGCGTCCAAATCTTCTACCTCAAAGTAGACTTGAAAATTATGTGATTGTTCTCGGACGCTATCGGATGGAACGCCGATCAGCCCGGCCTATTGTGATAATGCCGAAAAGAAGCAGGGAGATTTTTGCAGATGGCTTAACACACAGTTAAAGCGAACGAGGCGGCATAACTTATCGCTATGAATATGCATACCGCATTTCCCCTTCCTTTCTACTAATCAATACTATATATGGATCCCCGAATAATATCAATATAAGGCTACAAAATAATTAAGTTTATAAATTTTTATTATTTTTTTCGTGGTATTTTATTGTCAGGGAACAGTTCTGTCAGGTATACTGGACTAGTGTAATAAAATTTTAATTTGGAGGAATGCGATGAGAAAAAGTATTGCGGGGGTCATGCTCAATTTTGCCAATTGGCTGGAGTTGTTCATTTCCCTTATTATGATGACCATTTTGATTTTCCTGTCTTTTCAGTTTTTGGTTGACGTGCTTGCTGTTCCGGGAGTGCAGGGGTCGGCTTCCCTGACTGAATTTTTGGAAATGGCGATCAATATAGCGGTCGGTGTGGAGTTTGTAAAAATGCTTTGCAAGCATACGCCGGAAACCATTATCGAGGTGCTGTTATTTGCGACAGCGAGACAGATGATTGTCTATCACAATTCTGCACTCGATACGCTGATCGGAGTAATTTGTATCGCGGGGCTGTTTGCGACGAGGAAATATTTCTTCTGTGCGTTTGATACGACGGAGGAAGCGGTGTTTCGGGCGGCTCAGAAGGCGAAAGTTATCAACTGGCTTTACCGGATCAACATTCCAAGCGAGGATGGAGATACGCTCGGCGAGGTCATAGTCAACCGCCTCACAAAAGAGGAAGAAGAGATTGCGACAGGTTCCTGCGTTTATTATCACGATTTTGCGCTGCGCATTGCAAAGATGCACGGCGATATCATTACGAGGGTCGAGGTCATCCGTTCTATATAAAAATGTATTAAAATACTCCGGCAGAAGATGAGATCTTTTGCCGGAGTATTTTATATAGTAGATTATTAATTTAATTAAGCTTTTTCTTTCGAAGGCTTTACCATTGTGAAGCAGATAATCAGTGCGATGATATAAAGCACGGCCGTCACATAAAGAACTGCCTGATAACCGGTCGGGTTGACCTTAATAATTTCTATCGTGCCGTCGGCAAGCGTATGAGACAGATCGACTTCGGTACCGAATTTCTTTACGATCCAGGTAGCGAGCTGGTTGCCGGTCAGACCTGCGAAGGCCCAGGCCGAAAGCGTGATGCCATGGATCGCGCTGATGTTCTTCATGCCGTAATGATCCGAAAGCAGCGTCGGCACATTACTGAAGCCGCCGCCGTAGCCTGCATTGACAGCAAAGAGCAGAATCAATACGAGAATCATGAAGAACGTATTCTGTCCCATATTGGAAATGCCCTTCGTCAGGACGACAAGCCCTGTTGCGATGATCGACATTGAGAACATGATTTTATAAATTTTATTTCTATCGGTAAAGCTATCGGCCCAAGAAGCAAAACCAAGGCGCCCAGCCGCGTTGAAAATCGCCGTAACAGAAGAAAGGATGCCGACGATGCCGACAAGACCGATGCATTTTACAATCATTTTTTCCTGCGAAATCAGCGCGAGGCCGCAGGTAATGTTGATATAGAACATGAGCCAGATGCCGATGAACGTGACTGGCTTGGACTTGATGACGTCGATCGCGCGCGCGCCCTTTGCGGCAGACTCCTCATGCCAGCCCTCAGGCTTTGCGAGGAACAGATGTCCGACGAACATCATGACAAAATAAACACAGGCAAGAATCAGAAACATTTTATAAATGCCGCCTTCACCGAGAGAATCAAGAAGCGACTGCATGATCGGGCTGGCGATCGCTTTTGCGGCGCCGAAGCCTGCGACGGCAAGGCCGGTAGCAAGACCCTTGCGGTCTTGAAACCAAAGCATCAGCGTTTTGACCGGAGAAAGATATCCGGTGCCCAGGCCGATTCCCATAATAAAGCCGTAGCACACATAGATGCCGAGCAGCGCCAGAAGGCTGCCCTGATGCGTGCCGCCATACCAGATAAAAAATCCGGTGCCTGCCATGCCGGCAGCAAAGCAGATTGTAGCGATCAATGAAGACCTGTGGATGTCCTTTTCCACGATGTTGCCGAGAAATGCGGCGGACATACCGAGGAAAAAGATGGCAAAGCTGAATGCCCATTCCGTGGCTGCTTTTGAAAAGCCGATATAGTCAGCGATTTCCTGTGAAAAAATAGACCAGCAATAAACCGTGCCGATGCTGCAATGCAGCAGAAGAGCGGGAATGGCGGCTCTTGTCCATTTGTTACTGTACTTACCCATTTGTAATACTTCCTTTCCTTGATGTAAAATGTATGTGTGACAGAAATAATAGGAAATGCTCTTATTTTTATAAAAAGCATACTCTATATTGATAGAGCAATCGAAGTCACATAACGCCTATTATATACCAAACCTTAGAAGAATGAAAGCAAAATTTCAGGAGGGCAGGAAACCCTTCCCCGACACGAAAATTATGTTTGGTAAAAAATAAAATATTTAGATGGTATATTCTCTTTAGTTTTGCTATAATGCTATAGGAATGCGCGGAGTCTGTGGAAAAAGGTTCTTGGAAAGGTATCATTATAATATGGTTTATAATAATATTTTGGAGGCGATCGGACATACGCCGATTGTGCGTTTAAACAGAATGACGGATGAAAATTCGGCGGAGGTGCTTGTGAAGCACGAAGGCTTAAATATCGGTGGCTCCATTAAGACGCGAACCGCATATAACATGCTGAAGGCGGCCGAGAAGGAAGGGCTGATCGATGAAGATACTATTATCGTGGAGCCCACAAGCGGCAATCAGGGAATTGGCCTTGCGCTTGTGGGGGCGGTGAAGGGTTATTCGGTAAAAATCATCATGCCGGATTCCGTGAGCGAGGAGCGTCGCAAGCTCGTAAGAAGCTACGGAGCCGAGGTGATTCTTGTGCATGACGCGGGTGATATCGGCGCGTGTATTGAAGAGTGCCTGCAAACAGCACTGCGTTTAGCCGAAGAAGATCCGCGTGTCTACATTCCTCAGCAGTTTGCAAATCGAAATAATCCAAAAGTACACAAATATCATACAGCGCTCGAAATACTCGAACAGGTGGAGGGACCGATTGACGGCTTCTGTTCGGGCGTCGGTACGGGCGGTACGATTTCCGGTGTGGGTGAGACATTGAAAAGTCAGAATCCCGACATCCTCATTTGGGCTGTGGAGCCCGAAAATGCGGCGATTCTCTCGGGTGGCAGCATTGGCACGCATTTGCAGATGGGGATTGGCGACGGTCTGATACCGGAAAATCTGAATCAAAATATTTATGAGGATATCTGTATCATTACAGATGAGGAGGCGTTGGAAACGGCAAGACGACTCATGTGTGAGGAAGGTCTGATGTGCGGCATTTCCAGCGGGTCGAATGTTGCGGCAGCATTGAAAATGGCAAAGAAGCTCGGAAAGGGCAAGACAGTTGTGACAATTCTTCCGGATACGGGCGAGCGTTATTTCAGTACGGAATTGTTTGAAAACTAAGGTTATAGTTCAGAAAATATAGAGAAAGCGGGGAACAGTACACATGAAAAAAAGAGAGGATATTCACAAAATTCTAATTATCGGTTCCGGCCCGATTATTATCGGGCAGGCATGCGAGTTTGATTATTCGGGCACGCAGGCGTGTAAGGCACTGAAAAGCCTTGGTTATGAAATTGTGCTTGTCAATTCCAATCCGGCTACAATCATGACAGACCCGGAAACGGCGGATGTAACCTATATCGAGCCGCTGAATGTCGAGCGCTTGGAGCAGATCATCGAAAAGGAACGGCCGGATGGACTGCTTCCGAATCTTGGCGGGCAGACCGGCTTGAATTTATGCTCGGAGCTGAATGAAGCGGGAATTCTAGAGAAATATGGCGTTAAAGTAATTGGTGTACAGGTGGACGCGATTGAGCGTGGCGAGGACAGGGTAGAATTCAAGAAGACGATGGAGGCTCTCGGGATAGAGATGGCAAGAAGTGAGGTTGCCTATACCGTGGACGAGGCGCTTGCAATTGCGGAAAATTTAGGTTATCCGGTTGTGCTGCGCCCCGCCTATACGATGGGCGGCGCCGGCGGTGGCCTTGTATATAATGTGGAGGAATTAAAGACAGTCTGTGCGAGAGGCTTGCAGGCGAGTATGGTGGGGCAGGTGCTTGTTGAAGAATCCGTACTTGGATGGGAAGAGTTGGAGCTTGAAGTCGTAAGAGATGCGACGGGGAAAATGATTACGGTCTGCTTTATCGAAAATATTGACCCGCTAGGCGTGCACACGGGGGACTCGTTCTGCAGCGCTCCGATGCTGACGATTTCGAAGGAAGCGCAGGAGGAACTGCAGCGTCAGGCATATAAAATCGTTGATGCGATTCAGGTGATCGGCGGCACTAATGTGCAGTTTGCAAGGAATACGCACGACGGCAGGATCCTAGTTATTGAAATTAATCCAAGAACCTCTCGCTCTTCTGCGCTTGCTTCTAAAGCGACGGGCTTTCCGATTGCACTTGTGTCGGCATTGCTTGCGGCAGGACTGGATCTTTGTGATATTCCATGCGGCAAGTATGGTACGCTGGATAAATATCAGCCGGACGGCGATTATATCGTCATCAAATTTGCACGCTGGGCATTTGAGAAATTTAAGGGTGCGGAGGACAAGCTTGGTACGCAGATGCGTGCGGTAGGCGAGGTTATGAGCATCGGCAAGACATATAAAGAAGCGTTCCAGAAAGCGATCCGTTCGTTGGAAGTCGGGCGTTACGGACTCGGAGGCGCGAAGAATTTTGCGAGCCTTTCTAAGCGGGAGCTGTTAGATATGCTGCATATTCCGACGAGTGAAAGACAGTTTATTATGTATGAAGCGTTGCGCAAGGGCGCCACGGTCGATGAGCTTTATGAGATTACGAAAATTAAGCCTTATTTCATCGAACAGATGGAGGAGCTTGTATTTGAGGAAGAGACGATCAAGACCTATCAGGGGAGCATTCCTCCGACAGGGGTGCTTTTGGCAGCAAAAAGAGATGGGTTTGCGGATCAGTATCTGAGCGGACTCTTAGATGTGCCGGAGGCGGAGATTAGAAGCGCAAGGCTTCAGGCAGGCATTACAGAGGCATGGGAGGGCGTGCATGTCAGTGGAACGCAGGACAGGGCATATTACTATTCCTCCTATCATATGAAGGACAAGAGTCCAGCCAGCCGAAACCCGAACAAGATTATGATTCTCGGCGGAGGTCCGAACCGGATCGGCCAAGGCATTGAATTTGACTATTGCTGTGTTCATGCGGCCAAAGCGCTTAGAAAGCTTGGTTTTGAGACGATTATTGTGAATTGTAATCCGGAAACTGTTTCCACGGATTATGATACATCGGATAAGCTTTATTTTGAGCCGCTGACGCTTGAGGATGTGCTGAGCATCTATGAAAAGGAAAAGCCGCTCGGCGTCATCGCACAGTTTGGCGGACAGACCCCATTAAACCTTGCCGCTGATTTAAAGAAGAATGGAGTAAACATATTAGGCACTACCCCCGAGATGATTGATTTGGCGGAGGATAGAGATCTGTTCCGCGAGATGATGGATAAACTTAGCATTCCGATGCCGGAATCGGGAATGGCCGTCAATGTAGAGGAAGCGCTTGCGATTGCAAAGAAAATCGGTTATCCGGTGATGGTTCGCCCGTCCTATGTCCTCGGCGGCCGTGGTATGGAAATCGTGCATGATGATGAGCATATGAGAGTGTATATGGCGGCGGCAGTCGGCGTGACGCCGGACAGACCGATTCTCATCGACCGCTTCCTGCAAAATGCACTCGAATGTGAAGCCGATGCAATCAGTGACGGCGAGCATGCATTCGTGCCGGCTGTTATGGAGCACATTGAGCTTGCCGGGATTCATTCGGGCGATTCGGCCTGTGTGCTTCCCTCTATTAGTATTTCGCCGGAAAATGTGGCGACAATCAAGGAATATACAAAAAAGATCGCTCAGGAAATGCATGTGCGGGGTCTGATGAATATGCAGTATGCAATTGAGGACGGAAAGGTTTATGTGCTCGAGGCAAATCCGAGAGCCTCCCGTACCGTGCCGCTCGTGTCAAAGGTATGCGATATCCGCATGGTGTCGCTTGCAACGGAAATTATCACGTCCTCGATTACGGGCAAGCCGTCGCCCGTATCTGCCTTGACAGAGAAGAAGTTTGCCCATTATGGCGTAAAGGAAGCGGTATTCCCGTTCAATATGTTTCAGGAGGTTGATCCGCTGCTTGGACCGGAAATGCGCTCGACCGGCGAAGTCCTTGGGATGTCCGCCGATTTTGGAGAGGCATATTACAAGGCACAGGAGGCGACACAGACAAGGCTTCCACTTTCCGGCACGGTACTGATCAGCGTCAATGATCGGGATAAGGCAGAGCTCGTGGAGGTGGCAAAGGGATTCCATGGCTGCGGCTTCAAAATTATTGCAACAGGCGGGACATGCGATATGATCACGAAGGCCGGTATTCCGGCAGTCAAGATTTTCAAGCTGCAGCAGGGCAGACCCAATGTGCTCGACGCGATTACGAATCATGAGGTCAGCATCGTAATCAATACGCCGGACGATAAGAAGGGTGCAACTGACGACAGCTATATTCGTAAGGGTGTCATTAAGGCGCGCATCCCGTATGTGACAACGATGGCGGCAGCCAAGGCTTCGATCGAAGGCATCCGTGCGATGCAGAGTCATAAAGGCATTGTGAAGTCCTTACAGCAGTTTCACGCGGAAATCCAATAATGAACCATTGTCACAAATATCAATAGATGTGCCGTTTACAGAAAGAATTGATAAGCGAGACTTGCGAAAATACATAAAACAGTTTATACTGGCTATGGACTTATTGTCCATAGCCATATCTATTTCAGGAGGATGATATGTTAGATATAAAATTTGTCAGGGAAAACCCGGATGCGGTAAAGCAGAACTTAAAAAACAAGTTTCAGGAGGAGAAGCTTCCTCTTGTTGATGAAGTAATCAAATTAGACGAGGAAAGCCGGAGCGCAAAGCAGGAAGCCGATGAACTGCGTTCGGACAGGAATAAAATTTCCAAGCAGGTTGGCGCGTTGATGGCTCAGGGAAAAAGGGAAGAGGCAGAAGAGATAAAGAAGAAGGTAACCGCAAATTCGGAGCGCCTTGCAAAACTTGAAGAGCAGGAAGCTGAGCTGACAGAAAAGATCACAAAGAACATGATGACGCTGCCAAACATAATCGATCCCAGCGTACCGATCGGCAGGAATGATGCGGAGAACGTGGAGGTAACCAAGTATGGCGAGCCGGTTGTTCCCGACTTTGTGATTCCGTATCATACGTAAATCATGGAGCGCTTTGACGGTATTGATTTGGATGGCGCGGGTCGAGTGGCCGGAAACGGATTTTATTATTTAATGGGAGATATTGCGAGGCTGCATTCTGCGGTCATTTCTTATGCGAGGGATTTTATGATTGACAGGGGCTTTACTTATTGCATTCCTCCGTTTATGATCCGCAGCAATGTTGTGACAGGCGTTATGAGCTTTGCCGAGATGGACGCAATGATGTATAAAATCGAGGGGGAGGATCTGTATCTGATCGGTACGAGTGAGCATTCAATGATCGGGAAGTTTATTGATACGATTATTTCTGAGGAGGAGCTTCCCAAGACTTTAACAAGCTATTCCCCGTGCTTCAGAAAAGAAAAGGGCGCGCATGGTATTGAGGAAAGAGGCGTTTACCGGATCCATCAGTTCGAAAAGCAGGAGATGATCGTCGTATGCAAGCCGGAGGAAAGTATGAAGTGGTTTGACGCGCTGTGGCAGAACACGGTCGATCTGTTTTGTTCCATGGATATTCCGGTAAGGACGCTGGAGTGCTGCTCGGGAGATTTGGCCGACCTAAAGGTAAAATCCTTCGATGTGGAGGCATGGTCTCCAAGACAGAAAAAATATTTTGAAGTAGGAAGCTGCTCGAATTTAGGGGACGCACAGGCAAGACGTTTAAAAATTCGTGTAAACGGTGAAAACGGAAAATATTTTGCGCATACACTCAATAATACGGTCGTTGCGCCGCCGAGGATGCTCATCGCATTTTTGGAAAACAATCTGAACGAGGATGGTAGCGTCAACATCCCAAAAGTTTTAAGGCCGTATATGGGCGGCAAGGAAAAACTGATTCCAAAGCATTGATACCTGATTTTTTTGCAGGCTTGATAATAAGCAATAAAAAAAGATATCTCATTTCCGGCTAAGCGGGAGATATCTTTTTTTATGTGCACAGCGTATATGATATTCTATTATGCAAAAACCGAGACGGGTCTGAGGCGTTGCTGAAAAAGCTGCAAAATCGAGGTAACGACCTGATGGCAAATACGCACAATGTACATGCAGTCCTCCTCGACAGAATGTTTCATTTTCAGGTATTCCTCATGTGCCTTCTGAATAAAAGCAAACAGAGCCTGCGGGGTATCAATGCAAGCGGGCTGCCTCTTATTCCTCTCCGCTTCGCCGCTGCGAATATATTCGCGCAAACTGAATTTCAGAGTTTTTTCGTAAGTGCAGTGATCTTTCAGACTGCCGCCATAAATCTCATTATGAGGAAAAGTAAAATAGTCTGCTACATAATGGATGATCTGTCCCAAATCACGCATATAAGAACTGGAATCGCCATTGACAAAACCAGACTGCGTGGTCAGCTTTAAAATGCGTTCTTTTACCATTTGAAACGTGCCGTCAAACTCGTGACGCGTCGTTAAAAAAGAAGGCTTGCAGTCAGGCAGGATACTGCCGATATAAAAGGATCTGCGATGTTTAAAAAGCTCGCGTGTATCCACATTGTTGACCAAATACATTGCTAATGAAATATGGGATTTTTTTCTCAATAGAATGCTCCTTTTCTGATTTTTCCGCTCCGTTTTTTATCATATATCAGAGATGGGACAAAGTCCAGTGAACATTTTGTGAAGAAATTGAGAAAAAATTGCAAACATGGATTTGTAACTATGGAGTGGCAGATTTTCATTGTAAATACGTCTGAAATGGGGTAAAATAAACAGGAAACATACTAAAATTGCCGGAGAAGAGAACATGAGCTATTCTTATCTGCACCAAACACAATATTATGAGACCGATCAAATGGGTGTGATCCACCATTCCAATTATATCCGCTGGTTTGAAGAGGCTCGTACGGCATTTTTAGAGGATATGGGCTATGCGTATGGCCGGCTGGAGCAGGAGGGCGTAATCAGTCCGGTGCTGCATGTGGAATGCGAGTATCGGAAAATGGTACGTTACGGGGATACGGTGCGCACGGAGGTGTCGGTCGAAAAATTTAACGGCATTAAGCTTGTTGTCGGTTACCGAATTTTTGATGCGGGGACGGGTGAGCTTTGCACGTCAGGCAGGACAAGCCACTGCTTTTTAAATAAAGGAGGCAGACCGATTTCAGTCAAAAGAGAAAAGCCGGAATTTTATGAAGCACTGTCTTCGGCACTTTGAGCGGCTTATTTTCAATCAAGTGGGGAACTGCACGACGATGCAATCGTTCGATAAAAATAAAAGAGGAGAGGTATTTATAAATGGAAGAGGATGGAAAGAGACTGGCGGTACTGATTGATTCCGAAAATATATCGACAAAGTATATTAAATATATTTTGGACGAGATTTCCAATTATGGTGTTGCGACATATAAACGGGCATATGGAGACTGGACAAGTCCGATTTCCTCAAGCTGGAAAGAAATTGTACTGAAAAATTCGATCACGCCGATGCAGCAGTATGGCTACACCCAAGGGAAAAATTCAACAGATTCGGCGATGATTATTGATGCAATGGATATTTTATATTCGGGTAAGGTAGACGGCTTCTGTATTGTATCGAGCGACAGTGATTTTACAAGGCTTGCATCGAGACTGCGCGAAGCGGGCATGCTTGTGATCGGCATGGGTGAAAAAAAGACCGTAGAGGCCTTTCGGACTTCGTGTACACTCTTCAAATATCTGGAGGTATTGGCAGCGGAGGAGGAAGGGCAGTCCAATGGTGTCAGCAGGAAAGACATTGAAGAGACAATTCTAAAAATTATCGCGGATAATGAAGCAAATGGAAAGGATACGACGGTTGGAGAGCTTGGTAACAAGATCAGCAACCGGCATGCTGATTTTGACGTTCGTAACTATGGCTATTCGAAGCTGTCCAAGTTTTTGGAGAGCGTAAAAGGCATTGCATTGGCGCAGAAAGGGAAATCGCTTCATGTTTATCTGACCGGCAGCGGCATTGCAAAGGAGCAGATTGAGAGGATGGTCAATGATATCGTGAAAAAAGGGAAAAACCAGACGATGTATTTGTCCGAGCTGAAACAAAAGCTGGAAAAAGAAATCCCGCACTTTAATATCAGGGATTATGAGTACAGTAAATTTTCTCAGTTCATCAAGGATATGGACGATCTGGTCGTAAAGAACAACATTGTGGAGCAGAAAAGTGAGTCCGACGGCGGACACTGACAATAGAAAAAGTTTAAGAGAGGATGAAGGATAATGAACATTGCAATTTTAGGTGCGGGTGGAATCGCAAAAACAATGGCAACGACATTGCAGCCGCTGAAGGGAGCCGAGTGCTATGCGGTAGCGGCAAGGGATATGAAGCGTGCGCAGGTATTTGCCGATAAATTTGGCTTTAAGAAGGCGTATGGCTCTTATGTGGAGATGTTAACCGATGAAAACGTGGAGCTTGTGTATATTGCGACACCTCATTCTCATCATTATGAGCATATTAAGCTGTGCCTTGAGCATGGCAAGCATGTACTGTGTGAAAAGGCATTTACCGCAAATGCGAAGCAGGCCGAGGAAGTGCTTCGTATGGCGGAGGAGAGGGGACTGCTTCTGACAGAGGCGATCTGGACAAGATACATGCCAATGCGCCAGATGATCGATGATATCATCAAGAGCGGCATCATTGGCAAGCCCACTTCGCTATCCGCGAATCTCGGCTATCCGCTTGAACATATCGAGCGCATGGTAAAACTGGAGCTTGCCGGAGGCGCGCTGCTTGATTTGGGTGTTTATGTGCTGAATTTCGCTTCGATGGTATTCGGCGATGAGATCGAGAGTATTTCTGCAACCTGTATTAAACTGGATTCCGGTGTGGATGCACAGGAGACGATTATGCTGACCTATAAGGACGGCAGGATGGCTGCGTTGTACGCGACGATGCTCGCACAAACCGACAGGCGTGGTATGATTAACGGCACAAACGGCTATATTGAAATCGAGAATATCAACAACTATGAATCTGTCCGCGTATATAACCTTGAGCGGAAGATTATTGCGGAATATGCCGCGCCGTGTCAGGTGACGGGTTATGAATATGAGGTGCTTTCGGCGATGCAGGCTATCCGTGAGGGCAGGATTGAATGTCCGGAAATGCCGCACATGGAAACGCTGCGCATGATGCGCCTGATGGACAGCATCCGCGCCGCATGGGGTATCGAATATCCGTTTGAAAAAGCTCCTGCAAAAGCTGCCGCGCCTGCTGGTCAGGACGAGGCTGTACCGGCTGAAAAGGACGAGGCTGTGTCGGCCGAAAAGGACGAGACTGTGCCGGCTGATCAGGAGAAGGAAGCATAATCTGCATGAAACTCTAACAGATTTCTTATTAGGACAAAAGTGTGCTTAGTCCACTCTCACGGCCAAATATTACGGCAGCACAGCTTTTGTTCCGTGCACGCAGCTGCGCATAAAATTTCCTATATAATAAAAAAGGAACAGCTCACATGACGGTATGAGTTGTTCCTTTTTTATGTGATAAATCTTATTTATCGGTATCAACTAAGCGATCGCATTAACAGCCTTCGTCATACGTGATATCTTTCTTGAAGAAGTACTCTTATGATAAACGCCCTTTGATGTAGCCTTGCTGATTTCTGAAATTGCTTCGAGCAAAGCAGCATTAGCAGCTTCCTTATCGTTTGCGTCAATGGTAGCATAAACTTTCTTAATGTAAGTTTTAACCTTTGACTTAATTGCTTTATTGCGCTCGGTCTTTCTCTCAATAACAAGTATTCTCTTCTTTGCTGATTTAATATTAGCCACGATTTACACCTCCTATTTCCACAGAGTAAGGATACGGATACATTCCGAACCCTGCATATCATACTGAATCCGGACACGGACGCTTCAATATAAACATACCTCTATAGTTTAGTAGATGCTTTGTTTTCTGTCAATACCTTTTTCTTGATTTTGTATAAATTAATCCCACCTGTGCATACTATAACCAGTTAATGCCGAAAAGATTGGAACGACATTGGAAAGGAAGGAACAGAGCCGTGGGAGAATTTCGGATTAGAACCGATTTGGCGCTTGAGGCAAGGGAAAGTGTCGGTGAAGGAGCCGAGGAGGTTCGGGGAGTTGAGGTCGAAGAGGACTACGATAAAAAGACACAGATCAAAGTGACAAGAGTAAAGATTCTGACGAAAAACGCCGCAAAGGAGCTTGGGAAACCGCCCGGAACCTATATTACAATGGAGGCTCCTAATATGTCGGAGCCGGATGAGGATTATCACCGGGAAATTTCAAGCGAGCTTGCAAAATTGATTAGGCAGATTGCACCCAAAACGGGTTCTGACAGCTCGGTGCTTGTCGTGGGTCTCGGAAATCGGGAAGTGACGCCGGACGCGCTCGGGCCGCATGTAATTGGGAATCTGCTGATTACCCGTCATATTATAAACGAATATGGAAAAGCGGCCTACTCTTCGGAAAGCGTTCATGCCGTCAGCGGCATTGTGCCGGGTGTCATGGCTCAGACCGGAATGGAAGCGGCGGAAATTATCAAAGGAGTGATTGAGCAGACAAAGCCCTCCCTTGTGATTGCGATTGATGCTCTGGCGGCCAGAAGCACAAAACGGCTGAACCGGACAATTCAGATTACAGATACAGGAATTCATCCCGGTTCCGGCGTAGGCAATCACCGGAATGCGATCACGGAAGAAAGCCTTGGTGTTCCAGTCATAGCGATCGGTGTTCCGACCGTAGTCGATGCGGCTACAATTGTCAATGACGCAATTGAGAATCTGGTCAACGTGATGTCTGATTTGAACAATATGTATGTGACGCCAAAGGATATTGACGAGATGATAAAGCGTCTCGGGTTCACGATATCTGAAGCATTAAACCTTGCCCTCCACACATAACTTGCTGAGGACAGGCATATAATTTATAGGAGTACCTTGATGCGCACGGAAACCGGACAGCGGGTGCTGACAGGAGGGATATGCGGTGAGATGGCGTCGGAAACAAAAATACAGAATTGTCGGATATGCCGCAGGCATCTTTTTTGCCGCATGTCTGAGCCGGTTTTATTTTTTGCATCGTTCTGCTGTAGAGGTTAAAGAAGAGAGGGCATTTGGTGCATATATTTCTGATAGATTGCAGGGGCAGATATTGAAAACATATCTGCCTTCTTTCAGTTATGCGGTGGAAAGCAGTTCGGGCGAATCTGATTTCATGGAACGTGTTCTTGTCAATCATATTCCGATTATGCGCTATATCAAAACACAGGCAGCCTATGAGACAGAAATAGAAGATTCGGAAACGTATTACCGGATACTGGAGCAGGAAGCCAACGATGAAAACGAGAACGCGGCTCTCTGGGATGCGTTGCTGAATGAAAATGAGGCGGCGGCAGAGAGCCCTGCCGTGACATCTGAGAAAGCGCAGGATCTTGCGTCCGACAGCGAAATGTCGATCATTGCAAGTGAGGTAAGTCTTGAGGATCTAAAGGATTACAGCACGCTGGTCAAGGAATTTTATGCAATTGATAAAACGACCTATATCAGCGCGGATCAGTTAAATGTGGAAAACCTGATGAGTAAAGATGTTTCCCTGCCAATCAAAGAGGGAAAAGAACGCGGAAGTATTTTGATTTATCATACGCACTCTCAGGAAGGGTATCTTGACAGCGTGGAGGGAGACCTTTCCACAACGGTAGTTGGTGTTGGAGAGCGTTTGGGAGAGCTGCTGCGCGGCTACGGTTACACAGTCATTCATGACACGGGGATCTATGATTTAAAAAGGGATTACGCCTATGCACAGGCGGGAGAAGCGCTCGAGCAGATTCTTGCGCAGCATCCGGAAATAGAAGTTGTAATCGATGTACATAGAGACGGCGTCAGCAATGAACGCAGGCTTGTCACAGAAGTGGATGGTAAGCAGATGGCTCAGTTTATGTTTTTCAACGGATTGAGCAGGACGACGACGCTCGGCGATATCGCCGATCTGCCAAATGAGTATACCGATGAAAACCTCGCTTTTGCTTTTCAGCTCCAGTTAAAGGCGCGTGAATATTACCCAAATCTTGTAAGAAAAATCTATTTAAAGGGTTATCGCTACAATATGCATTACTGCCCGAAGAGTCTGCTTGTCGAGGTCGGAGCCCAGACCAACACGTTGGAAGAAGCGCTTGCTTCCATGGATCCCCTCGCAAGAATACTGGATATGGTACTTATCCCAACGGAGGATGAATAAAGGGAAATTCTATTGCAATATTTGCCCCGTACATTTATACTATACAAGTGAACAAAAAGCTTGTTACTGAGGAGAAACGGATGGATCAGAGTAAAATTAGAAATTTTTGTATTATTGCGCATATTGATCATGGAAAGTCCACGTTGGCGGATCGAATCATAGAGCGTACGGGGCTTTTGACGAGCCGTGAGATGCAGGAGCAGATATTAGATAATATGGATTTGGAGAGAGAGCGTGGAATCACGATCAAATCCCAGGCAGTCCGTACGATTTATAAGGCCAGGAATGGCGAAGAATATATTCTTAATTTGATTGATACGCCGGGACATGTTGATTTCAATTACGAAGTCAGCAGAAGTCTTGCGGCTTGTGACGGGGCGATTCTCGTCGTTGACGCAGCGCAGGGGATTGAGGCACAGACACTTGCCAACGTCTATCTCGCGCTCGATCATGATCTGGATGTATTTCCGGTGATCAATAAAATTGATTTGCCGGGTGCTGAGCCGGATCGTGTTGTAGAGGAAATCGAAGATATTATAGGGATCGAGGCGCAGGATGCGCCGCGGATTTCTGCCAAGAATGGGATCGGTATCGAGGAAGTGCTTGAGAAGGTCATTTGTAAAATACCGGCACCGAAGGGAGATCCAAAAGCGCCGTTAAAGGCGCTCATTTTTGATTCGATCTATGATTCGTACAAGGGAGTCATTATTTTCTGCCGGATCATGGAAGGGCGGGTCACAAAAGGCACGCTGATTAAAATGATGGCAACAAAGGCAAAAGAGGAAGTCGTTGAGGTTGGCTATTTTGGAGCAGGGCAGTTCATTCCCTGCGATGAGCTTTCTGCGGGCATGGTTGGCTATATCACTGCCAGCATCAAAAATGTCAGCGATACGGCGGTGGGCGATACGGTAACGGACGCAGAGAATCCTTGTGCCGAAGCTCTGCCGGGCTATAAAAAGGTACTGTCAATGGTATATTGCGGCATGTATCCGGCAGATGGTGCAGAATATCCGGATTTGAGAGACGCGCTTGAAAAGCTGCAGTTAAATGATGCTTCCCTAAATTATGAGCCGGAGACATCGGTCGCGCTTGGCTTCGGTTTCCGCTGCGGTTTTTTAGGGTTGCTGCATCTGGAGGTAATTCAGGAGCGGTTGGAGCGGGAGTATAACCTCGACCTCGTGACGACGGCGCCGAGCGTTATTTATAAAGTGCACAAAACAAACGGAGATGTCATAGACCTGACTAACCCGACGAACCTGCCGGATCCTTCGGAA
>CAZMIX010000001.1:177299-191521 GCA_964566545.1 uncultured Lachnospiraceae bacterium | reverse complement strand
GTATAGCTGAACAGCAAGGGTGTCCATCGTGAGGTGGAATCTGAAGGAAGCTGTAGGCAAATCTCTGGTCCGACGGACAGAAATCGCATATAAGGCTAGGCTTCGAGAGATAAGTTGGCTAAAAGCAACAAAGTCTAATAACTACCACATTTGTAGAAGCAGAGTAAATGCGGCGGATATATGGAGGGAAAGAGCGTGCACCTTAAGCGTGGAGGTCTCACAGCGGTCTCATTAGCCGAGTAACAACGAACTGTGAGAAGTCAGCCGAGCCCATAGTAGTGAAGAAGTTTCTGTAATGGAAATGGAGCGAAGGGGTGAACAATCAATAAGTTTGAGTATGTCTCGAATTGCAGAGATGGCAACATCTGCCGTAACCAATCGGGTAAAAGGTGGTCAAATCAAGCGAGACGGAAAGGAAAGAACGCATGGACACAAGTAGTCTAATGGAGCAGATACTATCTAACGATAACCTCAACAGAGCATATCTGCAAGTCGTACGAAACAAAGGTGCAGAGGGAGTGGACGGTATGAAGTACACGGAACTTAAAGAGCATCTTGTAAAGAACGGCGAAATCATCAAGGAACAGTTGAGGACAAGAAAGTATAAACCTCAACCAGTACGAAGAGTGGAGATACCAAAGCCTGATGGCGGTGTCAGAAACCTAGGAGTACCAACAGTAACAGACAGATTTGTACAACAAGCCATTGCACAGGTACTAACACCAATCTATGAGGAGCAGTTCCATAACCACAGTTATGGGTTTAGACCGAATAGGTGTGCACAGCAAGCAATCCTAACAGCACTTGATATGATGAATGATGGCAATGATTGGATTGTAGACATTGACTTGGAAAAGTTCTTTGATACAGTAAATCATGACAAGCTGATGACCCTGATTGGAAGAACAATCAAGGATGGAGATGTAATCTCCATTGTGAGAAAGTATCTTGTCAGTGGTATTATGATTGATGATGAGTATGAAGATTCTGTAATAGGAACACCGCAAGGAGGAAATCTTTCTCCGTTATTAGCGAATATCATGCTCAATGAACTTGACAAAGAAATGGAAAAGCGAGGGCTCAATTTCGTGCGATATGCGGACGACTGTATCATTATGGTTGGAAGTGAAATGTCTGCAAATCGAGTAATGAGAAATATATCTCGTTTTATTGAAGAGAAACTAGGACTCAAGGTCAACGTGACAAAAAGTAAAGTAGACAGACCAAGCGGACTTAAATACCTTGGGTTTGGATTTTACTTTGATTCAAGAACACACCAATACAAGGCAAAGCCACATGCAAAATCAGTTGCGAAGTTCAAGAAAAGGATGAAGGAACTCACATGTCGTAGCTGGGGTGTAAGCAACAGCTACAAAGTGAAGAAACTTAACCAGCTCATCAGAGGGTGGATAAACTACTTCAAGATAGGCAGTATGAAAACATTATGCAAGGAATTAGATTCAAGAATCCGTTATCGGCTTCGCATGTGCATTTGGAAAAACTGGAAAACTCCACAAAACAGAGCGAAGAATTTGATGAAACTTGGGATTAGTAAGAAGTTTGCATGGTCAACAGCTTATTATGGAGCTCATATAGCACGTGTGTGCCGAGGAGGCGCTATGAATATGGCTGTTACAAAAGAGAAACTAACCCGATTTGGACTAGTCTCTATGTTGGATTACTACACCGAAAGGTGTGTTACTTGTTAAGTTGATTGAACCGCCGTATACGGAACCGTACGTACGGTGGTGTGAGAGGTCGGGAAATTTATTTAAATTTCCCTCCTACTCGATTATATGCGTAGCTGCGTATGCGAAACAAAAGCTGTGCAGCTGCAGTAGTTAGCTGTAAAAATGTTTCTTGTGAAAGCAAAAGTTATTGTATATAATATTATTAAATAAGGAGTGTGAGAGAAGATGGAGAAAAAGAAAAAGGCGGTTGTCGCGGGGCATATTTGCGTGGATATCACGCCTGTTTTTCCGGGGAAGGCGGCAGAACGCATTGAAACGGTGCTGACACCGGGTAAATTGGTTCATATGGAGGGCGTTGACATCCATACCGGCGGAGCCGTGGCCAATACCGGACTTGCGATGAAAATTCTCGGAAACGATGTCAGCCTGATGGGAAAGATTGGAGATGACGAGCTCGGGAGGATGGTACTAAACATCATGGGCGCCTATCACTCCTCGGAACGGATGCGTGTGTCGAAGGATTCGGCAACCTCTTATTCCGTTGTGCTTGCCGTACCGGGAATCGACCGGATTTTCCTGCACGATCCGGGCGCAAACGATACATTTTCGTGCGAGGATTTGGATTGGGAGGAAATAGCGCGCGCGGACCTGTTTCATTTTGGATATCCGTCCCTGATGAAGGTGATGTATAAAAATGATGGGCAGGAGCTGCTTAAAATGCTGCGTCGGGTGAAAGAGCTGGGACTTGTGACGTCGCTGGACATGGCGGCGATCGATCCCGATTCCGAAGGCGCAAAGGAGGATTGGCATCACATCCTTAAGCGAGTATTGCCATATGTGGATTTCTTCGTGCCGAGTGTGGAAGAACTGTGCTTTATGCTGGACAGAGAGCGGTATAAGGAATGGAAAAAGCGCGCGTCGGGACGTGATATGACCGAAATACTGACGATGGAGGATATTCGCCCTCTTGGAAAAGAAGTGCTCGATCTGGGCGTGGGGACAGCGCTCATTAAATGCGGTGCTCCGGGCATGTATTACCGGACGGCGTCAGAGGAAAAAATGCGGACTGTCTGCGAGCGGCTGGAGCTTCCGCTTGCGGCATGGACGGATAAAGAAGGCTTTGAAGAGAGCTACCGGCCGGATGCGGTCATTTCAGGGACAGGCGCAGGGGATACGAGCATTGCCGCATTTTTGTCGGCTGTGCTGCGCGGCGAAACGCTTATGGAAGCGCTTCATCTGGCAACGGCCACGGGAGCCTGCTGCGTTGCCGCCTATGATGCGTTAAGCGGCTTAAAGCCTTTGGACGAGCTGAAAGAAAAAATACGGAACGGCTGGGAAAAATCAAGCGTAAGAAAGAAGGAAAATTAAATGCTGGCAAATTTGAGTGAAGTGCTGCTGCCCGCGAAAAGAGGACATTATGCAGTCGGGCTTTTTAATACGGTAAATTTGGAAATGGCAAGAGCCGTCATTGCGGCGGCGGAAGAACTGCGATCGCCGGTCATCATCGGTACCGCAGAAATATTGCTGCCCTACGGATCTTTAGAAGATCTATCCTATTTTCTGCTGCCAATGGCAAAGAAGGCATCAGTGCCGGTAGTGGTGCATCTGGATCATGGCCTGCAGGATGCAACTTGTAAAGAGGCTCTGGAGCTTGGGTTCAGTTCTATCATGTACGACTGCTCCACGATGGATTATGAGACAAACCTCATGCGAACAGCGGAAATGGCAAAGCTTGCCCACAAATACGGAGCGACGATCGAGGCCGAGCTTGGACATGTCGGAGACAACGAGGGCTCTGCGGAAGGCAGCGATCATTTGCAGGACGCTTCCCAATTTTATACCGCTCCCGCCCAAGCAAAGGAATTTGCGGAGAAGACAGGCGTGGATGCTCTGGCGATCGCCGTGGGAACGGCGCACGGCGCCTATAAGCTTCCGCCGAAGCTCGATTTTGAGCGGATCCGCAAAATTGCCGAAATGATAGACACACCGCTCGTCCTGCATGGAGGCTCCGGCCTTTCCGACTCTGATTTCAAGAGCGCGATCCAAGATGGAATCGCGAAAGTCAATATATTTACCGATATCAATCAGGCGGGCGCGGATGCGGCCTGCCGGTCTTATCAAAAGGGAAAAGGGCTGACCGATTTGATCCCCGATACCGTGGAGGCGATCAAGCAATCTGTTATGAAAAAAATGGAGCTGTTCGGCTCCGTGGGCAAAGCATAAAAAATATGAAATCACAACTTTTTGTTTCGGGTTGTGATTTTTATTTCATAGCATTTATGACACATGTAACTTGTTTTGCGCCCATAAAGATGATACTGTATGAAAATAACGTTACAGCTTAGACAAAGGCTGAGCTGTAACAATATAACCGTTAAATTGACGGCATACAGGGGTGGCAGATGAGAGAGAAGGAACAAAAGGGATATGCGGCAGTATTGAAGCGGTTTTTACAGATCAACCGCGCATCGGTGCCGGGATTTATCGCGGCCGTGTTATTTTTATGCGTTTCCATGGCGCTGCAGGCGGGTATTTCGCTGTGCACGGGAGAACTGTTAGACTGTGTCAGTGCCGGGAGGATGGATATTTTTTTCCGGTTTGTGGCGGCTCTTTGCGGGCTGCAGCTATTAAAGCTGTTTGTCGGTTATCAGGTGAATTACCGGGTCAGCCATTTGAGCGAGACGTGCATCCGCAGGATGCGCAGCTATACTTACTCGCATATCAGCGGGGCAAGCATGCGCTGGCTGGATGACAAAAAGCTGGGAGATATCATTTCCCGTGTCAACGGGGACTTAAACGCGATGGTGGAAGCGGTCAATACATTTTTGACGTGGGAAATCTCGGATTTCGTAAACTTTATTGTCAGCTCGGCCGTATGCTTTATTCTTAATTGGAAGCTGTCGCTGATCAGCTTCGGCATCATACCGGTTATCGGATACCTGCAATTTGTCTCGGGTAAGCCGATCGCGTCGCTCGGACAGAAGCGCTCGGAGGCAGAGGGGCGTGTCGGAGCTGTTTTTATGGACTTTATCGGCGGGCTTTCCATATCCAAGGCATTTGGCGCCGAACGGGAAATTGCAAAAAAATATGAGGCTCAAGTGGATGAATCCGTCAAAGCAAATAAAAAATCCTTTGTAATCGAATTCATCCTGTTTCCGCTGCAAATGCTGATGAATTTTGCACCGATCCTCTGTATCGTGGGATTCGGCGCTTATTTTGTAATGGAGGGACAAATGACGCTCGGCGGGCTGCTGTCCTATATCATGATTGCGAGCAGCGCATTTAATGCGGTCAGCGGGCTTTCCTGGCAGGTGCGGGACATCTATAATACGGTCGGAATCGCGAACCGCATTTTTGAAATTTGGGAAGTGGAGCAGGAGCCGAAGGGCGGAAGTGTGATGGAGAAGGGAACGGGCGTGCCGGTGCAGTTTGAACAGGTAGCGTTTGGATACGGCGAAGAGCTGGAAATTCTGCACGGCATCGATTTTCAGGTGCGGCCGGGCGAGCAGATGGCGCTTGTCGGCGCCTCCGGTTCCGGAAAGTCCACGATCATGAAGCTGCTTGCCGGTTTTTATGAACAGACTGCGGGGAAAATAGTTATTTATGGGCATGAAAGAAGGGAATGGAGTACTGAGGCGCTCAGAAAGCAGATCGCTTATGTCGGTCAGGATGCATTTTTATTTCCCGGTACCATTCGCAGCAACGTGCTTTTAGGAAAAGAAGGAGCCGCAAAGGAGGAAGCGGACCTTGTGCTGGAGGCTGTCGGCCTGAAAGAACTGGATGCGGATGCCGAAATCGGCGAACGCGGCGTTATGCTGTCCGGCGGACAGCGTCAGCGTGTCTGCATCGCGCGGGCGCTTCTAAAGGATGCGTCCCTGATCCTGCTCGATGAGCCGACCTCAGCGCTCGATACCGAATCCGAATATCAGGTGCAGGAAGCGTTAAAGCGCCTGACGGCAGGCAAGACGACGATTATGATCGCACACCGGCTTTCTGCGATCCA
Organism: uncultured Lachnospiraceae bacterium; assembly: GCA_964566545.1. Lineage (GTDB taxonomy): Bacteria > Bacillota > Clostridia > Lachnospirales > Lachnospiraceae > JAEYFP01. Next base: position 185,827 of record CAZMIX010000001.1, on the reverse strand, counting down.
CAATGTGGACCGGATCATCTGCATTGACGGGGGAATCATCGCGGAGCAGGGTACGCACGAAGAGCTGATGAAGAAAAACGGCGTTTACCGTGCGCTTTATGAAAATCAGGTGAGGGAGGAACACAATGATGCAGAATGAAAAAAATCAGGAACGTTATTCGTTCCGAAAATCCGCATCGATTCTGTTTCGCATGTGGAACTATTGTAAACAATACCGGTTCCGGTTTTATGCGGGCTTTCTCGTGGGCTGCCTCGCACCGTTGTTTTTCACCTTTATAGACAGCTATATGCTGAAGGCGTTTGTAGAGGTATGCATAGACGGGAACAGGAATATTCTGATCGTCACGATTCTGCGTGTCGCCGTGCTGGAGCTTGGCGGATTTATCATATTCCCGATCGCGTTTGGGATGATTTATACGACCTATGCCAAAATAGCGGGTGTCATTAAAAAAGACATGTTTGTCAAAGCGCAGAATTTGCCGGTTTCCTATGTGGAGCAGACTTATTCCGGCGACCTCGTGAACAGTCTGACGACGGATTTTGACGCGGCGATCCAACTGGTAGCCTATCCGGGAGTCGGGCAGGCAAATCCGTTTTCGATCATTTTTACGATTCTGGCGATCGGTGTGATCGTTGTCGTTTCCAACCCGATCGTGGGAATCATTTCGATTTTATTCAGCGCGTTTGGGCTGCTGCTGATTAATTTTTACGTAAAACCACTCCAGAAAAAGGAGCATCGGGTAAAAGAGACGACCGGGGAAGCGGCGCAGGGGATCATCAATTCCCTTTCAGGCGCCATGGTGTCGAGGATGTACGGCCTGGACCGGCTGTTAAAAAAAGAATATGAAGAAAAAACAGAGGAGATTTACCGCTGTAATGTCTCGCTGATCAGGCGGAAATCGGTGTTATTTTTGTTTACGGATCTGCAGGGCTTTCTTTCGTTTGCGGGAGTGACCGCGATCGGATTGTTTCTGGCCTTTCAGGGAATCGTAGAAATACCGACCGTCGTATTTATCGCGACGATGCAGATGCAGATCGGGCAGCTCATCAGCGAGCTGAGCCAGAAGTATGCGGACCTGCAGAAATACATCGTCGGCGCTGAGCGGTTGTTTCAATTTCTGGATGCGAAAGAGGAACAGGAGCGGACAGATTTGGCAAAAGCGGATTTTAGCACGGAACATGCGATCGAAATCAGTCGTCTGAAATTTGAATATGAGGACGGGAAAGCACTGTTTGATGAGTTTGATCTGAAAATCAGACAGGGTGAAAAGCTCGCGGTCGTAGGCGGAAGCGGCGGCGGAAAGACGACGCTGTATAAGCTTCTGCTGGAATTTGCGGCAAAAAAGGACGGAATGATCAGCATTTTCGGGCATAGCAGCGAACAGTACAGCGTTCATACGCTGCGCTCGTTCTTTTCCTATGTGCCGCAGGACTGTTATTTATTCAATACGACGATTTATGAAAATGTGCGTATGGGCAGACCGGAGGCGACGGAAGCGGAGATCAGAAAAGCGCTGGACGACGCCTTTTTGGGAGATTTCATCACAACGCTCAAGGAGGGCATTCATACGGAGGTCGGGGAGCGAGGCTGTAAGCTGTCGGGCGGACAGAAGCAGAGGATCGCGATCGCGAGAGCGTTCCTGAAAAATGCGCCGGTCATCTTGTTGGACGAAGCAACTTCGGCTTTGGATTCGAAGTCGGAACAGGAGGTGCAGGCAGCGCTTGACCATCTGTTAGAGGGCAGGACGGGCGTCATCATCGCCCACCGCATTTCCACGATCGAGCACTGCGACCGCATCATCGTGCTGGAAAAAGGCCGCCTTGCGGAGGAGGGCACCCACGCCAACCTGCTCGCCCAAAACGGCAGATACCGGCAGTTGTTTGAGATGCAGTTTGCGTAAGAGCATTCGATGCTGATGAAACCATAATCCTTGCCGATTTCCCCATTATCCAGTATAATACAATCAGGTAAAGGAAGGCGGTTTCCTATCTTTAAGGAGGTTAGGCGGATGCAGAAATATGTGATGGCGCTCGATGCGGGGACGACGAGCAACCGGTGTATTTTGTTTAATGAAAAGGGAGAAATCTGCTCGCAGGCGCAGAAGGAATTCAGGCAGTATTTTCCGCAGCCGGGCTGGGTGGAGCACGATGCGAATGAGATTTGGTCCACGCAGCTTGGGGTTTGTGTGGAGGCAATGTCTAAAATCGGCGCGCAGGCGGCGGATATCGCTGCGATCGGCATCACGAACCAGCGGGAAACAGCTGTCATATGGGATAAAAAGACGGGCGAGCCGGTCTATCATGCGATCGTGTGGCAGTGCCGTAGAACGTCGGAATACTGCGATTCTCTGATGGCAAAAGGATTGACGGAGGAATACCGGCAAAAGACCGGGTTGATGATAGACGCGTATTTTTCAGCGACAAAGGTAAAATGGATTCTCGATCATGTGCCGGATGCGCGTAGGCGGGCGGAGGCCGGAGAGCTTCTGTTCGGCACGGTGGAAACGTGGCTCATATGGAAGCTGACAAAGGGCGCGGTGCATGTGACGGATTATTCCAACGCATCGCGGACGATGCTGTTCAATATTCAGACGCTCGATTGGGACGATGCTATTTTAAAGGAGCTTGCCATTCCGCGCAGCATGCTGCCTAAGGTGCAGCCGTCGAGCTGCGTATACGGGATGACGGACGATTCCTTTTTCGGCGGGCCGATTCCGATCGGCGGCGCCGCGGGAGATCAGCAGGCGGCATTGTTCGGGCAGACGTGTTTTAAAAAGGGTGAAGTGAAGAATACTTATGGTACGGGCTGTTTTCTTTTGATGAATACGGGAGATCAGCCGGTATATTCCAGGAACGGGCTTGTCACGACAATCGCCTGGGGAATCGACGGCGGAATTTCTTATGCGCTGGAAGGCTCCATATTTGTGGCCGGAGCGGCGATCCAGTGGCTGCGGGATGAAATGCGGCTGATCGACAGCGCGGCGGATTCGGAATATATGGCAAAAAAGGTGAAGGATACGAACGGATGCTATGTCGTGCCGGCGTTCACGGGACTCGGTGCGCCGTACTGGGATCAGTATGCGCGCGGAACGATCGTCGGATTAACGCGTGGCGTCAACAAATATCATATTATACGCGCGACGCTGGAATCGATCGCCTATTCGGCGGATGAGGTCGTAAAAGCGATGGAGGCGGATTCCGGCATCGAGCTGACTTCGCTCAAGGTAGACGGCGGCGCGAGTGCGAACAATTTCCTGATGCAGTGTCAGGCGGACATCACCGACACGCCGGTCAAGCGTCCGGCCTGTGTGGAGACAACGGCGATGGGAGCCGCCTATTTGGCGGGTCTGTCTGTCGGCTATTGGAAAAGCAGGGAAGAAATACTGGCAAACTGGCAGATCGACCGCGTATTTGAAGCGCAGATCACGCCACAGGAGAGGGAATCCGGAATAAAAGGCTGGCGCAAGGCCGTCAAATATTCGTTCGGATGGGAAAAGGAAGAATAACGGCAGCAAATAATAGGACAAAGGAGAGCAACATGGCAACATATGACGTGATCATCATCGGAGCAGGCGTGACCGGCTCTGCAATTGCGCGGGAACTTTCGCGCTATCGGTTAAAGGCAGCCGTGCTGGAAAGGGCCTCCGATGTCTGCGAAGGGACCTCGAAAGCGAACAGCGGCATCATACATGCCGGTCATGATGCTATGCCGGGGAGTTTAAAGGCTAAGTTAAATGTACAGGGCAGCAGGATGATGCCGGAGCTTGCAAAAAAGCTGGACATTCCGTTCCGGCAAAACGGCGCGGTGGTCGTCTGCCTGCAGGAACAGGATCTGCCGGAGCTTCAAAAGCTGTATGAGCGGGGAATTCAAAACGGCGTACAGGACTTAAGCATTCTTTCTAAGGAAGAAGCGCTTGCGCTCGAACCGAATCTGTCCGACGAAACGGTCGGCGCGCTTTTGGCACCGTCAAGCGGCATTGTCTGTCCGTTCCAACTGACGATCGCTTTTGCGGAAAATGCCCTTCATAACGGGGTGGAATTCCACCTGAATACGGAAGTAAAAGAAATTACAAGGTCTTCTGAGGGCTACCGGATCGCCTGTATACAGGATACGAAAGGGCAGGAGGAGCCTGTCGTCTACGAGGCGGCCTGCGTCATCAATGCGGCGGGCGTCTATACCGGTGAAATCCATAATATGGTTTGCACTGAAAAAATGAAAATTGTTCCGCGCCGCGGCGAATACTGCCTGCTGGATGTGTCCGCCGGGCAGCATGTGGAACGAACCGTATTCAGAGTGCCGGGCGCGCTTGGAAAGGGTATTCTCGTTACGCCGACTGTGCACGGGAATCTGCTTGTGGGCCCGACGGCTCAGGATATTGAGGATAAAGAGGGCATCAACACGACTGGGGCGGGTCTGAGAAGAGTGAATTCCGCTTCGGAATCTGCGGTAAAAAATATCCCGATGCGCGAAGTCATCACTTCGTTTGCGGGATTGCGCGCGCATGAGGAAAACGGCGACTTTATAATAGAAGAGGCGGCAGGCTGTCCTAATTTTATTGATGTGGCGGGAATCGCTTCTCCGGGTCTTTCGGCTTCTCCGGCGATCGGCCTGATGGTGGCTAACATGGTGAAGGAACGGCTGAAGCCGGCTTTGAACGAGAGCTTTGTCGAAGAACGCAGGGGCATCGTTTCCGTCCATTCGCTTTCCTTTGAGGAACGCGCCGCGCTGGTCGAGGAGCAGCCCGCTTACGGCAATATCATCTGCCGCTGCTCCATGGTATCCGAGGGAGAAATTCTGGATGCGATCCACAGGCCGCTCGGTGCCACGACAATGGACGGTGTAAAGCGCCGCGTGCAGGCGGGTATGGGACGCTGTCAGGGTGGCTTTTGTTCGCCGAGGGTCATGGAGCTGCTGAGCCGGGAGCTGCAAATCCCCATGGAACAACTAACAAAATGCGGCAGAGGATCCGAACTGATTGCCGGAAGGAACGGAGAGCTTTCAGAAGCGGAGGTGCGGGCATGAGGGAATACGTCGAAAACCATGATCTGGTCATCATCGGCGGCGGCCCGGCCGGACTTGCGGCAGCCGTATCGGCAAAGGAAAACGGAATCACCGATATTTTGATATTAGAACGGGACAAAGAGCTTGGCGGTATTTTGAATCAATGCATTCACAACGGGTTTGGACTGCATACGTTTAAGGAAGAGCTGACCGGGCCGGAATACGCGCAGCGGTTTATTGCGCTGGCGGCTGAAAAACAGATCGCCTGTGAGCTGAACGCGATGGTGATCGATATCGCTGCGCGGGAGGAAGAGGGCGAATCCGATAAGCTCATCACGGTGACAAGCAGGCAGAAGGGGCTTAGGCAGATCAAAGCGAAAGCGGTCATCCTCGCGATGGGCTGCAGGGAGCGCGCGCGAGGCTCCTTAAATACGCCGGGCTATCGTCCGGCAGGAATCTATTCGGCGGGCACAGCGCAGCGCCTCGTCAATATGGAGGGCTTTATGCCCGGAAAAGAGGTCGTCATTTTAGGCTCGGGCGATATCGGGCTGATTATGGCTCGCCGCATGACTCTGGAGGGCGCGACGGTGAAGCTCGTTGCGGAGCTGATGCCATATTCGGGCGGTTTGAAAAGGAATATTGTGCAGTGTCTGGATGATTTTGATATTCCGCTCAAGCTCAGCCATACCGTGATCGATATCGAAGGAAGGAAACGTGTAAAGGGCGTCACGATCGCCAAGGTGGATGAAAACAGGAATCCGGTTGTAGGAACGGAGGAATCTATTCCGTGCGATACGCTGCTGCTTTCCGTGGGCCTGATTCCGGAAAATGAACTTTCCGGAAAGCTCGGCGTCAAAATGGAACGGGTGACGAACGGGCCGTCGGTCGACGAAAGTCTTGAAACATCGGTGGAAGGCGTTTTCGCTTGCGGCAATGTGCTGCATGTGCATGATCTCGTGGATTATGTGTCGGAGGAATCGGCGCTTGCGGGCGTGAGCGCGGCGAACTATCTTAAACGGCGCGAGCAGGGACAGGCCGGACAGCCTTCCCCGTCTGTTGAGATGATCGCCGGGAACGGGGTGCGCTATACGGTGCCGGCGCGGATTTCTCCAGAACGGATGGAGGAGTCGCTTCCGCTGCGCTTTCGTGTCGGGAATGTATACAAGGACAGCTACATCAGCGTTTATCTCGATGAAGAGCGGATCGTGCACCGGAAGAAAAATGTGCTCGCGCCGGGAGAGATGGAAACGGTCCTTCTTCGCCGCCGACAGCTTTTGGCAAAGCAGGGGTTACAGACAATTACCGTAAAAATAGAGGAGGCATGAGCATGGGCAAGGAGAAACGGGAACTGACCTGCATCAATTGTCCGTTAGGGTGCAGCGTTACGGTGGAGCTTGAGGACGGACAGATCTTATCTGTCTCAGGGAATTCCTGCCCCAGAGGGGATGTCTATGCCAGAAAAGAGGTTACAAATCCGACACGCGTGATCACCTCGTCCGTGCCGGTTGCGGGCGGCGTAAGGAGCAGAGTGTCCGTAAAAACGTCGTCGGACATTCCAAAAGACAAGCTGTTTGCATGTATGCAGGCGTTAAGCGGCGTTATTGTAAACGCGCCGGTCCATATCGGGGACGTCGTCGTGAAAAATGCGGCGGATACGGGCGTCGATATCGTCGCGACGGGAAACTGCGCGGAATCTGGTTTTTTGTAAATTTTATTCAAAAGACACCTCGCGGTATGGAAGACTGATTCGTAACATGTAATGAACGATAATGGAGAAAGCGTTAGACAAGCCGCTTGATTAATGCTATATTAACAGGTGGGCGGAAATAAACGGCAGGAAGCCTGACGAAAGAAAAATGCTTTGGATGCGTCTGTGCTTTGATACGTCGGCGCTTCAAATATGATAGAAACGGATGCATGTAATATGTATAGCTTTGACAGCAGGATCAGATACAGTGAGGTTGATGAAGACAAAAAACTGTCCGTGAGCGGAATCATTAATTATTTTCAGGATTGCAGTACTTTTCAGTCGGAGGATATTGGGCTCGGCTTTGATTTTTTGGAATCCCATAACCGGGCATGGGTGCTTAATGCATGGCAGATCGTGATTAAGGAGATTCCCCGGTTTGGCGAGAAGGTGACGATCGGAACATGGCCGTACGGCTTTCAGAGCTTCATCGGCTACCGAAATTTTGTACTGCTAAATGAGCGTCAGGAAAGGCTTGCCTATGCCAATTCGGTCTGGGCCTATCTGGATACGGCCACTGGGAAATTTGCGAAGGCGGGCGGCTATGAGCTGGAACGCTACAAGCTGGAAGAGAAGCTTGATATGGATTATGCGGATCGGAAAATTAAGCTTGCGGATGGCGGCGTATCGACTGCGCCAATTATCGTTACCGAGCATCAGATTGATACGAACCACCATATGAACAATCAGGAATATGTGAAGTTGGCGCTGGATTTGGTGGAGGTAAAAAGCCCTCATCAAATCAGGGTCGAATATAAAAAATCCGCGCTGCTCGGCGATACAATTTATCCGAGGATACTTATGGACGGCGGGGAAAAGACTGTTGTGCTTGCGGATGAAGAGGGAAAACCATATGCGGTCGTTGCACTGGAATGACTGAGACGGCAGAAAGGGCAGTAAAGACATGCCTTGGCAATTTTGATGCAATGGCATTAGGGAGAGACTATGTTAGAACTGGGGAAAATACAGGAGCTCGAAATTGTAAAAAAAGTGGAATACGGCGTTTATCTTTCGGAACAGGCAGGCGACGAACAGCGCGTGCTGCTTCCGGCAAAGCAGGTGCCAACAGAGGCTGCGATTGGGCAGCGTCTGACCGTATTTCTATATAAGGATTCCGAGGACCGGCTGATCGCGACGATAAAGGAGCCGAAAATTCAGCTTGGGCAGACGGCGGTGCTGACCGTAGCACAGGTTGGGAAAATCGGTGCTTTTATGGACTGGGGTTTGGAAAAGGACTTGCTTTTGCCGTTTAAGCAGCAGACCAAAAAAGTGAATGAAGGTGAGGAGTGCCTTGTGGCGCTCTATATCGATAAAAGCAGCAGGCTGTGCCTGACAATGAATGTCTATGAGTTTCTGCGCACAGATTCCGAGTATCATGCAGGGGATCAGGTGACGGGTCGCGTTTACTTGATCAGTGAGCAGTTCGGTGCATTTGTGGCAGTAGATGATCAATATTCCGCTTTGATTCCGCAAAAAGAGCTATACGGAGACGTGCGGGTCAATCGCATGGTAACCGGTCGCGTGACCGAAGTCAAAGAAGACGGAAAGCTCACACTTAGCATCCGGGAAAAAGCATACATTCAGATGGACAAAGATGCCGAACGAGTCTTACAGATTATAGAAGATTTCGACGGCGTCCTCCCCTTCAACGACAAAGCTTCACCGGAGGTTATAAAGAGAGAATGTAATATGAGTAAAAACGAGTTCAAGCGGGCCGTCGGCAGACTTTATAAGGAACACCGCATAGAAATCACGGAGAAGTCAATCAGAATTGTGGAT
>CAZMIX010000001.1:155510-177199 GCA_964566545.1 uncultured Lachnospiraceae bacterium | reverse complement strand
CTATTTACAACTTGAAGAAAATTGTATAAACTAAGTGATAAAAGGAGGCTTATTATATGGAGAAGTTTGTCGTTAGTACAAAGGAGGCTCCGGCTGCAATTGGTCCGTATTCACAGGCAATTGAGGTGAATGGGGTTATTTATACCTCAGGGATGATTCCTATTATTCCGGAGACCGGCGAGGTTGTGGAGGGAATCGAGGCGCAGGCAAGGCAGGCGCTTTCCAATGTCAGGGCACTTTTAGAGTCGCAGGAAAGTGGAATGGAGCAGATCATAAAAACAACGGTTTTTATTAAGAATATGGATGATTTCGGGAAGGTAAACGAGGTATATGCATCCTTTTTTAAAAAGGATTTTCCCGCAAGAAGCTGCGTGGAGGTTGCCCGTTTGCCAAAGGATGTATTAATTGAAGTGGAAGCAATTGCATTAAAAAAATAAAAGGAAATGAGAGGAGAGAATCAAAATGAAGGTACAAAACATTACGAACATCGACAAATTCTTTCAGGTAATCGATAGCTGCAAGGGAAGGGTGGAGCTTGTTACGGGCGAAGGCGACAGACTGAATTTGAAATCCAAGCTGTCCCAGTACGTTTCGATGGCAAACATTTTTTCTGACGGCACGATCGCCGAACTGGAACTTATTGCATATGAGCCGGAGGATATTGATAAGCTTGTGTCCTTTATGGTAAACGGCTAAGGGACAATGTCAATGGTTCACATATCAAAGAAGATTAATCTTTTATTTTTATCAGTTTTACTTTTGCATTTGGCAGCATCGATACTATTATCGATGCTGTTATTGCGCTCTTTTTCAATAAGCTTGCCGGTGCAGATGATGATCAGCGAGTTGACGATTCTCATCCCCGGTTTTGTTTTTTTACTGATCAATAACTGCGATTTGGCAGAGTGGCTTCCGTTTCAAAAAATGAAATGGTCCTCTGTAGGATTGACCGTTTTGTTTACTTATCTAATCATGCCGTTAATCACCTTTATCAATGTTTTTTCGCAGCTTTTTGGCAGCAATGTAGTGCTCGGTATTTCGGATGAGATTATTTCGATGCCTGTGTTTTTGATGGTTTTCATTATGGGGATTTTTGGACCGCTTTGTGAGGAACTTGTTTTTCGTGGAATTATTTTTAACGGCTATAAAAAGACGGGTCGGATGATAGGTGCGTTGGTGCTCTCTTCCTTGCTTTTCGGTTTGCTGCATATGAATTTTAACCAATTCTGCTATGCATCTTTTCTGGGATTCATCTTCGCAATGCTTTTGGAGGCAACGGGCAGTCTTTGGTCGTCCGTTCTTGCGCATGTCATTGTAAATACGCATAACGTCGTCATGCTGTTTGGCATACAGAAGTTGTATTCGGCAATGGGAATTGATATGGAGGAAATTTATGAGCAGGGGATGACGTTGGATTCCAAGCTCTTCGCACTTGGCTTGTTTTTGATCTTATCCATAATTTTTACCGTACTTGCCGCGATGGTTTTTATCGCAATTTGCAAAGTAGAAGGAAAAGAGGAGTATGTGCGCGCGATATTTACAAGACGGCTGCCAGAGAAAACAAGGCTTGTAACTGTAAGCGGCTGGATTGGAATCGCGATATGCTTATTTATGATGTTCGGATTGACTCCGCTCGCACGGCTCTTCGGATTTGAATGAAATAAGGACAAAAATATGCTTTTATTTTATTAGGAAATGGAAATTTTCATGTTGCAGAAAGCATTTTGTCAAGGGGTGAAAAAACGATACGCGATTTACTGATTTCATCAATCTCATAGGATTCCATTTGACAAGCACTATTATGGAAGTTAAAGACGAACGAACCGTATTTAGATAATATTCGTTATGGCGTTAAAGGAAGTGAGAATAACATGATAAAACGTACAATAATGAATGAAAAATTAATCATAAGAATAATTACTGGAGTTATTTTATTCTTTTTGGTTTTTAATCTCGCCACTGTTTTAAGCTATTATCTTCTTCCGAACGGATTTTTGTTAAATAAGAACTCGGTGCTCGATTGGGAAACCTCTAAGAACCTCTTGGTATCATCATTACAAATCCTATTATTCAATATAATATCCGTCGTTCTTATTTTCATAGCAAATTGCTTTCCCTTCCCAAACAGAATGAATCCCGCCATGTCGCTTGGATACTGGTGCCTTATAACTCAATATGTACTAAACGGCATTACTCTTGGAACATGGTCTTTTACTGCTGTTTTTGCACCTCCTCCTGAATTGTTGGATAGGGTTATGCGTACATTTGATCTTAGCAGAGCCGGAATATGGGAGATGGCTGGACAGCTACTTATTACTTGCGCTACAGCAAGGATGGCAATAAGCAAACAGAACGAAAAAAATGTCTATACAAATTCTTTCAAAAAAATAAAGTTATCTAAGCAGGAAGCCGCTGTAATAGTCATAGGTTTATTTTTGATGTTATCGGGAGCCATTATTGAAAGCTATAATATAATTAACCTCTTGTAGTTCTTGTATAATCATTTGCTAAATTGCAGTACAAGCATACTTCCAACTTTACCTTTGTTACGAAAAGAGTATGTGCGCGGCAGTCGGCTTGGCATATTCCGTTTTCCATGCCTTTATCGGATATCCATTTGCTCCCAAATCATGGACTTTCATCTTTGCACTCACGCTTAACCGCAAAAAAATGACGGAGCCCGGCATTCATGCCTAATTCCATGTAAACATACGCAAATCCCATCTATAAACGAATATCGATATTTCCGCCAAGCTCGGGATTCACCGACTGTTCCATCATTTTTGTAAAATCCTCGCCGATATCCGTGAAGGTTTCGAGGGATTTGCTCAGCATCCCCGTGCCAAAATCCGTGATAAGCTGTGATTGCGCCATTGCCATTGATAATGCTGCGATATCCATATTCTCATCCCCTTTCATTCCTTAATTAATTTATACAACTTAAATTGATATCTGTCAAATCGAAAGTCCCCGGAAAAATCCATGCGCAGACCATAGGCCGCCAGTTCCTCCCCGTCATATGGATAATCGTCCATGACGGCGCACCAGAGCGCCCCGCCGGAAGCCAAGGCAGCCGCAGCTGCATCAGAAAGCGCTTCGTAGTTTGTAAGTCCGGGCGAATAGAAGGGCAGACAGTAGGCCAGCTCTTCGTAGTCCTCGAGCGTGTAGAGCACATCATTTTTGGAAACATTTGCGCTGAGAAACGTCTGCAGCGTATCGACGCCGTCCGCATATTCAATCTGATATTCATTGCGGTAGCCGATGATCCCTAACGCGATTTCAAACGCCATGATGAGATGGATAAAATCCTTTCGAAGCGTTCCGGCTTCGATCGCGAAGAACAGCCAGATCAGGCCCGTCGCAAAAAACAGATAGCGGTCGACAAAAATATTTGCCGTCATCAGCTTGGAAACGACCGTTCCGAACACGAGGACGCCGTAATAGGTGATCAGGCATAAAAAAGCGTAATAATCGTAGCGCTTGCGGTTTTTATTCAAAACAAATTTTAGAATGAGCAGCAGCATCAAAAGCACGAGCGCGATTGAGGCAAAGGTCATACCGACCGTGTAAGGATAGCGCATATACTTGAGAAATACAAAAAGCGTGACCTCCGGCATGGAAAAATAACCGCTGACGCTCGCAAACTGCTTCAGCGTGACCAAAAGGCACGGGAAATACAGAAGAATCGTTGCGAGCAGGCAGAGAAACCAACGTTTGAGGTGTTCCCTTTCAAAAAAGAAATAATACAGCAGTAAAAACAAATAGACAAAGCCTGCCGTCACAAACGCGAAGTGATGGGAATAGCCCGCGAGAACGCTGAACAGCGTAAAAAGAATCCAGTTTTTCCTGTTAGAATCGCACACGGCTTCATATGCATAAACGCCGCTTGCGGTCGCAAAGAAAAAACCGAGACTGTACATGCGGATTTCCACGCCATAAAACAGCATGTTCGGCATTGTCGCAATAGCGATAATAAACAGGTAAGAGGTGAGCGAACCAAACCGTTTCCTGATTGTTGAGGCACCAAGCAGCATAGTCAGAACCATGGGAATGATCGATGTCAGCTTCATGACCGGAATTCGGTAGCCGAACAGATCCGTCATAATTTTCAATAGAATATTGTACAGCGGCGGCAGCGTATCGTTCATCGAACGTTCCAAAACGCCAGCCATATCGGTGCGAACGAGTGCAGCCGTAAAGGCTTCATCGAGCCACACATTTTGATTGAAAGTCAGGGAAATGTAAACGATCGCGCCTGCCAGCACGAGCAAATATGCGATCACCGCTTCTTTTTTTACTGTTTTCATAAAATCTCCATTTCGCAGAGTGTATCAATTCATCCTATCACAGTTGACAGTGAAATTCAATCTTGCTATACTTAATAAACTATAATAGGGTGTTGAGGTTTTACGTACATACCGTACCGGCAAAGCGGCATACAGGGTGTACCGGAGGTAACGGAATATGAAGAATATGCGTGTACTGGGTATAGAACTGAAAGATTATTCGGCGAAGGAAGCAATGAGAATGGTCGATCAGTTCTTAAAGAATGCCAAAGTGGATACGATCTGTTTTCTTTCCACAGACATATTGGTAACTGCGGAGGATAGTCCGGAATTAAAGCTGTGGCTTCAGTCCATGGATTTGACGATTCCTATTTCTACGGAAATTCTATATGCTGCGAATCTGGCGAGTCGCCAGCGGCTGAAGGAGGTCGAGAACAGCAGCTTTTATACAGCATTCATTAAGAAATTGTCCATGGAGAAGCGGACGGTTTTTATTTTGACAGAAAAGGAAGAGACAATCAAGACCTCGACAGAGTATCTCGAGAAAAATGCACCGGGCGTGCAGATTGTCGGTTCGTATGCGTTTGAGAGTTTGACAGGAGATCCGGATACGATTGTTAACGAGATTAACAGCACTTCGCCGGATGTTGTATTTTCTAGGCTGCCGTCTCCTAAGCAGGAGCAGTTTGTTTATGAAAATAAATCCAGAATGAATGCGAAGCTTTGGATTGCGATCAAGGAAAACTTTTTAGTAAAAGAGGGAAAGAATAGTTTAAAAATAAGGAATCTGAGCACACTGATTGAAAAGACGATATTCAGGAGAACAGTTTCCAAGTATCTGAGCGGGCGTGAAAAGGGAGAATGATCCATGCAATTTTTGAAAGGAAAGGAAAAGCAGCGGGGATACCTGTTTATGGTTGCCGGTACGATGCTGATGGCGTTTGGAATTAAAAATTTCTACGATTCATCGGGTCTTGTTACAGGTGGCTTCACGGGTATTTCTATCATGATAAAGGGAATGTCAGAATCCTATTTAGGATACGGCATTCCTTTGTGGTTTAGCAACCTCGTTTTAAACCTTCCGTTATTTGTCGTGGCGGCAAGAAGACGGGGTCTGCGTTTTTTAAAAAAAACAATTTTTGGGTCGGTGCTGCTGTCCGCATGGCTGGCTATGATCCCGCAGATGGATCTTGTGCAGCAGGATCTGCTGTTATCGTCTGTCTACGGCGGTCTTTTGAACGGCGCGGGTCTTGGTCTTGTATTGTTTTCAGATGCGACTACCGGAGGCGTAGATCTGCTGGCCACACTGCTGCACGGTAAGTGGCGGCATTATTCTATTGTACAGATCATTCAGGTGATTGATGCGGTGATCATCATCGCGGGAGCTTCTATTTTTGGCATGCATAAGGCGCTTTATGCGATACTGGCTGTTTTCATCACAACAAGGATATCGGATTTTGTCATTGAAGGCTGGAAGTTTTCGAAGGTTGTTTATATTATTTCAAATGAACATGAAAAAATTGCGGAGGCTATTATGCGCGAGTTGGAGCGTGGCGTGACGGCGATAGAAGCCCGCGGGCTGTATTCTCAAAAAGAAAAGCGAATGCTGTATTGCGTTGTTTCCAAGAAAGAGCTGATCAGTTTAAAAGATATCATCCGCTCCGTCGATGAGGATGCATTTGTAATTGTTTCCGAGGCAAGAGAGGTGCTTGGAGAAGGTTTTAGTGAAAATCACTAATTATCTCTTTATTTTTTTGTAAATTTGTATTAGAATTAAAATAAGTATGGGTTACTAAGCGTAAAGGAGTGGGGAACATGATATCAAACCAGATTTTGCAAAGCACGATTGAGGGTTTGAAAGGTATTACAAGGATAGAACTTTCTATCATAGATCCTGATGGGAAGGTTCTCGCCTCTACTTTCAAGGAAGCGATCAACTATGAGGATGCAGCGGTCAACTTCACGAATTCACCGGCTGACAGTCAAGAATTTCAGGGGTATCAGTTTTTTAAAGTTTATGATGAACTGCAGCTGGAGTATATTCTCGTTGCGCAGGGGAATATGGAGGATTCTTATATGGTCGGCAAAATTGCCGCTTTCCAGATACAGAATCTTCTGATCGCATACAAGGAACGCTTTGACAAGGATAATTTTGTTAAGAACCTTTTATTGGATAACCTCCTGCTTGTGGACATTTACAGCCGTTCTCAAAAGCTACATATTGATACGGACGCGCGCAGGATCGTTATCATCGTGGAGACGGTGAACGACAAAGAAGTCAATACGCTTGAAAGTGTCCGCAATCTGTTTAACTCGCGGTCAAAAGATTTTATTACCGCCGTGGACGAGAAAAATATTATTGTTGTACGGGAGCTTTCTACCGCAGAGGGCTATGATGAGACGGAGAAAGCCGCAAGGCAGATACTTGCTCTGTTCAATGCTAAAGAGGAAAGCAGTATTCATGTATCTTTTGGTACGATTGTCAATGAGATTCGCGAGGTCAGCCGTTCCTATAAGGAAGCGAAGATGGCGTTGGATGTTGGCAGGATTTTCTTTGATGACAGGGATGTAATTGCATACAGTGAGCTTGGTATCGGGCGGCTGATTTATCAGCTTCCGATTCCCCTTTGCAAAATGTTTATTAAAGAAATTTTTGATGGAAAATCGCCGGACGATTTTGATGAAGAGACGTTAATTACGATCAATAAGTTCTTTGAAAACAGTCTGAACGTTTCCGAGACAAGCCGGCAGCTTTACATACACCGGAATACGCTCGTTTACAGGCTTGACAAGCTGCAGAAGAGCACCGGGCTGGATCTGCGGGTGTTTGAGGATGCGATTACGTTTAAAATTGCACTGATGGTTGTGAAATACATGAAGTACATGGAAGATTTTGAATATTGATTTGTCGGGAGGGGACAGATTTTTATTCGGTCGACTGATAAGGGAAATGAGGAGAGAAGAATATGGTTACAATGGAAGCTGTAAGCAAATCTTATTCGAATGGTGTGCCGGCTCTCAGTGATGTGAGCCTGCACATTGAAAAGGGAGAATTTGTTTTTATTGTCGGTGACAGCGGTTCCGGAAAATCCACACTGATTAAGCTACTTTTAAGGGAATTGACGCCGACGAGCGGCAGAATTATCGTAAACAATTATGATCTGGCAAGGCTTAGGCGCCGCAAAATAGCCAAATTTCGTCGTAATATCGGCGTCGTATTTCAGGATTTTCGACTGTTAAAGGATAGGAACGTATACGAAAACGTGGCTTTTGCCCAACGTGTTATCGAGGTGCCTACCAGACAGATCAGAAAAAATGTGCCGGCCATGCTTTCCCTCGTGGGACTCGCGGAAAAATATAAGGCAAAGCCAAAGCAATTGTCCGGCGGCGAGCAGCAACGGGTCGCACTTGCGAGGGCGCTTGTAAACAATCCCCCGATTCTGCTGGCTGATGAGCCAACCGGTAATCTGGATCCGAGAAATTCGTGGGAAATCATGAAGCTGTTGGAGGAAATCAATAAAAGAGGAACGACAGTGCTGGTGGTAACGCATAACCGGGAAATCGTAAATGCCATGCGCAAGCGTGTCATTACGGTGAAAAAGGGCATTATTATTAGCGATGAGGAAAAGGGTGAATATATAGATGAGGATTAGTACATTAATTTATACATTTAAGCAGGGCTTTAAAAACATTTTCCGCAATAAAGTTTTTTCTCTGGCTTCTGTTGCGACGATTTCTGCATGTATTTTTCTGTTTGGATTGTTTTATGCCGTGGTTGTCAATGTGCAAAACAGCGTGAAGGCGGCGCAGTCCGGTGTGGCGGTAACGGTATTTTTTGACGAAGGCCTGGATGATGCACGTATCCAGCAGATTGGAGAAGAGATCCGACAGCGTCCGGAGGTGTCGTCGGTCAACTTTGTATCATCGGTCGAGGCATGGGAGACATTTAAGGTGGATTATCTGGGCGAATACGCGGAAGGATATGAGGATGACAATCCGCTGGAGGGCTCCGACAGCTATGAGATCTATATGAATGATGTGGCAAAGCAGCCCGCGCTTGTTTCTTATTTGGAGTCGATGGACGGTATCCGGGATGTTAACCGGTCGGACACCGTTGCAAATATTCTTTCCAATATCAATTCGCTGATCGGATATGTGTCGATAGGAATTATTACTATTTTGCTGGCAGTCTCGCTGTTTTTGATCAGCAACACCGTGGCGATGGGTATTTCAGTCAGAAAAGAAGAGATTTCCATCATGAAGCTGATTGGGGCGACTGACTTTGTCGTGCGTTCGCCGTTTGTCATAGAAGGGATACTGATCGGGCTTATCGGTTCCGCAATGCCATTAGCCGCAATTTATTATATTTATACAAATGTGATGGTCTATGCAGCAGAGAAGTTTAGCGTATTATCGGATATATTAAAGTTTATGTCAGTCAATGAAATGTTTTCCAGACTCGTTCCGATTTCTCTGATTCTTGGGGTGGGAATTGGATTTTTTGGAAGCTTTTCAACGGTACGCAAGCATTTGAAGGTATAATCTATTTTCTGCTTATCGGATGTGATAAAGTGCGGAGCGGGATCTGCTGGGGAGCGGATGTCGCGGGCAGGAGGATTTAATCGGAATAAGGGGTTTGATAAACAATGAGGAAGCACAAATGGGCAGGTTTCGCCTGCATGATCATAGCAGTCTTTTTTATAGCGGCAGAAATGCCGCTAGTTGTGTATGCATCCTTGACAAATGAATATATTAAGGAGAGCGAGGAAACAAAAAAGCAGGCGGAGCAGAATCGAAACACGCTTAAATCCGGTCTGACTGATATTCAGGCACTTTTAAAAAGCCTTGAGGGTGCAAAAAGCAATCTGCAGGATTATATTACACAGCTTGATACAAATTTAAACAATTTAAATGCGAAAATTGAGGATCTGAATACGATGATTTCCGAAAAGGAAGCAGATATTCAGGTAACGCAGGCGGCGCTTGAGAAGGCTCAGGAAATTGAAGAGGCGCAGTATAGCGCGATGAAGCAGCGGATTCGCTTTATGTATGAAAAGGGCAGCGGCTCTTATATGGAAATGCTGTTTTCCTCCGAATCGTTTACGGATTTTTTGAATAAAGCGGAATTTATTAATAAAATTTCAGAATATGATCGTAAAATGCTCGAACAATATATGGAGACAAAAGAGCAAATTGCCGAAGCGAAGAATACGCTTGAGCAGGAGCATCAGGAGCTTGAGGAGGCAAACGCCGCGCTTGCGACGGAGCAGTCTGCCGTTGAAACGCTGATTTCTTCGAAGGAAGAAGAAATTACGGTGTATGAGTCCGACATTCAGAATAAAGAAGCGGCAATTGCGCAGTATAAGGCGGAGATTGCGGCACAGGATCAGTTAATCAAGGATTTAGAGGCGGCGATTCTTGCGGAGAAAAAGCGTCTGCTTGAACAAAATAAAGCGGCGATCACTTATGACGGCGGCCAATTCGCGTGGCCGGCTCCGAAGTATACACGGATTTCGGATGATTACGGAAATCGGATCCATCCGATACTGGGCGTGCAGCAGTTCCACAATGGCGTCGATATGGCAGCTGCGGGCGGTTCTCCGATTCTTGCGGCCTATGACGGCGAGGTTGTTGCTGCTTCTTACTCATCGACGATGGGCAATTATATTATGGTCGATCACGGAGACGGATTGTATACGATTTATATGCATGCTTCATCGCTTGGCGTTTCACAGGGGCAGATGGTCGCACGTGGCGAACAGATCGCAACTGTTGGTTCGACAGGAAGAAGTACGGGCAATCATCTGCATTTCAGCGTACGACTGAACGGGAGCTATGTAAGTCCATGGAATTATTTGCAGTAGTAAATGCGAAACATGAAGGATTCAAATAGTTTTAATGAAAATATGATAGGAACCGAGGAATTAAAATGGACGAAAATGGAGAAAAGCTTGAAGAAATAAGAGATGAGGCGGAGCTCAAAAAGCTTCGCAAAAAAGAGCGCAGCAAGGGCAGAAAAGAAGGCATTTTTATTTCCTTGGGGATCGTGCTAGTGATTACGCTGATCGGTCTTTCTGTGGCGCTGATCGGGAAAATAATAAACGGAACATTTGTATCCTCTTTCCTGAAGGGCGTCGCAGGCGACCAGCCAAGCCTTGTTACGGAGGATGTAAAGGAAAAGCTCGATGTGTTGCAGTCTGCAATCGGCTACTATTATCTGGACGAGGCGAACGAGGGCGATCTTCGTGACGGACTATACAAAGGCTTGTTAGAAAGTCTTGGCGATCCGTATTCCGTTTACTATACGGAAGAAGAATATAATGAGATGATGGAAAGCTCAGAGGGCGTTTATTACGGGATTGGCGCTTATTTGCAGCAGGATGCCGAGACGTTGGAAATAAAAGTAATCAAGCCGATTCCGGGGACACCTGCGGAGGAAGCAGGAATCCTTCCGGATGATATTCTGAAGGAAGTGGACGGCCAGGATATCACCCAGGAGGACATCAATGTCGTCGTATCCAAAATCAAGGGCGTGGAAGGCACGAAGGTGTTGCTTGCAGTACAGCGTGCGGGTGAGGAAGAGTTTGTACAGTTCGAGATCACGCGTCGGCGTGTTGAGGCTGTGACTGTCGAGCATGAAATGCTGGAAAATCGGATTGGCTATATCGCCATCATGGAGTTTGACGATATTACACGTGATCAATTCCGGGCTGCCTTTGACGACCTGCAGGAGCATGGTATGAAATCGTTGCTTTTAGATTTACGTGATAATCCGGGTGGAAATCTGGATGTTGTCGTTGATATTGCGGATCTTCTGCTGCCGGAAGGACTTGTTGTCTACACCGAGGACAAATATGGAAATCGGGAAGAGTTTACTACCGATGCAGAGCACTATTTCGATAAGCCGCTGGTAGTGCTCATAAACGGAAACAGTGCCAGCGCCTCCGAAATATTGGCGGGTGCGGTCAAGGACTACAAATCAGGAACGCTGCTTGGGACGGTCACTTACGGGAAAGGCATTGTGCAGCAGATTGTACCGCTCGGCGACGGAACCGGCGTAAAGCTGACCGTATCGAAATACTACACGCCGAGCGGCCAGAATATACATGGTATCGGCATCGAACCTGATGAAACGCTGGAATTTGATTACGATGCCTACGAAGAAGACCAGACCGATAATCAGCTCGACCGCGCAATGGAACTGCTGAAATAAATTCAACGGCCGGATTTTATAAAGAAATTTAAAAGTACAGAACAAACATTCGATTTGCTCTGTACTTTTTTTATTATATTTGATATACTATATTTGCTCGATTATACTGTACATTTTGCACTTATATGATTTTAGTAGCGTTGCAATATTTTATATTGAGGAGGCGATTTAGTGGAAAGTAAAGAAATTTCGGCGATTCTTTCAGTGGGTGAAACTGTTTCTGTGGAGTTTAAGCGCGCTGGAAATGGCATTGGAAATGATACTTATGAAACGGTGTGCTTTTTCCTGAATCGCTTTGGTGGTGATATTTTTCTCGGTGTGGAGGACGATGGGAATGTTAGAGGTGTGTCTTCAAAGGATGCTTCTAATATAGTAAAGAATTTTATTAGTAAGTGGGTAATCCTGCAATGTTTTTGCCTACGGTTTACCTGACCCCAGAGATTATCGAATATAAGGATAAGACGATAATTCATATTCATGTTCCGCCAAGCGCTGAAGTGCACAGCTTTAAGAAAGTGATCTATGACAGGACAGATGATGCCGATGTTAAAGTGACAGCTACCAGCCAGATTGCGTCCATGTATATTCGGAAACAGAACATTTTTACAGAGAAAAAAGTTTATCCTTATATAACGATGGAACATCTTCGGATGGATTTAATACCGCGGGTGCGAAAGATGGCAGGAATGATGTGATTTTAGATGCCTGCCCAGCTTACCGTACGGATGCGATATTACGTAAAGTAAATGTTGACCGCTATGATGATAGACTGATTGTACAGACTAATTTGATTGAAAGTTTTGATCTGTTAATGGGATTTGCAGAAAAACATTTGTGGGATAAGTTTTACCTGGAGGGCACTGAACGAAAGAATCTCAGAAATATTATCGCCAGAGAGATGCTTGTCAATACGCTTATACATCGTGAAATGACCAGTTCCTATATTGCAAAATTCGTTATTGAAAAAGATAAAATGTATGTGGAAAATGCGAATCGCACAGTAAAATATGGTGCGATGACACCAATGAACTTTGAACCAAATCCTAAAAACCCGATTATTGCTGCGTTTTTCCGGAACATCGGAATCTCAGATCAGCTTGGTTCGGGGGTGCGTAATCTATTTAAGTACAGCAGATATTATTCGGGATAAGATCCGATAATGACCGAAGAGGATATATTTCGTATTGTTGTTCCATTAAATGACAGATATTCCTTTGATTTGGATAGAAATAGCGATAAAGTAGCGATAAATATTGATAAAATACTCATAACACGTGAAGAAAAGATAATTTCCTTTTTACAAGAGTATCGGATGATTACTAATGCAAAAGCGAGAAAAACGTTAGGATTGTCTGCTCCGGCCGTAAGGAAAATTTCAAAGAAAATGGTGGAAAAGGGTATATTAATTGCAGTTGGTGAAAACAAAAGTAGAAAATATTATTTGATAAAGAAATAAATTTTAAATTTTGTTGGGTTATCATGGAGGTAAAATACGTTATGGAGTTTAAATTACACTCGGAATATCAGCCCACCGGCGACCAGCCGGTGGCGATCGGACAGCTCGTTGAGGGCTTTTTGGAGGGGAACCAGTTTCAGACACTTCTTGGCGTGACCGGTTCCGGTAAGACCTTTACGATGGCAAATGTTATTCAGGCACTGAATAAGCCGACGCTGATCATCGCCCATAACAAGACACTTGCAGGGCAGCTCTACAGCGAATTCAAGGAATTTTTTCCGGAGAACGCCGTGGAATATTTTGTGTCCTATTACGACTACTATCAGCCGGAGGCGTATGTCCCCTCGACCGATACTTATATAGAAAAGGATTCGGCGATCAACGATGAGATCGATAAGCTGCGCCTGTCAGCAACGGCTTCTCTGTCCGAGCGGCGGGATGTGATTGTCGTTGCCAGCGTATCATGTATTTACGGCATCGGCAGTCCGGCCGATTATATTGACATGATCGTTTCCCTGCGGCCGGGCATGATAAAGGATCGGGATGATGTCATCCGCGAACTGATCAGCATCAATTACGAGCGTAACCAGATGGATTTTGGCCGCGGCAAGTTCCGTGTGAGGGGAGACGTCATCGAGGTGTTTCCTGCATGGGAAAACGACAAGGCGGTGCGGATCGAGTTTTTTGGAGATGAGATCGACCGTATTACCGAAATAGATGCCCTAACAGGAGAGGCAAAGGCACAGATGAGCCATTTTGCAATATTCCCGGCGTCTCACTATGTTATTCCACGCGAAAAAATTGAGCAGGCGGCGCAGACGATAGAAGCGGAGCTTGAGGAGCGCGTGAAATTTTTTAAGAGTGAAGGAAAGCTTTTAGAGGCGCAGCGAATTTCAGAGCGGACGAATTTCGACATCGAAATGCTGCGCGAGACGGGTTTTTGCTCCGGAATCGAAAACTACTCCCGCCATATGTACGGTGGAGAGCCGGGCGGCACCCCTTATACGCTTATGAACTATTTTCCGGATGATTTTCTGATTATTGTGGATGAGTCACATATGACAATCCCGCAGATCAGGGGGATGTATGCGGGAGATCAGGCGAGAAAGACGACGCTTGTGGATTTTGGCTTCCGCCTTCCTTCCGCGAAAGATAATCGCCCCTTGAACTTTACTGAGTTTGAGGGTAAAATAGACCAGATGATGTTTGTATCCGCGACACCCTCGGAATACGAGAGAACGCACGAACTGCTGCGCGCGGAACAGATCATCCGGCCGACGGGGCTTCTTGACCCCGAGGTGTCTGTCCGGCCGACGCAGGGACAGATTGACGATTTGATCAGTGAAATTAATAAGGAAACAGCTGATAAAAATAAAATCATGGTTACGACACTGACAAAGCGCATGGCGGAGGATCTGACGGAATATATGCGCGAGGTGGGCATCCGCGTCAAGTATCTCCATTCCGATGTGGATACGCTGGAGAGGGCGGAAATTATCCGAGACATGCGTCTGGATGTGTTTGATGTTTTAGTCGGCATCAATTTGCTGCGGGAGGGCTTGGATATTCCGGAAATCACGCTGGTAGCCGTTTTGGATGCGGACAAGGAAGGTTTTCTGCGCTCGGAAACGTCGCTGATCCAGACGATCGGAAGGGCGGCGCGAAATGCGAAGGGACATGTCATCATGTATGCCAATACGATGACCGATTCGATGCGTCATGCGCTCGATGAGACGAACCGGCGCCGGAAGCTGCAGCAGGAATACAATGAAGCGCACGGCATCACGCCGCAGACGATCAAAAAGGCGGTGCGCGATCTGATCAGTATTTCCAGAGAAATCGCTAAGGAAGAGCTGCGCTTTGAGAAAGATCCGGAATCGATGGATAAGAAGGAGCTTGAGAAGCTGATCGAGCAGGTATCTAAGAAAATGAAGCAGGCTGCCGCAGAGCTGGATTTCGAAACGGCTGCGGAGCTGCGTGATAAGATGATTCAATTAAAAAAACAACTGCGGGATCTGTAAAGGATATAATACAGACGCCTTGCGGACAAACGGAGGACATGCGGTGAGCAAACTTTCAATCGTAGTACCAACCTATAATGAAATGGAGAATGTAGGAAACCTTGTCAATCAGATAGACTATGCTTTAAGGGAGATTTCTTACGAAATTATTTTTGTGGACGACAGTACGGACGATACGCCGAATATGATCCAAAAGGTACAGAAGGAAAATCCGCATGTACGCATGGAGCACAGGGAGACGGAAAAAGGGCTTGCTACGGCTGTTTTAAAGGGATTTTCCCTTGCGGACGGAGATTACGTTGCGGTGATGGATGCGGATCTGCAGCATCCCCCTGCTATTTTACGTTCGATGTATGCCGTTCTGGAAAGCGGCGCAGATTTCTGCGTGCCGAGCCGTTTCATTCCGGGGGGAAGCGACGGCGGTTTAGGCCCTTATCGAAAGCTTGTTTCCGGTGTTGCGAGATATATTGGGAAGATTTTGCTGCCATGCTTAAGGCATATTACGGATCCGACGAGCGGTTTGTTCATGTTTAAAAGACAAGTGATTCAGGGCAGCGATCTACAGCCGATCGGTTGGAAGATTCTTGTGGAGGTGCTCGCAATGGGCGCTTACTCGAATGTTGTTGAGATTCCTTATAAATTTCAGGCAAGGCCTGCGGGAGAATCTAAGCTTTCCTCCAGGGTCACACTGGAATATTTAAAGCAGGTCGCGGGGCTGATGAAGCGGGGTAAAAAGCAAAGGAACGTAACCGTCACAAAATGGACGCCGGAAATGACGAAGGCAGCGGAGAATAAATATGATATTTAGTTCGATTTTATTTTTATGTATCTTTTTGCCGATCATGATTATCGGCTATTATGTGCTTCCGAAGAAGCTGAAGAACGGTTATCTTCTCCTCGGAAGCTTGTTTTTCTATGCGTGGGGAGAGCCAAAATATATTTTTATCATGCTTGCTTCAATCATCGGAAATTACTGTTTCGGGATGCTGATTCATTATCTCGCCGTGAAATCGGCAACATCAGAAAATGCGCCGGTTCCATGGGCAAAAAAAACCGCGCTTATCACAGCGATTCTGTTTAACCTCGCGATTTTAATTTACTTTAAATATTTTATGCTGATTGTAACGACGATTGACGATCTGTTCCATGCGGAACTGACGATCCCAGAAATCGTGCTTCCAATCGGTATTTCTTTCTATATATTCAAGGGAATCTCCTATTTGATCGATGTGTACCGTGTGGAAGGAAAAAAGGATGAAGACGGAAAGCTCTACACGCTCGCGGAGAAAAACCCGATCAATCTGGCGCTTTATATTTCGTTGTTTCCACAGCTCATGGCGGGACCGATCGGCCGATATCCTGATATGAAAAATGCTCTTACGGAACGCGTGACAAATGTGACGACGTTTTCGAAGGGCGTTGAGCGGTTTATTATCGGTCTTGCTAAAAAAGCAATTATCGCGAATAGCATCGGAGAAATAGCCGATAAGATTTTCGCGTCGGATACAGCCTACATGGGCACACCGGTGGCGTGGCTCGGTGCGGTTTTTTATACGCTCTATATTTACTATGATTTTTCCGGTTATTCTGATATGGCAATCGGTCTTGGGAAGATTTTCGGTTTTGATTTTTTGGAAAACTTTAACTACCCGTATATATCCAAATCCATCACGGAATTCTGGCGGCGCTGGCACATTTCCCTTTCCTCATGGTTCAGGGATTATTTATACATCCCGCTAGGCGGGAGCAGGACAGGCAATGTTTATTTTAACTTGCTTGTTGTTTTTCTCGCGACTGGAATCTGGCATGGCGCCTCTTGGGGATTTTTGGTTTGGGGACTTTGGCACGGTGCTTTTATGCTGATCGAGCGCGCTTTTCGTGGAAGGGAATTAAAATTTCATGTGCCGGCCTTTGTGAAATGGCTTTATACGATGCTCATCGTTACGCTTGGCTGGGTGCTGTTCAAGCTGGAGGAACTCGAGACGGCATTTTCCTATATCGGCACGATGTTCCATGTAAAGAACTATCCATATACGGCATTTTCCTTGCGGTATTATCTTGACAATAAGATGATTGTTCTGTTTATTTTTGCTGTTCTTGCGGCTGTTCCATGGGCACAGGTGCTTCCGCGCAGACTTGGATCGGCAATCGCCTCCGTTTCTCTTGCGGAGCCGTCAAAGCCGGTCTGCATCATAAAGCGTGCGGTGCTGCTTGCACTGCTCTTGCTCAGCATGATTTTTATCGTGAACAGTACCTATAATCCGTTTGTTTATTTCAAGTTTTGATGTTCGATGAAAGGAACGCATAATGAAAAATAAAGTGTTAAACTATATATTTATCGCTGTATTTATGGCTATTCTTGCTGTTCCCGCGCTTTTTATAAACACAAAAAAAATGCAGATATCGGTGATAGACAATAAGAATCTGACCGAGTGGCCGGGGCTGACATGGACGCTTAGTACTCGCGCTCAGATTGAAGAGTATGTGGATGACCGTATCGGCTTTCGTGAAAGCGCAATCAATTCCTATATCGAAATGAACGATAAATTGTTCCGTGTCATGGTACACCCGCTTTTTATGTATGGTAAAGATGGGCACATTTTTTACAAGGATCCCGACTATATTACGGCGTACCAGCGTCTGAATACCAATACAGAATATTTGGATTCGCTTGTCGCGTTTTTACAGGATACGAAGAATTATCTGGACAGCAAGGATATTGAATTTCTTTATTTTCTGTGTCCTGATAAAAAGACGATTTATTCCGAATATTTTCCGAACAGCATTCACGTCAATACGGCTAATGAAAGGGTGACGGACTATATGGACGAGAAGCTTGCGCAGACCGATATCGAATATATTATTCCGGTAGAGCAGCTTTTGGAAGCAAAAAAAAGCCAGGTTGTATACAATAAGCTGTATGATGCGACGCATTGGAATGAGTTCGGTGCGTTTGTGGGGCATAAGCTGGTTGATGAGCACATCCAGAAGTGGTTTTCCGATGTGCGAAAGCTCACTGAGGATGATTATGATTTAAATTATGTGACGATGGAAACGCTGGATATCGCGAAATTTCCGATTCATGATGAAGTGCCGGTTTATACGCTGAAAACGGACACGAGCCAGGATGCGACAGATTATCTGATGCCGTATCTTCAGTGCACGACGCCGACCTTTTACTCTCATTATATCAATCCGGATTGTCCGAATGATAAGATCCTGCTTGTATTTACGGACAGCTATTTCGGAAATTACCAGCGGTATTATAACAATCGGTTCAAGGAGATTTATTTTGTACACCGGCAGAATTATGATTACCTGCAATATTTTGTGAATCTTGTATTCCCGGATGCGGTTATTTTTGAGACGGCAGAGCGCAGTATCTCGAGCGAAATGCCGATCATGGCAGATTTTAAGGATTATTTTTACGAAGCGCCATATGCGCCTGCAGGAAATATTCAGGAATCTGAGGACTTGAGTTATGCGTTGACAAGTATTTCTGGTGTTCGGAGAGACGGCTCCAAGCTGTATTTGAATCCTGAGGCCGGAGAGAATATCATTCTTATCGGCGGCATGTTCCGGCAAAAGGATAAAACAGCTGATTACCAAATTTATGCTAAGGTAGGGGACACTTATCTTGAGACGGAATACTGCGCGCTTCATCGCATGGCAGAGTTTGATGGGATTCATGAATTTGCGCTCAGCGTGCAGAGACGCTATATGGCTGAGGGCGAAATCCAGTTAATTGCAGTAAATAAAGAAACAAAAGAAGAATATTGTTTAGAAACATTTGAGGTAATCTATGGACAGTAAGGATGAAAAAAAATATATCAGAATCAGAGGGGCAAGTGAACACAATCTAAAAAATGTGACAATTGATATCCCGCGTAATGAGCTTGTTGTCTTGACCGGACTTAGCGGCTCCGGCAAATCTTCGCTTGCGTTTGATACAATTTATGCGGAGGGACAAAGACGTTATATGGAGTCTTTATCTTCTTATGCAAGGCAGTTTCTGGGTCAGATGGAAAAGCCGGAAATTGAGAGTATCGAGGGACTTCCCCCTGCCATTTCGATTGATCAGAAATCAACGAATCGCAACCCCCGTTCCACGGTCGGAACCGTGACAGAAATCTATGATTATTTCCGTTTGCTGTATGCCAGGATCGGAGTTCCGCATTGCCCGGAATGCGGCAAGGAAATCAAAAAACAGTCGGTGGATCAGATGGTGGATGCCATTTTAAAGCTGTCAGAGGGGACAAAGCTTCAATTGCTGGCTCCGGTTGTCAGAGGGCGAAAGGGCGAGCATGCGAAAGTACTGGATCGCGCGAAGAGAAGCGGTTATGTGCGCGTACGCGTGGATGGAAACCTCTATGAGCTTTCCGAGGACATCAAGCTCGATAAAAATATCAAGCATAATATCGAAATTATTGTGGACAGGCTTGTTGTAAAGGAAGGCATCGAAAAGCGTTTGACCGACTCGCTGGAAAGCGTGTTGGAGTTGTCCGGCGGACTTGTTTTTGTGGATGTGATCGGCGGCGGACAGATGACATTTTCGCAGAGTTTTTCCTGCCCGGACTGTAATATCAGCATCGATGAAATTGAGCCGCGCAGCTTTTCGTTCAACAATCCGTTCGGTGCCTGCCCTGTTTGCGCCGGACTCGGCTATAAAATGGAATTTGATGAGGACTTGATGATACCGGACAAGTCTTTAAGCATTGCGGAGGGCGCGATTGCAGCTATGGGCTGGCAGTCCTGCACGGATCCGTCCAGTTTCACATACGCGATATTAAAGGCACTCACAAAAGAGTACCATTTTGATTTGAATACGCCTTATGAAAAGCTTTCGAAGGATATTCAGGATATGCTGACCTACGGCACGAACGGTCGGGAGGTCAAAGTACATTACAAAGGGATGCGCGGAGAGGGTATTTATGATGTTGCTTTTGAAGGGCTGATCAAAAATGTGGAGCGCCGTTACCGTGAAGTCTCCTCTGATGTCATGAGACAGGAGTATGAGACATTCATGCGGATAACGCCTTGTAAGGAATGCGGTGGAATGCGCCTAAGAAAGGGCGCGCTTGCAGTTACGGTGGGCGATAAGAATATTTTCGAACTAACTGCGTTGTCTGTCAAAAATCTGATTATATTTATGCAAGAGCTGGAGCTGACAAAGCAGCAGGAGCTGATCGGACAGCAAATACTGAAGGAAATAAAGGCACGTCTGCGCTTTCTCATTCAAGTGGGTCTGGAATACTTGACGCTCGCCCGTGCGACCGGTTCGTTGTCGGGAGGCGAAGCACAACGTATCCGTCTTGCGACACAGATTGGCTCGGGACTCGTCGGTGTTGCCTATATACTGGATGAGCCGAGTATCGGTCTTCATCAGAGGGACAACGATAAGCTGCTGAACGCATTAAAGGAACTGCGTGACTTGGGAAATTCACTTATCGTCGTGGAGCATGATGAGGACACAATGCTTGCGGCAGATTATTTGGTGGATATTGGACCGGGTGCGGGAGAGCACGGCGGAGAAATCATTGCTGCCGGAACGGCCGAAGAGATCATGAAAAATAAAAATTCAATTACCGGCAAATATTTGAGCGGAGAGCTTTACATCCCGATTCCGAAAAAACGCAGAAAACCTCAGGGCTTTTTGGAGATTAAGGGCGCTGCGGAAAATAATCTGAAAAATGTCGATGTGAAGATACCGCTTGGTGTGCTAACATGTGTGACAGGTGTTTCCGGCTCGGGAAAAAGTTCTCTGATTAATGAGATTTTATATAAGAAGCTTGCGCGGGTTTTGAATCGTGCGAGGACGCTTTCGGGGAAGCACGAAGCGATTATCGGAGCCGAACAGCTTGACAAGGTCATTGCAATTGACCAATCTCCGATTGGTCGAACACCCCGTTCCAATCCGGCCACCTATACGGGCGTATTTGACCAGATCCGTGATTTGTTTGCTGCTACGGCAGATGCTAAGGAGCGCGGCTATAAAAAGGGGCGTTTCAGCTTCAATGTAAAGGGTGGACGCTGTGAGGCGTGCAGCGGAGACGGAATTATCAAGATTGAGATGCATTTTCTTCCGGATGTTTATGTGCCATGTGAGGTCTGCGGCGGTAAACGCTACAACCGTGAGACGCTTGAGGTGCGCTACAAAGGAAAGAATATTTATGATGTGCTGGATATGACGGTCGGGGAGGCATTGGATTATTTCGAAAATGTGCCTTCAATCCGGAGAAAGATCGAGACACTCTATGATGTCGGACTGTCGTATATCAAGCTGGGACAGCCGTCCACAACGCTGTCCGGCGGAGAGGCGCAGCGCATTAAGCTGGCGACGGAGTTAAGCAGGCGAAGCACCGGCAAGACAATTTATATATTGGATGAGCCGACGACGGGACTCCATTTTGCCGATGTTCATAAGCTTGTGGAAATTCTCCATAAGCTTGCGGGGGGCGGTAATACTGTAGTCGTGATTGAGCATAATCTGGATGTGATCAAAACAGCGGATTATATTATTGACATGGGACCGGAGGGCGGCGACGGCGGCGGTATGGTGATTGCGCAGGGAACGCCGGAGCAGGTCGCAAAAAATAAAGCGTCCTATACCGGTTACTATATCAATAAAATGTTGGAGAAGCTAAAAAAATAAAATAGCGGCTAAAGTATTTTAAATTATATCCGATATACATTATAAGAATAAGAATAAGAAT
>CAZMIX010000001.1:1464-155410 GCA_964566545.1 uncultured Lachnospiraceae bacterium | reverse complement strand
GGCTAAAGTATTTTAAATTATATCCGATATACATTATAAGAATAAGAATAAGAATTTGAAAATTGATTTTCATAATAATGCATGGAGGCATGAGAAAAGGACGGAACCGCCCTCTTTTTTGTGCCTCTTTTACTATGAAACGACAGGAAAATCCCTTGTGCTTTCTGTTGGAAAATGGGCTGATGCGGTTATTTATGAAAATTATATAAAACCTTTGAAAATAGAATAGCTTTGCGGTATACTATAATCGTATGTTTGTGTTTATGATATGAATTTTATGGTAAAAATGTAACTATAGAACCATTCGAAAGGGGAATATGATTATGGTTTATACCGATATAGGAATCGACCTCGGTACGGCGAGTATTCTTGTTTATATACGTGGGAAAGGCGTTGTGCTAAAGGAGCCTTCCGTTGTCGCGTTTGACAGGGACACAAATAAGATCAAGGCGATTGGCGAGGATGCAAGGTTGATGCTTGGACGTACGCCGGGGAATATCGTGGCGGTCAGGCCGCTGCGTCAAGGCGTTATTTCAGATTATACCGTTACCGAAAAGATGTTAAAGTATTTCATTCAGAAGGCGATCGGAAAGAAGAGCTTTAGGAAACCGCGTATCAGCGTCTGTGTGCCGAGCGGCGTCACAGAGGTGGAAAAAAAGGCGGTTGAGGATGCGACCTACCAGGCGGGAGCCAGAGAGGTTACTATCATAGAGGAGCCGATTGCTGCCGCAATTGGCGCGGGCATCGATATCAGCAAGCCGTGTGGCAACATGATTGTGGATATCGGGGGCGGTACGACGGATATCGCAGTTATTTCTTTAGGCGGCACCGTTGTGAGTACATCCATCAAGATTGCCGGAGATGATTTTGATGAGGCAATCGTCAGATACATGAGGAAGAAGCATAATCTTTTGATTGGCGAGCGGACGGCTGAGGACTTGAAAATTAAAATCGGTGCCGCATTTAAAAGACCCGAGGTAGATTATCTGGAGGTGCGCGGACGTAATCTTGTTACCGGTCTTCCGAGAACTGTAAAGGTTTCTTCGGAGGAGACGGAGGAGGCGCTTCGTGAGACTACTTCCCAAATTGTCGAAGCGATTCACAGTGTGCTGGAGAGGACGCCTCCCGAGCTTGCGGCGGATATCGCAGACAGAGGAATCGTTTTGACGGGCGGCGGCAGTCTTCTGCGCGGCCTTGAGGATTTGATCGCATACAAAACAGGGATCAATACAATGACGGCTGAGGATCCGATGACGGCAGTGGCAATCGGCACAGGTAAGTTTGTCGAGTTTTTGGCCGGATATTCGGACGGGCTGGAATAGAGCCGGATACAGACCGCTCTTGGATACTGCGAGGAGGATACGCATGGTAAAAGGGTTATATACCGCAAGTACAGGAATGATAAACGAACAGAGGAGAGTTGACGTGCTGTCAAACAATATGGCAAACTCCTCGACGACCGGTTTTAAGAAGGAGGGCACTACCTCCGAAGCGTTTAAGGACGTGCTTGCTTATAAAATCAAAGATACCTCGGAGCCGTGGACGGCAAAGCGCCTTGGCACGATGAACATGGGTGTGAAAATCGGAGAAAATTATACGGATTACAGTCAGGGAGCGATCCATGAGACGGGTAATACATTTGATATGGCATTATCCGGGAACGGCTTTTTTGCCGTGGAGTTCATGAGCAAGGGTGAGGACGGTGAAGTCTCCGTAAAATATACGCGCGACGGCTCCTTTACCCTGAATGCCAATGGCGAGCTTGTCAATAAAAACGGCGATTTTCTGCTTGATGACAACGGTGATCATATCGAGTTGGATCCGTTGCAGAGTTTCAGCGTAGACCGGATGGGTACTATTCGTCAGGGAGATGATGTTGTCGGACAGATTCAGATCACAGATTTTGAAGATTATGATTATCTTGAAAAATATGGAGAGAATTATTACCAGACTGTCGAGGGCGCACAGGAGCAGCCGGCTAATGCGGCTGTCTATTCGGGATATCTTGAAAGCTCCAACGTGCAGGTTGTGCAGGAGATGGTGGATTTAATTAATTTTACCAGGGCGTATGAGACGAACCAGAAGATGATACAGGCATTTGATGAGACACTTGGTACGGCCGTCAATAATGTGGGCAAGGTATAAGAGCCGTGTTGCAGTCCAGATGTATTTTAAATGTGGCATAGCAACTGACGGGCGTATGTAAAGGGAGGATTTTATGGTAAGAGCGTTATGGACAGCGGCATCAGGTATGATCGGACAACAGAACAATGTGGATACGATCGCAAATAATCTTGCAAACGTTAATACGACTGCTTATAAGACAGAGACAAATGAGTTCAAGTCTCTGCTTTATCAGACGATTCAAACGAGAACAACGACTGCCAATGGCGAAAACAAACCGGTTGGTGCACAGGTCGGACTCGGTGTGCGCAACGCGGCGATCACCTCTCAATTTAAACAGGGTTCTTTGATTGCTTCCGAAAACGATACGGCATTTGCGATCAATGGCAGCGGATTTTTCGCGGTGAGCGGAGAGGACGGAGAGACCTATTATACAAGAAATGGTAATTTTCTCTTTTCAGTCGGCGACAACGGGCAGATGACATTGTCCAACACCGATGGACTTCCCGTTTTAAATACGGCGGGGAATCCAATCACAATTCCTGCAAATTATATTTCGAGCAAGGTAGTGGTGGATACGGAGGGACAGCTTTGGTACCCTGACGCGGATAATAATCTGCAGATGGTTGCCGGTATGAAGATCGGTGTTTATCAGTTTCAGAATGCTTCGGGACTTGAGAAGATGGGCGATACCTTATATGGGATAACGGAGGCGTCGGGTGCGGCGCTGAATGAGGAAACAGACGCAAACTTGAAAAAAAGCGAGATTCGTCAAGGCTATCTGGAAAATTCCAATGTACAGGTAGCGGATGAAATGGTTAATTTGATTATTGCGCAGCGTGCGTATGAGATGAATTCCAAGGCAATTCAGGCTGCGGATACAATGATGCAGGAAGCAAATGAGCTTCGCAGATAGGAGGCTTGAATGGATATCAGTTCAATTTATAATAATCATATAGGTTCGACGGGACAGACCTCCTCTACGACGAGCAGCGTAGAAAAAACGCTGAAATCTGATTTATCCAATGCAACCGATGAAGAGTTGATGGGTGTCTGCAAAGAATTTGAGGCATATTTCATTGAGCAGGTGTTTAAGAACATGAAGGAGAGCATCGTGCCGGCAGAGGAGAGCGAAGGAGCGAATAAGACACTGCTTGATTATTACGAGGGAAACCTTATGACGGAATATGCAAAAAGTGCTTCGTCGCAGCAGGAAAATGGACTGGCTCAAATGTTATATGAGCAGATGAAACGAAATTACGAATGACGGAGAAGAGAAAAATAAGTTCAGGTGACATGTAGAGCAGAAACGCTATAATCTGATATTGATATGGGTTATAGCGTTATTTTTTTAGGTATAAAAGGGCGGCTTTTCGGAAAAACAAATATTTTATAGGAAGCATGCGTTAAAAATGATATAATAATGAAAATTGTAAATATAAAAGATGGAGTTGGAGTATGGATACGGTAAAGGGCTACATTGAGCATATCGTCTATAGAAATGATGAAAACGGATATACAGTGCTGAATCTTATTTCCGGAGCAAAGGAAATTACGTGTGTCGGATCGTTTCGCTATGCTGACGAGGGTGAAAATGTGGAGCTGATGGGAGACTTTACTACGCATCCCCTCTATGGAGAACAGTTTTCCGTTAAAAGCTATGAAATCAAAGCGCCCGAGGACACGGCGTCCGTCGAGCGCTACCTTGGTTCGGGAGCGATTAAGGGAGTCGGGGCAGCTCTGGCGTCCAGAATCGTGCGTGCTTTTGGAGACGAGACCTTCCGCATTATGGAAGAGGAACCGGAGCGCCTGGCTGAGGTAAAAGGAATCAGCGATAAGAAAGCGCGGGAAATTGCCATACAGGTCATAGAAAAACAAGATTTGCGTAAAATCATGGTATTTTTACAGCAATATGGTATTTCCAATACGCTTGCCGTGAAAATTTATCATCAATATGGATTTGAAGCCTATACGATTCTCCGTGAAAATCCGTATTTGCTTGCGGAGGATATTAACGGAGTCGGCTTTCGTATTGCCGACGAGATCGCTTCACGCGTCGGTATCCATACGGATTCGGATTACCGGATCAGGAGCGGTATTTTATATGTGCTGTCAGGTGCTATTTCGGAGGGACATTGTTATCTTCCGAAGGAGCTGCTGATCAAACGTGCATCGGAGCTGCTGCAGGTACCTGCGGAGCCTGTCTCAAACCAGATTATTAACCTTGCCATGGATAGAAAGCTTGTGATCAGGGAGCATAATGAGGATGCCCTTGTCTATGCCAGCAGTTATTATTATATGGAATTAAATTGTGCCAGACTTCTGCATGATCTGAATGTGGTTTCCGAGGAGGGTGAGGATGCGATCGAAAGAAAGTTGATACGCTTGATGAGAGATGCGGGAATTAATCTGGAAGAGCTGCAGCTTTCAGCGGTTGTCAAGGCGGTGAAGCATGGCGTTGTAGTCATCACGGGAGGGCCGGGAACCGGCAAGACGACGACGATCAATATGATGATTAAATACTTTGAGGCAGAAGGACTTGATATTCTGCTGGCGGCGCCGACCGGCAGGGCAGCAAAGCGTATGACGGAGACGACCGGGTATGAGGCATCGACAATTCAGCGGATGTTGAAGCTGAGCCAAATGCCTGAATCAGAGAGCAGAGGTTATTCGTTCGAAAAAAACGAGGAAAATCCGCTTGAAGCGGATGTCATTATTATTGACGAGATGTCAATGGTGGATCTGCCTTTGTTTGCTGCACTTTTAAAAGCAGTTTCCATTGGCACCCGGCTCATTCTCGTAGGGGATACAAATCAGCTTCCTTCTGTCGGCCCCGGTTCCGTATTAAAGGACGTTATTGCTTCTGATTGTTTTCAGGTTGTGCGGTTGAAAAAGATATTCCGACAGGCGGAGCAGAGTGATATCATTGTGAATGCACATAAAATCAACAATGGGGAGCCGATTGCGCTTACTAATAAGAGCCGGGATTTCTTTTTCTTGAAACGGGACGACGTTAACGTCATCATGAAAAATATCATTGTACTCATCAGGGAGAAGCTTCCCGGCTATATCCATGCGAAGCCGTACGATATTCAGGTTTTGACGCCGATGCGCAAGGGAATGCTCGGTGTCGAGACGTTAAATCCAATTTTGCAAAAATATTTAAACCCGCGTGACGATAAAAAAGAAGAAAAGGAATATGGAAATATGACTTTTCGTGAAGGCGATAAGGTTATGCAGATTAAGAACAACTATCAGTTGGAGTGGGAAATCAGCAGCAGGCACGGTATTCCGGTCGATAGGGGACTGGGTATTTTTAACGGTGATATGGGGATCGTTAAATCTATCAATCATTATACGGAGCTAATGACGGTAGAATATGAGGAAAGCCGTCAAGTGCAATATCCATTTGCCCAACTGGAGGAACTTGAGCTTGCCTATGCGGTAACGATCCATAAATCGCAGGGAAGCGAATACCCAGCGGTTATTATTCCGCTTTTAAATGGACCGCGGATGCTGTTTAACAGGAATCTGCTTTACACGGGTGTGACGCGCGCAAAAGAATGCGTCACACTGATCGGGAGCGAAGAGCAGATCGGGCGTATGATTGAAAACGCAGATGAACAAAGGCGTTTTACAGGTCTTGCCGGGAGTTTGCAGGAAATGGACGGAGAACGGAATGAAAATAAAGCTTTTTGAGGCACTGCTGGACATGATTTTTCCGAGAAGATGTCCGGTCTGCCATGAAATTATTGCACCGGCGGGCAGACCAGTCTGTGCGGAGTGCGAGCAGAGGTTGGTTCCCGTAACCGAACCCTATTGTATGAAGTGCGGAAAACCGGTCAAAAAGGATGAGGAAGAATACTGCCGGGAGTGTAGAGGAAAAAAGCAAAGCTTCACGAAAGGACGGGCTGTTTTTGTCTATGATGAGGTCATGAAAAAGAGCATTTACCGCTTTAAATACGGCGGCAGGCAGGAGTATGCGGGATTTTACGCGCGCGAGATAGAAAAATGTCTGGGGGAAAAGATTGGGGCATGGGGTGCGCAGGCATTGATTCCGGTTCCGTTACATAAAAGCAGGCTGAACGCAAGGGGTTATAATCAGGCGGAATTGATTGCGAAGGAGCTTGGAAAACGGACAGGAATTCCCGTTTATAGCAAATATATGAAGCGGATCAAACGAACGGCGGTACAGAAAAATCTAAATGCGGCTGAACGCGAAAATAATTTGAAAAAGGCTTTCAAAATAGAGAGAAATGATGTAAAATTAAAGTCAGTCATACTGATTGATGATATTTATACGACAGGAAGTACAATAAATGCAGCCGCACAGTGCTTACAGGGAGCGGGTATTACGGATATTTATTTTATTGTATTGAGTATAGGAAAAGCTTTTTAGGAGGGACTACTATGAATGTTAGAAATTGCAGAATGTGTGGGAGAATATTCAATTACATTGCCGGACAACCGGTATGCCCAGCTTGCAAAGAGAAATTGGAGATCAAGTTTCAGGAAGTAAAGCATTATGTGCAGAATAATAAGGACACTTCCCTTGCGTCTGTTGCTGAAGCCTGTGATGTTGAAGAGGGTCAGATTAGACAGTGGGTAAGAGAAGAGAGACTTGTGTTTGCCGAAGGCTCTGCTTTGGGAATTGAATGTGAATCCTGCGGGAAGTTTATCAGGTCGGGTCGCTTCTGCGAAAAGTGCAAGAATGAGATGGTAAACACATTGACGAATGCCGTCAAGAAACCGGATTTGGGATTCCAGCAGAAAAAACCAGATTTAAAAGACAATCCGAAAATGCGGTTTCTGGACAGCCGCGATTTTTAGATTAAGGATCGTATATTATGTTAAATGAAGAACGAATCAGACTGATGACCCGGATGGCGGCCTTTGAGGAACGTGACGGGAAAAAAGATATTTCCGTCGGGGGTTATTTCAAAGGCGACTATATCAGTTTTCAAGTGTTGAAATCAGCAATTTATGCTACGTTTGGTTTCGCGGTCGGGGTCGTGATGTATATTTTGTATGACTTGGAGAAATTCCTAACAGAATTCTACAAGATGGATATTGTTGCGTTCTGCCAGGACATATTGGTGCGCTATGCGGCGGTCTTGGCGGTTTATTTGCTAATTTCTTATTTTGTATATTCTTATCGTTATAACAGAGCGAAGAGGCATCTGAAGAACTACGGCATGCAGCTTCGCCAATTGTACGCGCTCTGGGACGAAGAAGGAATACGTCCGTCATTGCGCGGCTAAGAAAGGGATTTTTGGAAAGGATCGGAAACGATGACGAATTTACTTGTTATAAAGGAGCAATTAATCAAAATATATGGCCGTTTTGAGGTATATATCATGCCGGTCTTAAAGTTTCTGACGATGCTGTTTACCTTAATTATTATCAACAGCGGCATCGGATTCATGAATAAATTAAAGAATCCGGTCATAGTATTAATTGTTGCTTTGCTTAGTTCATTTATGCCGATGAATGTGATGATCCTGCTGGCGGCGCTGTTTGTTGTTCTGCACATGTACGCATTATCACTGGAATGTGCCATTGTCGTTGGTCTTGTATTTCTTTTAATGTTTGTACTGTACTTCCGGTTTACGCCAAAGGATTCTATCACGGTGCTTTTGACACCGCTTTGCTTTGCCTTAAAGATTCCTTATGTAGTTCCGTTGTCTATGGGCTTTGTGGGCGGTCCGCTTTCCTGTATTTCAGTAAGCTGCGGCGTTGTCGTTTATTATATTTTAAATTATGTGAAGGACAATTCCGAACAACTTTCGGGCAGCGAGGATGCAGAAAATGCGATGTCCGGGTTTAGGTATGTAATAGACAGCCTAATTAAGAACGAAACAATGATCCTGATGGTCGTAGCGTTTTCCGTCACAGTGATCCTTGTGTATATGATCAAGCGTTTGTCGATGAATTATTCCTGGAAGATTGCGCTTGGCGCAGGCGCTATCGTAAATCTGCTGATTGTACTGATTGGCAGCTTGTCCATGGACACCGATATCAGCGTGGTGGGTGTTATTTTTGGAATGCTTGTATCTGTGCTGTTTGTATTAATTCTGCAATTCTTTATCTTTAATGTGGATTATTCGAGAACAGAGTATGTTCAGTTCGAGGATGATGAGTATTATTACTATGTGAAGGCAATTCCAAAGCTTTCCCTAGAAGTGCCGCAGGTAAAGGTCAAAAGGATTAATCCGCAGAAAAATCCATCCAGATATTAAGGCTGGAAATAAGATTGAATTTGATTTAGGAAGAGCATGAATGGGACAGTTAATTGAACAATTTACTACGTTTTCAGGACGGTATTTAACCTGGATATCCATGCCCAGCATTATGTGGACGGATGTTGTGGAAATTATCATCATTTCCTTTCTTGTCTATCATGTGCTTGTGTGGATCAAAAACACAAAAGCATGGTCATTAATGAAGGGTGTCATTGTCATCCTTTTATTTGTTCTTGTTGCGGCAATTTTCGGTATGACAACGATTCTTTGGATTACAAAGAATGTTTTTAGTGTTGCCATAACTGCAATGGTTGTCGTATTTCAGCCGGAGCTCCGCAAGGCGCTGGAGCAGCTTGGACGGAAGAATATGCTGGCCTCACTTTTTCAGTTCGATAATACGAGAGTGGTGGGCGAGCTGTTCAGTGACAGGACGATCAATGAAATTATTCGGGCTTCCTTTGAGATGGGCAAGGCAAAGACCGGCGCTCTCATCGTCATTGAGCAGAATGATCCTTTGGTTGATTACGAACGGACGGGCATCATTCTTGATTCGATTGTGTCCAGCCAGCTATTGATCAATATATTTGAACACAATACTCCGTTGCATGACGGAGCTGTTGTGATACGACAAAACAGAATTGTATCTGCCACCTGCTATCTGCCACTTTCTGACAACATGGAGCTGAGCAAGGAGCTTGGAACGAGACATCGCGCAGGTGTAGGCATTTCTGAGGTAACGGATTCTCTTACAATTATTGTATCGGAGGAATCGGGCAGAATATCCCTTGCTCTGGGCGGTGAGCTGTTCAGAAATGTGGATACGGATTTTCTGCGCGAAAAATTGCAGTTTATACAAAATAAAATTATAGAAGAAAAGAAATTCAGATTTTGGAAAGGCAGGTCGAAAAATGAAAAGCAAACTAACAAATAATGTCGGCCTGAAAATCCTTTCGGTGCTTTCGGCGATGTTTTTATGGCTTGTTGTTGTGAATGTGGATGATCCGGTTATCAGCCGGACATATTCGGGCATTCCGGTGGAGGTTGTAAACGGCAACGCAATTACGAGTGAGGGAAAGACTTACGAGATACTGGATGGAAGCGATACGATTTCCGTCATTGTTTCGGCAAAGCGCTCTGTCATCGAGGAAATGAGCAAGGATTATATTAAGGCAACAGCCGATATGAAGGATATGACCTTTATGGACACAGTTGCCATCGAAGTGCGTTCGACACGGTATTCGGACAGAATCGAATCGATCACGCCCCGTACGAAGAATTTAAAGGTGCAAATTGAGGATCTGCTGAGGAAGCAGCTTGAAATTGCGGTGGAAACGACAGGGAAACCGAATTCGGGTTATATTGTTGGGACATTGAAGCCCGGGATCAATATGCTTTCTATTTCGGGTCCGGCCTCTCTCGTATCGCAAATTATGACGGCGAGGGCAGTCGTCGATGTCACCGGAATGCGCAATGATATTTCGACAAGTTCTATCGTGAGCCTCTATACTGCGTCAGGCGAGGTGATTGAGGATGCAATGGTTGAAAGCAGTGTGGCAGAGGTACACGTAGATGTACAGATATTGGAAACGAAGGAAATCCCCCTCGCTTATGCGATTTCCGGCACGCCGGCTGACGGTTATGGCGCGACCGGTGTTGTGGAGATCAGCCCTTCTACCGTTGTGATTGCGGGCAAAGGGGATTATTTCAATAATATGAGCGTGCTTTCTATCCCGGCTGAGCGGATTTCGATTGCGAATGCGTCGGCAGATATGACAGTCACGATTAACTTGTCGGATTACCTTCCTTCGGGAGTGGTGTTTGCGGATGCGGATTTTAACGGTAATGTGACGGTAACCGCCTATGTCGGACACCTGCAGAGGAAGGCGGTCGACGTTCCTACGGCAAATATCACGATTGAAAATGTGCCGGAGGGATATACGGCTGTTCTTGTAGATATTGGAGGACTAAAACGGATTGAGGTTCAGGGTCTTGGTGATGTGTTCACCCAGCTTGACGGCACGATTTTGACTGGCGTCATTGATGCGAGTACGATGTCACCTCGGGTACTGGAG
This sequence comes from uncultured Lachnospiraceae bacterium, assembly GCA_964566545.1. GTDB lineage: Bacteria > Bacillota > Clostridia > Lachnospirales > Lachnospiraceae > JAEYFP01. Next base: position 144,972 of record CAZMIX010000001.1, on the reverse strand, counting down.
GAAGACACACCGGAGGACGAAACTGTTTACGCGGGTTCTAATGACGGACTGGTAAGATTCACGTTTCCGTCAGGTGTTTCCGAAACAAGCCCAGTTTATATGGAAGTGATTTTAAACCCGATTGGGGCAGCACTCGATTCGGCAGAAAATGAGACAGAAATCATAGGAGAAGAATGAGATGGGAAGATTATTTGGTACGGACGGAGTCAGAGGAGTTGCTAATACGGAATTAAGTCCGCTGCTTGCGATGCAGCTTGGGCAGGCAGGCGCTTATGTACTCACAAAGCATAATTCCCATAAGCCGACGATTATGGTTGGCTGTGATACGAGAATTTCAGGTGACATGCTTGCCAATGCTATGATGGCCGGGATTTGCTCTGTAGGAGCAAATGCGGTTTTTGTGGGAGTGCTGCCGACACCGGCAGTCGCCTATCTGACAAGAAAGTATAAGGTTGACGCGGGTGTTGTCATTTCTGCTTCTCATAATCCGGTGGAGTTTAATGGCATTAAATTTTTTAACGGAGAGGGTTATAAACTGCCGGATGCGATTGAGGATGAAATCGAGTCGATCATCCAGTCCGGTATGGAATCACTACCTGTGCCGACCGGCTCCGGTGTCGGTAAGATCAAGTACCGTACGGATGCGAGGGAGGAGTATATCAATCATGCGATGAAGGCGGTCAACGTGGAACTGAACGGGATGAAAATCGTCGTGGACTGTGCGGAAGGGGCATCCTATTATACTTCGATCGAAACACTGAAGGAGCTGGGCGCGGATGTTATCGCAATTCATAATAATCCGGATGGAACTAACATCAATGCTAATTGCGGCTCGACTCATCTGGAGGAATTGATGGCACGGGTCGTCTATGAAAGGGCGGAAATTGGTCTTGCCTTTGATGGGGATGCCGATCGGCTGCTTGCCGTCGATGAGAACGGTCACAAGGTGGACGGTGATGAGATTATGGCGATCATCGGATACTATATGAAGAAAAAGAAAAGATTGAAAAATGATACCATTGTTGCGACGATTATGAGTAATCTCGGCTTCTTTCTGATGGGTGAGGAAAAGGGGATCAAGATTGACCAGACGAAGGTGGGCGACCGTTATGTGCTTGAGAGAATGCGTGAAATTGATGCAAACCTTGGCGGGGAGCAGTCGGGTCATATTATTTTTCTGGATGAGAATACGACGGGCGACGGACTTCTTTCCGCGCTGCATCTGTTAGAGGTGCTCGTTGAAAGCAAAAAGCCGCTTTCTAAGCTAAAGGAGATCATGGAGGTGCTGCCTCAGGCACTTGTAAATGCAAAGGTGCCAAACCATAAAAAAGAAACCTTTATGGAATATCCGGAAATCGCAAAAGCAATCGAGCGTTTGGAGAAGGAATTTGCAGGAAAGGGAAGAGTACTGATTCGTCCCTCGGGTACGGAGCCGCTTGTCAGAGTGATGATTGAGGGAAAGGATCAAAAGATAATCGAAGAAGAAGCAAAAAAGCTTGCTGAATTGATTCAGGATGTCGTGTTCTAAAATTGTTGTTAAAATGTATAAAAAAAGTATAAAAATACCTAAAATGCTTGTGATTTTGTACAAATAATGCTATAATCGCGATAGCGGGTTAGATTTACAACTTGAATAATGAATGGAGGTCGTTACGATATGGTGAGCCAGAAGGTGATAATCAAGAATCCTACGGGTTTGCACTTAAGGCCGGCTGGAATCCTTTGCAAGGAAGCAATGCAGTTTAAGTCTTTGATCACTTTTAATTTCCGTGAAAGCACGGCAAACGCCAAAAGTGTATTGAGCGTCTTGGGCGCATGTGTAAAGTGCGGGGATGAAGTTGAATTTGTCTGTGAAGGTGAAGATGAAAGGGAAGCCTTACAGACATTGGTGGAAGCAATTGAAAATGGTTTGGGTGAATAGCAGTCAACCTACATATAGGAGAAATGATAAAAGGATCGATCTGTGGATGGATCCTTTTATAGTTGCATTTTCAAAAGCTATCATGTATAATATACCTCATTAGCAAAATTGATATATTTTAAGAAAGAAGTGGATGAGAATGGGGCTAAAAGAATAGTCAGAAACAAATTATCGATTATTGTAAAATACAGCGTGATTTACCGACTCCAAAGCTTGTAGAAGGCTGTGAAGGGAAGTTTACGGGGAAACCTTCCCGTGCCTGAATAACCCGAATGCGCATGCATGCGGGAGGCGTGTATATATTAAATGATAGCAAATGGAGGATACGGTAAATGTTAAATTATAAGAGATATCAAAAGACTCCGGTCATAGATTATAAAGAAAGAGAATGGCCGAATAAGGAGATTACAAAGGCACCGGTCTGGTGCAGTGTGGATTTGAGGGACGGCAATCAGGCATTGATTGATCCCATGATCGTGGAAGAGAAAATGGAAATGTTTGAGCTTCTGTTGAAGCTCGGTTTTAAGGAGATTGAAATCGGATTTCCGGCAGCTTCCCAGATAGAATTTGATTTTCTGCGTCAGCTTGTCGATCGCAGGATGATTCCGGATGATGTGCGGGTGCAGGTGTTGACACAATGCCGTGCAGAGCTGATCGACAGGACATTTGAATCCATTCAGGGAATTAAAAATGTAATCGTTCATATTTATAATTCCACTTCAACCCTGCAAAGAGATGTCGTCTTTGGCATGGACAGGGCTGATATCATTGAAATCGCGATAGATGCGACGAAGATGGTGAAGGAACGATCTGCGGCGTTTGAGGGAAATATTATGCTCGAATACTCGCCGGAGAGCTTTACCGGTACAGAAGTGGACTTTGCACTGGATATCTGTACGGCAGTACAGAAGGAATGGGGCGCCACAAAGGAAAATCCGATCATTATTAATCTGCCTGCGACGGTAGAATGCAATACACCGAATGTCTATGCGGATCAGATCGAATGGATGAATAAGCATTTTCAGGATCGGGAAAGCATTGTTTTGAGCGTCCATCCGCACAATGACAGGGGCACCGGCATTGCGGCGACCGAACTTGCATTGCTTGCGGGAGCTGACCGGGTGGAAGGCACTTTGTTTGGAAACGGCGAGCGTACGGGAAATGTTGATCTTTTGAATGTTGCCTACAATATGTTTTCTCAAGGAGTCGACCCGAACCTGGGCTTAGAGCATATCAATGAAATTATTGAGGTTTATGAGCGCTGCTGCAAGATGCCGGTAAGCGACAGGCATCCCTATGCAGGCAAGCTTGTATTTACCGCTTTTTCCGGTTCCCATCAGGATGCGATCAACAAAGGTGTCAAGGCGATGAAGGAGCGGGAACAGGAAATTTGGCAGGTGCCGTATTTACCGATTGACCCTTCGGATATCGGGCGGGATTACGAGCCGATCGTCAGAATCAATTCCCAGTCCGGCAAGGGCGGCGTCGCATTTGTTATGGATACTTATTTTGGCTTCAAGCTGCCGAAGGGTATGCATAAAGAGTTTGCAAATGTGATTCAGCTGCAGACTGAGAAGCAGGGCGAGGTGTCGCCGGAAGAAATTATGGCGTCCTTTAGGGAAAACTACATCGAAAGGAAAGAACCTTTGCACTTCAGAAAGCTGAAAGTGGATGATAGGAGCGATGCGGTCGATTCTGAGTTTGATACCCATATTACTCTGACATATACCTACTGCGGCAAGGAGGATTTCTTCGAGTCGGTCGGCAACGGACCGATTGACGCCGTACAGCGAGGGCTGCGGGAAAAGCTTGGCATTAACGTCAAGGTACTTGATTATGAGGAGCACGCATTACAGGGAGGTTCCAACGCACAGGCTGCTGCCTATATTCATCTGCTTAATGCGGAGGACGGCAGAGTAACCTACGGTGTCGGTGTCAGTTCCAATATCACCCGTGCATCCGTTCGCGCGATTTTTAGCGCGATTAACCGGCTTGGGTTGCTAGTGTAAAATAAATAATCAATAAATTACGGAGGCGGTCTGATATGACTGCCTCCGATTTGTATTAAAACAGAAATTCATTTTCCCATGCAAAGGAGGCTGATTCTTCCGTGCTTTTCGGCCAATGGGCGCACCATGCGGGAACCTCGGGAGCTTCGATTCGATCGAGGCTTGGTGTATAGGGCTTTATATCGAGCACGGGAGTATCGTTATCGGCATCAATATAAGCGATTTGGATGAGGCCGTTTTCATGGTCAATGTGAATGACCTCTGCCGCAGTCAGTGCAATCGGATTCGGACGTATAGGTGATCTTGTGGAGAAGATTCCCATGACCGCCGGAGCACCTTTGTAGGGACGCTCAGTTTTCAGGGTTGAGCGGAATTGTACATCATCAAAATTGCTGAACCACCATAGGACATTAATATGGCTGAAGCCTTCTAATGCCTGCAGAGCCGGCAGATAGTTTTTGTCCACCTCAATAAATACTCCGTTTTCGTCGTTATGCACCCTTCCAATCGAATGTACTGTAAAATTACTCATGTTGCTTCCTCCGTTTCTGTAGTTGATAAGTAAAATATAGACCCTCACATTATGGGAGGGTCAAGAAAAAAAAATTTATTTTATAAAGGGTGATAAATTACAAAATCTGTAGGGGTATTTGGATTTCAGTTAAGTAGTTTTCCGGATTGTTCTCGTTCCATGGTCCACGGTGTACGATTTGGCGGGTCGGATCAAACATTTGATATTGCTCATTTTTTTGCAGCCATGCGGCAAATGCCAGATACGCGCCGGCGATGTTAGAAAATGAGCCATATACCATCATACAGGCCATGGATGGCACCGGTTCGATATCACGGTATACAAAGTCGCCCGTGCTTCGTCCCCTTGTTTGTATGGGGGCACATAGCTCGACATCGACATTTGTTTCTTTGTATTCCGTATCGTGATAGAGAGAAAAGGTAGGCTCTATAACCGATATTTTCTGCTGTTGGGCAAATGTGGATAATTCCTTCCAGAGATCTCCTTCCGCATAGTAATCGGATATGATTCTGCGCAAAGAAAGAACCTGACAGCCGGGAATGGATCTGATAGAAATTTGATAATGCAGTTCATTTTTATCATTTATGAGCTTCTTTCTGGCAAGCTCTATTTTTCCAAGCTTTTCTCGTTCGACTTTAATTATATGTTCAATTTCCACATACTTTTCATCAAGCTGCCTGAGGAGCGAAGCGTCGTCTTGACAGGCGAGGGCAAAGGCAATTTCGGCAACCTGAAAACCACTGTCGCGCAGATAGATAATTTTATTTAAAACAGGCAGCTGCTCAATTGAATACAATCGATATCCTGTCCATGGATCAATTTTCGCCGGCTTTAATAGCCCCGTCTCGTCATAGTACCGGAGCATACGAATTGTCACCTGTGTCAGTCTTGAAAATTCTCCTATCTTAAACATTTTTCCACCTCATCCGGCTATGCCAAAAACTCGACCTTCTCCTCCTGCTTCCGGTTATAGAACCATTGCAAAATAATTAGCAGCACGTAGAAATAAGCGATACTATATACCGGAAAATAATATTTAAAATAGGAAGCGGGCGCTAAAATAAATACGATAAACCAGTGGGCGAGCAGGCCGCCTGTTGTGAAGAAGGTGAACCAGCGCCTTTTAAATAGCGAGTAAAGGCACAGCAGAAAGGTGATGAAAAGCGGGAAGAACAAATTGTAGGAAACCGTTTTCACGACACTGATGCCAAAACTGATCAGTTGGCGGAGACCGAATCCCTCAAACGAAATTTTAAACGGAAGTGCGGCGTAGCAGAAGGCTCCCCAGCGTGTTTTGAAAAAGACGTCCGGATTGTTGATAAAAATATGCTTTAACGCCGATGTATAGTTGCCGAAATCTTCAAGTGTGGCTTCGGGGCGCGTGCCGACATAACCCTGCTGATATAAAATCAAAACATCCTCATAATTAATATCTCCATAATAGTCGTTGATTGCGGCAATTGTTTCCAGCGAAAGATACTTGTCCACGATGGCGAGATCAGCCGCATTTTTCTCAAAATCCAAACCATTCCGGTACATATTTGTGATCGTATAGGCGTAGAAGGGTTTCATGCGGTCGTCCGCCGCCGCGTCCAGATTATCTGCGGCAAATCCGTTTTGCGGAATGGAAATAACATATTGCAAAAGCAGTGAAGAGGCAATCACAAAGAAGGCTGCTTTTTTGGTACGGATATTTTTGTATACAAGAAACAGCAGAAGGGGCACGAGAACGGCAAGATAGATGCCCTCTGTGCGCCACTGCGTTAAGACTGTGCCAAGAAACAGAAGCCAGAAAAGCGTCACCTTATTCGCCTCTTTTTTTTCCAGCAAATCAAATAATAAGGTCGTAATCAGCACAAGATATAACAGATAATAAACCGGAAGCCGGTGTGCGCTCGTTGTGTAGGCGATAACCGGATAGAGCAGGAACAGCAGATGGATCCAATTTCCATATTTGCCGCCAAGTACTTTTTTTGTGCGATATACGACATAGCCAACTACGAGGAACTGAATCAGTACCTTAATGAAAATCGGCCCGAGATAGTGCGGAATCAGCATAAGGGAAATGATGTAATAATAGGTCGTGATATAATAAAACCATGTATAATGTTCGAGGGAAACGGCTGCGTCATAGATTAGCGTTTCGTCATTGCTGAGATAACCGGAGGGCAGCTTGATAATCAGGATTACGGCGAGCACGAGCAGATAGGGCAGCGCACATTTAATAATTTGGAAAAAGGCATTTTCCTTATGATTTTTATCAATAATGACCTGATAAAGACCGAGATAGAAGAAAAAAAGAACAGCATAAGTCAGCAGCTTGCAGATGAGATAGTCAGTGAGTCCGGTTGATGGCGGAACTAAAAAGACGAGCCTGTCCGTAAAAAATGTGAAGGCCAGATGCAGAAGCGATATTCCCGCAACCGGCAGCAATTGTTTGTGTTCTTTGAAATAAGCATTCATGTAACGGCCTCCGATGTTTGTAATCGATTAATCAGATAATAGTATTTGCAAATAAATGCTACTTTCAGTATACTATATTTTAGGAATTGAGAAAAGAGTAACTATTGTGTTAAGAAGACGGAAAGAGGGACTTGTTTATGAAAAAAATTATTGTGACCGGCTGCAACGGACAGCTGGGACGTGCCATTAACAAATTATATGCGGGCAATGCGGGATACGAGCTGGTAAACACGGATTTCGGTGTGCCGGATACGATCAATCTGGATATTACCGATTTGGATATGGTACTGAAGCTGTTTTGCGAGATAAAGCCTTATGCCGTCATTAACTGTGCGGCGCATACGGCTGTGGACGCCTGTGAGGTGCAGGTGGACGGCGCTTATAAAATCAATGCGCTCGGCGCACGCAATATCGCCATTGCTTCAGCAAAGACCGGCGCAAAAATGATGCATATTTCTACGGATTATGTCTTTGCGGGCGACGGAACAAGGCCATATACGGAGTTCGACGCAGTCGGCCCGAAAGCGATGTACGGCATTACAAAGCTTGCCGGGGAAAATTTTGTGAAGGAGTTTGCAAAGGATTATTTTATTATCAGAACGGCATGGCTGTATGGCGATGGAAAGAACTTTGTTAAGACAATGCTGAAGCTGTCCGAGACGCATGACAAAATAACGGTCGTAAACGATCAGATTGGTTCCCCGACGAGTGCGGCGGAGCTTGCAAAAGCGGTCGCTTACTTGCTTCCGACCGAGAATTATGGGCTGTTTCACGGTACCTGCGAGGGTCAGTGCAGTTGGGCTGATTTTACAAAGGAGATTTTCAGACTTGCAGGAAAGGCCACGGAGGTTGTTCCGGTCGCCACAGAAGAGTATATAAGGCTGAATCCAAATTCGGCAAGGCGTCCCGCCTATTCCGTGCTAGAAAACTACATGTTCAAGCTGACGACGGATTTCTCGTTCTCCACGTGGGAGGATGCGATTGCGGAATATTTTGCTGCTATAAATTAGGAAACAGGAAAACTGCAATGAGGACACCGAGAATTGCTCCGGCGGCTACTTGCAGGGGCGTATGTCCGACAAGTTCTTGCAGCTTTTCCTGTGTGAATTCCATTTTGTGCGGTGAGTTTTCTATGTTGGAAAAATAGTCCATGATCTGATTTAAAACGACGGCCTGAGTTCCTGTTTCTCTGCGGACGCCTCTCGCATCATACATAACGATAATGGCAAGAACGGCGGTTACGGCAAACTCAAAGGAGCCGGCTCCGTATTGCAGAGCGGTCGCCATGGAAAGCGCGCATACGGTAGAGGAATGGGAGCTGGGCATTCCACCCGAACCGACCAGTCTTTCGGGGTCAAATTGTCTAGTAAAACCAAAGTTGATAATCGTTTTCAAGATCTGTGCGACGGCCCAACCGACCGCAGCAATGAGGAATATACGGTTATGAATCAATTCTTCAAAAAATGACATTGTATTTTGAATCCTTCTTCCCTTTGGTTTTTTCGGCTGCTGTGCCCGCCGTATCATGTAGAATGAATCGTCTGATTTTTGTCTTGCCGAAGTATTATATCATGATTTACAAAGTAAATCATGAATTGATGCGCGCTTCGCTTCGGCGCGATATAATGTCTGTCGACATTATATCATAATTTACTTTGTAAATTATGAATTGATGCGCACTTCGCTTCGGCGCGATATAATGTCTGTCGACATTATATCATGTGGCTGGAACGATGACAACTTATGATTATTTGGAAATTGATGAGCCCCATTTTTTACGGTATTCCAAAGCGGTCATTTGCTCGGATTTTCGGAACACCTTTGTAAAATAGCTCGTGTCGGGAATGCCGCACAGCATCGCGATCTCTTCGATGGGCTTGCCGCTGAAACGGAGCAGACGTTTTGCGAGGCCGATCCGGCAGCTTAAGAGGTAGGAGCCGATCGTGATTCCGTACGCTTTTTTGAATTCACGGGATAAGTGATATTTACTGATATAAAATTGCTTGGCGAGATCCTCAAGCAGCACTTTATTTGTGAAATTGGCGTCGATATAAGTACGAACTTGATTCAACTTCATGCTTATCGAATTATCCGGCGCATCCGCATCCTCCCTTTTTGTCTCAAGAAAACATTGCGTGATAATATCAGTGATGTATTTGTTCGATTGCAGTTCAGTTATAGTCGAATGCTCTTTGTTGATGCGCAACAGAGAGGAAAGTGCCTGTTCATAAGGAACTACGGAAACAGCGCGAAAAACTCCCTGTCCTGTTTGCCGGAGATATTGCTGGTAGAATTCATGCGCTTTTGCCCCATAAAAGTGAACCCACATAAGTTCCCACGGCGCGCCTTCGCTGCTAATATGAGAATAGTTTTTGCTGCAATCGATAAACGCACAGCCCCCCTCCTCTAAGTAAAAAGATTGTCCGTCATAAGTAACCGTTCCTTCGCCGGAAAGGACAATGAAAAACAAAAAGGAATTTAGATTCTGGCGTTTTGCGAGATGTGGAACAAGACTTTTTAACCGTCCGACCTCCTGCACATAGAAATAATTATTTTGAGCGAACCGGGTTGGCGTTGCGATGACACGGTCGGACTGCGAGGTCTCTGAGGCGTGTTTGTTTTCAAGCATAAAAGAGTTTAGCGGATTCATATAATCCTCCCTGTAGGCTGTGAGGCGATAAGCAGGGAACCTCAAATCCTAGCGGATTTTCGGTCGCGTTGCTCGCGTGTAAAATGGCCAGGCTGTGGGGAGATAAGCAGAGCACCTCAAATCCTAGCGGATTTTCGGTCGCGTTGCTCCCCATATAAACGGAATCCTGTCTGCTTGTGCGAGCACAGCAGCCAGTCTTTCGTTTATATGGCTCTGCTTATCGCGCAATATCTTACCATTAGATAGCAATTTTTAACGTAGATACTTGTATTATAAAGGAGTATACTGATTTTTGCTAGTGCAAAATAAAACAAAAAACAGAAGAATGGATGATTTAAAGGAGACTTTATATGAGAAATGTTGCATTGATTACGGGAATTACGGGACAGGATGGTTCTTATCTTGCGGAACTGCTTCTTGAGAAGGGCTATGAGGTGCACGGTATTATCCGCAGGCACAGCAGTATTAGCACGGAGAGAATTGACCATTTATATTTTGACAGGGAAATCAGGGACAGGACGTTATTTCTTCACCACGGTGACTTGACGGATTCCAGTAATTTGAATCGATTGATTGAGCAAATTCAGCCTACCGAAATTTATAATCTTGCAGCACAATCACATGTTGCAGTGTCATTTGAGGTTCCTGAGTATACGGCGGAGACGACGGGTATCGGTACGCTGAGGCTGCTGGATGCGATTAAAAAGAGCGGTGTACATTGTAAATTCTATCAGGCGTCTACTTCCGAGTTGTTCGGTGGGTTGCCGGAGACGGCTCCGCAGAGCGAAAAGACGCCGTTCTATCCGAAAAGTCCATATGGCGCTGCAAAGCTGTATGCGTACTGGATCACGGTAAATTACAGAGAGGCTTATAACTTATTTGCCTGCAATGGCATTTTATTCAATCATGAATCTCCGAGAAGAGGCGAGACGTTTGTAACGAGAAAAATTACCCGCGCGGTCGCTTCCATCATGGCAGATGAACGCGAAAAGCTGTCTCTTGGTAATTTGGATGCAAAGCGTGACTGGGGCTTCGCCGGCGATTATGTGGAAGGCATGTGGCGGGTTCTTCAGCAAGACAAGCCGGGTGATTATGTGCTGGCGACGAATGAGACTCATACGGTTCGTGAATTTGTCGAGCTTTCTTTTAAAGAGGTAGGCATTGAAATTGAGTGGAAGGGCACCGGTGTCGGAGAAAAGGGGTATGACAAAGCGAATGGAAGATTGCTTGTGGATGTAAATCCGCGTTATTTTAGACCTGCCGAAGTTGAGTTCCTCTGGGGTGATTGCACAAAAGCGGAGAAAGAGCTTGGCTGGAAGCGCAAGGTCGATTTCAAGGGGCTTGTGGCGATGATGGTGGACAGCGACATGAAGGATATTGCTGGAATGGGCGCTGAGGAATTCAGAAATAAAAATCAAAAATAGGGAATCCGATTATAAACAGAGAGTGGAAGTGATAGTATGGATAAAAATGCAAAGATCTATGTTGCGGGACACCGCGGGCTTGTTGGGTCTGCGATTGTCCGTAATCTGCAGTCAAAGGGTTATACAAATATTATAGGAAGGACACATCGGGAGCTGGATTTGCTTAATCAGGCGGATGTGCGTGAGTTCTTTAAAAAAGAGCGCCCGGAGTATGTCGTACTGGCGGCTGCAAAGGTTGGCGGAATCAATGCCAACAACACGGCCCCGGCAGATTTCGCCTATGATAATATGCAGATTCAATGTAATGTTATCAAAAGCGCACATGACTATCAAGTCAAGAAGCTGTTGTTTTTAGGCAGCACCTGCATTTACCCGCGCATGGCGCCGCAGCCGATTCCTGAAGACGCCCTGTTGACGGGACCGCTCGAGGAGACGAACGAGGCTTATGCGATCGCAAAAATTTCCGGCCTGGAAATGTGCAAATTTTTCAAGCGTCAGTATGGAGATGATTTTATCAGCTGTATGCCGACGAATCTGTATGGACCTTATGATAATTATGATTTGGAAAATTCCCATGTCATGCCGGCCATGATCCGCAAATTTCATGAGGCGAAGGTGAATCAGGAAAAAACAGTGGAGCTTTGGGGAACCGGAAGTCCGCTGCGGGAATTTCTTTATGTTGACGATATGGCAGATGCCTGCACGTTTTTGCTGGAAAATTATAGCGGCGAGCAGCATGTAAATATTGGAACAGGCAAGGAAGTGACGATCAAAGAGCTTGCTGAAACGGTAAAAAGGATCGTTGGCTTTACGGGTGAAATTATCTGGAACAGCAATATGCCGGACGGAACCCCGCGTAAGCTTACAAGCGTCGATAAGCTTCACGCGCTTGGCTGGACTCATAAAATTGATTTGGAGGAAGGCGTAAAGCTCGCCTATGACTGGTTTGTTGGGAATATGGATCAGGCGAAGCTTTGATTGATAAATGATAACAGAGGAATGTTTTATGAAATGAATAAAAACCTACGCTAAAACCCCGCGCTATGTGGGGTTTTAAATTCCAGAGTCCATAAAATTTAAGATTAAGCAGAAAAGTTTCTTCTGGTGGTTTTTCTGATTTCTTGTATCGATAAAAACGGGATGTTGCTATATTAACTTTATTAAATCAAACATCAAAAAAGCCAAAAGGTTTATGTAGCTTTTCACCTTTTGGCTTTTTTGACAGAAATCCGGAACTAGATTTCAAATGTTGTCCACGGTCTAACATTCCTCTGAAAATCAGAGAAGTGTTTCTGCTTCTAGATACATACTCAGGCAGCGTTCCTGCTTTCGTGATAAGCGGTAATGCTGCTTGGTGATAAAGTGAATCTGTTCATCGGTAATTAGTTTTACCGGTGTGGATGGTTCGAGATGGAAAAAGTCCCCAATTACTATTCCATCACAAAATAACTTCATCCATTGATTTTGCAAAAGAAAATCATCCTCACAGGTTGAATAGGATAAATCAGAATAATGCTCTTTTGCAAGTTCATTTGCCAGATCAACATGACCGTAAGGACCGCATGGATAGAAGCTTCCGATAGGAGACAGCCATCCGCATAGCATTGTAATTTCCCCCTTTCCATAGTACAGCATAAAAATATGGTAGCATAGATTATCAAATAAGAAAACAAAAAGTGTTCGACAATTTCTGAAATCTATTGTCATAAAATACTACTTTTTATCGAAATCTATTATTTTATCACACAACTCACTCAAAAAACATCGACTGCATTCACACTTTCTCGCGGTGCAAATACTTCGGCCGTGGTAAATTAATTGGAAATTAATCCGGTTCCAGTGCTCCTTTGGGAGGAGCTTCATCAATTCCAATTCCACCTCAACGGGGTTCTTTCCTGCCGTCCAGCCGATCCGCTTTGCAATGCGAAACACGTGCGTATCCACAGTGACGCCCGGTATTTGATAGGCATCCGCCAAAAACAGCGTGGCTGTTTTTCGTCCAACACCTGACAGTGTCAATAACTGTTCGATGGAAGTGGGGACTTTTCCGCCGTATTCTCCAAGAATCTGATTACAGCACCTCTTTATATTTTTGGCTTTTACCCGATATAGTCCGATGGTTCTGATTCGATTGCCGATTTCTTCTTCGGTGGATGCTGCCAGTTGCTCCAGTGAGGTAAAGTACGCCCACAAGTCAGGCAGCACCTGATAGACCTGTTCATCTGTACTTTGGGCGCTCAGCATAATTGCGACCAAAAGCTGCCAGTCCTCTTCATGCAGAAAATTCTCCTTTTTTGTGCCATATTTTTGATCCAATGCAGCCAAAATCTGTGTTAGTTTATCTTTTGTCATTGATTCCTCCATATAGCTCCTCAGGCGGGCATTCGACCTATGTTGCCGGAGCGGTTTTCTTCCTATTATATGTAGACCGTTCTTTAGTCGTAATTATTATATAAGATTCTGCAATGCTTAACAAGAAGAACAAAAATGTTATTAATAACGAATGAACGTCAGAACCGGTCTCTTTTGTTTTTAGGAAAGCCCTTGTTGTAGAAGTATTTTTCTTGTATAATGTTAGTTATCGGTAGAAAATTGAGCGGCGGCATGTCTGAGCGATGAGCCTCGCAGGAAATAAAATGCCGCGCATACGATCGGCAGAGGGAAATGCAGGCAATGAAAGAGGTATATCAGCAGTTTCTTACGACATATGAAAATTATCGAGGCACGGGAAAGTTGCTTGTGCTTTTTCTTGTGTCCGTTCTGATGATTTACTTAACGGAGAAAAAGAATGAAAACGGCAGGCAGAGACTGCATCCGGCTGTCTTTTTACTATCCGTTTGGACGGGGATTGCGTATGCGGGAAGCGGTATTTCCGGTTTCTTGTTTTCCCCTGCTAAAAATAACGGACAGAAAAAAAAGGTTTCCCCGATGGGAATGCTTGCGCTTTTTTTGTGTTTGCTCACACTTTGTTTAAGCGGGACGAGGGTCTTAAACGGAGAATATTTTGAAAAAAGTGAAAATACGATGCATATCAGGACAGAATATATACAAGTGATGGATGTAATCCTTGCCGATGACGATCATCCGAAGGTCGTTGCGCCGCCGGGCTTTGCGCCATATTTAAAGATGTACAGCTCCCGCTTTGAAACGCTTTATGATTATCCGAAAAACGGAGATGTTTCGCTGCTTTCGGAGGATGCGCGGGCAGTTTATGAACAATTGTCCGGCTCTGTGCCGAACATGAAAACCGTGGCGGATATCGCAATGGAAAACGGTTGCGGGTATGTCATCCTGAACTCTGAAAAATATTATCCGGAATTCCCGCTTACCTCCTTTGGCTTTCAACTGGCAGATACGGTCGGTAAATGGGAAATCTATAAAGAAACGGAAGGAAACGGTATATGATACTGTGGGCGAAGCTTCTGCTGTTTGTATTTCTTTTTTTTCTCACAAGCTGCTTTACGGGCTATCTGTTCGTGCGCATCGGAAGGGAGGAAGAGAAGAGCGGTTTTTTACTGTTTGTGAGCGGCGGCATCTGTAATATCGGTGTTTTTGTGTTACTGAGCGTGGTGTCTGCCTTGGCTGGTGTCTCGCTGATGCTGCCCGGCGTGCTTTGGCTTGCTTTTCTTGTAGTGATTATCCTCTATGTGCTGCTGCGGTATCACAAAGATTTTTTCTCCTACAGCAAGGAAGTGAGCGTTAGCAGCGTGCGCCGTCTGAAGGGGGAAGACGGAGAACTGTTTTGGCTGTTGCTGCTGGCGGTTCTTATGCTGATCGGCATCCAGATGTTTAGTACCGCGCTTTACAGCTATCATCAGCCGAATGCGACAAGACAGCTAAAAGAGGCGACCGCCGCCTATGAAACGGGCGTGCTTGCGGTTGGTTCCCCGATGATGATGCTGTGGGCATTTGCGGCGCGGCTTTTGGGAGAACATCCGCTGACGGTTGCGTTTTCCATGTCCCAGTTTGTGACGATTCCTCTTTACTATATGGGCTATGCGCTTTTGGCAAAGAAGCTTTGTCAGGGAGATCGCTGCAAAAGCATGCTGACCGTTCTGTTTTTATGTATTCTGCACATGTTCGGCTATCAGTCGGGCTATGCGCTTAATATGACGCTGTTGTTCAGTTATTTTTCAGGAGAAGCTTTTGTGCTACAGGGCTTTCTTCCGTTTTTAATCTGGCTCACGCTGACAGTGCAGGGGCAGACACCCGAGACGGCAGACGGCGGGATTGATAAAGAGGACTGGGAGGACGAAGATATGAGAAAGCATAAAATTTTGAACGCGAGAAATTTGGGAATTGTGCTGCTCCTGTTTGCGGCGCTTGCCGCGGGCGCAATTTATATTTTAAATAATAAAATCAACAGTCTGCATGAGGCGACGCAGAATCTGCAGCTTTCACTCGATGAGAGGTGCAGCCTGTATGAATTCAAGCCGGAAAACAGCGAGTCGGCCGAAGGCTATCTGGTCAGGCAGAGCGACGGAAAGCTCGTCATGGTCGGCGGCGGATCTGCCGGAAACGGCGCGGCGCTGTATGAGTTTTTGACAAAGTATGGGGCACAGCTTGATCAATGGTATTTGTATGGCAATACGGAAGCTGAGCAGGGCGCTTATGAATACTGTGTCGATGAAAAGGGCTTGGAAGTTGGCAAAACTTATTATCTGACGGGAATTGAAGAGGAAAACTAATGCTGCAGGTGTTGGGAGAAATCGGATGTGTGATCGCTAATTTCATAATTTATCTGGCATTTGGAACGCTTGTAACGCGCCGGAAAAATCAGGACTGGCCGCTCGGCCTCAGTATCCTCATCGGTTTTTTCCTTTATTACAGCCTGTTCTTTTTTTGCTGCGTGCCAATCATGGTGAGGTTTCGACCCTTGTCAATGCTGACTGGGATTTGGGTGCCAATCGCGGGTGCGATCGTGTTGGTTTCTTGTGTGCGAAACGGAAAGGCGTGGTATGAAAAGCTGAAACTGACCGCTGCGCAGATCAAGGCACATCCGGCTATTTTCGCGCTGCTGCTTCTGATTGTCATTCTGCAGATCATCATCGTAACGCGATCCTATAATTTTACGCTCGATGCCGCCTACTATGTGGCCAACGTCGCGACCTCCGTGGAGACGGATATGATGAATGTTTACGATCCGTTTACCGGCGCATGGCTGGATCACTATGAAATGCGGTATTTCTTTGCGACATACTCCATGAACGATGCTGTTGTCTGTCAGCTTACGGGCATTCCGGCGCTGATCCAGACAAAGACGATTATGGCGGCGGTCATAATCCTTTTGACGAATCTGCTTTATTATCTGATTACAAAGCGGCTGTTTGTGCAAAACGAAAAAGCCGTTGTGCTCATGCTCGGTCTGATGTTCGTTATTAATGTGACATTTGTAACGATTTACACGTCATCCCTGTTTTTATTGACGCGAACCTATGAGGGAAAGACAATTGTCGGCAATCTGTCCCTGCTGGCGGTATTTTATTTATATTTGCTGCTGTTAAAGGAGGAGCGGACGCCGCGCATCTGGCTGATGATATTTCTCATTTGCTTCGGCTCTATGACAATTTCCTCATCGGCCAACATGCTGCTGCCGGCGGAGTTGTCGATCCTGTTTTTGCCGCTTGCATGGATTAAAAAAGACATTAAAATACTCCCGAGGTATGTCGCATGCATGCTGCCGGGACTTGTGATGGCGGTGACCTACGTCGCCTATGTCAAAGGTTATTTCGTGCTGTACACGTATCCCCGTTAGGGATAGTGGGGAATCCTGTAATAAAGGTGGAACGAAAATGCAGACATTGCGTGTGTTTGAAGAAGGGTTTGGCTATTTGGAAGCATGCCTTTCCTATTATTCAGAAAATTGTGCTTATTTTATGCTGTATCTTGCGGCTCTTGTTTTTGTTGCCCTAAAAGGGACAAAGCATGAAAAGCAGATGTTTCTGCCGGGCGCTGTTTTGCTGCTGCTGACCGTGTACAACCCGGTTTCTCCTGTGCTGCTCGATAAAATATTTGATGTCAACAGCGAGTATTACCGCTTTTTCTGGATTGCACCCGTTATCGTACTCGTGCCATATATCGCGGTGAAGCTGATTCTTCTGAGCAAGGATAGAAAACAGGCGATCGTCGTATCGATGCTACTGGCGGCCATTTTCCTGCTGTCTGGCAATTTTCTGTATAAAAACGGCTATGTTTCTGCAACAAACAGTTATAAAATGCCGGATGAAATGATACAGATTTCCGAGCTGATCCATGAAGACGCCGTAGTAGAATATCCCAAAGCATTTTTGGAGTATGAGTATAATATGCAGATGCGCCAATATGATCCGAAAATGCTCTTGACGATCGACCGCGAGGACTATCTCTACGCGGTCAGCAATCCCTATACGGAAGAGATGCTTCAGGATGAGGAGCATCCGCAATACCGCCTGCTCGCCGTGCTGATCCGCTATCAGTCCGTTGAAACGGACGCATTTCTCGCTGCGCTCGACGCAACAAATACCGAATATATCGTCCTCTCCAAGAGAAATCTGATGACGCCGTTTTTGGAAAGAGCCGGGTTGACCGCCATTAACTACACAAGCGATCATATTATTTTTAAATATAACTTGAAAGAACCGACCATTTTTGAACTTGTCGATTATTCGGTTGTATACTAATTGGGCTTCGCAAGTGCTATAATTTACTGATACCAGGAGACGAAAGAAATGCTGCTGACGATTTTTACGCCGACCTATAACCGGGAATTACTTTTAAAAAGAGCATATGAAAGTCTCCTCAGGCAGACCAGAAAGGATTTCTGCTGGCTGATTGTGGACGACGGCTCTGCGGACCATACGCGGGAGCTTGTCGCGTCCTGGGTCGCACAGGGTGAACTGCCAATCCGGTATGAGTACTGTCAAAACGGTGGAAAAATGCGCGCGCATAACCGCGGCGCACAGCTTTGTAAGACGGAATTGTTTCTCTGCCTGGATTCAGACGATTATCTGACCGAAACAGCCGTGGAGGAAATTTGCGCCTGCTGGGAGCAAATCGCGCCGCAAAAGTCTCTGGCCGGAATCGTCGCGCATAAAGGAAAAAGCGAGACACAGCTATTGTCCGGCGTAGAATTCCCTATAATGAGCAATACAACTCTGTATAGCCTGTATTTAAAGGGCTTTCGGGGTGAAACGACGCTCGTTTTCAAAACGGAAGTGCTCAAAAAATATCCGTTTCCGGAAATAGATGGCGAAAAATATGTGCCGGAAGACTATATTTATGATAAAATAGACGCAGAGTATGTGCTGCGGGTGCTGCCGAGGATCATTACCGTATGTGAAATCGTCTCCGAAGGCTATACGGATTCTGTCAAATGCTTAAAGAGAGATAATAAAACCGCATGGTACCTCTACTATGAGCAGCGCGCGCGGATTACGCCGCTTTCTTTAAGAAAGCTGATATATCTTGCTTACTATATCATTTATGCAAAGAGATGCAAAAAGCCTGTTTTTAAAGGAACAGCCATGTCTCCGGCGCTCGTGCTGCTCGGATTTCTGGGCGCGCCGTTGTTAAAGCTGACAGGCAGAGAATGAGGTGTTGTTGTTGAATAAGACGCAAATGCAAAAACGTATCTACAGTTTTTTGATGGCCTTTCTGATCGTCTCGGTGGAAACGGGCATCATGACCTACATCTGGGTGAACTATTATAATACCGAGCTTCCCAAAGCCTATTATTTTTGGGGACATGTTTTTATTTCAGTTGTATATCTCCTGATATTATTTATTTTTTCGGAAATGTACGGCGGGTTGAAAATCGGCTCCTACCGGATGCTCGAGCTGCTGCTCTCCCAGGCATTTTCCACGCTGGCGACCAATGTGCTGTTTTATGCGATCATCAGCCTTTTGGCCTATCATTTTCCTCCCGTACTGCCGCTTCTGATTGGTACGGCGCTGCAGTGCATCTGCATCGGCGGTTGGATTTTGATTGCCACATATATATATAGAGGGTTATTTCCTCCGCTTGACGTGCTGCTCGTCTATGACGGCAGGACGAAGGATCTATTTGTGAGTAAGGTCAAGACGCGCCGGCACCAGTTCAGCATCACGATGTCGATGAAGTCTACCGAGGAGCTTGCACAAATCTATCAGGAAATCGACCGGCATGATGCGGTCATGATGTGGGATGTGCCGACTGTCGTCAGAAATAAAATTTTCAAATATTGTTACGAGCGTTCTGTTGAAATTTATGTAATGCCCAAAATCATGGATATTATTTTGCGCGGCTCCCAGACGATTCACTTTTTTGATACGCCGCTGCTGCTGACGAAAAGTTCGCCGATGGAAGCGGAGCAGATTGTTTTGAAACGGGCGTTCGACATCATATTTTCGCTGTTTTTGCTCGTGCTGTTGTCACCCTTTATGCTGCTGACCGCGCTGCTGATTAAGTGCTATGACGGCGGCTCCGTATTATATAAACAGATCCGGTGTACACAAGGCGGGAAAGAATTTTGTATGTATAAATTCCGCAGTATGATCGTAGAGGCGGAGCGGGATGGCGTGGCGAGACTGGCTACCAAAAATGACGACCGGATTACGCCGGTCGGCAGGGTGATCAGAAAAATCAGGGTGGACGAGCTGCCGCAGCTCTTTAATGTGCTGTCCGGCGCGATGTCGTTTGTTGGTCCTCGGCCGGAACGTCCGGAGCTCATCCAAAAATATACCGAGGCTATGCCGGAGTTTACTTATCGGACGAAGGTAAAAGCGGGGCTGACAGGTTATGCGCAAATTTATGGGAAATATAATTCGCTTCCTTATGATAAGCTAAAGCTGGATTTATATTATATCGAGAATTTTTCGATTTGGCTCGATTTAAAACTAATTATACAAACACTGAAAATTTTATTTACGCTGGAAAGTACGGAAGGAATTGCGGACGGAACGCTCACGCCGCTTGAGGAAGAAGATGGTGACGATGAATGAGAAATTGATTAGTGTTGTTATTCCGGTCTATAATGCTGCAAAATGCATTACAGATACGGTACAGTCCGTTAGGAGCCAGACGCTGCAGAACTGGGAGCTGATTCTGGTGGATGACGGATCTACGGATCGCAGCGTGGAAATTATGCGGGCGTTTGCGAACGACAATATTAAGCTGTTCTGCTTAGAAGGCAGTAAAAGTGCTGCGCTTGCCAGAAACCGCGGGATCGGGGAGGCGACGGGCAGATATCTGGCGTTTTTGGATGCGGATGATCTGTGGTCTCCGGATAAACTGGAAAAGCAGCTTGAGTTTATGCGCGAGCGGGAAGCGGCTTTTAGCTTTACCGGCTATGAATTTGCGGACGAGCAGGGAATCGGCGTACAGAAAATCGTCAGCGTCCCGGCAAAGCTAAACTATCGCGCCGCATTGAAAAACACGACGATTTTTACGAGCACGGTCATGTTTGATTTAAGCAAAATTGCGAAGGATGACATCTTGATGCCGAATGTCGCGAGCGAAGACACGGCGACGTGGTGGAAAATATTAAAAAAGGGCTATACGGCATATGGCTTGGACGAGCCGCTGACACTTTACAGGCGTGGAACAGGGACACTCTCGTCCAACAAGATCATCGCCGTAAAGCGGATTTGGAACCTTTACAGAAATGTTGAGCACCTGTCGATCCCAAGAAGCTGCTATTGCTTTTGCTTCTATGCGGTGCGGGCAGTGTTGCGGCGGATATAAGCTATAGTTGGGCTGGTCGGCTAAACTGTAACGTATAGCGGGAGGTTTTATGCATATGAAATTTCAGGTATTGTTATCCGCGATGTTTTTAGAGAATGAGGCGTATGCGGACACACTGCATATTACTTCTGACGCGGTGATTATCAATCAATGCGACAAAACGCGCGAGGAAACGGTCAAAAGAAAAAGCATTTCAGGCCGTGAGCAGAACATTACTTATATTGAAACAACGGAGCGGGGGCTTAGTAAAAGCCGGAATTTGGCGATCGCGAAGGCCGAAGCGGAGGTTTGCATTCTATGTGATAATGATGTAGAATATGTGGAAGACTATGAAAAGCTGATTTGCGATGCTTTTGACAGCCGTCCGGATGCCGACATCATTGTTTTTTATATTAAACGGAAGGAAAAGCCGGAGCCGAATTTTCCGAAGGAAAAGCGGATGGGATATTTTTCGGTGCTGAAAATATTTTCGCCGGAAATTGCTTTTCGGCGCGATTCGGTTTTGGATGTCCGTTTTGATGAGCTGTTTGGTGCGGGCGCGCATTATCATATGGGAGAGGAAAATATTTTCCTCTATGATTGTCTGAAAAAAAAGAAAAAAATTTA
Organism: uncultured Lachnospiraceae bacterium; assembly: GCA_964566545.1. Lineage (GTDB taxonomy): Bacteria > Bacillota > Clostridia > Lachnospirales > Lachnospiraceae > JAEYFP01. Next base: position 123,667 of record CAZMIX010000001.1, on the reverse strand, counting down.
TTATGTTCCAATTCAGATCGCTTCGCTCAGAGAAGAGCCATCCACCTGGTTTCAGGGCTATGACGAGCGGTTTTTCGTGTCAAGAGGCGCTAACTACGGCGCGATGTCAAAGACGGGTTCGCTGCTTTTGATTTTGCAGTTTGCTTTAAGAAAGCACGGACTATACGGCGGTAACATGACGACGGTGGCCGCGCTGCACCTTATGCTGAAGGGGCGTCGTGAATATTTGAACCGGATCCCGAGAATTTTTCTTGCGGGAGATTTCAGAACAGGGACAGGCCCCGCCAACGTGACAAAGAACTATCTGAAAAGGCTGCCGAAGGATACGCTGTATCAAAAGGCGCGCTCCAAGGTTTTGCGGGTGCCTGAAATCATAATCAAGACGATGCGTACGCAGGTCGTGCTCTATTCGGGATACTCCGGCCAAAATGTGCTTGGGTTACGTTTGGCGAAGCTTTTCAAAAAACCATCGGCATATTTGATGCACGGCTGTGTCGAGCATGAAAACGCGATTAACGGCGTGCCGGACGAGGCGATGAACCGCATCGAGCGCAAAACGCTGGCGCTTGCGGATCGGATATTTGCTGTTTCCGACTGGTTTGCGGGTTGGCTACGGGAAACTTACCCTAAGTATCAGGACAAAATCGACAGCGCGGTCAATGGAATCGATTTTACGCCTGATCCGACAGCGGCGGCTGAGAGGATTGGGCGGCAGGTCATCTCGATTGGCGGCGGGATGCCGAGAAAAAAAATCAGGCATATTTGCGAGGCGCTGCAACTATTGAATGAAAGCTGGACGGCGGACGGCGGAGAGCCGGTAAAGCTGATCGTTATCGGTGACAAGGGACTCGATACGGAGCTGATCAACAGCTACTCCTTCGTGGAAAACAGAGGAATCGTGCCGTTTGAGGAGACAATGACTCTTTTGCGTTCCTCACAGCTATTTGTACAAAACAGCTGCTTTGAAACATTCGGGCTTGCCCCGCTTGAGGCTCTGATGTGCGGCTGCAGCGTTCTTTTATCAAAGCATGTAGGGGCTCTCGCTCTGTTTAACAGTGTGGAAGATGCGGATGTGATTGAAAATTATGAGGATGCAGAGGAAATCGCGGTGAAGATAGACGGCCTTTTGCGGCATGGAAACGCGGAAAGGCTGATGACTAAAATCGATAAGGAGTCTGCCTCATGGGAAGCAAGAACCTGTCAGCTTCAGAAAAAGCTGGCGAAGCTATGATGGATAAACAGAAGAAAAGACAAGAAATGATCAATTGGATCGTTCTTCTTTTACTGTTTACAGGCTACACACTTACATTTATGATACCGAAATTCTACGGCGCAACGGATGCTTATGTAGGCGTATTTGTGTTTATGATGTGCATTCTTTTATTCTTAAATAATGTCGATCTGATCGGGATGATAAAAAGCAGGGATAAGGAGATGTTTCTTCTTGCGGCAATTGTTTTGCTTGCCGGGATCAATCTTCTGGTTGTAAATTCGGGCAAGGGCGCTTTCTTTGTACCGTCCAACTTCGTGCTGATTTGGTATTTATCCGACAAGCTTTTACTTACAAAGCGGCAGATTACAGTTTTGTCGGGCTTATATCTGCTTCTGCTGCTCTATTGGCTGATCATCGCTTATCCGAAAATGTTCGGCGATTATGAATCCTACGCTTACAATACGAATACGGCGGCGACCTTTACGGTCTTCACACTGCTGTGCGCGTTTGTGTTTTTGCAGCAGCTTTATGAAAAGCATGAGATTGTCGGCTTGTTCATGGTAATTTTATTGCTAAAGGGCGTCCAGCTTGTGCTTTGGCATCGTGCCAGAGGCGCGTTTATCATGCTTGTGGCGTTTGTCTTCTTAAATTTTATCGCACCGAAAAAATGGTGGGGCAATAAAAAGCTGTTCGGTCTTTTATGCCTGCTGGCAACGCTGGGCTCCCTCGTGTTTGTCTGCGTTTATGTGCTGATCGGCACGACGGGCGTGAACTTTCAGATTCCGTTTTTCTATAAACCGGTATTCTCGGGACGCAACAGAATCTGGTACGAATTCTGGACGCTGTTTATTCAAAAGCCGCTTACGGGGATTGGGACGAACGTGACGCTCGAATCCTTTTGGGAGTTCAATGTGCATAACGCGATGTATAATATTCTCGTTGTCCATGGGATCTTCGTATTTGCGGGCGTTCTCTACTTTGTTTATAAGAGGCTTGGCGCCTTCCGTGAAATTGTCTGTAATAACAGGCTGGCGCTGTGCGCGCTCAGCGCGGTCATCGCCGTATTTTTCGAGTCCTATTTCGACGTGGATTTGATCTGGGCGGATTATGCGCTGAATTTGATTTTCTTATTGGCGGTCGTCAATCATAAGACCGGCAAAAAAAAGGTTGAAGAGACGAATGGGAAAGTATAAATATTTAGCCAATAATATCGCATTGTTTTCGGTCAGTAATTTTGTATCCAAAATACTGGTTTTTTTGCTTGTCCCTTTCTATACAAATGTACTGACGACACAAGAGTACGGTGTTGCCGATATTTTTCAGGTGACAATACTTCTGCTTGTGCCTGCGCTTACGGTAAATATGGGTGAAGCGGCGCTGCGATATGGCATCGAAAGAGAAGAAAAACGAGGAAGCATTCTTAGAATCGGACTGAAATACACGGCGGCGGGCGGCGTTTTTGTCGCGCTTGCGGCGGGTATTTCAGCTTTTTTTGTGTCCGGTCAGATGAAATGGTACCTGTTTTTGTTCGTGCTGCTTTTTATCACCAACGCATTTTATGAATTTTTGATTTTATATTTTCAAGGCTGCGAATTCGTTGCGATCGTCGTTTCGGGAAGCGTGTTTTCTACGCTGATCATGCTGCTTTCCAATCTGTTTTTCCTGCTTGTACTGAAAATCGGCTTAAATGGATACCTGTTTTCCCAGATGCTTGCCTATACGGCGGCGGTTTGTCTGATGCTGCTGCTCGCGAGACGGCATACGAAGGGAAGTCTTCATAAGGATCAGACTCTGGAAAAGGAAATGCTCGCTTACGGGAAGCCGCTGCTGCTTTACTCTACGGGAAGCTGGATCAATAACGCGGCGGATCGTTATATTCTGGCGGCGATCTGCGGTACGGCCGTCAACGGGATTTACGGGGTTGCCTATAAAATTCCGGCGATTCTGATGGTGTTTCAGCGTATTTTTGCGCAGGCTTGGCAAATGTCTGCGACAAAAAGCTACGCCGATAAAAACAGTAACGAATTTTTCTCGACGATGTATCACGCGTATAATACCTTTATGGTAATTGGGTGTTCGGCGCTCATTTTGTGTGTTCGGTTTCTTGCATGGCTGCTGTTTAAAAAGGATTTTTACGAGGCGTGGCAATATGTTCCGCCGTTGCTGATTTCGGTCATTTTCGGCGCGCTGACGGGGTTTCTCGGCTCGATTTGCCTGGCGCATAAGGACAGCCGGTCGATGGGGTTTGCGACAGGCGCGGGTGCGTTGCTGAATATTGTGCTGAATTTCCTGCTCGTTCCGCGTTTTGGAGCGATGGGCTCTGCGGTGGCGACGGCAGTTTCATATTTTACGATGTATGTTATGGCATTTTTGATTGTGAAAAAATATGTGGCAATTAAAACTAATATGGTCAGGGACTATCTTTCCTATCTGCTGCTCGTGCTGCAGTCGGTCGTGATGATCCGCTCCTTTAGCCCCGTCTATGCGCTTAACGGGTTGATCGCTGTGCTGTTAGTTGCGCTATATAGAAAAGAAGCCGTGGACATCCTAAAAAAAGCATTGTCCTTAATTCGGAAAAAAAATGAATTGAAATGATAAAGAGAACCATTATTTGCAGGTGTGATTTTATCCCATTCAACAGAAACATGCGGAGGAACATAGTGTCATGAAAGAACAGGAACTTCAGATAGAAAACGGGATCAGTGAAAAGAGGAAACGGATCGGAAATATTGCGCTGGCAGCAGGCGTATTCGTGCTGATCACCGCGGGCTGGAATTTTTATTCGTGGTATGAGGCGACGGCACCCTATGGGACGCTCGTGGCTTCGGCGGCGCTTGGCATCGCCTTTTTATGCTACGTGAATAGAAAGGACGCCCTGCGTGATCCGGCGTTTTATTTGATGGCGGCGGCAGATTTGCTGGCGCTTTTGCATCTGTTTCTGATCGGCTCCGATAAGGGCGCCATTTTAATTGTGGCCGATTTCCTGCTGATTTTATATCTGGCAAATAAAGTTGTGTTTTCCGACAGGATGCTATTGATCAGCGCCGGTTTTACCGGATTCTTTTTCTTTTACTGGACGGTGGACGTAAAGGGATATTTTAAAGGTTATAACACGAATTTTGGCGGACTTGTGCTCATCACGGGCTTTTTGTTCACGATGCTTCTGATGGAATATGTGAAAGATTATTTGAAAAACCAAAAGCAATGGAAATACCAGAAATATTTGTGGATCGTGGAAGTGCTGCTTTTTTTCCTCGCTTATAAAATCATTGCGTGGTACCGTTCCAGGTGTGCGCTCGTCGGACTGCTTGTGCTGGCGATCCTGCTGCTGATTCCGAAAAAAGCATGGAGTTTTAAGCCGCTTTATTACGTGCTGTGTGCGGGTGCGACGATCGGCTCGATCGCCTTCACGGGTCTGTATGTATGGCTCGGCGTACTAAGGGAGCAGTTTCAGATCCAGATTTTTTACAAGGATATTTTGTCGGGACGCGAGGAAATCTGGTCCGAGCTTTGGAGCGCCTATTTGAAACAGCCACTTACGGGCATCGGCTCCTCTTATGTCATTCAGGTCGAATGGATGGACGGGATGTTAGAGGTGCATAATGGGCTGCTGGACCTTCTGGTTATCCATGGGCTTGCTGTATTTATCGCGGCCTGCTGCTTTTTACTGTACCGGCTGTTTGGCATCCGTAAAATAGCGGCCGCGGATCCCGTTGCGAAATGTGCAATGGCGGGCATTATGACGATGCTGCTGACATCTTTTTTGGAAAATTACGTGATTGTACCGCCGTTTTCTTTGCTGTTCCTGTTTTTGTTCGCAATCATCAACAACCGGATACAAAAACATCCTGATTTGATTGGTAATGCGCGGAAAACTTGAAGTGACAGGTGATATCTGTTATAATAAAACGATTGAATACTGGATATTACAGAATGGAAAATAAAAATGAAAAAAGGATTAATTAAAAATAGACAGCTTTTCGTCAGAAGAGTTGGATTGATTGTCTGGGATGTGCTCGCGGTTGCGGGAGCTACCTACCTCGGACTCGTGGCGAGATTTGATTTCCGGTATGGGGATATCGCCGATCAGGCGTTTATTGAGACGGCGTGGGACTACCTTCCGTACAGTATTGTGATCACGATCGCTCTGTTCTGGCTGTTCCATATGTACCAGAGCCTTTGGGAATATGCCGGCGCGCCGGAAATGGTCAATATTGTGCTCGCCTGTGTCAGCTCCGCCGTTTCGCAGATGGTAATCGTGCATAGGTTCCTGCATTGGAGCTATCCGCGAAGCTCGTATGTGTTTTTCGGGGGCTTTCTGCTCTTTTTCGTTGTAATGAGCCGATTTTTCTACCGCGCGTTCCGCACGTTTGTCGAAAAGCGGGCCGATACGGCCAAAAGCGTCAACGTCATGGTGATCGGCGCGGGGGATGCGGGAAATTCGCTGATCCGGGAAATGAAGTCCTCGAGTTATATTCAGAAAAATGCGCTTTGCGTCATCGATGATGATAAATCAAAAATCGGGAATTATATTCATGGGGTCAAGGTTGTCGGCGACCGGAATGACATTTTGGAGTGCGTTGCCAAATATCATATCGATGAGATCATCATCGCGATGCCTGCCGCGCCGAAGGCGGTCGTAAAGGAAATCCTTGAGATCTGCAAGCAGACGAAGTGTGAACTAAAGACGCTGCCCGGCATTTATCAGCTCGTAAACGGCGAGGTCAATGTCAGCCAGTTAAGGAAGGTCGATGTCATCGACCTGCTCGGCAGAGAGCAGATCGAGGTAGATCTCGATTCGATCATGGGCTATGTGCGGGACAAGGTGATCCTTGTTACAGGCGGCGGCGGTTCGATCGGAAGCGAGCTTTGCAGACAGATCGCGAGCTACCGTCCAAAGCAGCTGATTATTTTTGATATTTACGAAAACAGCGCCTATGATATTCAGCAGGAGCTGAAAAAAAAGTATCCGGAGCTGAATTTAGAGGTGCTGATCGGCTCCGTCAGAAATACGAACCGCGTCAATTCGGTGTTTGAGACGTACTGTCCGAATATCGTCTATCACGCGGCGGCGCACAAGCACGTTCCTCTGATGGAGGACAGCCCGAACGAAGCGATCAAGAACAACGTGCTCGGCACGTGGAAGGTCGCTGAAGCGGCGGTGAAATACAAGACGGACCGGTTTGTCATGATCTCGACCGACAAGGCGGTGAATCCGACGAACATCATGGGTGCCAGCAAGCGCATTTGCGAAATGATCGTACAAGCCTATGACAGCCGTTCCAAAACGGAGTTTGTCGCGGTGCGCTTCGGCAATGTGCTCGGCAGCAACGGCAGCGTCATCCCGCTGTTTAAAAAGCAGATTGCGTCGGGAGGGCCGGTCACTGTGACACATCCCGATATCATCCGTTATTTTATGACGATTCCGGAAGCGGTGTCTCTTGTTCTGCAGGCAGGCGCTTATGCCCACGGCGGCGAGATTTTTGTATTGGAAATGGGCGAGCCTGTGAAGATACTCGACCTTGCGAAAAACCTGATCCGCTTATCCGGCTATATCCCCGGAGAGGATATTCAGATCCAGTTTATCGGGCTGCGCCCCGGTGAAAAGCTGTACGAGGAAATGCTGATGAAGGAGGAGGGGATGCAGGAAACTGCAAACCGCCTGATCCATGTCGGCAAGCCGATCGAGTTTGATGAAGCGGAATTTTTCTCGCAGCTTGAAGAGTTGAAGGCGGATTCCAAGGAAGAAGCCGGCGATGAGGCGATCAGGGAATGGGTAAGAAAGCTTGTGCCCACTTATCAAGTAAAGAAAGACGGCGAATAATGATGGAAAAGAAAAAGATTTTTTTGTCCTGCCCGACGATGCACGGACAGGAGCTGAAATATATCCAGGAGGCGTTTGATACAAATTGGGTCGCGCCCCTCGGACCGAACGTCAATGAATTCGAAAAGGAATTTGCGGCTTATTTAGGTGAAGGCTATGCGGCGGCGCTGAGCGCAGGAACGGGCGCAATCCATCTGGCGCTGATTCTCGCGGGCGTCAAGCGGGACGATATCGTATTCGGCTCCTCGCTTACGTTTGCGGCCACGGTCAACCCGATCACGTATATCGGCGCAAAGCCGGTATTTATCGACAGTGAGGAGGATTCGTGGAATATGGATCCCGCAGCGCTTGAAAAGGCATTTTCCCTTTACCCGAGCGCAAAGGCCGTCATCTCGGCCAATCTTTATGGTACTCCGGCGAAGCTTGAGGAAATCGCCGCGATCTGTAAAAAGCATGGCGTGCCGTTTATCGAGGATGCCGCGGAATCGCTCGGCGCTTGTGTGCACGGCAGGCAGACGGGGTTGTTTGGCGATATCGGCATTTTTTCCTTTAACGGAAATAAAATTATCACGACGTCCGGCGGCGGCATGCTTGTGAGCCATGACGAGGAGGTCGTAAAAAAGACCCGTTTTCTCGCGACACAGGCGCGGGAGCCGGAACGCCATTATGAGCATAAGGAAATCGGCTTTAACTACCGGATGTCCAATGTCGTCGCGGGGATCGGACGCGGACAGCTTTTGTATCTTAACGAGCATAAGGCAAAGAAAAAAGAAATTTATCTGCGTTACCAGGAAGCATTTGCCGATATCCGACACATTCGGATGAATCCGTATCTGCCGGACACGGAGCCTAATTTCTGGCTTTCCTGCATCACGCTTGACGAAGGCAGCCCGGTAAAGCCGCTGGATATCATGGTCGCCCTCGAACAGGAAGACATCGAATCGCGGCCGATCTGGAAGCCGATGAATCTCCAGCCCGTGTTTGCAAAAAATGGGTTTGTGCAGGTATGCGAAGGAAAGAGCGTCGGCGAGCGCGTATTTGAAAGTGGCGTCTGTCTGCCCTCCGACGTGAAGAACACAGAAGAAGATATGGACCGCATCATTTCAATCATCAGAGGACTATTTGGAAAATGATTTATAGAAACTGCGTGAAACGATTGTTGGATATCGTGCTTTCCCTTGCGGCGCTGCTCGTGCTGTCGCCGGTCTATTTGGCGCTTGCGCTGCTCGTGCGGGTCAAGCTTGGAAGCCCTGTGTTGTTTCATCAGGACAGGCCGGGAAAGGGCGGAAAAATTTTTAAAATGTATAAATTCCGTTCGATGACGGAGGAGCGGGGCGAAAACGGTGAGCTGCTTCCCGACGAGGTGCGCTTGACCAAATTTGGGAAGCGGCTCCGCTCGACGAGTCTTGACGAGCTTCCCGAGCTGCTCAGCATTTTAAAGGGCGACATGTCGCTCGTAGGACCGCGTCCGCTGCTCGTGCAGTATCTGCCTCTTTATAATGAAAGGCAGAAGCACCGTCACGACGTCAGACCCGGTTTGACGGGGCTGGCTCAGGTGAACGGCAGGAATGCGATCAGTTGGGCGCAGAAGTTCGAATATGATGTGGAATACACCGAAAAGCTTTCCTTTTTACTCGATGTGAAAATCTTGTTAAAGACGGTGGCAAATGTCGTAAAAAGGGAAGGGATCGGACCTGAGGCAGGCGCGACGATGGAGTATTTCACCGGCGAAGAATAGAAACAGGAGGGAAAACATGGATCCTATTAATGTATTGATTTTAAGCGCGGGCCGGAGAGTGGAGCTTGTCAACTGCTTCCGCTCCGCGGCAAAGGAGCTTGGAATCGAGGGAAATGTACTGGCTGTGGACTGCAGCAGGACAGCGCCCGCACTCTATTTTGCCGACAGGGGGATCATGCTTCCGCGCATCAAATCGGGCGACTATGTGGAAGCGATCATCGATATTTGTAAAAAGGAACATGTGACGCTTATCGTGCCGACGATCGATACGGAGCTTTTGCTTCTTTCAGAGCACAAAGCCAGGATCGAAAAGCAGACGGGTTCCAGGCTGCTCATTTCCGATATGGAAATCATTAGAATTTGTAGAAACAAGCTTGTGACGCAGAAATTCATGGAGGAGAACGGATTTTTGATGCCGCGGCTGTTAGAGGCCGGGGAGCTTGCATCGGACGACCTCCCGTTTCCGCTGTTTATGAAGCCGATCGACGGCAGCTCGAGTATCGACGCCTTCAAGGTGAAAAATCGGGAGGAGCTTGACACTTACAGTAAGCTGATCAGGCAGCCGATCGTGCAGGAATATATTGCGGGCGAGGAGTATACCGTCGATGTATTTCTGGATTTTGATTCGAATATTATTTCGGTCGTGCCGCGCGTGCGGATTGCGACGCGGAGCGGGGAAATCTCAAAGGGGCGGATCGTAAAGGACCGGGAAATCATAGCGGATGTCACGAGGCTGATGAAGGTGCTAAAGCCGGTCGGCCATATTACGGTACAGTGTAAAAAAACCGAAAAGGGCGTTTCCTACATTGAAATCAATCCGCGCTTTGGGGGCGGCGCCCCGATGTCGATCAAGGCCGGCGCCGATTCGTGTAAAAATCTTTACAGGCTGCTGCGCGGGGAAACGCTTTCCTACAATGAGGATTACCGGGAAAATGTGACGTTTTTGCGGTTTGACAGCTGTATCATGCTGAATGAGGATATGGAGCCTGAGGATGAAGAAAGCAGTTCTGTTTGATTTGGATGATACGCTGATCGCCGAGGAGGATTTTATCAAAAGCGGCTATCAAACGATCGCGCAGCTTCTTGCCGGACGCTGCGGGCTTTTGTGGGAGGACTTGTATGAAGAGCTGCTTGCGCTGTACAAAGCCGATGCAAAAAACGTATTCAACCGGATTTTGGACGCGCACGGCATCCCTTACGCAAAGGAGGAGATCCTTGCACTCGTCGCAGAATACCGTTCGCATATGCCGGATGTTTCTTTCTTTGACGATGTTCTTCCGACGCTTACGATTTTGCGTAAACGTGGTGTCAAGCTCGGCATTATTTCCGACGGCTATGCCGTGACGCAGCAAAATAAAGTCGCGGCTCTGAAGGCGGAAAAGTTGTTCGATCATATCATTTTGACCGATACGCTCGGGCGGGATTATTGGAAGCCTGACAAAAGGGCATTTTTCATGATGAAGGAAGCGTTTGGACTCGATTTTTCCGAGATGGTCTATGTCGGGGACAACCCGGAAAAGGATTTTTATATCGGAAAGGATTATCCGATCCTGACGGTCAGGATCGAGCGCGGGAACGGCGTTTATCGGGGCCGCGCCTATTTGGGCGGGATAAAGGAAAAAATGCGGATCGGCTCTCTTTTGGAGCTGCTTCCGCTTACAGAGGGATAAGGAAATGGGAAAGCTTTCTAAGCACGCAAATCTTGAGGAACTGCATAAAATAGACCTTGTGATGTTAAAACTCATAAATGAGATTTGTGAAAAGGAACAGATCAGCTATTTCATGCAGGCAGGGACCTTGCTTGGGGCGGTGCGTGAAGGAGGTTTTATCCCGTGGGATGACGACGCGGATATCATGATGTACCGCGAGGAGTTCGACCGGTTCGAACGGTGCGCGCCGCTTTATTTAGAGCAGGCAGGCTTCTATTTGAATGATACGGACCGCGTGCCGAAGGTGTGCAGGAAGGAAGAACCGGATGCGCGGGTTGATATTTTTATTATCGATTATTTGCCCAATTCTCTGCTAAAAAAGAAATATAAGCTGTTTATGTTAAAGCTCCTGCAGGGAATGGCAAAGACAGATGTGGATTTAAGCGCCTACAGCTTAAAAGGCAAGCTGCTTGTCGGAGTGACCGGCACGCTCGGAAAGCTTTTTTCTGAAAAAAAGCTGCTTGCGTTTTACAAAAAAATGAGCGTATACGGAAGCGATGAAGCATCGCAAAAGTGCTTTTGGAGCAACGATTTATACCGGTTTATTCATTATGAATTCGACAGGGATTACTGGAGGGAGACGGAGCAGATGCCCTTTGAGGATGCGATGCTCTTTGCGCCAAAAAACTGGGATATGTATTTAAAAATCAACTACGGCGACAGCTATCTAACTCCGGCAAAAGAAAATTACTATGTATCGGTTTTGCAAGTAAATTTAAAATAAAAAGTGCAGCTATTCCATGTTATTACTAAAAACTCCATGTATTGGAAGGACGAAACGATGGGCAAAAATATTTTGTTCTGCAGCGTCGGCAGACGCGGTGATCTTGTTAAAGATTTTAAAAAATCTCTGGATGTCAATGCGAAAATTATCGCGACGGATAATACGAACACGGCGCCGGGACTTTATTTTGCGGATAAACAGTATATCGTTCCCAAAATAACGGAGGAAAATTACATTCCGATTATTTTAGATATCTGTAAAAAAGAAAAGGTCGGGGCGGTGACGACACTGATCGACCCGGAAATTGCGATTCTTGCGAAGCACCGCGAGGAGTTTGAGAAGATTGGCGTGGAGGTATTGGCTCCCTACCCGGAGACGGCGAGCCTTTGCTTCGATAAATTTTTAATGTACTGCTTTTTGGTCAAACGGGGTATCCGTACGGCGATGACGTTCGGTATGCTCGATTCGTTTACAAAGGCGTATGAGGCGGGGAAAATCAGCTTTCCTGTTTTTGTAAAGCCGCGCACGGGAAGCGGAAGCGTCGGCGCGAGAAAAATTGAGACGCTTCAGGAGCTGGAAATCGCCTGTCATGCGGATCAGACGCTGATCATCCAGCAGTTTATGCAGGGAATCGATCTGGATGCGGATGTATATGTGGATACGATCAGCCATAAGGCCGTCAGCATCTTTACGAAGAAAAAGCTGGAGACGAAAATTGGCGGTGCGAATAAAACCGTTTCGTTTAAGGATGAAAAGCTGTTTGGCGTTATCGGGCAGATCGTTTCGGAGTTTAAGTTCAACGGCCCGATCGACATGGACTTTTTCTATGTGGACGGCGAGTATTATTTATCGGAAATCAACCCGCGCTTCGGCGGCGCCTATCTGCATGCGTTCGGCTGCGGCGTGAATTTTATCAAGCTGATAGAAAATAATATAAACGGCATTGAAAATAAGCCTGAGTTTGGAAACTACGAGGAAGATGTGCTGATGATGATGTATGACAGCGTCGTAATCAAGCCCCGGAAAGAAATCGAGGAACAGGTAGAGGAAATGCTATGGACATACTGTATCTGACGATGAGCATGCCGGACCTTAAAGCTCCGGGCATTTATTCGGATCTGATCAATGAGCTGTTGGAAAGAGGGCATAAGGTAACGATCGCGCTCGTCACCGGCAGGAAAAACCTGAAAAGGTCGGACACTGTTTCCTATCAGGGGACGGAGCTGATCAGGGTAAGGGTCGGGGAGCTGTTTAAAGTCAATTTTCTCATAAAGGGCATCAATACGCTGAAAATAGAGCCGTGTATGCGGCACGCGATCTGGAAATTTATCAGAAACGAGCATTATGACCTCGTCATTTATGCGACGCCGCCCGTAACGTTTGCTAGTGTCATTAAATATTGTAAAAAACGGTTTGGCTGTAAGGCTTTTTTGATGTTAAAGGATATTTTTCCGCAGAACGCGGTGGATATCGGCCTTTTTAAAGAGAATGGGCCGCTGCACCGCTTTTTTAAAAGAAAAGAACAAAAGCTGTACGAATTATCGGATATGATCGGCTGCATGTCGAAGGGCAATCTGGAATATATCAGGGCGCATCATCCCGAAATTGAAGAAGACAGGCTGATTTTATTTCCGAATACGGTGAAGGTGCAGCCGTTTGAGAACGCGTCGGAGGAAACATATGCGCCGGATGTGAGGAATCTCGTAACTGAAGCAGATCATGCGGATGAAGCGGAAACATTGCAGGAGAAAAAGGTGCGTTTTGTGTTTGGAGGTAACCTCGGAAAACCGCAGGCGGTGGATTTTTTGATCCGCGCGGTAAGTTCCCCGCGCATGCAAGACTGTAAGCAGGCGGAATTTTTGTTTGTCGGCGAAGGAAGCGAGCAGGAAAAGGTGCAAAAGGCCTTTATGGACAGCCCGAATGCCCGTTTTATTAAATTCCTGCCGCCAAGGGAGTACGACCGGCTGATGGCGGATTGCGATGTCGGCATTATTTCCCTCGATGTCCGCTTCACGATTCCGAATTATCCTTCGAGGATGCTCGGCTATATGGCGGCGGCGAAGCCGATGCTGGCCTGTACGGACCGCAGTACGGATGTGAAGGAGCTTTTGACTGAGGAAGCGGACTGCGGCTTATGGTGTGCCTCGGATGATGTGGATGCTTTTTGCGAAAACGTGGAGCGGCTATGCGCGGATGAAGCACTTCGCAGGCGTCTTGGCGGCAACGGCAGGCGCTATCTGGAGCAGTATTTTGATGTGCGCCGCTCGGCGGAGCTGATCGAAAGTTATGGCAGTCCGGCGAAATAGTAACCGATGAAATACTAAGAATGGAAGGTAGAGCAAATGTTTGAAGGAATGACGTTATTGATTACAGGAGGGACCGGCTCCTTTGGAAATGCGGTGCTGAACCGGTTCCTCGATACGGATATCCGCGAGATCCGCATTTTCAGCAGGGATGAAAAAAAGCAGGATGACATGCGGCACCAGTACAACAATCCGAAAATCAAATATTATATTGGCGATGTCAGAAATCAGCAGAGCGTCAGGGACGCGATGCACGGCGTGGATTATATTTTCCATGCGGCTGCACTAAAACAGGTGCCGAGCTGTGAATTTTTCCCGATGGAGGCTGTGCGTACGAATGTCATTGGAACCGACAACGTTTTGAGTGCGGCGATCGAAGCCGGCGTGAAAAAGGTCATCTGTCTTTCTACCGATAAGGCCGCTTATCCGGTCAACGCGATGGGAACGAGCAAGGCGATGATGGAAAAGGTGTTCGTGGCGAAATCGAGGACGGTCGATCCTGAGCGGACGCTGATCTGCGGAACGAGATACGGGAATGTCATGTGCTCGCGGGGCTCGGTCATCCCGCTGTTTATTGAGCAGATTAAGGCAGGAAACCCGCTGACCGTGACGGAGCCGCAGATGACGCGCTTTATCATGAGTCTGGAGGAAGCGGTCGAGCTTGTGCTGTTTGCCTTTGAAAACGCGGCTGCAGGCGATATTATGGTGCAGAAGGCTCCGGCCTGTACGATCGAGGTGCTCGCACAGGCAGTCAAGGAGCTGTTCCATGCGGACAACGAGATCAAGGTAATCGGCATCCGGCATGGTGAGAAAATGTACGAGACGCTTTTGACCAACGAGGAATGTGCCCGCGCGTTCGATATGGGCGATTTCTACAGAGTGCCGGCGGATCAGAGAGATTTGAACTACGATAAATATTTTAAAGAGGGCAATCAGGAGCGGACAAAGCTGACGGAATTCAACTCGAACAACACGCAGATATTGAATGTGGAGCAGGTGAAGGACAAGCTTTTGGAGCTTTCCTATATCAGAGAAGAAATTGCGGCATGGGAAAATAAATAAGGGGTTTGACGCATGAATATTTTAGTGACAGGTGCAAAAGGCTTTGTCGGGAAAAATCTCATATTGGAATTAAAAAACAGGGGCTATACGTCCATCTATCCGTATGATATCGATACCGGAGAAGCGCTGCTTGATGAATATACGAGAAACTGCGATTTTGTGTTTCATCTGGCGGGAGTCAACCGGCCGCAGGATGAAAAGGAATTTATGGAGGGTAATTTCGGTTTCACCTCCGTGTTGCTCGATAAATTAAAGGCGCATCGGAATCTGGCGCCGGTTCTCATCACTTCCTCGATTCAGGCCGAGCTTGACAACGCTTACGGCAGGAGCAAGCGGGCGGGCGAGGAGCTGCTGTTTTCCTATGCAAAGGAGACGGGCGCGAAGGCGATTGTCTACCGGCTGCCAAACGTGTTCGGCAAATGGTGCCGCCCGAATTATAACAGCGCTGTCGCGACGTTCTGCTATCAGATAGCAAACGGTCTTGAAATTCAGATCAATGATCCAAAGAGGGTCATGAGCCTTGTTTATATCGATGATGTCGTGGAGGAATTCCTCGCGGCGCTAAACGGAAAAGAAAATATGGCCGGCCGCTTTGCGGCGGTGTCGACCGTGCACACGATCGAGCTTGGGCGGATCGCTAAGCTGCTGCATTCATTTCGGGAGGGCAGAAAAAGCCTGGCGGTGCCTGACGTTTCCAACGAGTTTGAAAAGAAGCTGTACAGCACGTATTTGAGCTATCTGCCGAAGGACGGCTTTTCCTATCCACTTGCGATGAATGAGGATGAACGCGGGTCATTTACGGAATTTATCAGGACGCCGGACAGAGGGCAGGTATCCGTGAACATCAGCAGACCGGGCATCACGAAGGGCAACCACTGGCACCATACAAAAAATGAAAAATTCCTCGTCGTGAAAGGAACGGGCTGTATCCGGTTCCGCAAGGTGGACGAAACGGAAATTATTGAATATCATGTTTCCGGCGAGAAACTTACGGTCGTAGACATCCCGACGGGCTATACGCACAGCATCACGAATGAAGGCGATACGGATATGATCACGGTCATGTGGGCGAACGAAGCGTTTGATCCAGAGAAGCCGGACACCTATTTTGAAAGAGTGGAGGCTAAGTCCTGATGGAAAAATTAAAGGTAATGACAATTGTCGGAACAAGACCGGAAATCATCCGGTTATCCGCCGTCATCAAATGCGCGGATCAGTATTTTGACCATGTGCTGGTACATACCGGGCAAAATTATGACTATACGTTAAATCAAATATTTTTTGAGGACCTGAAGCTGCGGGAGCCGGATCATTATTTGGACAGCGTCGGCGCTGATCTGGGTGAAACGATGGGCAACATCATCGCAAAATCCTATGCGCTGATGAAAGAGGTGCAACCGGATGCCGTGTTGCTGCTTGGCGACACCAATTCCGCGCTTTCCGCTATTTCCGCGAAGCGTTTAAAAATCCCCATTTTCCATATGGAAGCGGGCAACCGCTGCTGGGACTGGAATGTTTCCGAGATGATCAACCGGAAGATCGTGGACCATATTTCGGACATCAACCTGCCTTATACGGAGCATTCGAGACGCTATCTGCTTTCGGAGGGTATTGACGGAAAGACGATCTTCGTGACAGGTTCCCCGATGCGCGAGGTACTGCGCGACCACATGGACAGCATCGAGGGAAGCGATGTGCTGGACCGGCTGGGACTGAAATCTGGCGGCTATATTCTCGTATCGGCGCACAGGGAGGAAAATATCGATCTCGAAGAAAATTTCATGGAGTTGATGAATTCGATCAATCATATCGCGGAGAAATACCAGATGCCCGTCATCTATTCGACGCACCCGCGTTCCAAAAAATTTATCGAGCTGCGGAATTTTCAGTTTCATCCGCTCGTGAGAAATGAGAAGCCGTTCGGCTTTTTGGATTATAATAAGCTGCAGAAGAACGCGTACTGCGTGCTTTCGGACAGCGGCACCTTATCTGAGGAATCCGCGATGCTGCATTTTCCGGGCGTGCTGATCAGGACTTCGACGGAACGTCCCGAGGTGCTAGATAAGGGAACAGTCGTCATCGGCGGCATCAAGGGCAGGGATGTCGAACAGGCGGCGGAGCTTGCGGTCGCCATGTACGAAAACGACGAAGAGGTCGTTATGCCAGGGGACTACGCGGACACGAATGTTTCCGTCAAGGTCGTGAAGCTGATCCAAAGCTATACGGAAATCGTAAACAAAACAGTTTGGTGTAAAGCATGAGAATTGTAGTCAATGACATTGCGGCGAGCACGACCGGAGCGCTTTCGATTTTAAAGGATTTTTACCGGTACCTCGCGGCGCATGAGACGGAGCACGAATGGATCTTTCTGCTCGGGGACTCTTATATAGAAGAAACGGAACGCATTCAGGTGCGCGTGCTTTCGGATGTGAAAAAAAGCTGGCTTTCCCGCCTGAAATTCGACCTGTTTACCGGAGCGGCCTATATCCGCACATTAAAGCCGGATATCGTGTTTTCCATGCAGAATACATTGACAAGAGGATACCGCGGAAGGCAGGCCGTCTATGTGCACCAGCCGCTCGGCTTCCAGAAATGGAAACGGTTTTCATTTTTAAAGCCGAAAGAGAGGGAATATGCCATATACCAGCACGTGATCGGCGCGCTGATCGACAGCGCCGTGAGGCATGCGGATAAGACGATCGTGCAAACGGAGTGGATGCGCGAGGCCGTCATAAAAAAGACGCGTGTAAAACCGGAGCGGATTGTAAAAATTTTGCCGGATGTCGAGCGCCCGGATGTGGAGTTGTGTGAGCATGAGCCGGACGGACGACAATTTTTCTTTCCGTCGGGCGATATTTTATATAAAAACCACGCGTGCATCGCAAAGGCGGCGACGCTCCTTAATCAGAAAGGGATCACGAATTTTAATGTCGTGCTGACCCTCACACAAAAGGAGGCGGCAGGCTGTATAAACTATGATAATCGGTATCAGAATATGAGTTATCAAGGCAGACTTTCCCGCGAGGGGGTTTATCGGCTCTACGGAGAGCGGATTTTGATTTTTCCGTCTTACATTGAAACGTTCGGATATCCGCCTGCGGAGGCGAGACAAACCGGAACCGTGATTTTTGCCTCGGACTGCCCGTTTTGCCGAGAGGTGCTTGCCGGATACGAAAATGCCTACTATTTTGACCCGTTTCGGCCAGAGGAGCTTGCTGCGCTCATGGAGCGCGCGATCAGGGGCGAAATTACAAGGAAGGATGTGCCCGAGCTGTCCGCGCGCATCGATTCCGCTTCGAACCAGGAAGCGCAGGAGACGCGCCCGTGCAGTTGGAGCCGGGTCGTTGAAGAAGTTCTTTCTGTGGCACGGAATGATCGTAAATAAAAAGTATGATAATGAGGTATAAAGAATGGAAGCGAGGAAGCCTTCCTTTTTGCGGGAAACGACCAACAAAATAAAAAACTGGAATTTGTTCGAGTGGTATTATACGCTTGTCATGCTCGGATATGTGCTGACGCTGTTTGTGGACGCGATGCGCCCGGGCGTGTTCGCGGCACTTTTGATGCTCGGCGTGGCGGCTGAACTTGTTTTAAAAAAGCGCGTTTCCTTTAACCGTACGCTTGACTGGCTTGTGGCAGCCTATTTTATCTATAATCTGCTCTCAGTCATCTGGCTCACGAAGAGCGGACTGCCCGCAAAGATCTATGTGGACGAATTCGCCAATTCCGTGCTGCCCGTCTTGTTTTATATGGCAGGAAGGACGGCGAAGGAGCGGACAAAGGATTTTTATAAAAAATTTCTTCTGGCGGTGCTGCTCATCTGTGTCGTCGGACTGCTGCTTTATATCACGGCCCCGCAGTTTTATCTGGACTATCTTTTAAAATGGAGCTATATTTCCAAGGCGGATGCGCCGACGATGCGCATTCGGATGCATTCCGTCATCGGAAGCACAATTTTGGGCTTTCTGGCCGTATGCGGAATGTTGGCCGCCTCCTATTTTTTGATGGAGAACAGGGAACGTAAGACAGGAATCCTCTTTTTTGGATTGAATTTCGTATTTGCGCTGCTCAGCAACCAGCGCTCGGCGATGGTCGTAGCGATTCTCGTCGTAATTTATGTGAATCAATTGGTATTTTTTGAGTTCCGACTTCTGAAAAAGAATTATTTTTTCATCGAGTGCGCGGCGATTCTGGCCGCTTTTCTGGGGCTATGCTTCGTTTCCTTTGAAGTCGTCATGAAAATCTATTACCGGCTCGTTTCTTTGCCGGGAGCGATCGGACAGCGGAGCGAGCAATGGGTGGCCGCCGTCAACAACATGTACAGCTATTGGTTTGGCAACGGACTTGGCGCGAACGGGCATAAGGCGCTGGATTTTGAAGGGACGCACGTCATAGCCGACGGCGGCCTGATCAAGATGTTCTGCGAGGAAGGCATTTTAGGCTTTTCGATTTTTCTTTATATTCTGATTCTGATTTTTACAAAGAGCGTCCGGCATCTGAAGGACTGCTATGTGGAAATCGGCATCATCGCGATTGCGCTGCTGCAATCGGTCGGCTCGAATATTTTATCGTTCCAGCTTGCCGCCCCTGTTTTCTGGTTTGCAGTCGGGCGGTGCGCGGATGTGATATGCAGAAGCAAAGGTGAAAATGCGGATGAGATCGATAAAGACAGAAAACAGGAGTAACTTTCATTTATGAGAATCATGTGTTTATATTTGCCGCAATATCATGAATTTCCCGAAAATAATGAATGGTGGGGCGAGGGCTATACGGAGTGGACGGCCGTGAAGCGCGCGCTTCCGCTTTACCGGGGGCACAAGCAGCCGCGCGTGCCGCTTAACGGACGTTATTATGACCTCGTGAAGCAGGGAGAGGAAACATGGCGGTGGCAGGCGTCACTCGCAAAGGAATACGGTATTTACGGGTTCAGCATTTACCAATATTGGTTCAAGGGCCGGCAATTGATGGAGCAGCCGATGGAAATCCTGCTCGCACACCCGGACATCGACATCCGCTACAGCATTTGCTGGGCGAATGAAACGTGGACCCGGACGTGGTACGACCTCGCCGAAGAGATTTTGATGAAGCAGGATTATGGGACAGAAGCGGACTGGCGCGCTCATTTTGATTATTTGCTGCCGTTTTTTCAGGATGAGCGGTATGTGAAGGTGGACGGCAAGCCCGTATTTCAAATTTACCGCACGTTCGATATCGGCTGTTTAAAGGAAATGCTCGGCTGCTTTCGCAGATGGGCTGTCGAAGCCGGTTTTGGGGGCCTTTACATCGTATCGGGCAAGACGGCGGGGCAGCAGGAGCAGCGAAAAGAGCTGGTGGACGCCTGGTACTATTTTGAGCCGGGCTATACGCTGAAGCACGATTTTTCAAAAGCGAAAGAGTGCTGGTATCATTTGTCCGTCCTCACGAAGACGGTGCTGAACCGTTTTAAGAAGAAAAAGCTGTTGGAGCGCAGCATTCCCGGCGACTGGATTGTTGACCGGATTGCCGCGAGGAGCTATGCGGATGACGAGTTTCCGGGTCTGATCCCGGATTGGGACAATACGCCGCGCAGGAGCTATAAAGGGCTTGTATACAAAAATACGAATCCCGCCAGATTTGAACAGGTGCTCCGCAAACTAAAGGAACAGGTGCGGGGAAGGAATGCGGATTTCGTGTTGATCAACGCGTGGAACGAATGGGGAGAGGGCGCGATGCTCGAACCGGACGAGACGAGAAAATATGCCTATTTGGAGGCGATCCGGCGCGTGATGGAGGAAGATGGACAGAATGCCTAAGGTGAGCATTATCATTATCATTTATAAGGTGGAGCGCTTTTTGGAGCAGTGCTTGAGGAGCGTGACAGGACAGACGTATCAAAACCTTGAGATCATCTGCGTCGTCGGCAAGGGCGACAGCGCCTGCGAGGAGATCTGCGAGGAGATCGCATCTGAGGATGCGCGGGTTCTCGTGCTGAAAGAGGAACCGAAGGGGACCGCCGTCGCGAGAAATCAGGGACTTAATGCGGCCACGGGCGATTATATCGGCTTTGTGGACGGAGACGACTACATAGACCCGGACATGGTGGAGACGATGGTGCAGGCGGCTCTTAAGCATGATGCGGATGTATCCGTGACCGGCAAATATTATGCGTATGAAAACTGCGTGGATGGGACATCTAAAGATCTGGAATACGTGCTGGATACCGAGCAGGCATTTGAGATGATTTTATATCAGGAGGGATTTTTCCTGCATTTATGGGATAAGCTTTACCGGAAAACGTTGTTTGAGACGATCCGGTTTCCGGTCGGACAGCTTGTGGAGGACCGGCAGATCGCTCACCGGATTTTATCGCAGGCAGAAAAAATTGTTTACCATACGGCTTCCAAATATTATTTCCGCGTGAGCGGGGACAGCGGCTCCCGCGTCGAACAGAACCTGATGCTGTCTTTACAGGCGGATTATGAAATCTGTGAAAAGCTTTTAGAGCAGTACCCGGGCCTGAAGGATGCGGTTTCGTTCTTTCTCGTCCATGAAAATATGAGCGTGATTCAAAACAGCGTGCTGTTTGGCGTCTTTTCCAAAGAGCATGATCGGGAATACCTGTCCTACGTACGGACACACGCAAAGGAAGTCAGTAAGGATCCGCGCGTGCAAAGGAGCCTTAAATTAAAAATGCTGCTGTGCAACAGCAGCCCATGGCTGTTCGCAAAGGTTACGGCATCCCGCAGGAAGCGGTTTTTAAAGAATCATATTTCATATCGAACAGGTACGGACTGGACCCAAACCTTTAAAAAGCAGGGGTTGTAAAGACAGAAAACGGTAGTGCAGCGAACAGGAAGCCGCGACTGAAAGGAGCAAATGGTGCAGGATTTTCGCAATAAAAAAATACTTTTTGTATGCCGGGAGACTTACTCGATGCCGCTATGGTTTTTGGCGAGAAGCTTAAAGGAGGACAACGAGGTTGCCGCCTTTTATATCATGTCCACGGAATGCAGCTACAATAAATGTTATTACAACGAAAACACGTATTACAAGTTTAAGGAAGAGCTTCCCGACGTCAAGCTGTATGATGTGCGGGATATTTGCGAACAGTATACAAAGGGGCTCAAGCAGAAAAGCTCTCCCATCGATCTTGCGTATCTTGAAAAAATCGAGGCGGAATATACGCATTTTAAAAATCTGAATCTGCAGTTGATGAGCTCGCAGGAAAATACGAGGCACTATCATTACCGCTATTACTGGTCGCTGACAAATTACGACGAAAATATGTATTGGCTTCAGTTAAACTATAAGAAGATCCTCTCTATTTTTGAAGAATTTGAACCGGACATGATTCTGGACTTTGACAATGCGGAGCTGCAGCGGACGATCATCAACGAGATCGCCTACCGGAAGGGAATTCCCTATATCACGGTGGAATATTCCAAATTCGGCTATTACAAATACCCGACTTTTCAGAATACGATCGGCATCGACGATTATGTCGTGAAGGCTTATGAAGCCAATCTGAAAAAGTCAAAGGAGGAGCTGGCCGAGTCCTACGCCTATATTGAGGATTACAGAAAACAGACGACGATCATGAATAAGGAATTTGCCGGCACGGTGACAAGCCAGTATGAACGGGACTCCCTCATTTGGATTCTGCGCGTCATGCACGGGAAATGGAATTATTTCTGGAACATGGACATTACAAAAAAGAATCTGAAAATCAAGCGCACGAATAAAATTCTGTATGCGCCGAGCGTTCCTTACTTTTTTCATTATTTGCAGGTTCTGCTGCTCAGAAGAAAGTTTATGGGCAAAAATAAGTATTTTGAAAATCCGGTGCCGGGCGAGGATTACGTCTATATGCCGCTCCATCTCATACCGGAATCGACCGTATTCGTAAAGGCTTCGTACTATGTGGACGAGTGCAGTCTGATCGAGCAGGTGTCCAAGTCCCTTCCGGTCGGCTGGAAACTTTACGTGAAGGAGCACCAGGCGATGCTCGGCGAGCGCGGCGTACAATTTTATAAAAAGGTAAAGGAGCTTCACAACGTCCGGCTCGTGCAGGTCAACTACTATCATGACCCGAAGCCGTGGATCGCGAATGCGAAGGGTGTTGTGACGATCGTCGGAACGACCGCGTATGAAGAAGCGCTGCTCGGGCGCAAGTCGCTTTTGTTCGGCGATGTACCGTTCGCGCTGATCGACGGGATCACGCGGGTCAGAAGCTTTGAGGATTTGCCGGAGCTGATCCGGGATTTCGGGGAAATTGACAATATCCACTCCTGCGCCGCTTATTTGCAGACGATGAAGGAAATTGGCTTTGAGATCGACCTGTTTTATCTGATGGGAAAGGCCGAAAAGGTGTTGGCCGGGAAAGAGCAGGAGGATGAGAAATTTGAGGAGCAGCTGAAACGGTTGCTTAAGTTTTATAAGGCGGGCTATGCGCGCTACAGGGAGGAGCATTGATGGAAAGTATGATTATCAGTCGGCTGGAGAGCGGCCGGTTCGTGCTGATCGCCGAAATTGGCGTCAATTATTATGACATTGCTAAAAAAGAGGGTATTACGGTGATGGAAGCCGCAAAGGAAATGGTGAAGGCGGCTGCCGAAGCCGGCATCCATGCCGTAAAGTTCCAGACCTACAAAGCCGGCACGCTTGCGGCGAAAGCGTCTCCCTCCTACTGGGATACGACCGAGGAGCCGACAACATCCCAATATGAGCTGTTTCAGAAGTTTGACAGCTTTGGCTATGAGGAATATAAAGAATTAAAGGCATATGCGGACAGTCTGGAAATCGAATTTCTATCCACAGCCTTTGATTTCGAGTCCGCAGACTATCTCGATGAGCTGATGGAAGTCTATAAGATTTCTTCCTCCGATTTATCCAATCTGCCGTTTATCGAGCATCAGGCGAAGAAAAATAAGCCGGTCCTGTTATCGGTCGGCGCATCGGAGCTGCCGGAAATCGAGGCCGCGATCGACACGATCCGTATGCATAACGAAAAGCCGATCGTGCTGCTGCACTGCGTGCTCGAGTATCCGACGCCGCTTAAGGACGCGAATTTACTAAAGATTTCCTCTCTGGCAAGCCAGTTTCCCGATTTGTATATCGGCTATTCGGACCATACGAAGCCGACGGAAAACTGCGATGTCATCAAGACGGCGTATAATCTCGGCGCGCTCTGTATCGAGAAGCACTTTACGCTCGACAAGACTCTGAAGGGAAATGACCATTATCACGCGATGGACCCGGAGGACGCAAAGCGGATTTTAAAGGGCATTGAGGAGATGGATCTCATACGCGGCAAGGGCGAGCTATGCTGTCTGGAAACCGAGCTGACCGCGCGCAAAAACGCGAGGCGCTCCATCGTGTCGGCCGTGGACATCCAAAAGGGAACGCTTATCACGGAAGAAATGGTGACGTTTAAACGTCCGGGAACCGGCATTTCCCCGGCTGGGCTGCCGGAGCTGGTCGGCAGGGCTGCCGCCCAGGACATCGCGGAGGACACGATTTTAATGGACTGGATGTTTACATCATGAGAAAAGAAAAGGGAAATAAGGTAATCAAATCCGGGATCTGGTATATGATTTCGAGCATTTCCATCAGAGCGATCGCGATCGTCACGACGCCGATTTATACGAGCATGCTGACGACGGCCGACTATGGACGTGCCAATACGTTTAATTCCTGGATCGATATCTTCAATATCCTTACCTGCCTGTGCATCGTATACAGCATCGGGCGGGCTAAAATTGATTTTGGTGATCGGTTTGACGAATATATGTCGGCGCTGCAGGGGCTTTCCAGTTCATTCGCTTTTTGCGTGCTGCTCGCGGCGACTATTTTCAGGGAGCAGATTTCAGCGGCGATCCACTACGAGGTGCCGCTCGTCATCGTGCTGTTTGTTTATCTGATGATTTCGCCTTCCGTGGAGTACATGCAGCAGAAATGCCGGTATGAATATAAGTATAAGGAAAATATCGCGATCTCGATCATTTCCTGCCTCGGCACGATCCTGTTTTCCGTCGCCCTGATGCTGCTGTTCAATGAAAAGCGTTATTTTGGCAAAATTTTAGGAACGCTGCTGCCGACGTTTATGATGGGCGTCTGGTTTTATTTTCGCATTTTACGGAATGGGCGCGTGTTTTATAAAAAAGAATACTGGGTCTATGCCCTGAAAATGGGGCTGCCGATGATCCCGCACGCGCTGGCGCTCACGGTGCTGGCACAGATCGATCGGATCATGATCAAGGACATCTGCGGCGACGCGGATAACGGGCTTTATACGTTCGGCTACAGCTTTGCGACGCTGCTCGCCATTTTTACGAATGCGATCGGACAGGCATGGCTGCCGTGGTTTAACGATCAGCTCCATGCGGAGAATAAACAGCAGATCCGCCAGATACAAAAAAAGCTTGTGCTGCTCGGGGCGTTTTTAACGATCGGTTTTATTACGGTCGCGCCTGAGGCGCTGATGATCCTTTCTCCGAATTCGCCCGACTACTGGCAGGCAAAATGGGTCATTCCTCCGGTTGCGCTCGGTACGCTGGCGCAGTATTATTATACGAATTACGTCAATGTGGAGCTGTTTTATAAAAAGACGCCGGTCATCGCCGTCAGCTCCATTCTGGCAGCGATCGTCAACTATGTGCTGAATTTGATTTTCATTCCGCGTTATGGATACATTTCCGCGGGCTATACGACGCTGTTCAGTTATTTGTTTCTGCTGCTGTTCCACTATATCGCGACGCGGTTTGTTCTTAAGAAACGAGTCTATGCCAACTTTTACATGTTTGCCTCGATGGCGCTCTGCTGCGGGATCGGCCTGCTGATGAGCCTGTTTTACAAGGATGGCGTCGAGATCCTCGTGGCTCGTTATAGTTTGGCGGTCGTTATACTAGGAATTTTTGCATTTATCAAAAGACGTGATATAATGTTACTGCTTACCTATATCAAGCAGCATTACTTTAAGAAGGATAACCAAAGGAGTCAGGGATGAAAACATTGATAGTCATACCGGCAAGAGGCGGTTCAAAGAGAATACCGAGAAAAAATGTGCGGATCATGTGCGGAAAGCCGTTGATCTGCTATTCGATAGAAAACGCAAATGCGCTCAAGGCTTATATGGATGTGGATGTGGCTGTTTCCACGGATGACGAGGAGCTTGGGGGCATCGTGGAAAAAAGAGGTGTGGAGGTCATCGCCCGTCCGAAGGAGCTTGCGACGGATAAGGTGACGCTCGACCCTGTTATTTACCATGCCGTGCAGTATATGGAGCGCGAAAAGCAATGTACCTATGATACCGTCATTACGATGCAGGCGACTTCTCCGACGCTGAAATTTAAGACGCTGAAAAAAGCGATTTGTTTTTTTGAGGAATCCGAGTGGGATACGATTTTAAGCGCGATGAACAAGCCGCACTTATCCTGGGGAGTGTGCGACGGCAAAATTACAAAAAATTATGAGAAGCGCCTGAACTCCCAGGAGCTTCCAGCCAATTACGTGGAGACGGGAGGCTTTTTGATCACGCGCAGGGAATGTGTGACGGAAAACGGCAGAATCGGAGCAAAGGTCAATATTTTTGAAATTCCCGAAGAAGAGGCGATCGACATCGACACGTATTCGGACTGGGTGATCTGCGAGAATATCCTACGGCGGAAAAAGGTGCTGTTTCGTACCGTCGGCAAGATGCAGCTCGGAATGGGGCATATTTATCGCTGTCTGACGCTTGCCTACAAGCTGACGGCGCATGAGATTCTGTTTGCGGCGGATTCTGAGAGCGATATCGGCATCGAGCGGCTGAAGGAAGCGAACTTTCCGGTGCTCACCGTTGCCGATGAGCAGGAATTTGAAGAGGTGCTGAGGAGAGAAAAGCCGGATATTCTTGTCAACGATATTCTGGATACGACGCAGGACTATATGATGATGGTCACGAAGCATGTAAAGAGGGTCATTAACTTTGAGGATATCGGACCTGGCGCAAAATACGCGGACGCCGTCATCAATGCGCTGTATGAAAAGGGCGATAAGCTCCATAATGAATATTACGGCTCGAAGTATTTTTGTATTCGGGATGAATTTTTAGAGGAGGAGCCGAAGGAATTTTCCGAAGAGGTAAAAAATATTCTCGTGATTTTCGGCGGCTCGGACCCATCCGATCTGACGGGCAGGCTGTATGAGGTTTGTAAAGTGCTGCACGGCGAGTATCCGGACATCCAGTTCCATTTCCTCGTTGGCTTCGCTTATCCGCATAAGGATAAAATTGTCACAGATGAGGAAACTAATATTTATATCCATAACGATGTGAAGCGAGTCAGCGCCTATATGAACAAAATGGATCTTGCCGTCACCTCGCAGGGCAGGACGGTCTATGAGCTGGCAAGCATGGGCGTCCCTTCTATCGTGATGGCGCAGAATGAACGCGAAGCGGAGCATGTATTCGCGGGCATCCAAAACGGCTTTATCAATCTCGGCATCGGCAGGGAGCAGGATGCGCTGACGATCATTTCTACGATCCGCTGGCTTATTTCCACGCCGAAGGTGCGTCAGGAAATGAGAAAGCTTCAGCTCACGAAGGATTTTTCCAGAGGACAGGAGCGCGTGATTCATTTAATATTAAATGATTTGGATGATGAGGAGTAGGCTGAATGGAAAGAAGAGGTTTTCATGAAAGATTATGAAATCATAGATGATTATGAGGAACTCGAACAGAAGAGAACGGCGCCCCCTTTGCGCGATGTGACGGCGGTTTCCCTCGATGATAATATGGAAAACGAATTTATTGGTCAGGGGAGCAGAAAGACAGACGAAAAGCCTGCGGTCAGCAAGGAAGCAAGCACGGTGATCGCCTCGATGGACAAGCTGGAAAACAGAAGGGTTTTACTCATGAATACGGTCGTCGGGACGGGAAGCGTCGGAAGGATTGTGAGCGGTTTATACAGGACACTGGAATCCCACGGCTATGAATGCCTCGTCGCCTATGGCAGGGGAGAAGCGCCGGAGGATATCCGGTCTTACCGGATAGGAAGCGATACGGGCGTTTATCTTCATGGGGGCTTAAGCCGGATCACGGACAGGCATGGCTTTTATTCTTCGAAGGCGACAAGAGAGCTGATCTCGGTCATCGAGGAGTTCAACCCGGACATCGTGCATCTGCACAATGTGCATGGCTATTACGTCAATGTCAGGCTGCTGTTCACCTACTTGAAGCAGTCCGGCCGCAGGGTGATCTGGACGCTGCACGACTGCTGGAGCTTTACGGGGCATTGCACGCACTTTGAGTATATCGGCTGCCAGAAGTGGCAGACAGGCTGCTCCCACTGTGAACAGCTTCAAGAGTATCCAAGGTCGATGATGATGGATCATTCCAAAAAAAATTATGAGCAGAAAAAGGAGCTGTTTACCGGATTTGGCAATCTGACGGTCGTGACGCCGTCCGAATGGCTGGCGGCCCGTGTCAAACAGTCCTTTTTACAAAAATATCATACGGTGGTCATTCCGACCGGCATCGATCTGGAGCAGTTTTCCCGGGTGGAGGAGGAGCGAAAGGATGACAACCTTGTCTTTCAGCTTAGAAGTAAGCTGCGCCTGAAAGGAAAATATGTGTTGCTCGGCGTCGCAAACCCCTGGCGGGAGAGAAAGGGTCTGTCCCAGTTTGAGACGCTGGCGAAATCCATCGGAGATAAATTTGTGATCATTCTGCTCGGCTTAAGCGACGATCAGCTTTCAGAGCTGCCGCATTCGATCATAGGGCTTGCGAAGACGGAAAATGTGAAGGAATTGGCGGCCTTGTATTCCCTTGCAGATATTTATGTCAACCTAACACTGGAGGATACGTTTCCGACGACCAATATCGAGGCGCTTGCGTGCGGGACGCCTGTCGTGACGTATAAGGCGGGCGGCAGCCCGGAAAGTATTGACGACACGTGCGG
This sequence comes from uncultured Lachnospiraceae bacterium, assembly GCA_964566545.1. Taxonomy (GTDB): domain Bacteria; phylum Bacillota; class Clostridia; order Lachnospirales; family Lachnospiraceae; genus JAEYFP01. The sequence goes on along the minus strand of CAZMIX010000001.1, from coordinate 95,178 downwards.
GATCGTCGTGGAGCGCAACAGCGTGCAGGGCGTGATCGCCGCGATCGACAAGATCATCGCGCTACGCAATCAGCTTTATACACCGGCGCTTTGCATGAAACGAGCGCGGCTTTACAATAAAGATAACCGCTTCATGGAGTATGTGCAGGAGGTTTATGAGGGAATGTAGCCCGCCTGCCACCAAAAGCTCACTGGGAGATTACGATGAATAAAAAAAGTGCCTTTTACGGATTGTGCGTGAAATTTGAAAAATCCATCCTGTTCTTTTTTGAATTTGTGATGTACGCTGCCAGTTTTGCGACGTTTTTCCTGCTGTTTGCGATTGACAACCGGGAGATCATCACACTGTCGAGAACAGCGGCCGTCACGCTGTCTACCTATGTCATTATGCTCTTTCTTTTGACGGGTATTTATGGGAAATATGATGTCGGTCTGCGCAAGAATAAGCAGATCGTATTTTCGCTTTCCCTCGCGGCTGTTTTTACCGATTTTATTACGTATTTTGAATTGACGATCATGAAGACGAACGAAGCGAATAACGTGACGTTCAAAATTGAAAATGTAGGAGTCTTCTTTTTGGCAATTTTTATTCAGGTACTGATTTTTATTTTGATGACACATGTCGGAACGGCTTTTTATTTCTGGATTAATGAAGCGCAGCGTTGCCTCATCGTCACGTCCGATGAGTCGGATGCGAAACGGGTCGCACATGCGCTGCAGGACTTTCAAAAGCGTTATCATGTCTGCGGTATTGTGCGGCATGATATTCCGGACTTAAAGGATCGGATTGTGGAGGTCAATACGGTCGTTCTTTACGAGGTGCCGATTGAGCTGAGAACAGAAATTGTGGATTTCTGTTACCAAAACTTAAAGAATATTTATTTTAATCCACATATCGCGGATATTTTGGAGCAGAATTCCAAACCGGTCGTCGTCGATGATATTTCATTTTTTTCTTCGCAGTTTCATATGATCACGTTTGAGCAGCGGATCATTAAGCGTCTGATGGATATTTTTTTGTCAGCGATGGCACTGCTCTTCACAAGCCCGATTCTGCTCGTGAGCGCCGTGTGCATTAAGCGCCATGACGGCGGAGCTGTGCTGTTTAAGCAAAAGAGGGCGACGGTGCATGGGAAGGTATTTGAAATTTACAAGTTTCGTACGATGCGGGAAGATTCCGGCAATTATTCGGCGACAAAGGACGATGACCGCGTAACGCCTGTCGGAAAATTCATGCGAAAATACCGGATAGACGAGCTTCCGCAGTTTTTTAATATTTTAAAGGGCGATATGAGCCTTGTCGGTCCGAGGCCGGAAATGCTCGAAAACGTCGAGGATTATACGAAGGAGCTGCCGGAATTCCGCTACAGGCTGCGGATGAAAGCAGGACTGACCGGTTATGCCCAGATCATCGGAAAGTATAACACAAGCTCGAAGGATAAGCTGATGCTCGATTTGATGTATATTGAGAATTACAGTATCCTAAGGGATATTCAGCTTTTGTTTCAGACGATTTTAGTCCTGTTCAAGGCGGAGGACAGTACGGCAGCTTTTTTAGGTGAGGAGTCGGAGCATGAACAGCAATGAAAAGAGACCGGTGGAAATCAGCATCATCACCGTGACGATGAACAGCGAGGAAACATTGGAAAAGACGCTTGAGTCGGTGCTAAACCAGACACTTTCCCCGAAGGAGTATCTGATCATCGACGGCAATTCCTCAGACGGAACCGTCGCACTCGCTGAACGCTTTCGGGAACGGTTTTTGGAAAAAGGAATCGCTTACCGGATTTGTTCGGAGCCGGACGAGGGTATTTATGATGCGATGAATAAAGGGATCAAGCTGGCTTCCGGTGAAGTCATCGGCATCATCAACAGCAGCGACTGGTATGAAACAGAAGCGCTACAAACGGTCGCGGACGTTTACCGGGAAAAGAGTTTTGACCTGTTTTTTGCGGATTTAAGGATGCACTTGCCAAATGGAGGGACGTTTATCAAGCCCGCAAGGAACCGGAGTTATGCGACCTCAAGGGATTGGAACCACCCGACGACGTTTATCACAAAGCAGATTTATGAGCGATACCAATACCGGACAGCCACGATCCATGACGATTACGATTTGATTTTGCGTCTCAAAAAGGCCGGCGTGCATATCGAGACGGTAAACCGGGTGCTGGCCGATTTCTGTATGAACGGCACGAGCCATGAGCGGAGCGTTAAAAAAGCGTGGCAGCGCGTGATGATCAAATACCGGATTTACAGGGATAACGGCTATTCCCCGTTTTATTTTCTGGAATGCGCGGCTGTGGAGACTGCGAAACTGATCGTAGGATGATCGATCCATTTTATTCTGATTAAGGAAGCAAAACGATGGAAATAAAAACACTGACTTTTTTCTCAAATTATTTCAACCATCACCAGAAGGCGCTTTGTGACGAATGGTACGCGCTTTTGGGGGATGGTTTTACCTTTGTGGAAACAGAGCCAATCGAGGGCTTCCGCGCCGATATGGGTTGGGGCGAAAAGGAGGTTCCGCCTTATGTGCTGCGCACCTACGCGGATGAGGCGTCACATAAAAGGGCGCTTACGATCGGGCTTTTCAGCGATGTCGTCGTTATGGGAACGGCGCCGGAGCTGTACATAGAGGAACGGCTTTCTGAAGATAAGTTGACATTTCGTTATTCGGAACGCCCTCTGAAGGAGGGTTTTATCAAATTCTTTATTCCGCGGCTCACAAAGAAATACATTCGTCTGCATATCAGGAATCGGAAAAAGAGGCTGTATATTCTCGGAGCCAGTGCGTACACAGCTCGGGATTATAAAAAGATGGGAAGCTATTTGGATAAATGCTATCAGTTCGGCTATTTTCCAAAGCACTTGTCCTATGAGCCTAAGGCGCTGATGGAGCGAAAGGTGCAAAAGGCGGGAGACTTAAAAGTAACGACGATCTTGTGGGAAGGGCGTATGCTGCGGTTAAAGCGCCCGGATTTAGTTATTAAGGCCGCAAGAAAGTTAAAGAAAAAAGGTTACGACTTTCGCGTCACAATGGTCGGAGAGGGCGAGGAACGTGCCCGCATTGAGAGGATGACAGAGCGGTACGGCCTTTTGGGTACGGTTACATTTGAAAACTTCATGAATCCGGACGAAGCGCGGGAGCGGATGGCGGATGCAAAAGTGTATGTCATGACGAGCAACTTTTGGGAGGGCTGGGGTTCTGTCATTTATGAAGCATTAAACGCCGGCTGCGCGGTTGTGGCAAGCCATGCCTGCGGCGCAACTCCATGGCTTGTAAAGCATAAAAGAACCGGGCTTGTGTTTAAAAGCGGCAGCGTCGGCAGTCTGACAAGGCAGCTCGAAACGCTGTTAAAGGCACCGGACTTACAGGAAACCTATGGGCTTGCGGCCTATGAACAGATGCATAAGCTTTGGAATCCTAAGACGGCGGCGACAAGCGTGCTGACGCTCGCGAAATGCTTAGAGGAAGGGCACGAATGCCCGATTCAGGAAGGCCCGTGCAGCAAGGCCGGATATTTGAAGAACAACTGGTTTCATGATTGAGGGAGGGCAAATGAAGCGTAAGGTTTTATATTTGATGGAATTTCCGATCGACCTGCCGGGCGGCGGACAGATGTCCACATGGACACTGTGCGAGGGACTGTGCGGGACACAGTTTGAGCCGGTCGTCGCATGTCCGCGTCTGCTCACCAAAACGCAGGCGGATTTTCCGTTTCGGGTCGTGGAATATTCATCCGATGAGAACCGTGAGAAAAGCAAGCTTCGCCGGATCCTTAATTTTTTCCGCCGGATCGGTTCCTTTTACCGGATCATCCGCTCCGAGAAGCCGCAGCTTATCCATGTTTCGATGTCGGAATCGCTGATCACCTTTGGCTTTCTGCGCTGTATCGGGCTGTTTTCTCGGATTCCGTTCGTCTATACGGACAGAGGGTTGTTTTACGGTTACCGCAGCCATTCGAGAGCATGTATCATGCGCACGATGAAACATGCGGCAAAAATGATCTGCACGACGCAGTACAACAAAAACTTGTGGACGGTGGCCAAGATGCCGTGTGAAATTAAAGTTATCCCGAATACGATCGACAAGGCATTTGACGAGTTTGAAGAAGGAAAACGCGAAGAACAGCGAAGGAAATATAGCATTCTGGAGGATGATTTTGTCGTCGGCTTTGCGGGGCGTATTTCGGAGGAAAAGGACTGGCCGTTCGTAGAGCAGCTTGTGTCTGCCTTAAAGAACAGCGGCATGTGCTTTAAGGTGGCGCTTGTGCTGTCCGTTTATGAGGCGCAGGATGCGCGTCTTGTAGAGGAGATTAAGGGCTGCATCATCAAACAGATCGGCGAAGAAAATTTGATTTATATGCAGGACTTGTCTCAGGCGGAAATCGCGGATTATTACTACCTCGTGGATGTGTTTGTGATGACCTCGATGTTTGAGTCGTTCGGAAAAGCCGCGGTTGAAGCGATGAGCCGCAAATGCGCGGTCGTATCGACGGGCGTCGGCGGGCTTACCGAGGTGATCGGAAAGGAAGAAAACCTTTATACGAAGGAAAATCTGCAGAAATTCACGGATCGCATGAAGGCACTTTGTGAGAACCGGGCAGCGCTTGAAGGCGACCGGGATTTTTTTTACCGGCGCTATCTGGACAACTATACGAAGGAAGTTCATATTGAAAGACATCTCACGCTTTATCAAGAAATTCTGGAGTAATATTCGGTATTCCGTGTTTGCTTGAGTCTTAAATACAAAAATGTTATACTATCATTATTATGCTGACTGAGGAATTTGGAGGATTGACGAATGAATGTTTCGGCAAATAGATTGGACAGAGGATTTTACCGGTATCAGGAGGAATTCGAGCAAAAGGCGTTAGACGTGCTGCGCTCGGGCTGGTATGTGCTCGGGAAAGAGGTAAGCTCTTTTGAGGAGGAGTTTGCATCTTATGTCGGCACGAAATACTGCGTAGGGCTCGCAAGCGGCCTGGATGCGTTGTGGCTTGCGTTCCGCGTGCTCGGGATCGGTAAGGGCGACGAGGTTATCGTGCAGGGAAACACTTATATCGCGAGCGTCATGGGAATTACGATCAACGGCGCAACGCCGGTGTTTGTCGAGCCTGACGAATATTATAACATCGATACGGCTAAAATCGAGGAGAAGATCACGGAACGTACAAAAGCGATCCTCGTCGTGCATTTATACGGGCAGGCTTCTAAAATGGACGCGGTTTCGGCGCTTTGTGAAAAATATAGCCTGCGCCTCGTGGAGGATTGCGCACAGTCGCACGGCGCATGCTTTGACGGGAAGATGACGGGCGGCTTCGGTGATATCGGCTGTTTTTCCTTCTATCCGTCAAAAAATATCGGCGCGTTCGGGGACGGCGGCGCGATCGTGACCAATGATGAAAAAATAGCGGCGGATATGCGGATGTACCGTAATTACGGAAGTGAGAAGCGCTATTATAATAAAGTGGTAGGGACAAATTCCCGTTTGGACGAGATTCAGGCGGGGCTGCTGCGCGTCCGACTAAAGCATGCGCAGGAGCTGACGGAAGAAAAGAAGCAGATTGCCGCCCGGTATCGGAGCCGGCTGCACAATCCTCTCCTTACACTCCCTCCGATCATGGAGCGGGCGACTCATATCTATCATCAGTTTGTGATTCGCTGTAAGGAACGCGACGTGTTGATTCAATATTTAAACGAAAAGGAAATCGGGACGATTATTCATTATCCGATTCCGCCGCATTTGGCCGAAGCATATCGGTATCTCGGCTTTCACGAGGGCGATCTGCCGCTTACGGAGGCATGTGCGAGGGAAGTGCTTTCAATCCCGATGTACAACGGCATGACAAAAGAAGAGCAGGATTACGTGATCGACGCGCTCAACGCATTTAAACAGTAACTAAAATTCTCTTTATAAGAAATTCGGAGAAATTTTCGATAAAGGAATAGAAGATGGGAGAGGCCGCATGAATATAAAGGAACAGTATCAGGTATTGGAATTCGGAGAATTTGGAGACGAGCGCGGAAACCTTGTCGTCGCGGAGTGCGGCGGGATGGATGTGCCGTTTGAGGTGAAGCGCGTGTTTTACATGTATGGTTCGGATGCGACCGTCATCCGCGGACGCCATGCGAACAGGCAGACCGAATTCGTGTTGATCAATGTGAGCGGGTCGAGCAGAGTAAAGGTCGATAATGGGTTTGAGACGGACATCGTGGAGCTGAACAGGCCAAGGATGGGCCTGTACCTGCCGCGCATGCTTTGGAAGGATATGTATGATTTTTCCCGGGATTCTGTGCTTTTGGTGCTCGCAAGCGAGCATTACGACGGCAGTGAATATATCCGAGACTATGAGGAATTTATCAAGGAAGTAGGAGGCGCACGGCATGAGTAAGATTTCCATCATCATACCGGTTTATTTTAATTCGGATACGCTGATGCTTCTCTATGAGGACATGAAGGAAAAAATCCTTCATAAAATCGACGCATATGAAATTGTTATGGTGGACGACGGTTCGGAGGACAATTCGTGGGAGGTTATGAATCAAATCCGCAAGAGGGACGAACATGTGAAATGCATCCGCCTTTCAAGGAATTTTGGAGAGCATGCGGCGCTCCTTGCCGGTCTGTCACACTGCAGCGGCGACTGCGCCGTGACGAAGCAGGCCGATCTGCAGGAGGATTCCGAGCTGATCCTTGAGATGTATGAGAGCTGGAAGCGCGGCAACAAGGTGGTACTCGCGGTGCGCGCACAGCGGGATGATTCTGCGATAAAAAGATTTTTTGCGAATCTGTATTACGGCATTGTCAGAAAATTTATCGAAAAGAAAATGCCGGTCGGCGGCTTTGACTGCTACCTGCTTGACAGGCAGGTCATCAGCGTTCTGCAAATGCTCGATGAAAAAAATTCGGCGCTGACCTTACAGGTTTTATGGGCGGGCTTTCAGTCGGAAAAAATTTATTTCCATAGAAAAGACCGAGAAATCGGGCAGTCCCGTTGGACACTTTCCAAAAAGTTCAAGCTCGTGATGGATTCGATGATGAGCTTTTCCTATTTCCCGATCCGGTTCATGTCGGGCGTCGGTGTTGTCTGTGCGATGATTTCGTTTTTATGGATCATCGAGGTTATTTTGGAGCGCCTGATCGTCGGGACGCCGATCGAGGGCTGGGCTTCCCTCATGTGTCTCATCTTGTTTTCGACGGGAATGATCCTTCTGATGCTTGGCATCCTCGGAGAATATTTGTGGCGCACACTCGATGCAAGCCGCAACCGTCCGCCGTTTTTGATAGATACGGTCAATCACTGCCGTACAAAAGACGAGGAACCGTAAAGGCAGCTTTAACAAACGGGCGCTGACAAAGCCCGATTCACTATTGGAGCAAGGATAGATCATGGAACAAAAGGAAAAAAAGGAAGGCTTGCTGCAGAGCTTCATTCAGTATTTTTACGGTAATTTCGTCGTGCTGCTGCTGGGATTCATCTCCCTCCCGCTGATTACGCGCGTAATGTCCACAGATGAGTATGGAAGAACTGCCATGTTTACCTCAGTTGTTTCCATTATCTATATTTTTGCCATTTTGGGGCTGGATCAGTCCTATATCCGTTATTTCTATAAAGAGGGTGTGAACCGGAAGACGCTTTTATTGCAGTGCGTGCGCCAGCCTGCGCTCCTCATCTTTCTTTTGTCGGGCTTATATGCGTTTGGCGCGCGGTATTTCAACGGCTTTCTTTTTGGACGAAGCAGCCTTGACATCACGTTGTTAGTCATCGCCTATACGGTCATTTCCGTTTTTGAACGATTCTTGTTTTTGAATATCCGTATGGAGCAGAACGGAAAGCTGTATTCCAACTTAAATATTTTGTCGAAGTTGCTGTATATCGCATTTGTTCTTTTGTTTGTGGCGATCCTCGGGAATGATTTCCGCGTCGTGCTTTACGCGATGACGCTGCCGCTCGGAATCGTGACGCTGACAGTCGCCATTCGCTATGTGTTTGTTAAACGCAGGGAAAAGGCGGTCAGACATGCAGTCACAGAAAAGGAGCTGCTGCTTTACGGCGTTCCGTTCATTCCGATGCTTTTGATGGAATGGCTCTTGTCGTCGATGGATAAGTGGTTTATCAAAATTTTTAATAACTTTGCGGAAACGGGCGTTTATTCGGCGGCGATGCAGATCATGACGCTTTTACTGACGTTTAAAATTACCTATGTGGCATTTTGGGCGCCGGTCGCGATGGAAAAATACGAAACGGAACCGCAGGAGGTCTGCAAGGCGTTTTTTGCGGATATGTTCCGAAAGGTGCAGTTTCTTTGCATGTCGGCGGCGTTTCTGCTGACGATTTTCAGGGGCGTCATCGTGCTGATTTTAGGAGAGGGCTACCGCGAAGCGATCAGAGTCATCCCGTTTTTAACGCTGATGCCGATTTTGAGCATTCTATTTGAAATGACAGGGCAGGGCGTGAAGTTCGTCGGGAAGATCAAATACTTTAATTATGCTTCCATCGCCGCAATTATCTGCAATCTTGCCGGAAATATCCTGCTCGTCCCGAAGCTTGGAGGTGTCGGCGCGGCGCTCGCCACGGCAGTTACCTACATCGTTTATTTTTTACTCGGCACTTATTTTTCTAAAAAGTGCTATCCGGTCGATTACCGCTTCCGGGAGTTCATCGCTTCGCTGTGTCTCTATATTGCCTACGCCGCGTTTGCAACGGTGACAAAGGACCAGTGGCTGAGCGCCGGTGTCGGAGGCGTGCTGTTTGTGCTGCACTGTATTTGGAACAGAGGGATTTTGGCAGATCTGCTGCGTTTTCTTAAAGGATTGAAAAAATGAAATATATCGCTGTCGCTGTTTTGACGATCGCTGTGGCTGTGCTGCTGCGGTGGAAAAAAGAATATAAGGGATCTGTGCTCATAGGCTTCGTCGTCGCGATGATTATGCTGAGCTTCGTTTATAATGTGCGGGTGCTGCCCTCGATCGTGCCATTTTACCGCCCGATCAACCAGACGTTTTACCAGACGGAATTTCTGGAAAAGGGGGAATATCCCGACAGCTTCCTGCCGCTTTTGCTGAAAGGCAAGACGGTCTATACAAAGGATGACAGGGTCACGCTCGATCAGGCCGTGGCGGAGGGTAAAAATTTTGTCTATGCATATTACCATAATGAAAATGCGATCAACTACATGGAGCTGATGGAGGCCAGCGTCATTCCGGACGCTGAGCTGAACGATGCGAAGGTGAGCGAAGCGCAGATGGAGAAATTTGCGGATCTGGGCTATGCGAACGACATGTTCCGCTATTCCTTTTTGTTAAACGATTTCTGGGAGGAGCTCGGGAATTATTTTACTTATTATTGGTATTATTCTGATTATCTGCCGGAAATTCATGTCTATCTGAATGCACAGGGCATGGAGGAAGCGGATGCGCTCGTCGTGCTGTGGGATGGGAATGCCGAAAACGAAGCGGAAAACCTCTACATCATGACCAAAGCCTATTATGAGAGCGAGGTGGCAACAAACTTATGAAGGAATGGATCGCCGCTTATTTGACACAATTTACCGGGCGCTTTTTTCTTAATCAGCTTCTCGTGATCCTAGCCGTTTATTTGGTTGGTCTTTGCTTCGTCGTATGCATAAGACGGGGCGTCAGGGACATCTGGACGCCGCTCTTAGCTTATCCGGTCGGTATTGCCGTTTATGTGCTTGCGGGCTTTTTGCTTCTGGTCATAGGCCTGCCGTTTCGCGCGTGGACCGTACTGCTTTTGCTGCTGCTTGCAGCCGCGTTTTTGTGTTTCTTAAAAAAGCCGTTTCAAAGCTTAAGGTCGGAGCTTGCCGTATGGAAGGACGGAACGAAGGGACAGCCCAAAAAGCGCTGTGTGCCGTGGATACCTGCAGCCGCGGTTCTGCTTGCGGCCGTGCTTGCCGTTTCGGGACTGCTTTCCGTGAGCGTTTCGAATGATTCGATGTATTACTATTCGCTGTATTCGCGCGCGATCGTAAGCTATGGCACATACCGGCGGGAATTCAACGTGTTTTTGACGGACGTGGGGCAGGGAGCCGCGCTGATCGGCACATTCCCGCATTTGTTCGGCTTCAACGAAACGTTTGGCATCCAGCAGTTTTTCAACATGAATTTTCTTTGCGGCTTTACCTATGCCGTTTATGAGCAGGCAAAAGCCGCCGGGCAGAAAAAAGCGCTTACTGCGGCGCTGCTTTCGCTGCTTGTGCTGCTTTCCGCCATGCCGTTTCTCATCGTATCCAAGTGGGCGATGGCCAACGTTTATTTTATGGAATATCTGTTCCTTTGCGGTTATCTGGCGTTTCGTTTCCAGCCAGGGGAGGAGCGCTGCGAAGAAGGGCTTGTGTGTGTGCAGGGAATCTTGATCGCGATGCTTTCGACGTTGCGCATGGAGGGTGGCATTTTCGTCATTTTTGCCGTGCTCTGCATTTCGACGCTTAAGTACCGGAACCGGGAGCTGGCGCTGTGCTTTTTACTGCCGACCGCCTGCCTGCAGCTGATGTACGATATCCGCATTTTCCTGACGATGGACATCGACGCGCCCTATACGTTTCTTACGGAAAAAAAGGCTGTCGTGCAGCTCGTCGGAATGGCGGCGGTGCTGCTGTATTTGACCTTACTCAGGGGACGGTATTTTAAAAAGCTGCAAATGCACATGGAAGCCGTCATTATAGCGGGGCTTTTGCTCGTCAATGCAGGATTGTGGGTGTTGGACTCGACCATTTATTTTGGAAATTTGAAAGCATTCAGTGCGAATTTGTTTAACCAGAGCGGATGGGGGCTGTTCCCTGCTTTTGTGATCGCGATGTTGCTCCTGCTGCCGAAAAAGGGTGTTTCCTTCGGGTATCATGATTTGCTTTGGACGGGCTATCTGCTGATCACACTCGCCGTTTGCTGGGCGAGGGACGGCATTTTAAGAGAAGGCGTCGGCGATTCGGGAAACCGCGTGCTCCTTCAGATCGTGCCGCTTATCGTATTCGCCCTGACGCTGCGCGCGGTCGAATGGTGCGGAAAAGAAATGAAAGACTGACCGTCTGTAAGGATACTCCGCTTTCGTAAATTATTGGGCAGGCAGAGATTTCCTAAAAAGCGTGCCGCATGGAACGGAAATTTTCTCATACCCGTGCTCCGTGACATAATCGAGCAGGAAGCCGCCCATTTCATTGGCATTCGGGTTCGGGTCGGCGACGACGTCGCCGCACGTCTCATAGGAGCCGTATTCCTCGTCGAGGACGAGGACGAGGTCGGGATAGCGATCGGGGTTCATTTCGTAGTAAGGCGCAAGGCGCACGCTGTTAAATGCCGTCCGCCACGTAGTCGAGGCCGCGCAGCGCAAATCCGTGCATAAATAGCCGTAGGGCAGCAGCTTTGTAATGAAGATGCTGCCGTTTTCTTTTCCGATCGAATCCGACTGGCAGTAGGTCAGGATCGTATCATAAACAGTTTCATACATCGCAAGATGCTCCGGTGTCGTATAAAGCCCGGCAGCAGGCCCCTGCGTAATTTGGGCAGTCAGCTCTTTAAGAGGCGCGTCGCGGTAAATATTGACGATGCGCAGCACGATCGTCTGGATGAGCGCGATGCAGAGGACCGCTATAAATAGGATACGGCCAATTTGGGAAAGGGATTCCCCATCCGTCAGCTCGGCGATGTAATCCTGAATAAACAGAATTGACGCGATCGAGGCGATGAAATGTCCCATCGATAAAATATAGAGATAGCCGTTAGAAGAATAGCTGAATACGACGGAGAACATCATGCCGCCCGCAAACAGCAGGAAGAACAGTCTCCAGTTTTTCTTTTTTGTAAGGAAAAAGAGCGGGAGCGCCGTCATGCAAAGAGCGGTTTGGATATAGCCGGTGTGTCCGAGGCTGTATAAAAAATAAACCGCAAACAGAACCAGAGCGGCAGCGGCGGACAGCCGCTGCAAGGTTGCGATCAGAGGACCGATGAGGCGTCCGCCTTGTTTCTTCAGGGCAGAAAAACAGTTAATGAAAAATGTGAATAAAATCAGCAGGTAGCCCGCATAAGCGCCATAGCCGTACACCTCATTGATTCCGATAAAGAATTTCTTTAATGGATAGGTCAGGCTTGTCCCATGCTCCTCATCGGACAGGACATAAGGAATTGCGTTGATAAAATCCATAATGGAAACGTTTGCCAGTAAAAAAGCGAAAAACAGGACGGTGGGGATACAGATGCCATACAGCGTATATAGGCAGACCGTAATTAAATCAGCCTTTCTAACCGCTTCCTTCCACGATTCCGGCAGCTTTGTTATGCGGCAGACGAGCAGAAGAAGCAGAATGGCCGCAATTACGAGTACGTAGGCGAGAGCCATCGTTGGAAGTGCAAGCACGCAGAGCGCAAACAGGACGCCCGAAACGACGAGAAACCGCTTTTTTCCGGTTTGATAAAAATAATAGATGAGCAGCATCGAAAGCAGGAAGCAGTGGACGGATATCGTATAGTAGGAAAGCGTCGCAATATTTAAATGCGTATAAAACAGGACGGAAAGCGCGCAGAATAAAGCGATTACCTCCCTTACGGCCGTTTTGAGTATCCGGTAGGTGACAAGGCTGCTGATCAGCGCAAAGAATACAAAGCAGATGCGGAAAAAGAGCAGAATCCCGCTTGTCGAACCGGTGACAGCCATATAAAGAGAAAAGAGCGGAAGCAGAATCACGGCGGAGAGCTGTGTTGGAAACCATTCATGCAAAAAAATACTGTCCCCCTGATAAAAGCGGTAGGCTGTGGAAAAATAAAAGGTCTCGTCCGACCAGCAGAAGCTGAAAAAGCATTTGCAAAGCAGTAGCAGAAAGCCAAGTCCTAATAAAATATATGGATAATAAGCGGCGCCAAATTTTTTCACGGTCATAAATGCTCCTTTATTGAATATTCTGATTTTATTGGATATTTTACTAAAGTATGATATAATATCATGAAGTTTCATTATATAGGAAATTCCTCCGGATTTCCTATATAATGAAATAATATGCGCACTCGCGCGTATGGTATGATGTTGACTTTGTCAACCGCGCTCGGCGCGAGAGTTTGCTTTGGCAAACTCTTTGTTCTTAATTATTATATAGGATTGCACTCGGGTTTTCAATCCAAGGATGACCAATAAAGGAGAAAAGAGAAGATGAGCTTATATAGAAAGATCGCGGACAGGCAGGAAAAAATAGCATTAGTGGGACTCGGTTATGTGGGAATGCCGATCGCGGTTGCGTTTGCAAAAAAGGCCGAGGTAATCGGCTTTGATTTAAACGAAGAAAAAATAAAGGCTTACCGGTCCGGTATCGATCCGACAAAGGAGGTAGGCGACGAAGCGATTAAAAAGACGACGGTCGAGTTTACGTGCGACGCGAAGCGGCTTAAGGAAGCGAAATTCCATATTGTCGCGGTACCGACGCCGATCAACCTCGATAAGACGCCGGATTTATATCCGGTCGAGTCTGCGAGCCGACTGCTTGGCAAAAATCTGACGAAGGGCTCTATCGTCGTTTACGAATCGACGGTCTATCCCGGCGTGACAGAGGATGTGTGCGTGCCGATCTTAGAGCAGGAATCGGGTTTGATTTGCGGCGTGGACTTCAAGGTCGGTTATTCGCCGGAACGGATCAACCCCGGCGACAAGGTACACCGTCTGGAGAATATCAGGAAAATTGTTTCGGGTATGGATGCGGAGGCGCTTGAAGAAATCGCACAGGTCTATGAGCTTGTAATCGAAGCCGGCGTGCACCGCGCAGGCAGCATTAAGGTGGCTGAGGCGGCAAAGGTTGTGGAAAATTCCCAACGGGACATTAATATTGCCTTTATCAATGAGCTTGCCATGGCATTTGACAAAATGGACATTGATACGTCTGAGGTCATTGACGCGATGAATACGAAATGGAATGCGCTCGGCTTCCGTCCGGGACTTGTCGGCGGGCATTGCATCGGCGTGGATCCTTATTATTTTATATACGAAACAGAAAGGCTTGGTTTTCACTCCCGCCTTATTTCTGCTGGCAGGCAGGTCAACGATGATATGCCTGCGTTCGTCGGCGATCACATCATCAAACAACTCGTGCTTGCCGATAAGCAGGTGAGGCAGGCAAAAGTCGTATTTTTTGGCGCGACCTTTAAGGAAAACTGCCCGGATGTGCGCAATTCCAAGGTGATGGAAATCGTAAAATATCTGGAGCAGTTTGAAATGCGCCCCGTTTTGATCGACCCGATGGCAGATCCCAGAGAGGTTAAGCGGGTCTACGGCTATCCTCTGTCCGACAGAAGCGAAGCTTATGACGCGGACTGTCTTGTGATCGCGGTGGCACATGAGGAATTTAAAAATTGGCCGCTTTCCAAGTGGGAGTCCTTTTTTAAGGAATGTCCGGCTAAGGAGCGGGTCATCATAGACATCAAGGCAATCCTTGATAAGGCGGAGGTAGCCGGGCGAGGCTATCGGTATTGGAGGCTGTAGACGGCTCTTGTAAAAAGACCCGGGTGGAGAGCGATGACATTGATAGTAAATGCAGACGATTTTGGGAAAAGTGAATCGGTCAACCATGCGATCACAGAGTGTTTTGCAAAGGGCATGATCCGGCGGACGACAATCATGGTAAATATGCCGGCGGCCGATGAGGCGGCGGCGCTTGCAAAGGAACAGGGCTTTGCGGATGAGGTCGGCATTCATTTAAATTTGACGGAAGGACGACCGCTGACGTCGGATATCCGCAGCAATCCACTGCTCTGTGACGAAAAAGGAAATTTTCACGCAGGCTTTCAACAGACGACGAAGTACCGGCTTTATATGGACGAGCTGACGATCGTACAGATCCGTAAGGAGCTGGATGCCCAGCTTGAAAAATACCGGACTTATGGTTTTACGCTGTGGCATGTCGATTCCCATCACCATGTGCATACGAATTATCCGGTGCTGCGCGCTTTAAAGCCTCTTGCTAAAAAATACGGATTTTCCTCCGTCCGGCTTAGCAGAAATTTATTTCGCGGCGGCAATCCGCTGATGCGTCTTTACAAAATCCTGTATAACCGGTCGATCCGAAAGCTTTGCCGGACGACGACAGATTATTTTGGTTCTTATAAAGACTTCGCGGCGTATTTTTCGCTTGAGCTGCCGCCGACTCTGAAAGGTGCGGCGGGCGACCGCGTAATACGGGATTTTCTATCAAAATACCGATTGGAAATCATGGTGCATCCGATGTACGATGCAAACGGTGTGCTTGTGGACACCGATATTCCGATGGAGAGGGAATGGATCTTATTGAATGGATAGACAGAAATTGAAAAAAGAGCGGCTAAAACCGCTGCTCCTTTTACATGCGATCATGCTGCTGTATTCCGCAAGCGCTATTTTTTCAAAGCTTGCGTCGGGAGCGAAGTTCCTGAGCCTTTCCTTTCTCGTTTTATACGGGCTTGTGCTGCTGCTCCTGTTTGTATACGCGATTTTGTGGCAGCAGGTGTTAAAAAAAATGCCGCTCACGACCGCCTATGCGAATAAGGCAGTTGTGATCATATGGGGACTTATATGGGGAAGCCTGTTTTTCGGGGAAGCGGTTACCGTAAAAAAGCTCATCGCCTCGATCATTGTGATCCTTGGCGTCGGATTGGTGGTGACGGACAAGGATGAGTAATGAACAGCTTTCTATCATTATTTTTTTACTTTCCGTGCTCGTATCCTCTGTCTCCCAGCTTCTTCTTAAGATGAGCGCAAACAGGCAGTACGAGACGAGGCTTGCGGAATATTTAAACCCGAAGGTCATTATCGCCTATGTACTTTTCTTCGGCGCCACCCTGATCACGGTGCTGGCCTATCAGTATGTGCCCTTATCGCTCGGTCCGGTGCTGGAATCGACCGGCTATATTTTCGTAACGCTGCTCGGCTGCTTCGTTTTAAAAGAAAAAATCGGGAAACAGAAGCTGGTCGGTATGCTTGTGATCATCGCGGGAATTTTGCTTTTTAATTCCTGATCAACGTGATGACAGATTACATTCCGTGAGACGACACTTTTTAAAAATAATGGAGTAGAATCAGATGTCAGCTAGCCTGAAAGAAAAGATGAAATATGGACTGCCGGTTCTTTTGACACTGCTGCTTGGCAGTGTGAATCTGGCGATGAAGCAGATGTTTCCTTTTGGGAACCATACAATCGATTACTACGATATGGCACAGCAGATCGCTTCGTTTTATTACCATGTTTATGATGTGCTGCATGGAGAAAAGGCTTTTTTCTTTGACTGGTATACGGCTCTTGGCGTCAACATGGCGATGAGTACGTCGGGCTGCAGCAATTTGAGTCTGTTTAATTTGTTTTTCCTGTTTGTTCCGAGAGACTTTCTGCTGGAAAGCCTTTCGATTTTTAATCTGTTTAAAATGATGTGCATGACGTTTACGATGTATTTGTATCTGCACAAAACCTACAGGGCACCCTGGTTTTTTGAAACGGTTCTCAGCGTCGGTTACGGCTTCTGCGGCTTTGTGCTCGTTTTGTATATTACAAACCAATGGATGGATATCGCGGTTCTTTTTCCGTTGATCATGCTGTCGCTGCAAAAGCTGTTTCGGGAAGGGAAGATGCGCTGGTATATCCTAACGCTCTCCCTTGCGTTGATTAACAGCTACTATCTTTCGTTCATGATCTTGATTTTTATATTCTTGATGACCGGATTTTCGATTCTTGTGGAGCGCCTTTTTGAAAAAAAAGAGCGGCGGGCACAGTATTCGATCGCCAGACTTGGGCTTGGAACGCTCTTAGCGATTCTTATTTCTTCTTTCATCCTCATACCGCAGCTTATGCAGACGCTTGTCTCGGCAAGGTTTGAAAACGAGAACGGCGGCGGCCTGCTGGGGCAGTATTTGTCCATTTTAAAGCAGGTGAACGGCGCCTATACGACACGGTGGTGGACGCTGCTCGGGCTTTCGTTTTCGGCCGCATTGATATTTTGCGGACTGCTCCGGTTTTACAAGGAGAAAAAGAGTGTGTTTCTCGTCTGCGGCTCGATTCTGCTTATGGTTCTCGAGCTGTTCTTTGAAAGCGTCAACTTGATCTGGCATTTCGGGTCTTATATTCAGTATCCGATCCGGAACGGGTTTATGATTTATTTTGTCCTTGCCGCCTGTGCCTGCTATTATGCACAGAAGCTATTTGAAATAAAATCGTCGGAAAAACAAGCCGTTTCCGCCAAAACAATAGTATTGTTTTTAGCGGGCTTTACTGTTACGGCACTTTTGATTTATGCCGGAACCGTTTTGTATGCAAATCATCCCGGCCTTTCGCTGCGGACGGTTTTCCACATTACAGCAGCCGTTATGGGCGCGTCGTTTCTTGTTTATGTATGCCTGTTATGGCTTAAGGGAGGCCGGTACCGCTATGGAAGTACCTGTCTGCTTGTATTTGAGCTGTTGTTTTATACGTTTCTTCTGATCGGAAAGCCTGCATTTATAACGGGTTATTCCGAGGAGCCGGAGCAGGAGGGGGAGTATATCCGCATCTGTAATCAGCTTGCCGAACAGTTTTCGCTGGAGCCGGACTCCCTTGCGAGAGTGAAAAACCCGGATGAAAGTCTGAATGCCAACTACGGCCTTGTACTGCGCAGGCCGGCGCTGTCCAACTGGACGCATTTGATTTCTCCGCAGCTGCAGCAAGGAGCGGGCGCATGGGGCTACAGCTACCAGTTTACCCGCTTATTGGATGCGGGAGGAACGGCTTTTTCGGATGCGCTGCTCGGTGTGACAGAGACGATCAGTCTTGTGGAGCAGGAACCAGCCCTTTATGAACAAACCGACAGTGCCACGGTCACGGTCGACCATTTGACAGGCGAACAGGCTGTTTATGGGCTATATAAAAATCGTTATACGCTTCCGTGGGGAATGACCATCCCGGAAACGGCCGGGTCAGATATGGAAAAAGCGGATCTTGTATCGCTTCAAAATGCGCTTTATCAGGCGCTTGCCGAGGTTTCCAGATCCGATATGATCGCCTTCTGGATAAAAGACGGAAATGCGGTCGAAGAAGCGAGCGTGCGTTCCTTTGAGACAGAGCGGACGGATGAGATGCGTACCGAGAAGCTTCATATCAGAGTCAGCGGGGAAAAGGCGCTTTATTTTTCCGGCAGTGGCGGGGACCGGGAGGATTTGAATACCGAGATTTTCGTAAATGGAAAAGCCGTCCTCGTTCCCAGTATTAAGGAGACGGACAATACTCTGTATCCGGCTCATTTTAATAACAATGCCGTCTGCCTCGGCGTGTTTACAAATGAGGAGCTAACTGTTGAAATACGTATGAAGCTGACGGAGGGCAAGCCGTTTGACACGCAGATCAGCGCGCTCGATCTGGAAAAGCTATCCGGGCTATGTGCGTCCTATGCGGACGCGGACACGAAAGTTACGGCGGGAAAGCGGACGCTTGAGCTGAACGCGCCAGCAGAGGAGGATGGAGAACGGCTGCTGCTTCCGCTGGCCTTTGACGAGGGCTGGAGCGTATCGGTGAACGGGGAAATGGTGAAGGCTGAGTCATTCGCCGGATTGTTTACCGCAATCCCGCTTGCAAAGGGCAGCAATGAGGTTCGCATGAGTTATCTGCCTGCGGGCATGAAGCAGGGCAGCGCGGTGACGGTCTGCACGCTGTTGCTTCTCTTGGGCGCAGGACTTTTTGGGCGGTTCAAAACGGAAAAACAGAAAAATGCCGTGCTGTCGGTCGAAAAAGAGGTGGAAGCCCGTTTGAAGCCGCTCTACATGACGGTTTGGGTGGTGGTTATGATCTTGATGTATCTGATCCCGGTCGCGGCAGGTATAATTTTCATTTTATTATAGATGGAGAAATAGGATGATGAAGCTGAAACAGAAATTTTTAAATCCCATAGTATTTTCCCTGACGGTCAATACGGTTGTGCTGTTGATTTCTGTGTTGCTGTTCCATCCTTTTTTTGAGGAAAACGACGATGCGTTTCTGGCAATGATCGCGGAGGGTGCTTACGGGACGAGAGAAAGCCATTTAATTTATGTGAGCAGCGTGCTTGGGCGGCTTCTGACGCTGTTGTATAGCGTGTTGCCCGCCATCCGGTGGCACTGCGTGCTGCAATATGCATTTTTGTTTCTGGCCTATTGCGCGGTCACGGTTATTCTGTGCCGGCGCAGGCACGGAAAGCTTCTTTCCGTATTGCTGCTGCTGTGCACCTTTTATGAATCCTATGTGTCCTTACAATATACGAAAACGGCGGCGGTCGTAACGGCAGCAGGCTTTGTTCTGCTATTTGAGTCGGTGCGCACAAAAAGGACAGAAGGGAAATTCCCGGCGGCGCTTATTGTGATCGGGGATCTTCTGCTTTTGTATGGGGCGCTCCTAAGGAGCAGCGCTTTTCTGCTGTCGAGCGCGCTTTTGCTTTGTGTGGGGCTTTACGAGCTGTACCGCCTCTATAAAGAATCCGGGAAGGGCCGGTTTTTTAAAAAGCTTTTGGATTATGCGGCGGTTTTTGCGCCGGTTTTGTGCCTCGTCTTTTTGCTGTTCGCTTTTGACAGGCAGGCATATAAGACGGACGGAAACTGGAATGCCTTTATGGAGTATAACAATACGAGGATGGCGCTTCTCGATTACCGCTATGACCTGCTGGACTATGCGGCCAACGCAGAACGCTTAAAGTCGCTCGGTATTTCCGAAAACGACGCGCTGCTCTATTTGACCTGGCAGTTTGGTGACGACAGGGTTTTACGCACTGAGTTTATGGAAACTGTGCTGGCGGGAGCGCAGCCGCGCGCTGTGGACGGCGCGCTGTTTAAGGCGTTTGCCTCCAGTCTGTTTGAAGAACTGTATTCCTTAAGTGCGCTTGTACCCGGCTTATTCTGTGTTCTTGCGCTGCTTGTGCTGTCCTCTTTTGCCGGAAACAGGGCGGAGAAAAAGAGCTTTTTACTTTATCTGCTTCTGAATGCCGGTGCGCTGTCTGTGATTTTATTTTACTACCAGTACAGCGGCAGATGGAATCACCGGGTCGTATCGGCGCTGTTTTTGGTGTTGCTGCTTGGCCTTTTCTTTGAAAGCTCCGTGCATGTGCAGGGGGAAGAAGTAAATAAGAGAGAACAGGAGCTTTTTAAAGCGGAGCTGCTCGCGATCGCGCTTGTGGCATTTTTCAATATCGGACTGCTTTTAGACAATCAGTTCACATACAGGGACTATCAGCGTGAGGAGCCGGCCTACGCGGCGCAGCTTGCCGCGATGCGTAAGGATAAGGATAAGCTGTTCGTGATGGACATGTTCACGTTCCAGCGGGCTTACCAATACGACGTATTTACCGCCTATCCGGTCGGATCGCTGGATAATGCGGTTTTGGCGGGAAGCTGGTTCGTCAACTCCCCGATTACAAGGGCGATTACAAAAGGCTATGGCTATGCCAACCCGTTTGAAGCGCTGGAAAAGGGAAACGGAGACGTGGTGCTGCTTGATAACTGTTATCCAGAGGAGAAGGCGCAGTATTTGAGCGAGCACACGGGACAGACCTTCGAGGCTGTCTATGAGAAAACGGAGAACGGCTTTCAATGCTATATCATAAAGGAGACGGAAAAATGATCGGACTTTCCAACATTGTGCTCATTTTTATATGGGGAATCTCAGTGCCATTTGTGCTCGGAATGCTATGGGAAAAGCTGTTTGCCGATTCGAACCGTATTTGCTGTGCCAGAAATTTTGCGCTCGGCTTTATGACGATGGCGGCGGTATTCCAAGTGCTTGCCGTGCCGATGATCTTTCTGCGCGCGCCGTTTCATGTATTGAAATATGTGTGGATAGCAGTCATCGTCTGCCTGCTTATCGCTTCGGTACTTTTCAATTATAAGGGTTTCAAAGAAAAGCTGAAAAACAGCGTTTCCATTAAAAAACCGGAACGGGCGGATCTGCTCATCTGGCTGGCGGTCGTCGCGATCGTGGTATTCCAGACATATCTGCTTGCGGGGCATATGCATGTGGATACGGATGACGCGCGTTTTGTTGCGGAGGCGATGGAGGCGGTGGAAAAGGATACGATGCTGCAATACCATCCGCTCACCGGGGAATTTCTCGGCAGTCCGCTCGGAGAGATGAATAAGGACATCACCTCCCCCTATCCCATCTTTCTGGGATTGGTTGGAGAACTGTTCGGCCTGCCGCCTGCGGTGGCCGCTCATGTGATTCTGCCGGTTTTATTCATCCCGCTTTGTTATGCGGTCTATTTTGTCGTCGGAAGCTGGTTTTTCGACGGCAGCAGCAGGCATACGGGATTGTTTTTGCTGTTTTTAGGGCTGATCCATACCTTTTCATTTGAATCTATTTTTGCTTCCGGCTATACGCTGCTGACGATCATCTGGCAGGGACGGTCGGTGGCGGCGATGATTTTGCTGCCGCTGCTTTGGTATGCTCTGCTTCGGATGACGGGTCAGGCCGCCGTGCGAACAAAGGACTATGTGCTGCTTGCGGCAACGCTGCTGGCCTGCGCGATGCTCAGCGGAATGGGCGTGCTGCTCTCCCTAATGCTAGTACTGGCCTACGCGTGTGTTTGCGTCTGGCAGAAAAGATCGCTGAAAACGGCATTATGGATGCTGCTTTGTATGAGTCCTAATATCATCATTCTGTTTATATCGAGGGATCTGTTATGAAGGCTTATATTTTGGATATCATTCATATGAATAACGACTATACCGGAAACGGCATGTATATGGCGCTGTACTTTGTGACGCTTTTGTTCATCGCTTTCTATATACGTGAGAAAAAAATAAAGGACGCGGTTCTTCTGCCGTCTCTGCTGATGCTGCTCGGCGTTTATATCGGGGTTCCTTTCGTGCATAACTTTATTCTGCCCGTTTATGACGATGAAATCCGTGCGCGCTTTTTTTGGATTTTGATGGCGCCTGCGGTCACGGCGCTTGGCTTCACGCTGTTTATCAAGCATCTGGATACGCAGACGAAGCTCATTATCGCTGTGCTGGCCATGATGCCGGTCATTTTCTTTTCGGGCATCTTCAAGCTTTCCGACTCGATGTACCAGCCGGCGCAGAACCTTTACCGGCTTCCGCAGGTTATACTGGATTTAAGCGATGCTGCGCTCGCGCAAGAAGAGGAACCAAAGCTGATCGTCCCTTATGAAATTGCCCACGGCTTCAGGCAGTATTCGACGCGCATCCGGCTTTTGTACGGCGAAGATGCTACTTATGGACGCATCAGCCCGGCAGTCCCCGAAATCATCGAGGTTTGCGATGAGATGGCGACGGCTACGCCTGATTTAAATTATATTAAGGAAATCGCTGCGCAAAATGGCGTGGACTACATCGTATTTGACTCCGTATACCATGTATTTGGAGATGGCCAAAGCCTGAACCTGGGCGGCTATACGGAGGATGTCAACTTCGTCGGCGACCGTACCCCGACCGTCAGCCAGAACAACCTGCTTCAGATCAAAGTCATCGAACAGTCCGGCGCTCCCTGCTGGGACCTCTCCGAATTCAGCCTTAAGTACGTCGGCACCTACGGCCAATATTTGCTGTATCAGTTTCAGTAAGAATATGCGTTGATAACCGGTTTTTAAAAAAGTATCCAGTAAAATAATTGAAAATCGTGCTAGTTGTTACATTTATTGAGCAAATTGTTACAATGTAGTTGTAATGGGCGGATGAGATGTGGTATAAAATAGTTAGAGATTTCAAATCTCAACAACCTGTGTTTATTTCTTTGAATAACCCGTGGTCTATCCGCCATGGGTTATTTTATGATATGGAAAATTCCTTCGAATTTCCTCTGTTGTAAATTAAATACGCGCAGCTATGCGCGGAATAAAAGCTATGCGCGGCAGGAACAGAAAGTGCTTGCCATGTTATGGAAGTCTGTGAGAAAATGGGTTGGGGGTGATGGCAGTGATCAGAATCGCAGTGTGTGATGATGAGAAAAGTATGGCGGAGGATATTTGTAAAAGAATCCAAAGCTACGCAAAGAAGCATGTGCTCGACTGTGAGATCAGTTCCTTTGACAGTGCTGAGGCGCTTTTAGCAGGTGATCAGCAATTTGACGTTTATTTTATGGATATTCAAATGAAGGAGATGGATGGGATGCAGGCTGCTGCGATTATTAGGGAACGCAGCAGAAAGGCAGTTATCGTGTTTGTTTCCGCTTTTATCCAGTATGCGGCGAAGGGATATCAGGTCAATGCGGTTCGCTATGTTCTGAAGTCGCAGTTAGAGGAGGAATTTTTTGACTGCATGGACGCGGCTATGGAGAGTTTTTCTAAAGAAGAGGTTCTGGAAATTAAGCTCGGCACGAAACGGGTGCTGCTTGAGGTTGCGGACATCATTTACATAGAAAATGAAAAACGTAAGGTCATCATCCATATGCAGAATGATGAAAATGAGACCTACGAAATTTATGCAAAAATTACGGAGCTTGCGGAAAATCTTCATGAGATGGGATTTATTTACTGTCATGCCGCATTCTTGGTAAATGCACGGATGATCATTGGGATCGAGCAAAATGAGTTTATTTTAAATACGGGTGTGCATATTCCAATTAGCCGTCAAAAGTATATCCAGGCGCAAAAGGAATATTATTTCAGGAAGGTGCCTTCTCATGTTTTTCGCCATTGAGAGAGTCCGTACGAGATAGAGAAAGGAGAATATGATGGAGGCCGGTTTTTTAGATGAATTTCCATGGATTGCGCTGTCGTACCTCTATACCTTTCTAGAGGCGCTGGCCGTCAGAGATTTTTTTGATATTACACTTTATAGAGGATCCCTGAAGAAACGTTATTTCACTCTGGTGGTACCTCTGCTTTTTGTGTGGATGATTGCCGCTTACAACCTCATGCCGGTGCAGTATTTAAAAAGTATTTTGATTTTACTGTTTTATATTGGCACCGTGGCCGTGATGTATGAGGGAAGACTGTGGGAAAAGGCGCTGACGGTTGTCGGCGCTGCGGTCGTCTGCCTTATTTTTGAAACATTTAATTTTGGATTGACGAGTTATATATCGTGCAAGGAGATTTCATTTTTGACAAATGAACCGGTATATATGTATTATATTTCCGTTACGACAAAGTTTGCACAGATGCTGCTTACGAAAATGATGAAATGTGTTGTGGGAAGAAACCGTATTAAGGCAATGTATCGATTTGACAGGATCATCTGTATCTTTGTTCCGATTATGATTCTATTGAATTTGTACACGAATTTGATGAGCAATTTACAAAATGAAGAAATTACAGAATGGGATCTTTATGGTGTCGTATTTCTAATTGTTTTGGGGATCATCACCTATTTTGTCATGTACCGGATGGGTGAGTATTATGAAGACACAAGCTATTTCCGGCTGCTGGAGGGTCAATTGCGTGCGGGTTTTGAATATATCGAATCATTGCAGCAGGCGCATAAAAAAATCAGGCAGGTTGCGCACGGCTTTAAAAGTCAGATATCGATTGTAAACATGCTGCTTGTGAATGAGAAGTACGACGAAGCGAAGGATTATCTTTCACAAATATCCAATCAGGTGGAGCAGAATGTCCTTCCGGTTCATACGAACAATGTTGTTATTGATGCCGTACTGAATCAGATGTTTATCGTTGCTGCCTCTAAGAAGATCACGATGAATTTCAACATTCAGGATATGGAAAAGCTTATGATGAACGTATCCGATTTAGCCTCAATATTGAATAATGGGATTAATAATGCGATTGAGGCATGTGAAAAGCTTCCGCCGGGAAAGCCCCGTCTTATTGAGATTCAGATTTCCAATGAGGAAAAGGAGCTGATTATCTCGATCCAGAATACAACGATTGAAAAAGAGCGGAATATTGTCAATAACACGATCTCTACGACAAAGCCGGATGCCGTCAATCATGGTTTTGGAGTGGAAAGTATCAAATCGGCTGTTAAGAAATATAATGGGAAGCTGTTTTTGGAGTGTAAGAATTACAATTTCCATCTGTTGGCGGTATTTAAAGCCCCTTGAAATCACACCCTTAAAAGTGAAGGGTGTATCCCTTTCGCCAATTGTGCGACAATTTAGCCGGAAAACAATCAATTTTGCGTGATTAAGCTTATAATCTGCAAAGATATATGGAAGATGGAAAGAAATAACTAAAATTACTTTACAAAATCAATTGAAAATGATAGAGTATGTTATGTGGAAATGTTACATTGTGACTCCGAGAGAAAGAAAACGGAGGGGCACTACATGAAGGAAGACGCGGAACTAGAGCTGTATGTTACTGGGGTATTACATGATCTCGGCATACCAGCAAGGTTAAACGGCTACCATTTTTTACGCGAAGCGGTCATCATGTTGATTAACGATATGGATATCGCGCACTCAATCACGAAGATTTTGTATTACGATATTGCAAAAGCCCACAATTCGACGATGAATCGTGTGGAGCGTGCAATCCGTACAGCAGTTGGTGTATCATGGGAAAGAGGCAATCCGGAGGCTTTTGAGAGGATATTCGGCTATTCGATTTTATCCAGTCAAAGAAAGCCATGCAATTCTGAATATATGGTGCAGATTGCGGATAAGATACGCCTGGACAGAAAATATAACACGCTGGTGGGCTGATATCCACAATCAAACACAAATAATAAAAGAATAAAAAGGAGGACTCTTTCAAAGTGGGAGGGTGTCTTCTTTTTTTATCGCCCATTGCCGATAACGCTTCGTTTGCTTGGAAAAACGATATTTTTTTCTTTGCTGTGCCAGTTCCTCAGGATTTTCTAATAAGGAAAGCAGATGTTGGCGCTGCTCAGGTGAGTAATCAACATAGATATGATAAAGAAGCTTCAGCTCCGTGAGTCTGCTGCCGCATTTAATGCATTCCTGCTGATGGCCGCTTAAAATAAAAATTTGCCGGCAATTCTTACAAAAATGTAAGTACATCATAATTTTGCCGCTCCTTATAACCTGCTTTAGTTTGCCTATTTCCTTTTCATCTGGCACCATTATGGAAATAGTAAACTGAATATAGGAATAAAGTCAATACGCCCACAGGATAATAATGAAAAACAACAAATAATTGTTAGACGCGTACAAAATATGCATGTATAAGACACAAAAAATTCACATTTTTTTGAAACTATTAACACATTTATTATTCATAATAAGAAAATATGAAACTAAGGGAGGATAGGCTATATGATAAAGGTAACGGGGCTTGTCAAACGGTACGGCAGTCATGTTGCGGTTGACCATTTAAGCTTTCAGGTGGAGACCGGACAGATTTATGGCTTTTTGGGACCGAACGGAGCGGGCAAATCCACGACGATGAACATTCTGACAGGATACTTATGTGCAAATGAAGGTACGGTCGAAATTAACGGACATGATATATTCAAGGAGCCTGAAAAAGCGAAGAGCCAGATTGGCTATCTGCCGGAGCTTCTGCCGCTCTATTTGGATATGACGGTAGAGGAATATTTGTTGTTTGCTGCGGAACTTAAGAAAATTCCGAAGGCTGAACGAGAGGAGGAGTCGGAACGGGTTGTGCGCCAGACCGATATCCTTGATGTGAAAGGAAGGCTGATCAGGAATCTTTCAAAGGGCTATAAGCAGCGTGTCGGTCTTGCGCAGGCGCTGCTTGGTTCACCGGAAATTATTATACTCGATGAGCCTACGGTTGGATTAGACCCGAAGCAGATCATTGAGATCCGCGATTTAATCAAGGAGCTTGGAAAAGAGCACACCATTATCTTAAGCTCTCACATTTTATCGGAAGTCAGCACTGTTTGTGATGAGATTATGATCTTGTCACGCGGAAAGCTTGTGGCAAAGGATACGCCGGAAAACCTAAGCCGGCTGATGGAAGGCAAACGGACGCTGCATGTGACTGTCAGTGCACCGAAGGAAGAGGTCGAAAGTGCACTAAAAGAACTTTCGGAAATAGAATCATACAAAATCGAAGAGGAAGCGCAAAAGAGAAGCCGCATGGAAATCGAAACCGAAGCAGATGTTGATATCAGGGAAAAGCTGTTTTATTTGATGGCTCAAAAACGGATGCCGATTATTGAAATGGGAATTCTGAAAGCGAGCCTTGAGGATGTGTTTATGGAGCTGACTTCAAAAGAGGAGGTGGAGGCGTCATGATAGCGGTTTATAAAAGAGAATTAAAATCCATCTTTCATTCTATGATTGGCTGGGTGTTCATGGCGGTCATCCTGTTTTTTGGGGGACTTTATTTTTCGGCATATAATCTCGGACAGGGATACCCCTATTTTGCGTATGCGCTTTCTTCTATTTTGTTCGTGCTGCTGGTTGTCGTGCCGGTACTAACGATGCGTATCATGGCAGAGGATAAAAGGCAGAATACGGATCAGCTTTTGTATACGGCTCCGGTGCCTGCGTATCAGATTATTTTAGGAAAATACCTGTCGCTGGTGACCACTTTTCTATTCCCGGTTTTGATTATGGGCATTTATCCCCTGGCATTGGGACTGATGGGTGAAGTTCCTTATGCCGATACTTATGTGTCGATCCTTGGATTTTTTGTCTTTGGCGCGGCCTGCATTGCGATCGGACAATTTGCCTCTTCCCTGGCGGAAAACCAGATCGTGGCTGCAGTACTTACATTTTTGCTTTTGTTTCTCGGTTATATGATGGAAGGTATTTCGGGACTGCTGTTTACCGGAGAAAATATTGTGACAAAAATTCTTGGTGTTTATAGCTTTAATTCCCGCTTATCTACGTTTTTTGACGGTGTGTTTGATATTCCGAGCTTTCTTTATTTCCTGACGCTGATTGCTGTATTTTTGTTTTTTACAACTCAGGTTATTCGGAAAAAGTGCTGGAGCGTCGCGACAAAGCGGATACGCAGGGGTGCGTTCAGCACGGGACTGCTCGTTGTTGTCATCGCCGCGTCTATACTCATCAATTACGGCGTGAGTCTCCTGCCGGATTCGATGAAGCAGTTTGATGTGACAAATGAAAAGCTGTACCAGATTTCGGAGCAGACCGAAGAAATGTTGGGGAATTTGGATGAAGATGTTATGATTTATGTTCTTGCAAATGAGAGCAGTCAAGATACGATCATTGAAAAAACGCTTGCAAAATATGAGGCCGGTTCCGGGCATATTATAGTTACATACAAGGATCCGTCCCTGTATCCTGAATTTGCGGGCAGCTATACGGAAGCCTCTTTGGAGTCCAACAGCCTGATCATTGAAAGCCAGAAGCGTTATAAGGTCGTCAGCTACAGCGATCTATATGAAAGTGATATCGATTATACGACTTATGCACAAACGGTAACGGGTTATGACGGCGAGGGTCAGTTGACAAGCGCGATCGCCTACGTGACGAGTGAGGAGATGCCAAAGCTCTATGAAATCACAGGACATGGCGAACTCACGCTGTCTGGCGGTATTTTAGCGAGTATCCAAAAGGAAAACGTCGATATGGAATCGATTAATCTGCTGAATTATGATGCAATTCCGGAGGATGCGGCGGGAATCTTTGTGCTGGCGCCCACAGCGGATTATACGCAGGAGGATGCGCAAAAAATAAGCGATTATCTGGATAAAGGCGGCAAGGCGATTTTCATCACTTCATGGACGCAGGAGGGCACGCCGATTTTTACAAAGATATTTGAGAAATATGGATTGACACTAGTCGATGGCATTGTTGCGGATCCCGATTCTAATTATTATTACCAGAATCCTTACTATCTGCTTCCTGATGTAAACGGAAGCGCCGTCACATCCTCGCTTGTGAGCGATAAGCGCTTCGTATTTATGCCATATGCGCAGGGCATCGCTATGGACGAGAATGGGGCGGAGAATGAAGAAGGACCGGAGGTAAAACAGATCCTTGTCACTTCAGATAAAGCTTACGCGAAGACAAATGTGAAGAACATGCAGACATGGGAGAAGGAGGACGGAGATGCGAGCGGGCCGTTTGCCCTTGGTGTCTATGTAACGCAGGCGTTTGGCGGGGAAGATATGAAATTCTTATGGCTGACTTCGGAAAACTTTATTTCTGACGATGCGAATGCCACCGTTTCGGGAGCCAACTTCGAAATGATTACAAATATGATCGGTCAGATGTCGGATCAGGAAACGAGTGTCTCAATTCCGGTCAAGGATTATACGGCAGCGAACTTAACCGTACCAAGAAGCGTATTTATTATTGGCAGTGCGACTGTCATGTTCCTGATTCCTGTTATTGTACTTGTAAGCGGACTTGTGATTTGGCTTGGAAGACGTAAAAAATAATATATAATTTATTAACAGGGTATCCGTGAAAGTGCGGATATCCTGTTTTTGCGGTTTACCGTGCCCCGTTTTGCTCGTTTGCAGGTTGTGTTTTTGCTTTATTAATGTTATAATACTACGAGATTATGCGACAATGGAGGGCAGCTATGAGAACTTATCTTGTAACCGGCGGGGCCGGCTTTATTGGATCTAACTATATACACTATATATTTGGGAAATATGGGGACACTATTAGGGTTATCAATGTAGATGCGCTCACCTATGCGGGCAATCCGGAAAATTTAAAGGATGTGGAGAGCAGAGATAACTATACGTTTATCAAAGCCGATATCTGTGACAAAGTAGCGATTGCTGCTATTTTTGCAGAAAATGAGATTGATCGGGTTATCCATTTTGCGGCGGAGAGCCATGTTGACAGAAGCATTCGCAACCCGGAGGTGTTCATGCAGACGAATGTGCTGGGTACGCTCGTCATGCTTAATTGCGCAAAGCAGGCGTGGGAAACGGCGGATGGTTTCAAGGCCGATAAAAAATTTCTGCATGTATCCACGGATGAGGTATACGGCTCGCTTGAGGAGGAGGGTACCTATTTTTACGAGACAACACCCTATGATCCGCATAGCCCGTATTCCGCGAGCAAGGCATCTTCGGATATGATCGTAAAATCATATATTGATACTTATCATTTTCCGGCCAATATCACAAATTGCAGTAACAATTATGGATCGTATCAGTTTCCGGAAAAGCTAATTCCGCTTATAATCAACAACACGCTGCAGGGGAAACCGCTTCCGGTTTACGGAGACGGAAAGAATGTCCGCGACTGGCTTTATGTCATGGATCATGCGAAAGCCATCGATATGGTGACGGAAAAGGGAGTGATCGGCGAGAAGTATAACGTTGGCGGTCACAACGAAAAACAGAACATTGAAATCATCAATATTATTATAGATACCGTGCGAGAGCTGCTTGCGGATTCCGATCCGAGAAAGCAGCATGCAACAAAGGATCTGATCACTTATGTGGAGGATCGAAAGGGACACGACAGAAGGTATGCCATAGCGCCGGACAAAATCAAATCCGAAATCGGCTGGGAGCCGGAGACGATGTTCGCAGAGGGCATTAAGCTGACGGTCAAATGGTACTTGGAAAATGAAAACTGGATGAAACACGTAACAAGCGGCGATTACCAGAATTATTATAAGGAGATGTATCAATGAAGGGAATCATTTTAGCAGGCGGCGCAGGTACAAGGCTTTATCCGTTGACGAAAGCGATTTCTAAGCAGATGATGCCGGTTTATGACAAGCCGATGATTTATTACCCGCTGTCGATTCTGATGCTTGCAGGTATTCAGGAAATTTTAATTATATCCACCCCCCGCGATCTGCTGATGTTTCAAGAACTGTTCGGAAGCGGAGAGCAGCTTGGACTTCAGATGTCCTATGCGGTGCAGGAAACACCCAGAGGGCTTGCGGATGCATTTCTCGTAGGGGAGGAATTTATTGGGACGGACAGCGTTGCGCTGATCCTCGGTGACAATATATTCTACGGTCAAAGCTTTTCGAAGCTTCTGCGAGTCGTGTCTACGAGAGAGAAGGGTGCGACGATCTTTGGTTATTACGTCAGGGATCCGCGGGAATACGGCGTCGTCGAGTTTGATGAAAACGGAATGGCCGTTTCCATTGAGGAAAAGCCGGAACACCCAAAATCGAATTATGCTGTGCCCGGTCTGTATTTTTATGATAACAGTGTTATAGAAATAGCGAAAAACGTAAAGCCTTCGGCCAGAGGAGAAATTGAGATCACGAGTGTAAATAATGCATATCTCATGAGGGGAGAACTGCATGTGGAGACGCTTGGAAGAGGGTTTGCATGGTTGGATACGGGAAATCACGATATGCTTCTGGATGCCGCAAATTTTGTGAGCGCGTTTCAGAACCGTCAGGGGATGTACATTTCCTGTATTGAGGAGATCGCTTATCGGAGAGGCTTTATCAGCAAAGAACAGCTTTTAAAGCTGGCGGAGTCGCTTATGAAAACAGAATACGGGAAGTATCTGATTGATGTTGCAAATGGTTTATAAGCAGGGGAATTGGCCGAGTTTTTATGGTCAAGCTTGAGAGTTTGCGAAAGGGAGGACAGTATGAACGGATTTAATAAGGGAAAATCTGAAAAAACCTTGAAGGAAAAAAAGAAAAAATTTAACGGGAAAGAAGCAATTCAATGCCAGCCTGTCGCATGGGAGGAGTTCCAGCAGAGAAAAGAAAGCGAGCAGGTCAGAAAAGAAAAAAATAAATATGAGTGGGATAGACCGCTTGTAGAGGAGTCTTGGGAAATTGACGAGGACGCGATGCCCGCTCAGAATAAAAATGTGCAGCGGTCTGACGCAAAGCAGGCCGCACAGGAGTTTGAGCAGAATATTATCAATTCCACGATCATGGAAGACGAATTCCTCTTTATCGAAACGGCACGCGCACAAAGCGCTGCGAAGAACGGGCTGTTAGGTGAGGGCAAGCTGCCCAAAAGACAACCGGGGGTTCCTTATATGGCGCAAGGTCAGGAAAGTATTTATGACAAATATGCCAAAGAGGATCGGGAATTGGAAAAGGAGATTTCCGGTAAGCTTGATGCGGTCGGCACGACCTTGAAGGGAGCGGATCAAAGATCAATCAAGGAGTCCGTGGACAAGAAAATTATCATTCAGTCAGAGGAGTTAAAGCATAAAAGAAAAACCGAAAAAAATGCGGTTGGCGGGAAAAAAGTAAGGCGCCGCGTTCCGAAGGGAACGGCGGATCTGCAAGGAAGACCGCAAAGAGCCGTACAAAGAGGCATGGCAGAAAAACAACCGTATCAGCAGACAGTGCAGAAGCAAAGTAAATTCCGCGAGCAGTCAGCGGATTGGCGCGATACGCAGAAGAATCTGATGTCGGATGGAGAGGGCTTTGGTATCGGTGGGACGTTGAAAGGCTTTTTCGGAGGCTTCGGAAACTTTACACCTCTCCAGTGGGCGACTCTCATTATGGCTGCTGTTATTTTTTGCACAGGCATTACGACAACGGCCGTTTATGCGAATTATCAGAGCGAGCAGAATAAAGCGCTTGCGGTTGCTTCTCTGAATCAGTTTGAGGAAGAAACGCAGATCACAGAAGAGATAAAGACAATGATTGAGGAAGAGATGCCGGTTGCCGCGGCAGAGTCGGAAGAAGCTTCGGGCAAGGTGTTATCGCTTGTGCTGACTTCGGTAGAAAAAGATTTAAAAATAAAGCTCATAGATGACGAGGATATGCTTGTCAAGGGACTTCCGTGGGACGTGACCGTGACAGATGCAGACGGAAAGACATCGGAAAATGAAGATGATGACGAGGACGGCATCATTCATTTGACGGAGGTCGGTGCGGGCGATTATTCCGTGAAGATCAATCCGAGCGACGCGCTGGCGGGCTATGTGCTGCCTGCGGATCAGAGCGTTTCTGTAAAAGCAAAGATAGAATATAAAGTTATCCAGAATATCAAGGATGAAATTAAGACAGAGAAAGAAGTCAATGCGGCAGTCGAGGATGCAAACGGCAATCAGGCAGCCGATGTCGAGACCGGCACAGCGCTTAAGGATACGGTGGAATGGGTAGAGTCCACAAAGACCGCAAACGGGGAGTCCTACGTGGAATCCGAGGTCGTTCTTACGAACACGGCAAAGGCAACAGAAAAGGAAAACACGTTTGTCGCAGTGCTGAATGTCATCAAGGAAGCGACAAAGACCGGCGATTTGAATGGTATCACGGCATTTGTGGCACTTTTAGTATCAGACAACGATGTACCGGAGACTAAAATTTCACTAAGTAAATCAAGCTTGGAAATTGATGCGGGAGGTACCGCACCCATTGAAATTAGCAATAAAGAGCCAGCCAATGCGAGTGTTGAATGGATTTCGGATTCATCGGCTATTACGGTAGACTCGACAACAGGAACAGTTTCTGTGGCAACAGGAACAGCAGCGGGGACAACCGCCACAATTACAGCAAAGGCAACGGCGAATGGAAAGACGGCAACGGCAACCTGTGCGATAACCGTAAAAGCAACAGAGGTCTATTCCTGTATACTGACGCCTCCTGCCGGATTAAAGGCGGGCGGAAGTACAGGGACGATGACTTGGACAAAAGAAAAGGTTAAAAGTGTGTCCGGTTGGAGCAGTTTGAATCCTGCCGTTGCGACGATCGATCCTACTACAGGTGTGGTAAAACCAGTTGCAGTTGGAACTACAAAAATATCAGCGACTGTTACTTATAATAACGATACGACAGCAACAGTTTCCTGTGATGTTACGATTGGAGCTGCTGCCACTACTACCATTACCTTGGATAAAACTTCAGCGGCTATCACGGTAGGGGAGTCTCTTGTATTGAATGCTATGGTTACTCCGTTGGCTACAGTCACATGGAGTGTTTCGGGCGATGCGGTTACGGTGAATGCAAGTGGCAACACCTATACGCTAAAGGGAGCAAAAGCCGGAACATCAACAATTACTGCAACTGTCAATGGTGTAAAAGCGACCTGTACCGTAACAGTAGTGGATGCTTCCGTTACCCTGTCTGGAACAGCCAGCGTGGCGGTAGGTTCGACGACGGCGATTAAGGCGGCAGTTGTACCGTCAACTGCGACCGTGACATGGAAAATATCCGACACGAACCTTGCGACGATTACGACGGATGGACTGACCTGCACCGTAAAGGGCGTCAAGGCTGGTTCCGCAGTTTTGACGGCGACAGGCAGCAACGGCAAGACAGCGACGCTGACGATCACGGTAGCGGGCGATCTATATGCCGATAAAGCGCAGCTTTATGATAAAGATAAAAATGCACTCTATGTATATGAAAATAATGCATACCGCCTCGCGAAATATGCGGATTATAAGAGCGGCAAATTCAGCAAATATTATAAAAAACTGGATGCATTCCTGTATACGGGATGGCAGACAATAGAAGGAAAGACCTATTATTATAAGAAGGACAACACTTATGTGACGGGCGAGCAGGTCATTGCGGGGGTGAAATATAACTTTGCTACGGACGGCAGTCTGACACAGGGCTCCGGTACGCTCGGTATCGACGTATCGAAATACCAGCCGAGCATCAACTGGTCCTCCGTCAAATCGTCGGGCATCAGCTATGCGATCATTCGCTGCGGCTACCGCGGGTCTTCGACGGGCGCACTCATTCAGGATCCGTACTTTGTATCCCACATCAAGGGCGCGAAGGCGGCAGGCTTAAAGGTTGGCGTTTATTTCTTTACAACGGCGCTGACAGAAGCAGAAGCGGTGGAAGAGGCGAGTATGTGTGCGGCGCTTTGCTCCGGCTACGGAATTAACTATCCGGTCTTTATGGATGTGGAGAGCAGCAACCGACCGGGCTTCAACTCGATGTCCGCGTCTCAGCGCACAGCGATCATCAAAGCGTTTTGTAACACGGTACGCTCCGCAGGTTATACACCGGGTGTCTATGCGAATAAGACGTGGCTGACAAGTTATATGAATGCTTCGGAGCTGTCCGGCTATAAGATCTGGCTGGCACAGTATAACGCGGGCGGGCCGACTTACGCAGGGCGTTATGATTTGTGGCAGTACACCTCAAAGGGATCGGTCAACGGCATCAGCGGCAATGTTGATATGAATCAGTCCTACTTAGGATATTAATGATGATAGAAAAGAAGGAATAGCGGAATGAGCAAAATTACAGTGGAAACATGTCATATTGAAGGGCTGAAGGTGATCACGCCGACAGTGTTTGGCGATAAGCGCGGTTATTTTATGGAAACCTACAATTACAATGATTTTAAAGATGCGGGCATTCATCAGGAATTTGTGCAGGATAACCAGTCTGCTTCCAAAAAAGGCGTGCTGCGTGGATTGCACTTCCAGATCAACTACCCGCAGGACAAGCTTGTGCGTGTCATCCGCGGCGAGGTATATGACGTGGTTGTTGATATGAGGGAAGGCTCCAAGACATACGGGCAGTCATATGGTGTCCGGCTTTCCGAGGAAAATAAGAAAATGTTTTTTATTCCTAAAAATTTTGCTCATGGCTTCCTTGTTTTGTCCGATTATGCGGAATTTGTATATAAATGTACGGATTTCTATCATCCCAACGATGAAGGCGGTATTATCTGGAATGATCCGGAAATCGGCATTGACTGGCCGATGGAAGAAGGGATGGAGTTGACGATATCCGATAAGGATACAAAATGGCCGGCTCTGAAAAATTTAGAGCGGTAGCATTAAGGAATGGGGGCATATGGTGTCTCCGAAGGAGATTTTATGTCTAAGAAGAAAAAAATCATTCTGATCGTATCGGCGTTCGTACTGGCTTTGAATTTATATATTATTTTTCACCACAATCCATTAGCGGAGCATACGCAGGAAATCATCAAAAAAGTGATCTCCTGTGTGATTTTGGATGGAATCTATCTCGTATTTCTGCGTATGTACGAAAAAATTGTAATACTTCCAATCGAGCTGTACCAGAATCGACACTTGATCTGGAAGCTGTCCAAAAATGATTTCAAAACGAGATATGCCGGTTCCTATTTGGGAATTGTCTGGGCATTCGTACAGCCGATCATTACCGTACTGCTTTATTGGTTTGTATTCACCATCGCACTTCCTTCAAGAGCCGTTGCGGTAAAGGGTGATATTGAGATCCCTTACATTCTGTGGCTGATTGCCGGAATCGTGCCGTGGTTTTTCTTTTCTGAGGCGCTTTCCAACGGAACCAATGCGCTTTTGGAATATAATTATCTTGTAAAAAAGGTCGTATTTAAAATCAGTATTCTTCCAATTATTAAAATCATATCAGCGTTGTTCGTACATGCATTCTTTGTGTTATTCGCATTGATTTTATTTGCGTGCTACGGTTACTATCCGGATTTATATACGCTGCAAATTTTCTATTATTCGCTCTGCATGTTTGTATTTGTGCTGGGATTTTGCTATATTACGTGCTCAATCATCATTTTCTTCAGGGATCTGGGACAAATCATCTCCATTGCTTTACAGGTCGGCATCTGGGCAACACCAATTCTGTGGAATTTAACTACTCTTTCTCCGAGATTACGGGTGTTCTTTAAATTAAACCCGATGAATTATATCGTAGAAGGTTATCGGAATGCGCTGATTGATAAAATATGGTTTTGGGAAACCTTTTATTCAACGGCATATTTTTGGATTTTGACACTTTGCTTATTTGCATTCGGCGCGCTGATTTTTAAGCGCCTGAAAATACATTTTGCGGACGTATTATAATAGGAGCGGCTATGGGATCATTACCGGCAATTCAAATCGAGCACTTGACAAAAGTATATAAGCTGTATGACCGCAATCGGGACAGGCTCAAGGAAGCGCTGCATATTGGTAAAAATATCAACGGCAGGGAACACTATGCCTTAAACGACGTGAGCATGACGGTGAGCACGGGAGAGACCGTCGGCATTATCGGGACGAACGGTTCCGGCAAATCGACGATTTTGAAAATCATTACGGGTGTATTGAACCCGACGGCGGGCAATATACAGATTAACGGCCGCATTTCGGCGCTGCTTGAGCTCGGCGCCGGCTTTAATATGGAATTTACCGGGATTGAAAATATTTACTTAAATGGAACGATGATTGGTTTTTCTGAGGAGGAAATTGATGCGAAATTGCAGGACATTCTAGATTTTGCAGATATCGGAGAGTTTATCGATCAAAAGGTGAAAACATATTCAAGCGGCATGTTTGTGCGCCTTGCTTTTGCGGTCGCGATCAATATCAATCCGGAAATTCTTATCGTTGATGAGGCACTTTCTGTAGGTGATGTATTTTTTCAGAACAAATGCTACAGGAAATTTGAAGAGTTCAAAAAACAGGGAAAGACAATTCTGTTTGTCAGTCATGATTTAAGCAGCATCAGTAAATACTGTGACCGCGTCATTTTGCTGGAAAAGGGTAATAAAATAGGCGAGGGCGAGCCGAAAGAAATCATTGATATGTACAAAAAAGTGCTTGTCGGACAGCTCGACAGAAAAGCCGATACGGCAAAGAGCGCGGAGCTCTCGGCAGGCAGCCGGTGGAAGGATCGGATGACGTTGAACCCGAAGCTGGATGAGTATGGAAGCGGCCTCGCGGAATTCGAGGATTATTGTGCTTACGACAATGAAGGAACAATTACGAACACGATCATTAAGGGCGAGGAGTTTACCGTCAAGCTAAAAATCCGTTTTTTCGAGAGCGTGCAGGATCCTATATTTGCCGTCTCGTTTAAAAATATGCAGGGAACTGAAATTACAGGCACGAATACCATGTTTGAAAAAATAACGACGGGTACCCCGGAGCCAGGTGATGTCCTGATAACGACGTTTACACAGAATATGAGTCTGCAAGGCGGGGAGTATTTAGTTTCTCTCGGCTGTGTGGGCTACAGAGAAGGGAATTTTACGGTCTATCACAGGCTTTATGACGTATTTAACCTGACAGTAATTTCTTCTAAAAATACGACGGGTTATTATGACATGGATTCGATCGTGACGGTGAGAAAAGAAGATGAAGACAAATAAAGAAAAGATGGATGCAGTCGGAAATGTAAAGCTCAATTACAATTATTATGTGGGAGAGGACTTTTATTCGGAGGGCTCCAGCGAGGACATCCTGCTTGACCTCGTGCAGCGCTACCACGCGTCGGAATATGAGCATGTCATTCAGAACAGCCGCTCGTGGTCGGTCATGTATCATTTGTCCTATATCAGAGAAAATATTGTAAGCTGGCTGCCAATTGATAAAAAGGCGAAGGTACTCGAGATCGGTGCAGGCTGCGGTGCGATTACCGGTAAGCTCGCTGAAATGGCCGGTTCGGTGACATGCATTGAGCTCAGCAAAAAACGGAGCCTGATCAATGCGAATCGCCACAGGGAATACGACAACATCGAAATTATTGTCGGCAATTTTGAGGAAATTGAAAAGGAAATTACCGAGAAATATGATTATATCACACTGATTGGCGTGTTGGAATATGCGGAAAGCTACATTCATGCGCCTGATTCGTATCATGAGCTGCTGTGCGCGGTCGGCAGGCATCTGGCGCCCGGCGGCAAGCTTGTTACGGCGATTGAAAACCGGTTTGGACTTAAGTATTTTGCAGGCTGTAAAGAGGACCATACAGGCATGTATTATTCGGGGATCGAAGGTTATCCTGATTTTGACGGCGTAAAGACGTTTTCCAAGGAAAGGCTCAGACAGATTATGCAGGAGTCGGGCTTTCGGACAAAATTTTATTTTCCTTATCCGGATTATAAGCTTCCGCACACGATCTATTCGGATGAATATTTACCAAAAGCAGGGGAGTTGACGACGAATCTGAGGAATTTCGACGCAGACAGAGTTGTGACGTTTGACGAGGGAAGGGTATTTGACTCGCTGATTGAAGAAGGTCTGTTCCAGCATTTTTCTAACTCATTTCTCGTGATTGCTTCCTATGAGGATATTTGGGAAACCTGTTCGGAGCTTCCGGTGTTTGCAAAATATGCGAACGAGCGCGCAGCCCAGTACCGCGTTGCGACGGTGATTACACAGAAAAGGGATAAAAAGCGAACGGTTTACAAGATTGCCCTTGATACAAGGACGAACCCGCATATTCGGGAGATCTATTCCAATTATCAAACTCTGTGTGAAATTTATTCCGGAACAAAGCTAAAACCGAATGCTTGCCGCTTCCTACAGGGTCTGGAGCCGGCACCTCTGATTGCCGGTGTTAGCTCTAAGGCTAAGGATGGGGTGGAGCTATCTTATTTAAAGGGCATCACATTGGAAAAATATCTGGATCTGCTTGAGGGGCAGGCCAAATATGAAGTGATGCTTGCCTTGATCAAAGAGTATTGTGCGTTGATTATGCAGGTAGGAGGTCAGGGCGTCTTTGAGATGACGCAGAGCTTTAGGGATATTTTTGGTGATCGGAAATTTGAAAAGACCTACGCGGCATCGAAGACTTGTAATTTTGACATGATTTTTTCTAATATTGTATATGATGAAACGGAAAAGGAAAACGGTGTCTGGAATGTGCTCGATTATGAGTGGATGTATCGGTTTCCGATTCCGGCTCAGTTTATCATTTATCGTTCTTTGTTCTATTATTTTGAAAACAGGAAAGAAGGAAAATTTTCTCAATACCTTGCCCGGCAGGGTAAAGATATCTATTTAGAATGCGGAATCGATCAAGTAGAGCGGGCGCTGTTTTGTGATATGGAGCATTGTTTCCAGGTATATATTATCAGCGGAATCGCTTCTCTGGAGGTTATGCAGGTCATGATGCCGTCGGCGACGGTGCGGCTTGATAAGGTGCTTGGTATTGCGTCCTATCTTAGAAATTTGAATATGCCTAAAATCTATTTCAGCTATGGAGAAGGCTTTGCCGAGGAAAATCAAGTGTGCGTGCTTGCGAATGTATCGGACGATTCGTTCGTGTCGATGGATATTTCGCTTGCGAGTAATATGGTTGCCTTGCGAATTGATCCTACCGATTATCCGTGCTTGCTTCATGTAGAGAAGCTGGAGCTGAAGATGGCAAACGGTGAAACAAAAGAAATTTCCAGATTCCTCATAAATGGTTATAAGATTGATGAAAGTACGATTTTGTTTGATACGGATGATGCGCAGATCATACTGGGAAATTTGCCGCGTGGTGCGAAGAGCCTGCATGCGGAATACAGTGTAACGATGATTTTTGGCGTATTTTACGAAGCGTTTCGCGATATGCTCTTAAAAAACAAGGAAAGTGAAAAAGACAAACCGACTCTTTTGGATCGTATTCTGTTCAAATGCAAAATAAAAGAGCCGGGGGAGCAGCCAGCGGGATTTGTTTATAACAGAGAAAGCGAAGTGAAGGAATAGATGAGCCTTTTTGACAGGAAAAGAATCAAGGCGGATTATATTGCAGAGCTTCAAAAGCAGACAGATCCGTACGCCTATTATATAACGAAAGAGAAGGAACGCGCAGGAGGGGTACGACAGGAAAGTAGCCCTCTTGTTTCCTGTGTTGGAGATTCTTTAGAAGCTTCCATACAGGAAGATTTTGTGCGTGTGGAATTCGGAAACGGCAAACTTGATTTGTTCGATTTGTTTGGAGAGAAAAGCAAATATAAAAACGGTCGTTATTTAAACGGAACAGCCTATTTTTTATTTGTGAATGTGAACGGCGAGCCTGCAGACGATGCTCTAATGCGACTGTTTTCAGGCGCAAAAGCCCCTGATGGCAGAATCGATTCGGATCTCATTTACTGTGACGAGGATTTTATGTGGAAGGAAGACCGCGTCCGGCATACGCCCTGGCTGAAGCCGGACTGGTCGCCGGATACGCTGCTGTCGTTTAACTATATTGGAAGTTTGTTTGCCGTAAGACGCGGCATTGCGGAGCAGATTGACCTGCTATCCGTTCAGGAGGAGCCGGATGAGGAAGTCAGGCTTTATGATTTCCTTTTAAAATATACCGAGAAGGCAAATAAAATAACGCACGTTTCCGAAATTCTGTTTCACTATTTTAGTACACCACGCGAACGGATTTACCAAGAGCTTGTGACGAGGTACGGGGGCGCGGCTTACTCGGCTGTCAGAAATACAGCATTTTTAAGAAGGGGTATTCGGACACCAAGCTGGAAAGAGGGAGCACAAATGCCGCTTGTATCCGTTATCATCCCTTCCAAGGATAACACAGAGATTTTGTTCCGGTGTCTTGACAGCATTCAAAACCGATACGAGGAGCAGGAAGCGGGGAAGCTGCTTCCACTATCTCTGCTGGAAATTATTATTGTGGACAACGGAAGCAGAGATGAGGAACGAAACCGTATTACTTCCTACATAAAGGAGAATCTGAAGCTGCACATTTCTTATTTATACAATGCGTTTGCATTTAATTTTTCCAAGATGTGCAATCAAGGTGCAAAGCAGGCACGGGGCAGCTATTTGCTGTTTTTAAACGACGACATTGAGGTGAAGGATCCCGATTTTATCGAAAAGCTGCTTACTTATGCATCGGCATCGCATATCGGCGCGGTAGGGGCGAAACTATATTATCCGGATTCCGATATCCTTCAACATACAGGCGTCACCGATCTAGACTGCGGACCGTCTCATAAGCTCGCAACATATTCCGACAAGGAAGTTTATTATTTCGGAAGAAACAGGTTTACTTATAATGTACTGGCTGTGACAGGTGCCTGTTTGATGCTGTCTAAAGAAAAATACTTTAAAGTTGGCGGTTTTAGTGATAGAATGGAAGTTAGTTATAATGACATCGACCTGTGCGTCAAATTGTATGAGCAGGGATATTATAATGTTGTGCGAAACGACTGCGTGCTCTATCATCACGAGTCCCTTTCGCGCGGTGCCGATAAACTTGACGATGCAAAGTATGAAAGGCTGGCATCAGAACGGGCGCTGTTTTATGAGCAGCATGCGTGGCTGATGGAAGGGTTTGATCCTTTTTATAATAAAAGCCTGATACCGGACACGCTTGATTTTGAACCAAATGTGCAGGCTGATCATGAAAAAAGAAACTATGAAAATCAGATCATTACAAAAGCGAAGCTGTCGGGGAAGCGGAATTGGCGGCTGAATTTTCATGTCGAAGACTTTGGTCTGGAACGCGCTGTCGGCAAGGGGCGGGAGGATGTTTACCGTTTCGAGGGCTGGGCTGTTTTGTTAAAGCGTAACAATGCAATGTATGAACGGCGGCTCTGCCTACAGGAAAAAACAGCATATGAAAAGAAGCGGTGCCTTGAGGTGCCGGTTAGTCCTAAATACCGTGAAGATGTGGAACTGGTGTTTCAGAAGGCAAAGAATGCGAAGCTGGCTGGTTTTGTATGCAGGATTCCTGCCTCTGTCATTGACCCGGGTCGCACCTATTCGCTTGGAATGCTGTTTATATCAAGACTTTGGGGTCGCAAATATGTAACAATAGGGGAGTATTATGTCTCAAGAGATGGATTATTCAGAGAAGAAATATGATTATTATAAAGAGCTTTATGAAAAAGAACTGACGAAGAATGAGGAACTGACGCAGGCACTTGTTTCTGCAGAGGCGCTGAACGCCGATCTGACCTATAAGCTGGACAAAATCAGAAAGAGTAAGCTTTGGCGGGCTATTTACCCATTTCGTCTGGTTTGGAGCCACATAAAGAACTTTTTTATCCGTATCAGACGGTACGGAAATTTCAAAAATCTGATGCGCAAGCTAAAAAGTAAGCAGATCGAGCGAAAGGCCTATAAAAGTTACGGCACACAAAGCATGCCTTCTCCAGAGGAGGCGGAAAAGCAGCGGAATACGAAGTTTTCCAAGGAGATCAAATTCAGTATCCTTGTGCCGCTTTACAATACTCCCGAAACGTTTTTGCGGGAAATGATTGGCTCCGTACTTTCGCAGACTTACCAAAACTGGGAGTTGTGTCTGGCCGATGGTTCTGATGAACAGCATAAGGACGTTGAACGGATTTGCCTTGAACTAATGAAAAAAGACGAATCTGCAGCAAAGGAAGCGGGACTTTCCGGCAGCAGGATTAAATATGAGAAGTTGTCAAAAAATCTTGGTATTTCGGGAAATACGAACGCATGCTTTTCTCTTGCGACAGGGGAGTATATCGGCTTGTTTGATCATGACGATCTGCTGCACCCGTGCGCTCTGTATGAATATATGAAGGTCATCTGCGAGCAGAATGCTGATTA
Source organism: uncultured Lachnospiraceae bacterium (assembly GCA_964566545.1). Taxonomy (GTDB): domain Bacteria; phylum Bacillota; class Clostridia; order Lachnospirales; family Lachnospiraceae; genus JAEYFP01. Next base: position 52,221 of record CAZMIX010000001.1, on the reverse strand, counting down.
TATTTACTGCGATGAGACAACTTTTCAGGGCGACAGCATTGATCATATGATTACGCTGCATTTTAAACCAGATTTCGCAATCGATAATTTACGCGCAAATAATTACATCTGTCATTTTTCCGTATTTTCGGTAAAGCTGCTAAAGGATAAGGTACTGTTTCGCGGTGAGTTCGATGGCAGTCAGGATCATGACATGATTTTGCGCCTGACGGCTGCTGCCGAGAGGATTGTGCATGTGCCGAGAATTTTGTATTACTGGCGTTCCCATGCAGGAAGCGTCGCATCGGATATCCATGCCAAGATGTATGCGATTGATGCGGCGAAGGGAGCGGTTTGCGCACATTTAACGGCTTGCGGCTTTGAACAGTTTAAAATCGAAAGCTCGAGAGCCTTTGAGACTATTTTCAGGATCCGCTATCATCTGACGGATAAGCCGCTCGTTTCGATTCTGATTCCGAATAAAGACCACGCTGCTGATTTGCGGCGATGCATCGATTCGATCACAACAAAGACGTCGTATGAAAATTATGAGATTATCGTAATTGAGAACAACAGTACGCAGGCAGGGACGTTTTCGTATTATAAGACGCTGGAAATGCATCCGGCTATTCGTGTCGTGAAATACGAGGGTGCGTTTAATTATTCTTCCGTCAATAATTTTGGTGCGGGCTTTGCGAAGGGAAATTATCTCGTCCTTTTGAATAATGACACGGAGGTCGTGACACGTAGCTGGCTGGAAGAGCTTTTGATGTACGCGCAGAGGGATGATGTCGGAGCGGCCGGCTGCATGCTTTATTATCCGGATTATTCGATCCAGCATGCGGGAATCGTTCTTGGACTTGGCGCACACCGCACAGCCGGACATTCCCACTATAAAATGTCCAAGGATAATTTAGGCTACATGGGACGTTTGTGTTATGCGCAGAACGTATCGGCCGTGACGGGAGCCTGTATGATGACGCGAAAGGCTTTATTTGACGAGGTCGGCGGACTCTGTGAGGAGTTTGCGGTTGCACTGAATGACGTGGATTACTGCCTGCGGCTCAGGGAAAAGGGTTACCTCAATGTATTTACGCCGTTTGCGGAGTTGTTCCATTATGAGTCAAAATCAAGAGGGCTGGACGTATCGGACGAGGCCACAAAGGAAAATGCGGCGCGCTACGACAGGGAAAGTGATCTGTTTAGGAACAAATGGAAAGCCGCCTTAGAGGCAGGCGATCCGTATTTTAACCCGAATTTTTCGCTCGATTACAGCAATTATGTACTGCGGGGCGATCCGAAAAGCATGGTCGAGTGATACGGCAATCAAGCTTATTTAATTTAAGAAGGGCGGAGAAATTTCCTGCAAAATGAAAGGATAAATGAGGAGGAATAACAATGGATCACATGTCACAATACAGGTTTTGGAAAGAGGATGACTATTTTGATGCGGGCACGAGAGAGGAGCTTGCAGGGATAGAAGGAAACGATGCGGAAATACAGGATCGTTTTTATAAGGAGCTGGAATTTGGTACGGGCGGCCTGCGCGGTGTAATCGGCGCTGGGACGAATCGTATGAATCTATATACGGTAAGAAAGGCGACGCAGGGGCTTGCTAATTATATTATCAAACAAGGTGCGCAGGACAAGGGTGTGGCGCTCGCTTATGATTCCCGTCATTTTTCTCCGGAGTTTGCGGAGGAAGCAGCGCTGTGTCTGAATGCGAACGGTATTAAGACATATTTATTCCCTTCCCTGCGCCCGACGCCGGAATTGTCGTTTGCAGTGAGGAGGCTCGGCTGCACGGCGGGCATCGTTGTGACCGCAAGCCATAATCCGCCGGAATATAACGGCTATAAGGTATATTGGGATGATGGCGCGCAGATTACGGCTCCAAGGGATACGGATATTATTAATGAAGTGAAAAACGTGACGGATTACAACGACGTAAAGACCATCGGAAAAGAACAGGCAATCGCGGACAGGCTCTATCATATGATAGGTACGGAAATCGACGATGCCTATATCGAGGAATTAAAGAGGCTGATTATTCACCCGGAAATCATTAAAGCAGTGGCAAATGATATCAGGATTGTTTATACGCCGCTTCATGGAACGGGCAATCTGCCGGTCAGAAGAATCCTTTCCGAGCTTGGCTTTCAGCATGTCTATGTTGTGCCGGAGCAGGAGCTGCCGGATCCGGAGTTTACGACACTGGAATATCCGAATCCTGAAGATCCGAAAGCATTTACGCTGGCGCTGAAGCTTGCAAAGGAAAAGGATGCGGATATTGTGCTTGCGACCGACCCGGATGCGGATCGCCTCGGCATTTATGCAAAGGATACCAAAACGGGCGAATATGTTTCATTTACGGGTAATATGTCCGGTATGCTGATCGCGGGATATATTTTGCGCGAACGCAAGGCGATGGGCACACTGCCTGACAATGCCGCGCTTGTCAAGACAATCGTTACGACGAATCTTGCCGATGAGCTGACTAGGGCTTATGCTGTAAAGCTGATTGAGGTGTTGACGGGTTTTAAGTACATCGGAGAGCAAATTAAGCTATTCGAACAAAACCACACCTATGAATATGTATTCGGTCTTGAGGAGAGTTACGGATGCCTTGTGGGCACTCATGCGAGGGACAAGGATGCAATTGTGGCTGTGATGTGCCTGTGCGAGGTAGCCGCTTTCTGCAAGCATCAAGGAATCACTGTTTGGGATCAGATGCTGCGTATTTACGAACAATACGGCTATTTTATGGAAGGAATGCATACAATTACACTTAAAGGCATGGAGGGTGCGCAGCAAATCGAGGAGATCATGAATCGGCTACGTAAAAATCCGCCGAAGTCCTTTGGCAATTTGAAGGTGCAAAAATTTCGGGACTACAGCGCGGATGAGATCACCGATATGGAAACAGGAGAAAAAACATCGACGGGGCTTCCGGCCTCCAATGTCTTGTATTTTGATCTCGAAAATAGTTCCTGGTGTTGCGCAAGACCTTCCGGTACGGAACCAAAGATTAAATTCTATATGGGTATTAAAGGAACGAGCCTTGCGGATGCGAAGGAGCGTTTGGAAGCATTAAAGCAGGCTGTTATTGCGGATATCTAAACGCAGTACTTGGAATAATAGAGATAGAACAAGGTAAATTGATAAGATGGACAGATTCGTAGAACGCGTATGGGAAAATAGAAAACTGCGCATGGTGATTTTTGCAGTGACCGCATTGCTTGCGCTCATCTCCGTCGTGCAGGGTTGCCGGAACGCGGCAGCCTTCAGTCAGGACTTCCAGTGGGATGCCGCAAAGGTGCTTACGTTTAAAATTAATCCCTATGAGGAGTCGCTTGCTCCATCCGGCATACTGGATCAATACGGCTATGAGGAATATTTTAAGCAGATGGAGGCCAATCAGTTTCCTTCTCTCTTAATGCTACTGCTCCCGTATACGCTTTTGCCGCCGCTTGCGGCGCGTTATGCGTGGCTCGCATCGAACCTGTTGTTTACGGCCGGTATCATCTGGTTAGTAAAAAAGACATTTCTAAAGCAGATGAAGCGCGAGACCTTTACACTTTTGATGCTGTTGATGCTTGCGGGGACGCCGTATCGGAATCAGCTCGGGGTAGGACAGCATACGCTGTTTTCATTTTTCTTTTTTCTGCTGGCAGTTTATTTTTCGGAAAGAGAAAAGGGAGAAATCCCAATGGTTGTAAGCCTGATCCTATGCTATTTTAAATATACGCTGACTGTTCCGCTTGCGCTGTATTTTATATACAAAAGAAGGTTCAAGGAGCTTGCCGCTTCCATACTCGTCCATGTTGGATTGACGTTTGCTGCGGCGTGGTGGCTGGATGCGACATTTTTTGATATGCTTTTGGAACCACTCAAGGTTTCATCGGTATTGGTTTCGGAGGGAGGGCTTGATTTTGGGGCGCTGTTTTCGGGCTCCGGCTTTTCGTTTGTGTTAGCAGGCATCGTCATGCTGCTGCTGTTTTGCATGATGCTTTTATTGCCGCAGGGCAGCGACGGTCTTGTCATCGGACTTCTGACACTTTGGTCTCTGATCGTGACTTATCACAGAACCTATGACTTTTTTGTACTTGTGCTCGTTGCCGCTCTATTCTATGAAAAAAAGCGGGCGGAGTTTATCAAAGCGGTTTATGTGGCCGTGTTGTTTGCAGTATTTTTTGTATTGCGTGTATTCGGCGAATCTGCCGGCTCGAAAATCTGCGTAGGAACGCTGTATTATTTGTTTACAATAGGAATGACGGCGCTTGCGCTGGCTTGTATCTTTAGAGACAGATGCTCCGGCGGGCTGCAAGAGCGCACAAAAGTATGATGTCAGAATGAAAGCAAAAGGGGAAAAGAAAAATGGGTGATTGCCTGTATATCGTCATACCGGCTTATAATGAAGAGGAAACAATTCGTCAGGTTGTAGATGACTGGTATCCGGTCGTCGAGAAAGCGGGAGCAGAAAGCAGACTCGTGATTATCAACGATGGAAGCAGGGACAGCACATATAAGACGCTTTGCGAATGTGCGAAGACGCATCCCGCGCTTGTTCCGATGACGAAGGAAAACAGCGGTCACGGTTCGACGCTGCTGCACGGCTATCATTATGCGCTGCAGCAAAATGCGGATTATATATTTCAGACCGATTCGGACGGGCAGACGCTGCCGGATGAATTTGCGGCTTTTTGGGAGCAGCGGGAGCGCTACGACATGTTGATCGGTTATCGGAATAAACGCGAGGATGGGTTTTCGCGCGTTGTCGTGACGAAGGTTCTTAAATTTGTAATCAAGCTTTGCTTCAAGGTTTCGGTTAAGGATGCGAATACACCGTTTAGGCTGATGAAGGCAAAGACGCTTGAGGCAGAGATCGCTTACGTGCCGGAGGATTTCTTTTTATCAAATGTTCTTTTGACCGTATTGTTTACGAAGCATGGCAGAAGGTTGTTTTATATTCCGATTACCTTCCGTCCGAGACAGGGCGGCAAAAATTCTATCAATCTGCGGCGCATTTTCAAAATAGGCAGGCAGTCGTTAAGCGATTTTCGGGAATTGAATAAAAAAATAGAGAGAGACAGAAAATAAAAGGAAGATTGGCAAATGACAAAGACAGACAAGAAAAAGAGACTGGTGAAGCAAATATTAAAGTTTGGCATTGTGGGCGGGATCGCGTTTTTGATCGATTTTATCGTGTACTCCATCGTACTGAATCTGATCGATTGGAAGTATGGCTATCTTTTGGCGGGCGTTGCAGGCTTTACGATTTCACTCATTTTTAATTATCTGGCGAGCATGGCATTTGTGTTTGTGCGTAAGGATGATGCCGACAAAAGAAAGGAATTCATCATTTTTCTGATATTGAGTCTGATCGGGCTTGGCATCAATACGGCCGTGCTTTGGATCTGCATCGATGCGGTTTACAACAACTGGCCGTGGCTGAAGGCCTTAATGGAGAGCTTAAACGGTTTCCTCCACAGTATCGGCTTTACGATTGTGGAGAGCGCGCAGGAGTTGGCCGCTTATTTTGCCAAGATTATTGCAACAGGAATTGTTATGGTGTACAACTTTATCAGCAGAAAGCTGACTTTAGAAAAGAAGGATGATGAAAGTGAAGAAAACAGACAGGGGATGCAAAACCCGGAAACCACATAGACTAATGATGATCGGACTTCTTGCGGCCGCGCTTCTCGGCTGCTTGTCCGGATGCGGCCGATTGCAGGGAGTTCAGGAAAAGGAGTTGACCGAAAATCCCACCGTGACGATAGAAGAGCCGGAAGCGGTGCCGGCGGAATCGGCTGCTGAAGATACGCTGTCGGGTGATACGGTATCCTATTCCGCAGTTCCGGTATCGGAGGTTCAGGATTCGGTCTCCGTGAATGTTGTGGAGGAGGAGTCCGTATCCTCGGATGACGTCGTTGTAAAGACGGAGGATGGCAAGGTTGTTGTGGATCTTATGATCTTTATGGGGCAAAGCAACATGTCAGGCTGTGGCGGCGATGCGTCCTACGCGCCGACGGTGCCCCAGGGACACGGTTATGAATTTCGTGCAACCTCGGATCCGACAAGGCTTTATCCGATTACGGAGCCGTTTGGTGTTAATGAGAACAATATCAACGGCATCATGGATTTGCCCGGCGCAAAACGGGGTTCTCTTATTTCTGCATTTGCCAACTCCTATTATGAGGAGACCGGCGTGCCGATCGTGGCGGTATCGGCTTCCGCGGGCGGCACCGACACGGCTTACTGGTTGAGTCCGTCTGTGACGAGCGATTTCAAGGAGCGTCAGGCGCGTGCGCAGGTTTGGCTCGCAAGCAACGACTATTATATCCGCAGGCAGTATGTCATCTGGCTGCAGGGAGAATCAGATGCGGCGGACAACATCACATCGGAAAAATATAATGAAAATATGGATAATATTATCCGCCCGCTGTTTATTGGCGGCGTGCAGAAGGTGTTTATGATTACGCCCGGCCGCACGATTACGCGCAACCAGTATTTTAATAATATAATCAGCGCGCAGCTTGAAATGTGTAAAACGAGCGGCTATTATGCGCTGGCTACGACGGTGTTAAACGGTATCAGTACGGAGTATATGGTGGACGAATGGCATTACAACCAGTCGGCTCTGAATCTTGTCGGCTCCGAAGCGGCAAAGAGCGCTGCTTATTATACAAATAATCAAAAGGAAATGTGTCTTTACGATTATAAGAACCAGACGACCTTTATTCCCGATGGCTTTGACTATTCGGCGGACACGGTCGTGGAACCGGTTGACTTAAATAACAGCGGTATTCTGGAAAAACTGCAGTAGGGCGGTTTTGGTGGATTCTCAGTAACGAGGAGGAATACGATGAAGGACAGGATCTTGCTATTTATACCGGCATACAATTGCCAGAAACAAATTATCCGGGTACTCGGACAGCTCGATTCGGACATGATGCACTATATTACGGAAGTCATTGTCGTGAACAACCGCAGCACGGATGATACGGAGCTCGTCGTGAAGGGCTTTATGGAGCGACATCCCGATATCCCGGTGAAACTTTTAAGAAATAAAGAAAATTATGGCCTTGGGGGTTCGCATAAGGTTGCTTTTTCCTATGCGAAGGATCGTGGTTTTGATTATGTCATTGTTTTGCACGGAGACGACCAGGGGAGGCTGGAGGATTTCCTTTTGCTGTTAAAGACCCGTTATTACGCAAAGCATGACTGTGTGCTCGGCGCACGCTTTATGAGAGGTTCGAAGCTAGAAGGCTATTCAGCGTTTCGTACTTTCGGCAATCTGATTTATGATTTTCTGTTTGCGGCAGTCGTCAGAAAGAGAATTTTTGACCTTGGCTCCGGCTTAAATATGTATAGTGTCAATATGCTGAAAAACGAATATTATAAAAAATTTCCGGATAATTTGATGTTTAATTACTGCATGATCCTTGCGAGCGAATATTATCGGCAGGATATCCGTTTTTATCCGATTTCATGGCGCGAAGAGGATCAGGTATCCAACGTAAAGATGGTTAATCAGGCTATCACTGTTTTGAAAATGCTGACTGATTATTACCGCGACCCTGCGGTGATCAGTCGAGACTATAGAGAAAAAGAAATAGAAACGTATGAGGCGGATATTATCGCATGAGAATGAATGGGATTTGGATCATACTGCTGCTGCTTCCCGGCTTTCTTGCGGTTCATCTGGTAAAGATGATGCGGCTGTATCTGGTACTGCTCGAACAGAAAATGGAATTCAAACGGTTTGTGTCGGCTTATCTGCGGACAACGCTGTTTAATTTACTCATCCCGTTTAAGCTCGGTGAGCTTTACCGGGTTTACACCTTTTCCAGAATGACAAAAAGTGTGCAGATCGGCTTGTTCAGCGTAGTTGTGGATCGCTTCTTTGACACGATGGCGCTTGTCCTCATCTTATTACCGTTTCAATTGCTCGTCTCGGGGCATCTCACGCTTCCGGCGCTGTTTCTTGCACTATTTGTCATCGTGATTTTGTTCGTATTCCGGATATTTCCGTCTGTTTACGGGTATCTGAATAACTATATCATCACAAGCCGGAGTTCAAAGCGTTCGCTCGCCGTGCTGCGGGGGCTGGATGTGTTAAAACGCGGCTATGATTATGTAAAGGAGCTTGTTTCAGGACGATATGCTCTGATGCTGCTGCTTTCATTTGGCGCCTGGCTGTTAGAGAGTGCTGTACTGTATGGCGTGGCGGCATTTTACGGCATTCCGTTTACGACGGTGACATTTTCGGATTATATTTCTTCGATTCTGTCAACAACCCATAATGCGCTTATGCGCATCTATACATTCTGGAGTGTTTTACTGATTGCAGCTTTTACGCTGGCATCGCTCATTGTTTTGTTGTTTGTGCGAACCCGGCAGGAAAAGAAAAGGGATTAGAGACCATGAAAAAGATCATTGTCATTTATGATGATTCGAGAAAACCGAATCAGGAAATCAGAAATATTACAGGAAAAAAGAGCTTCGGGAATACGATCTTTAAGCGCGTCTCTTTAAAGGAACGAATGGAAGCGCACCTGCTTAAACAGCCGCCTGTATTTCGATTTTTAGAGGCTGAGGCATTAAAGGGGCAAAAGGAGCCGTCGGGCAATGATGCAAATCAGGTTATTTTCCGGATGTTTTCCGATTTTGGCATTGGCGAAGAATTATCGCTCGCTATGCTGATGGAGAAGGCGTGCTATGTAAATGAAAATTACCGCGTTGTATGCGGCGGCCGTACAGCGGCGATTATCTATACGGATTATGGACAATATTTGGCAGAGCAGGACGAGCAAACGGCAGAGCGCTTTGAGAAAATCGAGACAGACGCATTTGTCGATTTGTCAAAGGTTAGCCGATTCAGACAGTTTATCACGAGCGGCTTTGACGCACGTTTTTTCAATGCGCTTTCGGGAGATGATTACACGGTAGTAAAACGATCGGATAATGCCGCAAAACTGCGGTCGGAGTACGAATTTTACACACTGCTTCCCGATGAGATGAAAATGTGGTTTGTCATGCCGTTTGACTTTAGGGAGGAAGCTGGAAGAGCCTCCTATACAATGCAGCGTTATCATATGACAGATCTGGCGATCCGCTATGTGCACGGCGCCATCACCGAGGAAGAATTTCAGGACATTTTGGAGAAGCTGTTTCATTTTATTCGAACAAGGAAGCAAAGGCAGGTTTCGCCACAGGAGTATGAGCAGGCCGCAAGGGAGCTGTATATCGATAAGGTGGAGAGCCGGATCGAGCGATTAAAAGGTTTGCCGCAGTTTGATTCCATAGAAGCTTTGCTCAAAACGGGAACTACCTATAACGGCATCGGCGCGGTGCTTGAGAAGTACAAGCGGCTTTATGAGAAAATAACGTCGGGCAGGCATTTTCAGCCCGTGCTTGTGGCAGGACACGGCGATCTGTGTTTTTCCAATATTTTGTACGGCAGGGAAGCGTCGCTTTTAAAGCTCATCGACCCGAAGGGCGCGACGGACGAGGCATCCCTTTACATGAATCCGTATTACGATCTGGCGAAGCTTTCTCATTCGATCTGCGGAAGCTATGATTATTTTAACAGCGGTCTTTTTGAAATTGCGCTTGATGAGCATATGCGCTTTCGGTTGACCATGGACTGCGATAATGGACGGTATATCCGCATGTTTCAAGAATATCTGCAAAATAACGGACTGGACTACAGACTAATCAGGTTATATGAGGCGTCCTTGTTTTTATCGATGCTGCCGCTGCATATTGACAGAGAGAAAAAGGTGTTTGCGTTTTTATTAAATGCGCTGGACATCCTTGAACAACTGGAGGGAAATGAATGCTTGAAGGAATGAGTTTTATTTTTGATATTGACGGGACGATCTGTCCGATCAAGAAAAAGGATGAGCAGTATGCCGACCTGACCCCGTATCCTGAGATGGTGGAGAAAATCCGTGACTATAAGGCGCAAGGAGCAAAAATTATCTTATTTACCTCCCGGAATATGAACAGCTATCAGGGCAACATCGGCATGATTAATGCGAATACGGCTAAAGTTATTCTGGCATGGCTGGAAAAGTGGGAAATTCCCTATGATGAAATTATTTACGGAAAGCCGTGGCCGGGACATCATGGCTTTTATATTGACGACAGAACCGTGCGTCCGGATGAATTTTTAAAGCTGTCCGTTCAGGAACTGGACGAATTATGTAAAAAAAGCAGGTGTGATTAAATGATGGAAATCGTGATTACTATGGCAGGTATCGGCTCCCGGTTTAGAAAAGCGGGCTATCAGATTCCAAAATACCAGATTAAAGCATGTAAACGGACGTTGTTTGAATGGTCGATGGAAAGCCTTGCCGGTTTTTATGACGAAGCAAATACATATTTTTTTATTGTCCGCAGAGAAGATGACGCCTCCGGCTTCATTACTGAGAAGTGCAGGGCGGCCGGCATCCACCGCGTAAGGGTAATTGAGCTGGAGGAGCAGACTGACGGTCAGGCGACGAGTGCGCTGCTCGCAAAAGAATTTTGGAATCAAAATTTGCCGCTTCTCATTTATAATATTGACACGTATGTGGAAGCCGGCGAAATGCGTACAGAACAGCTTGCGGGAGACGGCTTTATTCCGTGTTTTCATGCGCAGGGGGATCATTGGAGCTTTGTAAAGCTTGACGAATCCCAAAAAGCAATCGAGGTACGGGAAAAGCAGCGTATTTCTGATAATTGCACGTTAGGCGCTTACTACTTTAAAAGCTGCGGGCTGTATGAGCGGCTGTATGAAGAATATTATTCAAAAAATGAAAACCTCGAAAAAGGGGAAAAATATGTGGCTCCACTCTATAACTATCTAATTGGGCAGGGCGGCGAGGTTCGGATCTCGATTATAGATAAAAAAAAGGTGCACGTACTTGGGACACCGGAGGAATTGCAGGTATTTCAGAATGAATATCAAAATTGCTAATCGGCTGAATAAACAGAATATCGAGCGGGGTATCCATTATTTAAAACGCAACGGCCTTTATCAGACGTTTTACAAGGCGGTGGAACGACTGAACAGAGATGGGGATGAGGAGGATTATTCCCGTCTGTTTACAAGCACCCTGCCTACACTGGAGGAGCTTGAAAAGCAGCGAGAGACCAACTTTACACACCATTACAAAATCAGCATTCTTGTTCCGGCTTATGAGACGAACTTAGGGTTCTTAAAGCAGATGCTGGAATCGGTAATCCATCAGACCTATGATAACTGGGAGCTTTGCATTGCCGACGGCAGTCAGGGCGATCAGGTAAAGAATACAGTGATGGGAATGATCGGTCGGTTTGGCGACATCACAGGCTGTAACCGGATCAAATACCAGAAGCTCGAAAAAAATTGGGGAATTTCAGAGAATACGAATGCGGCGCTTGCGATGGCAACCGGTGAGTATATCGGTTTGCTCGATCATGATGACCTGCTTGTACCAAGCGCCCTGCATGAGGTAATGAAGGCGTTGGAAGCGGGACTTTACCGGGATGGGAATGTCTATCAAAACCGCATCAGAGCCATTTATTCCGATGAGGACAAAATTGATGCGGCAGGCGAAAAATACTTCGACTTCCATAAAAAGCCGGATTTTGATGTCGATCTGCTTCGGAGCAACAATTATATCTGCCATTTTTTTGTTGTATGTGCGGAGCTTGCCGCGCACACAGGTGGATTTTTAAGCGAATATAACGGCGCGCAGGATCATGATTTTATTTTCCGCTGTGTGGAAAATTTATCTCCTCAGGAGGTTTATCACATTCCAAAGGTACTCTACCACTGGCGCGCGCATGAGTCGTCCACGGCAGATAATCCGGAAAGTAAGGTATACGCCTATGAGGCCGGAAAACGGGCTATCGAGGATCATTTAAAGCGGATGGGACTGGAGGCGGAAGTGCTGTATACGCGGCATCTGGGCTTTTTCAGGGTGAAATACATGGTGCGGGATGCCAAGGTACGCCTCATTTCCAAGGAAGCCTGGGACGTCATGACGAAAGAGGACATCGATGGCATTGAAGAAGATTACATTATGATCCTTGCGGACAATTTAAAGCCGCTGACGAAGGACTGGGAAGCAGAGCTTGCGAGTCATCTGGAAAGAAAAGAGGTCGGTGCGGTCGGCGGTAAAATTTATGATAAGTATTTTAGGATAGAGAGTGCGGGCTATTCGAGAAGTGAGGAGGGCAGGCTTGTCGCAAATTTCAGGTGCATGAACGGACATTATTCCGGCTATTTGCACCGTGCGAGTTTACAGCAGCAGGTGGACGGCGTTGCGCTTGACTGTATGATGATCAAAAAGAAGGCAATCGAAGGCGGGGATAAGCTGACGATGTCCAGAGACTATATCGTCGTATACGATCCGTATGCGGAATTTAAAAGAAAGTAACGGGCAGGTGGCAATGGCACAGATAACGATTATTATACCAAATTATAACGGAGCGGCTTATATTGAGGATTGCCTGAACTCATTGAGGGAGCAGACATATCGGGAGTTTGAGATCTGTGTCGTGGACAATGCTTCTAAAGACGGGAGCGCGGAAATTGTCGAGCGGAAATTCCCGGAGGCGGAACTTGTGCGTCTGTCCCAGAATTTTGGATTTTCCCGTGCAGTGAACGAGGGTATCAGACGGACAAGACTGCCGTATGTTATTTTGTTGAATAACGACACGAAGGCGGAACCGGACTTTGTGAAGGAGCTGTATGCTGCAATTACAAAGGACGAACGTATTTTTTCGGTTGGCGCCAAAATGCTGCAAATGAACAGACCAGAGTTGATCGATGATGCGGGTGACCTGTACTGCGCGCTTGGGTGGGCGTTTGCGCTTGGAAAGGACTTAAATAAACAGCGTTATGAAAAAGAGGCTGACGTATTTTCCGCCTGTGCGGGCGCGGCCATTTACCGCAGAGCGCTGTTTGAACAGTTTGGCTATTTTGACGAATTTCATTTTTCGTATTTGGAGGATGTCGATGTCGGCTATCGCGCCAGAATCAGCGGCTACAGAAACCGCTACACGCCAAAGGCCGTCGTCTATCATGCGGGCAGCGGCGTGACCGGCTCTCGCTATAATTCGTTCAAGGTCAGGCTGGCCGCGCGCAACAGCTGGTATGTCATCTATAAAAATATGCCGCTCGGACAGATCATTTTGAACCTTCCATTTTTCCTGATCGGTTTTGGAACGAAAGTGTTATTCTTTTTGTTTAAAGGCTATGGCAGGGAGTATCTTTCGGGCATGAAGCGAGGATATCTCATGTGCACACAGGGGAAAAAATACCCGTATTCCGCACGTTATTTCAAAAATTATGTGCGCATCCAGCTGGAGCTTTGGATCAATCTGTTCAGAAGGATTTTTGGATGAGAAAACAATTTTTTAAGATTTTTTTAAGAAATAGATAAGGTGATACAGGTTGCCCTTTGGGGCAAATTATTGTATATTTATTAAATAGTTGCTGGGCGGCCACTGTGTGACCGATGACGATGAATACCGCCCCCCAAAATGGAGAAGGCTATGATTAAAGATAATCAGAGAATATTCAACAGGCTTCATATAGTAATCGATGCGATGGTAGTCGTGTTCTCCTATATATTTGCCTGGTTTTTGAAATTTAGGAGCGGGCTGTTGGATTCTGAATCGGGCTTGCCGATGCAGACCTACTTCATGGCGCTTTATTTTATTGTGCCCGGCTATATGCTGCTGTATTACCAGTTCGACTTATATAATTCAAAGAGAGCCTCCGGCAGAAAGCGGGAGCTGTTCAATATTATCAAGGCGAATACGCTCGGACTCATTGCCTTTATGGTTGTACTCTATGTAATCAACCAGCCGCATTTTTCGCGTGAGATGATTTTTATTTTCTGGGCGGTCAATGTCTTTTCAGTGACATTTGTTAGAAATGTTATCCGGTATCTGCTGCGCTATTTCAGACGCCGGGGCTATAACCTGAAATATGTGCTGCTCGTCGGCTATTCAAAGTCGGCGGAGGCTTATATTAATAAAATCCGGTTAAATCCGCAGTGGGGTTACGTGGTTAGAGGTATTTTGGATGACCATGTGGAGCGCGGGACGATGTACAAGGGCGTCAAGGTATTGGGGAGGATTGATAATTTGTTTGTCATCCTGCCGGAAAATAAGCTGGATGAAATTGCGATTACACTGAGCCTGGCCGAATACGGCAGACTGAAGGAGATTGTGGCGCTCTGTGAAAAATCGGGTGTACACACGAAGTTTATCCCTGATTATGACGGTATTATTCCGAACAGGCCATATACGGAGGATTTGCAGGGACTCCCGGTGATCAATATCCGCCATGTTCCGCTTACCAATACGTTAAATATGTTTGCGAAGAGAATTGTTGATGTTGCCGGTTCTTTTTGCGGCATTATTGTATCTTTTCCTATCATGCTGATTGCGGCGCTCGCAATTAAGCTGACATCCAAGGGTTCCATTGTTTTTTCACAGGAGCGGGTCGGACTGCATAACAAACCTTATCAGATGTATAAATTCCGCACGATGTATGTGCAGGAGGAAGAAGAGGAACAGAAGGCATGGACGACAAAGGATGATCCAAGAGTTACCAAAGTAGGTAAATTTTTAAGAAGGACGAGCATTGACGAGCTTCCGCAGCTGTTTAACATTCTGATCGGGCAGATGAGCATTGTCGGTCCGAGACCGGAAAGACCGATGTTTGTAGAGAAATTCAAGGAAGAGATTCCGCGCTATATGGTAAAGCATCAGGTGCGTCCCGGACTTACCGGATGGGCGCAAATAAATGGATGGCGCGGCGATACTTCTATTGAAAAGAGGGTAGAATATGATTTATATTATATAGAAAACTGGACGATGGGATTTGATATCAAAATCATGTTTTTGACATTTTTCAGAGGATTTATTAATGAAAATGCATATTAGAGTAGTTTAAGGCAAGAGGTGTAAAATAACATGGCAGAAAGAAGATATACGGAAAATACAGGAAGAGGCTCCTCCAGTCAGAAAAACCGCGCAGCGGCAGCAAAACGTAAAAAGGCAAAAAAGAAAAAAAGAATCGCTTTGTTTGTATTGGAATTTTTAGTGCTTGCGATTATGATCGGCGTTCTTTTTATTATCCAGAAAATGGATAAGATTGACGTGCAGGAGATCAATGAGGAGGATATTGTAATCAATGAGGAGGTTGCGGAACTGGATTCCCTCAAGGGTTATAAAAATGTCGCGCTTTTCGGCGTCGATATCAGCACGAACAACAACCTCGGCAAGGGCGCAAGAACTGATACGATTATGATTTTAAGCCTGAATGAGGACACCGGCGATGCGAAGCTTGTGTCGGTTTACCGCGACACTTATTTGAATGTCGGCAACGACAGCTATAATAAGGCGAACGCGGCTTATGCAAAGGGCGGTCCGGAGCAGGCAATCAACATGCTGAATATGAACCTGGACTTGAATATTACCGATTATGTAACGATCGATTTCCGCGCGCTGACAAAGACGATTGACGCGCTTGGCGGCATTGAGATCGATGTACAGCCGGAGGAGATCGAACATCTGAATAATTATCAGATTGGCACGCAGGAGGTTACGGGCGGGACAATTATTCCGGTCACACAGTCCGGACTTCAGACGTTAAACGGTCTTCAGGCGACATCCTATTGCCGGATCCGTTATACGGCGGGTGACGATTTTAAGAGGACAGAGCGTCAGCGTACGGTGCTTAAGGAGGTCGCAAATAAGGCGAAGCAGTCCGATATCGCGACGCTGAATAATATTATCAACGAGGTATTTCCGATGATTTCTACGAGCTTTTCTACTTCGGAAATGATCGGCTATGCCGCTGATTTCTTGAAGTATAATATTGCGGATACGGCGGGATTTCCGTTTGAGCGCGGTACCGGAAAGATGGGAAAAGCCGGCAGCAGTGTTGTTCCAAAGGACTTGGCAGCCAATGTCACGCAGCTCCACCAGCTTCTGTTTGGCGAAGAAGCGGCAACGTATACACCATCTGCCACCGTGCAGGAGATCAGCGGCAAAATAGCGGCGGACGCTTCAAACTATTCCATCAGCTATTAATGAAATGGGGAGAAACATGAAAATAGATGTTATCATACCGACATACAAGCCAGATGAGAAGCTGTTTGAAATACTCCGCATGCTGACCGTGCAGACGATAAAGGTCAATAAAATTATCCTTATGAACACCGAAGAAAAGTACATGGATCCTCTTTTCTTCGGCCGCGCCGATGAAGAAGCGGCGCGGATCGTGGAAATCCACCATATTACACAGTGGGAATTCGATCATGGTTTTACAAGAAATGAAGGCGCGTCCCATTCGCAGGCCGATGTACTCGTCTACATGACGCAGGATGCCGTTCCGCAGGATACGCATTTGATTGAAGAACTTGTGAAACCGCTTTCAGACGAAGCGGTAGCCGTTTCGTACGCAAGACAGGCGGCGGCTGCAAACAGTTCACTGGCGGAATGCTTTGCTCGCTCTTTTAACTACCCTAACAGGGATGAGGTTAAGTCTGCGGACGATTTAAAGCGTCTTGGAATCAAGACGTATTTTTGCTCGAATGTCTGTGCCGCATACAAGAAGCCGTTTTTTGATGAGTATGGAGGCTTTGTGAAAAGCACGATCTTTAACGAGGATATGATTTTTGCGGCTGGAGCGATCAAACGCGGAAAAAAGATTGCCTACGCCTCTCGTGCTGTCGTTATTCATTCCCATAACTATACAAACCGACAGCAGTTTAAACGTAATTTTGATCTGGCGGTTTCTCAGGCAATGCACCCGGAGGTGTTTGAGGGAATTTCCTCAGAATCCGAAGGAAAGAAATATGTGATTGCGGCATTTGGGTATTTCAAGGAAAGAGGAAAAGGATATCTGATTATTCCTTTTGCTGTTACCTGCATTTGGAAGTACACAGGTTTTCGGCTTGGTAAAAACTACGACTGCCTTTCCCAGCGCAGCATATTGAACTGTACGATGAGCCCGCAGTATTTTAAAAAGCTGTGGTAACTGTTTGGAACTGAATGGTGAGGAGAAAAAATAGATGTGTGGAATAGTAGGTTATATTGGTACAAAGCAGGCGGCTCCCATTTTGCTCGACGGGCTTGCAAAGCTTGAGTATAGAGGCTATGATTCGGCGGGAATGGCAGTTTACGACGGAACGGAGCTCAAGATGGTAAAGTCAATGGGACGGCTCAAGGTGCTTGAGGAGCTGACACACGGCGGCGCGGCGTTGCCTGGTATCGTTGGTATCGGACATACGAGATGGGCGACGCACGGGCAGCCATCCGATTTGAATTCCCATCCACATTTTAATAAACAGGGCACGATTGCCGTTGTCCACAACGGAATTATTGAAAATTACATGGCACTGAAAAACAAGCTGATCTCCAAAGGGTATGAATTTGTGTCGGAGACGGATACGGAGGTGCTCGCGCACCTGATCGATTACTATTATAAGGGAAATCCGCTCGAGGCGATCACGAAGGTCATGCATCGGGTGGAAGGTTCTTATGCGCTCGGCATTGTGTTTGCGGAGCATCCGGATCAGATTTTTGCCGTCCGCAAGGACAGCCCGCTGATTGTTGGGAGGAGCGAGGGCGGCTGCTTTATCGCCTCCGACGTTCCGGCAATCCTAAAATATACGCGGGATGTTTATTTTATTAACAATCAGGAGGTCGTCCGCCTGCGTGCCGACCATATGCATTTCTATAACGTGGACGAGGAGGAAATGCAGAAGGAGCCGGTGCATATTGACTGGGATGCGGATGCTGCGGAAAAGGGCGGCTATGAGCATTTCATGCTCAAGGAGATGTATGAGCAGCCCAAGACTGTCCGGGATACGTTTAGTCCACGCATCAAGGAGCATTCCATCGAAATCGAAGAGTTAAACATGAGCGATGAAGAGGTTCTTGCGCTTTCTAAAATACATATTGTTGCGTGCGGCTCGGCTTACCATGCGGGCGTCTCGGGAAAATATGTGCTGGAAGGACTCGCGCGGATTCCGGTAGAGGTGGATCTCGCCTCGGAATTCAGGTACAGAGATCCGATTCTTGAGAAGGGCGCACTTGTCATTGTGATCAGCCAGTCCGGCGAAACAGCAGATACGCTTGCCGCGCTGAGGGAGGCGCAGAAGCGCGGCGCTAAGGTGCTCGGTATCGTAAACGTCGTCGGCAGCTCGATTGCAAGAGAGGCGGATAACGTCATGTATACGTGGGCGGGGCCGGAAATTGCCGTCGCTACAACCAAAGCCTATTCGGCACAGTTGATCGCTCTGTATTTGCTCGCGATGAAGTTTGCATTTGTAAAAAAGAAAATTTCACAACAGGAGCTGGACGAAATGCTCGCGGATTTAAAGAAGCTGCCGGAGCAGATCGAACTGTTGCTTGCTAATAAGAAAAAGATCCAGAAGTTTGCAAACCGCTATGTGGCGGCAAAAGATATTTTCTTTATCGGAAGGGGCGTCGACTATGCGATTTCGCTTGAAGGCTCCCTAAAGCTTAAGGAAATTTCCTATGTGCATTCGGAAGCCTATGCGGCGGGAGAGCTAAAGCATGGGACGATTTCCCTGATTGAAGAGGGAACGCTTGTGGCGGCCGTGCTGACACAGGAGGATCTGTATAAAAAAACGATCAGCAACATTGTGGAGGTCAAGAGCAGAGGCGCTTTCGTGCTTGCCGTGACAAACGAAGGCCATATGGATATTGAAAAGACGGCGGATTATGTGCTGTCTATTCCGCTGACAAACCGATATTTTGCGAATTCGCTCGCGGTCATCCCGCTGCAGTTGTTCGCCTATTATGTATCCGTCGGAAAGGGCTGCGACGTGGATAAACCGCGCAATCTTGCGAAGTCGGTGACCGTAGAGTAAGGAGTAGGAGAGTATGGCAGAAAATGAGAACAACAGAGAGGATATGTGCTATTTATGCCGTCGTCCCGAAAGTGTAGCGGGAAGGCTGTTCAAGCTGCCGAATAGTATTTCCATTTGTTCGGATTGTATGCATAAGACGATGGACACGATGAACCAGCTCGATTATCAGGGTATGTTTCCGTCTGTCCCGTCTGCCCCGGAAGTTTCAAAAAGTGGGGATAAGGAGCAGGAAGAAGATCAGGATGAGGAAAAAGAGGATCCGAACAAAGAGCAGCAGCCCTATGTACAGAATTTCCCGAATTTTCCGGGTGTCAGTTTCATGAATATGTCCGATTTGCAGGGGATGCTTTCTAACAGACAGAAGGTAAAGAAAAAGAAGGACGGATCGGCCGAGGATAAAAAATCTGAAATCGATATTAAGGACATTCCCCAGCCGCATAAAATCAAAGCGAGTCTGGATGAATATGTGGTTGGGCAGGAGCATGCGAAGAAGGTCATTTCTGTCGCTGTTTATAACCATTATAAGCGTGTTGCTTCCGAAACGATGAAGGATTCTGAGTTTGACAGCCGCCTAAAGGATGTCGAAATCGAAAAATCCAACATGCTGATGATCGGCCCGACGGGCTGTGGCAAGACCTATCTCGTCAGGACGCTCGCAACGCTTTTAAATGTACCTCTTGCGATTACGGACGCTACCTCCTTAACAGAGGCGGGCTATATCGGCGACGATATCGAGAGCGTTGTTTCCAAGTTGCTTGCGGCTGCTGACAATGATGTGGAAAAGGCTGAAACCGGTATTATTTTTATTGATGAGATTGATAAAATTGCAAAAAAGAAAAATACGAATTCAAGGGATGTCAGCGGTGAAAGCGTGCAGCAAGGCATGTTGAAACTGCTAGAGGGCAGTGAAGTCGAAGTGCCGGTCGGCGCGAACAGCAAAAACGCGATGGTGCCGCTCACGACTGTTAACACAAAAAATATTCTGTTTATTTGCGGCGGGGCGTTTCCGGAGTTGGATGAGATCGTTAAGCAGCGCCTAAGAAAACAGACTTCGATCGGTTTTAATGCGGAATTAAAAGACACCCTTGACAAGCGCAAGGATATCCTGCAAGAGGTAACCGTTGAAGACATTAAGAAATTTGGCATGATACCGGAATTTGTCGGAAGGCTGCCGATCCTCTTTTCCATGCAGGGACTTTCTCAGGAAATGCTTGTGGATATTTTACGCGAGCCCAAAAATGCAATTGTCAAGCAGTATCAGAAGCTGTTGGCGTTGGACGAGGTGCAGCTTGAGTTCGAGGACGAGGCGCTGGATGAGATCGCGAAAAAAGCGATGGAAAAGGATACCGGAGCCAGAGCGCTGCGCTCTATTATTGAGGAATTTATGCTCGATATCATGTACGAGATTCCGAAGGATGAGAATATCGGAAGGGTGACGATCACAAAGGATTACGTGCTCGGAAAGGGAGGTCCGTTGATCGACCTGCGCGGAGGCGATCTGAGCTTTTCGGAACGGGAAAAACTGAAAGCCGTGAAAGCGGCATTTCCGGCAAATGGATAAACAAAGCGAAAAAAGCGAATATAGTAGAATAAGTGATTTTATGCTAGATGACAGCGCTCAAATATTTGGATGATCTGGCGGATCGTCTGGATATGCCTCTTGGGAATTTTTAAATATCTTTTGGAAATTTATCCTTTCCCGTACTTGCCGCTTGTCAACGGTTTGAGAAAAGGATATGATAAATACAAGTAAGAGAGAGAATCTGCGAGTGGAGAAAACGGCTTATGTTATACAGTCTGATTTCGATTTTACTGTTCGTATCCGACAGCAAGATCAAGCATGAGGTGGAAAGGCATGTGGAGCCGGAAAGCGTAAAATGCATCTGCGGCGACCGGCTGCTGATCAGAAAGCATCATAATAAGGGGGTCATGCTCAATTTGTTTGAGGGGCATCAAAAGTTGATGGCGGCTGTTTCTGCGGGACTGACCGTCTTTCTTGTGTTGCTCGGTATCGACACGTTTACAGACAAGGACAGAAACAAAATGGAAAAGATCGGGTTTTCTTTTTTGATTGGCGGCGCGCTCAGCAATACGCTGGATCGGATCACGCGCGGTTATGTTGTCGATTATGTGAGCTTTCGGGTGAAATGGAAGAGGCTTCAAAATATTGTGTTTAACATATCGGATTTCTTTATTATGGCGGGCGCATGGCTGACCGTCTTATTTCGTGATACAAAGAACTAATCTGCAGCATCTGAAAAAGTATGGTATCAAAGTCTCTGGAGAGGGACTATAAATATTACTACTATATGATACGAGGGATGAAACTATGAGCCGATTGAAAATCAGCACCCCAAATCAGGCGCAACTTACAGTGGAACGGTTGTATAAGGATCTGGAGCGACATATTGTCGCCAGTCCTCCCGGACTATGCCCGGTGGATCTACAGCTTTCCTTTCTGCGGATCTGTCATGCACAGACCTGTGGTAAGTGTGTTCCCTGCCGCGTAGGGCTGCTGCAGCTTACAAAAATGCTGGAAGATGTATTGGAAAACCGTGCGACTGCCGCGACGTTGGACTTGATGCAAAAAACTGCTCAAAGCATTGCCGATTCCGCGGACTGCGCCATCGGCTATGAGGCGGCAGGCATGGTATTGGCGGGCCTGAAAGGATTCCGCGAAGATTATGTTTATCACATAGAGCATGGAAAATGCTCTTACGGTATTACCCAACCCGTTCCCTGTGTGGCATTATGTCCGGCCGGCGTGGATATCCCCGGATATATCGCGCTGGTAGGAGAAAAAAGGTATGCCGATGCGGTAACACTGATCCGCAAGGATAATCCATTCCCCACTGCCTGTGCGTTGATTTGCGAGCATCCTTGTGAAGCCCGCTGCCGCCGCAATATGATCGACAGTTCTGTCAATATCCGTGGCATGAAACGCATGGCGGTCGACAACGCGCGTGCCAATACCGTTCCCGTTCCTAAAAAAGCTCCGTCCACAGGCAAAAAAGTGGCGATCGTAGGCGGAGGACCGGGCGGACTTTCGGCAGCCTATTATTTGGAGCTTATGGGGCATCATGCCGTAGTGTTTGAAGAAAAGGGAAAACTGGGCGGCATGCTGCGGTATGGCATTCCGAGTTATCGTTTTCCAAGAGAACGTCTGGATGAAGACATTGAAGCGATCCTTTCCACAGGTGTGGAAGTACATATGTGTAAAAAAGTAGGGAAAGAAGCTGCCGCCCTCCCGCTTGATAAGCTGAGAAAAGAATATGATGCGGTTTATATTGCCATCGGAGCTCATATTGATAAGAAGATCGGCATTGAAGGGGAAGAATCTGAAGGTGTCATTTCCGCCGTAGAAATGCTTCGAAGCATTGGTGAAAATAATCCCCCCGATTTTACCGGCAAGCATGTCATTATTATTGGCGGCGGAAATGTTGCCATGGACTGTACCCGCTCCGCCATCCGTTTAGGAGCAAGCCGGGTGGGGATTGCTTATCGGAGGAGGCAGGAGGATATGACCGCCCTTCCTGAAGAGGTGGAAGGAGCTATAGCCGAGGGAGCCGAACTTTATTCTCTCAATGCGCCGGTTAAAATCGAATCCGATCCGGAGGGCAGGGTCTGCGCTATCTGGATCGAACCGCAGATCATCGGCCCGATCGATGCGTGGGGACGAGCCCGTCCGATCAGAGCAGACAGGGAATTAGAGCGAATTTCCTGCGATATCGTGGTAGTTGCTATCGGTCAGGGGATCGAGGCGCTTCATTTTGAAGAATCTGGCGTTCCCGTAAAAAGAGGGGTCATTGATGCTCTAAGTGAAAGCGGATTCCATGATGTTCCCGGCGTTTTTGCAGGAGGCGACTGTGTTACCGGACCCGCCACTGTCATTCGTGCCATTGCGGCAGGGAAGGTTGCCGCGGCAAACATTGATGAATATCTGGGCTTTTATCATACAATCAGCTGCGATGTTGAGATTCCACAAGTAAATTATGAGGACAAGGAACCATGCGGCAGGATCAATCTGCGGGAACGTGAGGCAATGAAACGCAGGAACGACTTTGGTGAGATTGAATGCACCATGACCGAACAGGAAGCGGCACAGGAGGCGGGCAGATGTCTGCGCTGTGACCATTATGGATATGGAAACCTGAAAGGAGGCCGGGCTGCAATATGGTAAGATTAAAAATTGACAATAGGGATATCTGTGTAGAAGAAGGCACTACGATCATGAAAGCGGCAGCTTCCGCGGGAATTATGATTCCCCACTTATGCTATCTGGAAGGAATTAATGAAATCAGCGCCTGCAAAGTCTGTGTAGTGGAAATGCAGGAAAAAGGAAAACTCATCACTGCCTGCAACAATCCCGTGGAGGAAGGAATGGTGATCCACACAAATTCCCCTAAGGTACGTTTGGTCAGGAAAACCAATGTGGAACTCATTCTTTCTCAGCATGACTGCCATTGCGCAACCTGTGTCAGGAGCGGCAACTGCAGTCTGCAGAAGATGTCCACTGATCTGGGACTTACCGAGATCTCTTATCCGAAGCTGGTGGAGGATGCACCTTGGAATCAGGACTATCCTCTGATCCGAGATTTTAAGAAATGTATTAAATGTATGCGCTGCGTACAGGTCTGTGATAAGATTCAGGATTTACATATTTGGGATGTACAAAATACCGGATCCCGTACCACTGTGGACGTATCCGGACACCGTAATATCGAGGAATCCGACTGTAGCATGTGCGGCCAGTGCGTTACTCATTGTCCTACCGGCGCGTTGCGCGAGCGGAATGATATTCCCAGGGTATTTGATATTTTGGCTGATCCTAAAAAAATTACAGTAGTACAGGTGGCTCCCGCAGTGCGTACTGCGTGGGGCGAGTCATTGGGACTTCCGGCCGGTATTGCGACGGAGAAAAGAATGGTAGCGGCTCTGAAGCAGGTGGGATTTGATTATGTATTCGATACGAATTTTACGGCTGACCTGACGATTATGGAGGAAGGAAACGAACTGCTGAATCGGCTGCCGGAAATCAAGGAAAGCGGATTCCCCATGTTCACCTCCTGCTGTCCGGCCTGGGTACGTTTTTTAAAGAGCCAGTATCCCAATATGTCAGAAAGGCTTTCGACCGCAAAATCCCCGCAGCAGATGTTTGGGGCAGTGACGAAGACTTATTTTGCCGAAAAGCTGAAGGTTTCCCCGGATAACATATTCTGTATTTCCATCATGCCCTGCATAGCAAAAAAAGGAGAAGCAGCGTTGCCTGAAATGGATGTGACCGGAACAGGACCGGATGTGGACATTGTTCTGACGACAAGGGAACTGACACGGCTGCTTACGGCGGAGCATATTATGCCGGAACTGCTGGAAGAAATGGAATTTGATTCCCCTCTTTCGGAAAGTACCGGAGCCGGGGTTCTCTTTGGCGCTACCGGCGGAGTGATGGAGGCTGCGTTGCGCACTGCCGTATATGCCTTGACAGGAAGCAATCCTGCCATCGACGGTTTTGCTCAGGTGCGGGGAGGAAAAGGGCGCAAGGAAGCTGTCTATGACGTGAATGGAACACTGGTTCGTACTTGTACCGTAAGCGGACTTAAAAATGCTCGACTTTTGATGGAGGATATTCTGAGAAAAAAAGTCGAATATGATTTTGTCGAGGTTATGGCCTGTCCCGGCGGCTGCGTGGGCGGCGGAGGACAGCCGATCTGGGAGGATATGGAGATGGCGCCGGGTCGAGCGTCAAAGCTATACGAACTGGATGAAAACAGGGCTCTCAGGTATTCCCATGAGAATCCTACGATACAGCGGCTGTATGAGGAATTTTTTGGGGAGCCTTTGTCGGAGAAGTCCCATCATCTGCTACATGTCCATTAATAGAATTCTTATTTTAAAAGGAAGTTAAGATAGAGCAAGAAGCTTCGCGTCCTATAACAGGATAGCGGAGCTTTTTGTTTCTACATAGGAAACTCGTACGAATTTCCTATGTAGAAACATTATATGCGCAGCTGCACGCGCAAAACAAAAGCTGTGCCGCGGAGTATTTGATCGCAGGAGTGGACGAAGCACACTTTTGTTTTTATATAGAGAACTTTCACGAATTTTTTAAAATTAAAAAAATAGTTGACACAACAAAAAAAGCATTGTATAATCCATATCATAATAAACCTACTGAAATACTAGGAAATAAAAGCAGAGGTATCTTATAAAAGGAGGAAATTAATATGGCAGGAATTAAGAAAAGCGCAACGGAACTGATCGGTAAAACACCGTTATTGGAGCTGACCAATTATGAGAAGAAGCATGAGCTAAAGGCAAGAGTTGTTGCCAAGCTGGAATATTTCAATCCGGCAGGCAGCGTAAAGGACAGGATTGCGCTTGCGATGATTGAGGACGCGGAGGAAAAGGGGCTGTTAAAATCCGGTGCAACAATTATTGAGCCGACATCCGGAAATACCGGAATCGGAATCGCTGCGGTAGCGGCGGCGAAGGGATATCGTGCGATCATGACGATGCCTGAGACGATGAGTGTTGAGAGAAGGAACCTTTTAAAAGCATACGGCGCACAGGTTGTGCTGACCGATGGTACAAAGGGGATGAAGGGTGCGATCGCAAAGGCCGAGGAACTTCGGGATGAGACGCCCGGTGCCGTCATTCTCGGACAGTTTGACAATCCGGCGAACCCAGAAGCGCATTTTAAGACGACAGGACCTGAAATATGGGAAGATACGGAAGGCAAGGTGGACATTTTCGTGTCGGGCATCGGTACCGGCGGAACGATCAGCGGAGCCGGAAAATATTTAAAATCCAAAAATCCGAATGTGAAGGTCATAGCGGTGGAGCCGTCCGGTTCTCCGGTACTCACAAAAGGTACGGCAGGCCCGCATAAAATTCAGGGCATCGGTGCAGGCTTTATTCCAAAGACGCTGGATACCGATATTTATGACGAGATCATCGATGTGGAAAATGAAGACGCGTTCGCCGCAGGAAAAGAACTCGCGGTAACAGAAGGCATTCTGGTAGGAATTTCTTCGGGTGCGGCGCTCTATGCGGCAGCAGAGTTTGCAAAGCGTCCGGAGAACGAAGGAAAGTTGATTGTTGTTTTGTTGCCTGATACGGGAGACCGCTATTTATCAACACCGCTATTTACAGAGGAATGAAAAGTGTGTTAGAATGTGGACACACAAAAGTAGATAGGCGGGTATGGATATGGATACGATGATTGAAATCAAGGCCTTGGAAAAGACCTTTGTTGGAAAGGAAAATGTTGTTGAGGCGTTAAAGGGCATCAACTTAAGCATCGGACGAGGAGACATTTATGGCATTATTGGTATGAGCGGTGCGGGAAAGAGCACACTCGTGCGGTGCTTAAACTTTCTGGAAAGACCAACAAAGGGTACAGTCGTGATAGAAGGAGAGGATTTGTCAAAGCTCAGCGAAGCAGGGCTACGGGCGCTCAGACAGCAGGTATCCATGATTTTTCAGCATTTTAATTTGCTTATGCAGCGCAATGTTGTGGATAACGTCTGTTTTCCGTTGGAAATTGCGGGCATGAAAAAATCGGAGGCGCGAAAACGTGCAATGGAGCTTCTTGACCTCGTGGGGCTGACGGAAAAGGAGAAGGCTTATCCGATGCAGCTTTCCGGCGGGCAGAAGCAGAGAGTCGCCATTGCGAGGGCGCTTGCGAATAATCCGAAAATTTTGCTGTGCGACGAGGCGACAAGCGCGCTTGATCCACAGACGACAAAAGCGATTTTAGAGCTTCTGCAAAAAATTAATAAAAAATTCGGCATTACAATCGTAATTATCACACATGAAATGCGTGTTGTTGAGGAAATCTGCTCCCATGTGGCGATCATAGACGGCGGTGAGTTAGCCGAGCACGGCAAGGTCGAGGAGGTATTTGCGAGACCGAAGAGCAGAGCGGCAAAAAAGCTCGTTTACCAGTCGGAGCACAAGCCTTCTTTCATTATGGAAGGAAAGCGTTGTATCCGCATTGTATTTTCAGAAAATTCTTCTTTCGAACCGGTTATCGCAAATATGGTATTGGAATGTAAGGCTCCGGTCAACATTTTGCTTGCGGATACGAAGGACATCGGCGGTATCGCTCACGGACAGATGATTTTACAGCTTCCTGAGGATGAGTTGACGGCCGGCAGGATGATTGCCTTTTTGAAGGAAAGAAAATTAACGGTAGAGGAGCTGGAAGATTATGTGGGATAGTGCAACGGTAAAGATGCTGTTAGAAGGAATCGGCGCGACGCTGTATATGACGGTGACATCTACATTGGTGGCTTACTTGTTCGGACTTCCGATGGGAATTCTGCTAGTCATCACAAAAAAAGACGGCTTGCGTCCTAACGGAACGGTTTATAAGCTGTTGGGCGTTTTTGTAAACATCGTGCGCTCCGCGCCGTTTCTGATTTTATTGATTTCGGTCATTCCGATCACAAAGCTGATTGTTGGGAAAAGCTACGGTCCGACCGCAACGATCGTTCCGCTTACAATCGCCGCGGCTCCGTTTGTGGCGCGCATGGTGGAGTCCTCTCTGTTGGAGGTGGATCAGGGTGTGATTGAGGCGGCGCAGAGTATGGGCGCTTCGACATTCGTCATCGTGTGGAAGGTGCTGCTTGCTGAGGCAAAGACTTCTCTGATCGTTGGCAGTACCATTGCGACTGGGACGATTCTTGGTTACAGTGCAATGGCCGGTGTTGTCGGCGGCGGAGGACTCGGCGATATTGCCATCCGCTACGGCTATTACAGATATCAGACAGATATTATGCTTGTGACGGTTATCCTACTTGTCGTATTAGTTCAGATTTTACAGATCATCGGTATGAGGATTTCCAAAAAAACAGATAGAAGAATTGCGGGATGATATGGTTTTTGGGCTTTCCGAATTGCTGTTAGGTGTGAAACGGCAGATTAAGAAGGTGAGGGCCAAAATGC
Organism: uncultured Lachnospiraceae bacterium; assembly: GCA_964566545.1. Taxonomy (GTDB): domain Bacteria; phylum Bacillota; class Clostridia; order Lachnospirales; family Lachnospiraceae; genus JAEYFP01. The sequence continues at coordinate 24,397 of CAZMIX010000001.1, read as the reverse complement.
ATATAAAATGTTGTCATAAAAAGAGGAGGATAGGATTATGAAGAAATTAACGGTATTATCGACGGTGCTTGCGCTGCTTCTTGGTACGGCTGCACTGACAGGCTGCGGTTTGGCGGCAGAATCGGCGTCGGAAGGCGGTATCATTAAGGTGGCCGCTTCGGCCACACCGCATGCGGAGATTTTGGAGCAGGTGAAGGATGCGCTGGCAGCAGAAGGCTGGGATTTGCAGGTAACGGTATTTGATGACTATGTACAGCCAAACCTTGTTGTAGAGAGCGGAGACTTTGATGCAAATTACTTTCAGCACATTCCGTATCTGAAAGATTTCAATGCGGAAAATGACACACACCTTGTTCAGGCGGCTCAGATCCACTATGAACCATATGGAATTTATCCGGGTGTCTCTTCGGATCTTGTAAACATCGCGGAGGGCGCAAAGATTGCGGTTCCAAACGATACGACAAACGAGGCGAGAGCACTTTTATTATTGCAGGATAACGGTCTGATTACACTGAAGGACGGCGTTGGACTGGAGGCGACGGTCAAAGACATCGCAGAGAATCCAAAGAACATTGAAATTATCGAGTTGGAGGCGGCTCAGGTATCGAGAGTCCTCGGCGAGGTTGACTTTGTCGTATTAAACGGCAACTATGCGATGGAAGCGGGGCTGAGTGTCGGAAAGGATGCCGTGGCGGCGGAAAAGGCGGAGTCGGAGGCGGCACAGACTTATGCGAACATCCTTGTTGTGAAAGAGGGCAGTGAAAATGCATCCGGGATTCAGGCTCTTGTGAAGGCATTGCAGTCGGATGCGGTAAGAGAGTATATCAACAATACCTATGACGGCGCAGTCGTTCCGATATTTTAAGCAGTATATGTTATGAAATTGGTATAAGGGGAGCCTTCTGCAAGTTAGAGCGCTCCTCTTTCGTTTTCCCGCAATCTATATTGACGCGATAGGAATTAAACTATATAATCTAAACTATGGAGAGGTGCTAACTATGAAGATATCTACAAAGGGTCGGTACGCTGTCCGGGTCATGCTGGATCTGGCCGTAAACAATACGGGCGAATATATAAAGGTTAAGCAGATCGCACAGCGGCAGGATCTTTCCGAAAAATATCTGGAACAAATCATCGCAATTTTAAATAAGGCCGGCTACGTCAAGAGTGTACGCGGTGCACAGGGCGGCTATAAACTGACAAGGGATCCGCAGGAATATACGGTGGGCATGATTTTGCGGCTTACAGAGGGCAGCTTATCGCCTGTCGCTTGTTTGGAGGGAGATACCAATGAGTGCGAGCGCTGCGATACATGCGACACACTTACGGTTTGGAAGGATCTTGAGGAAGCGATTAACCGTGTTGTGGACAACGTGACAATTGCGGATCTTGTAGACAGGCAGCAGGAGAGGTTAGGAAGCCAGTATGTTATTTAGTTCGATTTCTTTTATTTTTTTTATGATGGTTGTCTTTCTTTTATACTGGATCCTGCCCCACAAATACAGATGGGCGGCACTGCTTGCGGCAAACGTTTTTTTCTACGCGAGCTGGGACGCCAGATATCTGGCAGTGATTTTGTTTACGATGCTTATCTCGTATTTCAGTGCACTTTTTATGGAAAAAGCGAAGGACACCCAAAAGAGAAAATTATTGTTTGCTGCAGGAATCGTTGTTACGCTGTTCCTTCTGTTTTTGTTTAAATATGCGAATTTTGCGCTATACAGTGTAGAAAAGGTACTGCGCCTTTTTGCTGTTCCAATGCAGGAGACAACGCTCAAGCTTTTGATGCCGCTCGGCATATCTTTTTATACATTTCAGATGGTCGGTTATCTTGCCGATGTCTACAAAGGGAAAATACCGGCGGAGCGCCATTTTGGGAAATATGCGATATTCGTTTCATTTTTTCCGAATATTTCTTCCGGACCGATTGAGCGCGCCGGAAATATTCTACCCCAGATTAAAAAAGAAAAGCAGTTTGATTATGATACGGCTGTTTACGGAGTAAGGCTTATTTTACTTGGATTGCTTAAGAAACTTGTGTTTGCGGATTCAATGTCCAAATATGTGGATGTGGTTTTTGACAATGTGGCGGGACATTCCGGTCTTAGCCTGATTCTGGCGACATTATTATTTACATTTCAGATCTACTGCGACTTTTCCGGCTATTCCGATATGGCGATTGGCGTCGCAAAGCTGCTTGGCTTTGATCTGATGACGAATTTTAAATACCCGTATTGGTCATCGTCGGTAAAGGAGTTTTGGAGCCGCTGGCATATTTCCCTGTCCATGTGGTTCCGGGATTATGTTTATATTCCACTTGGCGGAAACCGCGTATCAAAGGCGAGAAAGAATTTGAATTTGATTGTGACGTTTCTGGCAAGCGGTCTTTGGCATGGCGCGAGCTGGACGTTTGTGCTGTGGGGCGGCATTCATGGCTTTTGCCAGGTGATTGAGAATACGGTTAAGGAATTTTTCAATAAAAGAAAAGCAGCTGCGCTTTGCGCAGGCAGGACAGAAAGACAGCAAAGCCGGATCGTCCTGTGGTTTTGCCATGTAGGAAGCATTGTTTTGACGTTCTGTGTCGTCAGCTTTGCGTGGATGTTTTTCCGCGCCAATTCTATTTCAGATGTGATTTATATTTTGCGGAATATGTTCCCCGTCGGCACGTTTACGGAGGCGATGGGGCAGATGACGATGAGCAGGCTGTCGGTCGCAAAGACGGGCGCGTCCATCGTATTTTTGATGGTATATGATTATTTCAGCATGAAGTATGATTTGTTAAAGGAGCTGAGCCGGCTGAAGCTGCCGCTTCGCTGGGCGCTCTATCTTGCAATAGCTGTTCTTGTGATTGTGCTCAAGATTCACAATGGAATGACGCAGGAATTCATCTATTTTAAATTTTAGAAAAGGAAAAGCCATGAAAAAGTTCTTGATTAAATTATTAGTGTTTTCTTTGATTTTGTTTGCGGTCTTTGCGCCGGTCAACATCATCATCGACCCCTATAATATTTTTCATTATGATTCGCCGGTCAGCAACGGGGTGGAACCGAATAAAAACTTTATCAAGACCAAATATATCCTTCATAATCAGGACAAGTTTGACGCGCTTGTATTTGGTTCTTCCCGCGCGGGATTTATCGATGTAGAGCAGATACCCGGCGGCACATATTATAACATGGCAAGCTCGGAGGCAGTTCCGGCGGAGCATGTGCAGACGCTGAAGGTACTGATTAAAAATGGTTTTATACCAAAGAACATTCTGCTGCTCGTGGATGATATTTCCTGCTTCGTGGATCCGGCCATGCATGAAAATGTACTTTACCGGGCACCTTATCCGAGCGGCGGGTTGATTTCCCATCTGGAATTTTATACGAAATACTGTGATTTGCTGACGACCTGGCAGGCCTTATCCACGATCAGGGAGCATGAGGACAACGATCCTGATTTTGCGGCGCGGTTTCGCAGAACCGGAACGGAGCGCTTAAACATTGTTTCGGAGTTTGACGGGACAAACGGTGCCGGCGCAGAGGCAGCCGGATACTGGGCGGGCTATTATTCGCTGCGTTTAGACGAATCGATCGCGGAGATGCAGGAGTTTATAGACCTTTGCGAGGAGAATGGGATTCACCTGACCGTCGTGACGAATCCGCTTTATTACAAAACGTATGCGCTGGATTTGGAGAACGGTTATCTGGATTTTTTGACGGAGCTTGCGAATATAACGGATTATTACAATTTCAGCAGCTTTTCCAATATTACGATGGGCAACAGCAATTACTATGAGGCGAGCCACTTTATCCCTGCGATCGGGAATATTATGATTGATGCCGCATATAATGGGAATGTAGATCCTGCGCTTGAGTCACAGGGCTTCGGAGTGAAGATTACAAAAGACAATCGAACAGAATTCATGGAATTTCTGAGAAGTCAGGCAATGGATAATGGAGTTGGTCTATGAAAAAGTCATTTGGTCTTTTGTTTTGTATGGTACCGTATGCTGTCATGCTCTTGATCCGAACGGGCTGTGCCGTTTTGTTGAATCGGATGTTTGCGGTCGAGATGATTACAGACTATGATACTTATGTTATTTATGTACTTTGTACGATTGAAGTGGTTTATATCGCGGTGTTTGGTTTCTGGTATTACGCCGTATTTGTGGGATCTTCGAAGGACGATCCGCGGGATGCATTCTTTGGCGGTCGGACGCTGTTTCTGCTGATTGTGCTCGGAGCAGCGGTTCAAATGGCTGTTTCCTATGCGCTTTATTTTATTCTTTCGATATTACCGGCGATCGCAGAGGCATATTCTTCGCTGTTATCTCCTTTACTTTCCTTAGCTCCCGCAGCCATCATTTATGTCGGCGTTTTATCGCCGCTTGGTGAGGAGCTGATTTTTCGTGGTCTCATCCTTGGCTATGCGAAGGAACACGCGCCATTTTATGCTGCAAATGTGCTGCAGGCGGTGTTATTCGGCGTTTTTCACGGAAACCTTGTACAGGGGATTTATGCGTTTTTGCTCGGGCTGCTGCTTGGCCATCTTGTTCGGTTGTCCGGATCCGTGTTCAGCGGAATTATTTTCCACAGCGCTCTTAATTTTGCAGGCCTTTATTTGGAACACCTGCTCCCGACAGCGCTTCCTGCCATGGTAAAGCTTGTGCTGATGGTTCTTGCCGCGGCGCTTTGTGTCTGGATCGTAAAGGCGCTGGAAAAGCAATCGTCCTGTCAATAAATCTATTGCAGTAGGTTGATTATATAAGCCAGATACTCCTTCGCAATGCTTATATTCGTATTTGCGTAAAGCATACGGGTGCCGACGACGTCCTCGATTTCGTTGAATACCGGTCGCCCGTTATGGTAGATAAAATCGATGCCGACAAGGTCGGCTGGAAGTGCGGCGCTGATCTTTTCGGTCAGGGCCGTTTCTTCTTTTGTCAGCACATGCAAAGAAGCTGTGCCGCCCAGAGAAAAATTGGCGCGGATTTCGGGCTTTTGAGACTGCGGATTAGCGCCGGAGCGCATCATGCCGGCAATGATTTTTCCGCCGAGAACGTAGACGCGCAGATCCTTTCCGATGTCGGAGGCGCACCGCTGGAAAACGAGCTTCGGGATGATACCAGAATCCTTTTTTAATTCAGACAGCGCCTGATAGAATTCTTTCTCATCGCGGATCAGACCGACATGCATCCCGCCATGGCCGCCCGCCGGCTTTAACACAAACGGATAGCCGAATTCCCGTGCGGCGCTGCCGTCCGCAGGATTTTCAGGATAGACCGTATCCATATAAGGGATGCCGTATTTTTTTAAATATTCGTAAGTCCGCCGCTTATCGTTGCAAAGTTCACAGACCTTGGCGCTGTTAAATACATGGATGCCGCATTGTTCCAACGTTTGTGAAAGCGCGGGAATGCGGGAGCGGTTGATGATAAAATCAGGATTTTCAAGTGTATCGGCGCATAGCCGATCCGCACCCGTATAAAAGGAATTTAAAGATAAATGCGCGGTCAGGGGCAGCAGGCGTTCATCGGTCGTGAGAAGCAGGGAGAGCGTGATGCCCTTCCGTTTGCTTTCCTCCATGAACAGCTCAATAAACCCCGTATTTTTTTGGGCGTCATGCGGTTCGTAAAGCAGATATCCTTTTAATGTGCGCATCGGTCAAGTTCCTCATTGATATAGCTCATGATCGCGTCGGCCACATTGACGCCGGTGCAGTCATAAATATTTTTAAAGTGGGCGTTGGAATTGACTTCACAGAGAATCGGCTCGTCCTGTTCACCAAACAGGATGTCCACACCGGCAAAGTCAAGGCGCAGAGCATGGCAGACCTCCTGCGCAAGCCCAATCTGATTTGCGGTGGGTTTGTAGGGCCTCATGGAGCCGCCGTTCGTAATGTTTGCCCGAAAATCAAATTCGTTGTAACGGAGCATGGCGGTGACGGGCTTTCCGCCGACAATATGGAGCCGGATGTCCCTGCCCGCGCTCGTGTCGATATATTCCTGAAATAAATAGGCGCTGCCGGGATTTTGCGACAGGATAGAAACCGCCTCTTCGCCGGAATGCGCCAGATATACCTGCATGCCGAAGGAACCGAAGCACTCTTTGATGACAAATGGATAGGAAAGCTCGCGCTCGACGGATGCAAGAAATGCAAAATCTGTATAGCCGATATTGGAATAGGTCATCGGCGCGAGGCAGGTACGCGGCATTTTGACGATACCCGCAAGCCGGACAGCGCTCAAGGACTTATCATCGCAGGCTTCGATCGCATCCGCACAGTTAAAAAGCCGCAATCCCGTTTTTTCCAGCGCGCGCGCGAGCCGGATATCCTTATCCCAGAACAGGACAAAATCCGGCCGCTGCTCAGAATCGCGGGAGATGACTTCACCGCTGTCGGCACGGACAAGAAAATGGGCGTTCGTCTTAAGCAAAAGGTGAATCTGCTGCTTTTGGGCGGCTCTTATAAGCCATTCATACAGCTCCTGAAATTTTGCCGTATTCAAAAATTGATTAACGATAAACCATCCCGTGCGCATAGGTGTGATACCTCTTTTCTTACTTTGTAAGGAATTTTTCAAATTTTCTGATAAACCGAATTTTAGGAATTCAAATATCCGGATACTCATATGCTAGCCCGAAGCCGCCTTAATGTCAAGCAGAGGCTCCCGTATGTTCATGAGGCCTGAGATGACAGGATGTTCCGTTTTCTGGGGAGGACTGTCAAGATGCAGTGCGGGCTTGCATTTTAGGTCACTTTCGTTATATTCTATAGGAGGATAAAAATGCGGATTAAAGTACCGCGTAAGTAGAATCAATTGGAGGGGGAGGCGCAGCTTTGAAAGAAAAAATAAAAGAAGCAGCAGAGCGGATAAAAGATGATCTGAAAAGCGCGGGATGGATCATTGCGGCGGCTGTACTTTACGCATTTGTCATGAATGTGCTGCTTGGCGGCACCTGTCCGGTCAAGCTTCTGACAGGTATCCCGTGTCCGGGGTGCGGGATGACGCGCGCATTGTTTTACCTGTTTGCCGGCAACTGGGCGCTGTCCTTTCAGATGCACCCGCTGGCCGCCGTATGGGTGGCATTTGGGCTGTATCTTGCAGTTATGCGCTATTGGTACAAGAAAAAGCCGAAGGGGATGCTGCTGATTCTGATCCTCCTATGCGCTGTGATGTTCGGCGTTTACCTGTACCGGATGCTGACGATCTTTCCAAATCAAGAGCCGATGACCTACGGAAACGCAAATGGAATTATGCGCTCGATTATCACACAAATCCTCTCCGGATTTGATTAACTTTGCGTTCCTTGATTTTATATGTCTTTCGCAAAATCGCCTATTTTGCCAAGGTGCCTGCCGACAGTGAAATAGTTCTCCGGTGAATAAACGACAGGATTAATCCTGCTTAAATCAAAGAAATCCATTTCCTGAATTTCTTTTGAAATATTGATATTCCCGATTTCTCCGAAGTATGTGACGGTTTCGCCAATCTGCGCCGTTGTCAGCACCTTGCACTCAAAGCTGTACTTGGAGGCTTTCAGAATCGGCACGTCAAATGCCGATCCGCTCTGTGTTTCGTATTGCAGGCTGTCAAACATCTCCTTTTTGTAAGTGCCGCGATTAAACTGCTCGCATAACGGCAGCAGCTCCGGTGTCACTACGGCCGCGGAAAACAAGCCTGTCCGCGCGATATTTTCCTTCGTTGTTTTTACGCCCCAGATGCTGACTACTAAGCAGGCCGGCGGACCCCATGTGTAGCTCACCCATGAAATCGGGCAGAACCGTTCTTTGCCGTCTGTGTCGTTAGTGCCGATCAGCATCACCTGCTGCGTAAAAAATCCCGGATCCTTGCTGTAAAAATCAGGCATTTGCGTAATCCTCCTGCGTAAAGTCATGATTTTCAAGTCCGTGGTAATAATTCGCTTTGTGCGCTGTAAACTTATAAACGCAATAATCCTCCGTATCGATGCCATCGGGATAATAAATTTCAAAGCCTTCACGCCACAGCATGGCTTTGTGTCCGGGGTCGGTCATAACCTCGATTTCTCCGATGAGCATCAGGCCCATAAATTGACCTTCGTCGCAGAAATACACAGAGGCCATCGGATTTTTTAAAAACTGCCGGGTCCTGCGGGAAGAGTAATTGGTCGAGAAATAATGCGTGAACAAATTGTCGTGCTGCAGGGAAAGCATTCCCTTAATGTTTGGATGACCGGTTTCATCAATAGAGGAAACATAAGCAATTTTAGAATTTTCTACTAATGCGCGGATCTCATTTTTTATTTGCTCTCTCATAATAGCTTCTCCTTTTCCTGTAAGTTGGTAAGTATCCGCCGAAGGGTATTTTCAAAAAGGGTGATTTCTTCTTCGGTGAATCCGGCATAGTAGACTTCATTCATTTGCTCCGATACATTTTCATATTCATCGCTTAAAGCCCTTGCCGTTTTGGTCAAGACGATGCGGATTTGCCGCCTGTCCGCCTGATCGAATACACGTGTGATCAGCTTTGCCTCCTCCATGCGGTCGAGCATGCCGGTGAGCGTCGTTTTGGCAAGTCCGGTTTTGCGCGAAAGCTCGATGATCGGAATGTTGTCATTCTGCCATAAAACATACAAAATACGTCCCTGAGCGCCATTAAAGGCCTCTACACCCGCACCGGCAAGCAGCTTTTCAAAGATTCTGCCGCCCACTTGTTTGATCTGTGTCATAAGAAATCCGCCGTCAGTTTTCAAAATAATCCTCCCAGCCATCAAGTACTATTTAGTATAATACTATATAGTACTATTAATGTCAACAAAAATAGATAAGATACTTTATGATCAGAACTTTTTTGTCAGGTATAAAGCGATCGTATCATTCAGAATGATCCGGTTTCCGGCATTGGTGACTGCTTCTTTGAGACCGTCAAAAAACCTTGACCGGTAAGGCTCCTGCAGCGTGATTTGCTCCACCTGTGTGCTGCTTACATATTCTACATATTCCTCTGCATTGAATACCCGCACCTTTTTCCACTCGTGGTATTTAAGCTCCGTAAATCCGTAATGAACAGCGTTGCCATAATCTAATTTGCAGGTATATTTTGTTTCGGGGCAAAAGCAGTTGTCATAGACCTCCTGTATTGCGTCATACAGCGCGCCGTTCGCCGTTTTCTCATCCGTATAGGTCATAAACATCGCCAGCGTTCCGCCGCGCCTGAGCAGATCATAGATTTTGGGGAATCCGATTTTTTCGGGGATCCATTGTATGGTTGCGGCCGAATATACCAGATCAAATTTTGTGCGCCGAAATCATGGGTTTCAAAGTCGGCGTTTACAATATGGAAATTATCATACGTGCCGAATTTGTTTCGCATGAACGCCGCAAGATGTTCTCCAAGTTCAATCGCCAGATAATTGCAGCCCGTTTTCAAAAAAGGCTCCGTGGCCTGTCCCGTCCCCGGGCCGATTTCAAGCGCCGCCTTGCCCGGGTCAAGCCCCGCGTATGCGATCACCGCATCATAAAGCTCGTCGCAATAACGCGGCCGCCATTTGTCAAACTGCTCCGGAATCCTGTCATAAGTTTTTCGAAAGTCCATAGGGCATCTCCTTTATGTAAAAAACCCTGCGCTCTTTTTTAACACCCGATGATAAACAGGCATACCCGCTGCGGATTCCGTTACGGCTTCAAGTTTTCCGGCGTAAATCATTTCTTCTATGCGAAGCGCGATCCAGGCGTCGCTGATGCCGAGCCGGTATTTTCCGAGCACCCGGCCGACGATCATCGCCTCCTGAAATTCTTCACTTTCTGCCGTGATTTCACGGATAATAAAATCGTCGTAGAACGCTTCCGGCACACTGACCAACCGTCCGTTCAGCACTGCGCGCAGAGGAGCTCCTTCCTTTTGAAGCGTCAGCCAATGAGCGGCGCAGTCTTGTCGAAATGCTGCCGGCACAGGGCTTTGCAGGGAAAGATATCGGTGCCATGCTCCGGGCATGACTTCGCCGCAGCTAAAGGTGCGCAAGATAGTGCCTTTTTTACCGGTTTCCCATTCGGGAAGCTTGATCATCGATATTTGTCCGCGGCATTCCTCCAGCCGATCCAGTTGGGCCATAAACCAATAGAGCCCGCAAAGTTCATCCGGCTGACTGCTGTACCAGATACGGATGGCCTCTCCTGCCGCCACACGGTCACAAATGGTTTTCAGATTATCCTTTGCTCTTTGCAGCATTTCATGAGCGGCCTGAAGGCCCTCCTCATGGGGATAAAGGCTGTATAGGTGTTCCAGCTCCCGCCGCCGCAGAGCGCCGGGCTCAATTTCGGAAATATCGCCTATACTCAGTGAAAGACTGAATCCATAGACATCCGCAGAATTACCACCCAAGGGAACGGCGCTTTCCCGCGCCAGGCGCTCCTGTTCCTCCGCTTCCCGCCTGGCATCCTCTATTTCCCTCTCGGTCGGCTTGCTGCCGTCCGCATGGCTGATAATCACACCGATGCTGCACGCGTCATTTTCACCCCTGCCATAATTCTGCGCTATTTTCAGGCTTGCGCAGGCACTTTCATTAAAAACGATTTCAATCATAGAAGCTCTCCTTTAATAATCGTCCATATACTTCTGTAAACTATCTGCAAATTTACCAATATGGATACCGTCAACAAATGAATGATGTGCTTGAACGGATATTGGCAAAACCATTCCCCCGTTTTTTTCGTAATACTTTCCCCAATCAAATAAAGGTGTTGCATTGTCCTTTTTGCCCAAATTAGTGTGAGAGATGTGAGTATATGTTATCCACGGAATGGCGGAGCATTGGAAAACATCATTTCCTAAAGGTCCGGTAAAATATTCTTTCTGTTCCTTTGCAGTTTTTGTTGCTACCCTTACATACCTTTGAATATTATCCTGCATCGGAACATTAACCACTTTAAACAATTCAGTTTCTTGATTCAGATATGTAAACGCGGTATCGATCTTGTCAAACAAAACGATTTTTTCGTCTAAAAAACGATACCTAAAGGCTTCTATTTCATTTGCACATTTGCATACGGCATATACCATTGCAATAGTAAAAGAAAACTTTTGCTGTCTGGTTTTTTGCAGGAAATTTGTAATATCTGCCGTAAACGTCACACAAAATGCAGGATCAACAATATTTCTGAAAATCCTACAGTGCGTTGCTCTTTCCCAAGTTTTTTCATCTATCACATGATAACGATTAGCCATAAAAATTAGCCCTCCATAGATCGATTTGTCGATGCCCTTATTCTACTACAATCCTGCTTCTTTTTCTACACTTGAGGAGGTTATACAGCCAATTTTCTATTTTCCCAATAAAAAAATGTATCATTGCTTCAGGCGCATTTGCATAATGCGATTGCCATTACGCATCCGCCCGTATATAATGTGTGTGAAGAAAACAAATGCGAAAGATCTGCCGGAGGCGAAGCACATGGAGGGAAAAAGAAATCAAGGGGATCAGCCCAAAAATGTTGATTCAGCACTTAAGTGAGCTTATTTCCTCCGGCGCAGTCGAAAAAATAATTTATGCAGGCTATCCTCTTAAGGTGGATTATTTTTTGACGGAGCGCGGAATGAAAATATTTGAGGCGATTTCGATCATGCAGAGTGTGGGAATCGAAATGATGCTGGAGGATGGGAAAGGGGATCTTTTGAAAGAAAAAGGTCTGATGTAGTAACAAAAAAGTCTGTACTTTACTTTACCGGCGTGAGCAAATATAATTACGGAAAAAGGAGGCTTGTATTTATGAGAGATGTTGAAAAAACGATTGGCAATTTAATAGAGAAACAAAGCACAGCATTTATCAGTTCCGTTGATGAGGAGGGTTTTCCTAATACGAAAGCGATGCTGCCGCCGCGAAAACGGGAGGGAATTAAGACATTTTATTTTACGACCAACACGTCTTCCATGAGGGTTTCCCAATATCGGGAAAATCCCAGGGCCTGCCTCTACTTTTGCGATAAGCGGTTTTTCAGGGGCGTGATGCTGAAGGGGATGGTGGAAGTATTGGAAGATGGCGATGCCAAAGAAATGATATGGCGGGAGGGAGATACGATGTATTACCCGGAAGGAGTCACCGATCCCGACTATTGCGTTTTGCGCTTCACTGCCGATAAAGGAAGATATTACAGCAATTTTAAATCGGAGAACTTTGAGGTGCTGTAATACAAAATTGCAGATTTAAGTCGGATAAAATAGTCATGCCGTACTTAGAGACAAATAGAAATTTGGGAGAACAATAAAATGGTTTTATTAGTGATAGATACTCAAAGGCAAATTATGAATGAGAAACTATATCATTTTAATACGTTTGTCTCTAATGTAAAAAAGCTGATAAACGCTGCGAGGAATAATGAAATTGAAATCATTTATGTGCGGCATGACGACGGTGTTGGAAGTGAACTGACAAAAGGAACGGATGGATTTGAAATTTATGAAGAATTTAAACCTCAATCCAACGACAGAATATTTGATAAAACAGTCAACAGTCCCTTTAAAAGTACCGGATTATTGAACTATCTGAACGGCAAAAACGAGAAGAATATCGTTGTTGTCGGACTCCAAACGGATTATTGTATGGATGCCAGTGTCAAATGTGGATTTGAACATGGGTTTCATATAATTGTACCCGCGTATACAAATACAACTGTAAATAATTCATTTTTGACAGGGCAGGAAAGCTATTGTTACTATAACGAGTTTATTTGGAAAGATAGATACGCCGAATGTATTTCTGTAGAGGAAGTAATAAAAAGAATGGAAAACTAAACTTATATCCGGCGGAGTGTTGGCTTTTGGGAAAATTATCGTGCCAACAATTTTTTCAAGTAGCCCTCATTTAATAAATGCACTGTTTCAAAGCTTCCATTGTAAAAAACAGCCCAGTTATTGAAAACGCAGGGAACGCTTTTCGCTTTTTCCAAACGATCGACCGCAATCAGCTTGAGCGGGATGCGATTTTGCTCGCAATAATGTTTGATCTGTTCGATGCAATCGGGAATATACGGGCATTGCAGGCCGTAATAGATCGTCAGCGCTTTATCCTCGATGCACATTTGCTTTGCGCTGTCCGTAAAATAAGGCTTTTTTCCATCAAAAGAAAAGGACAGCAGCTCATACTCATCGCCGGCGGTATCCGCCACCTCAAAGCCATAATGAAGCATAAATCCCTTATCGGTTAAATAAGGCTTTTTCTTTTTGGAGCTAAGCACGCAAACGCCGGATTTCCCCTGCGCTCTGGCGTCCTCGATGCAGTATTCAAGAAGCGCCTTCGCATGCCCCTTCCCCTTAAAGGAACCCGATACCCAAAGGCAATAGATATACAGAAAATTCTCGCCGCAGATGGGCGTCCATGCTGTCTCTAACGGCGCATATTCGATAAAGACCTTTCCTTTTGCATCCAGCTTTCGGAACACATGCCCCTCCGAAATCCGTTCCGTTAACCATTGCTTTTTATCGACGACACCGCACTGGTGCTTTTTGTCCGCGATGGCACAGCATAGATGCTCTTTGTCCAGATTATCAGGGATTATATTGATAAATTGCTCGCTCATGTTTTTCCTCCTATCGGCAGCTACGGCCTTGTATCTATCATTATATCCAACAAACCTTGACACCGCATGTCATGTTTTGTTTTATAATAAAAAAATCCTTCCATTTTTCTGTTATAAAAAATCAGATGCGCACGTTGTTTTTTTCCTGAATTTTTTTCGCTTCGTCAGATAGTATCTTCCGCAAATAGAACGGCTCCATAACTTCAACCTGGGTACCAAATGAGAGCAGGAAGCCTATGAGCCAGGCATCTTCCGGTATTTTGGGGGAAACAATCAAATCCCCGTTTTCCTGATGTTCGATCTGGTCAGCTTCAAATTCGTCATAAACGCGATATGCCGCATCTTTTGAAAACCGAAGCGTTATTTTGTTATAAACCTTTGATTGTATATTCCGTTCCTCTGGAAAATCAACAGGCGTGAATTCCTCGTCCAAAAGCTTGGCTTCTGCGATGCGGTGAAGCTTGAAGATACGAAAGTCCTTTTTCTCTGTACAATAGGCTTTTACATACCATTCCTTTGATTTATACAGCAGCTTGAGGGGATGAATCCTTCGTTTACTTTGTTCGCCATACGAACTGTAATAAGTAATGCATACGGTTTTGTGACGGATTACCGCATTTTTCAGTAATTCAAAGGTCGTGTGATCCTGTGTCAGATTGCCCCATCGCGAAAAATCCGCTTCAAACCAATTTTCCGAATGAATGCGAAAAAGTGCGGACAGCTTTGTCAGCATTTCTTCTTTGCCGGAATGGCTTATCACGGACAGGCTTTGTAATGCCGCCAACAGCTCCTGCTTTTCCTGGTCGGAAAAAAAGGATTTTTCCAATACGTAGTCGTCCAGAATCCGTATACCGCCATTTCTACCTGTTGTAACGTATATGGGGATGCCGGCGCTGCTGATCACATCCACATCACGATAAATTGTCCGTACGGACACCTCGAATTTTTCCGCCAATTCAGGCGCTGTAACCCGCCCTTTTTCCAATAGGTAATATACAATTCTAAATAATCTGCTTTCTCTCAAGAAATTACCTCCAAACCTGATTCTACTATAATAACCCTGACAAGTATCTGTCAAGGTTTATTGATATTTTATTTCTGCTGGCTCCGCCTGTTATCAATAAAAAGAATCTATTTGGAAAAAATGGGTTGGTATGTTATAATAAAACAAATTCATAATAATTTTTCAAGGAGGAAAAGAATGGAAGAAAATGAAATGAACGTCAATAACACACCGGTATCGGAAGGTACGCCGGTAATGGAGAGCGCACCGGTACAGGAGAGCGCACCGGTACAGGAGACGGTGACGGAAAATACATATTCACAGGCGGCGCCGACTCCGAATGTACAGCCAGCACCGCAGTACAATTATCAGCAGCCGGTTAACAGTGAGCCGCCGGTATCAGGTGGAAATATCGGATTTTCTATCGCATCGATGGTTTGTGGTATTTTATCCATTCTTTGCTGCTGCGCATGGTATTTATCCATTATTCTTGCGGGTGTTGCGATCGTATTTGGCATTCTCAGCCTTAAGAAAAATGCTGATGGAAGAAATATGGCGATTGCGGGTCTGATTACCGGAGGGATCGGAGCAGTGCTTGCTATCATTATGTTGGTTCTTGTTTTGATAGGTACGGTAGCTGGTGACAGCGGCGTGCTTTATCAGGATATTATGGACTCTTTGGATTTATAGAATGGGAATGCTATGACCGGCAATACGAACAAAGTATTTTATGCCTGCGGCAAGGTTCTGTTTTTTTTCGGTATGGCGGTCGTATTGATTGGCGTGCTTGGCGGTTTGGATTGGCTGCTGCTTCAGTATGACGGGTGCGAGTTTAAACGCGTGACAGGGATTTATTGTCCCGGCTGTGGCGGTACGAGAGCGTTTTTCGCCCTTTTGCGGTTAAAGCCTGTAAAAAGCTTTTTCTACCATCCGGCAGTGCTTTATTTTGCCGTCGTATATTTGGTTTTTATGGGAAAGATGTTTCTTCTGAAGCATTTTAGGATTGGTGAGGAGCATGAAGGTCGTTTGGTTCTGTTCATTTTAATCGGTGCGGGTCTTATTCTTGTACAATGGTTTGTAAAACTGATTTGCCAGCTCGTATTTCATATTACCTGGTTATAAGAAAACTGACAGTCCGAAGGTAGCAGATTGCATAGAGCTGTCAATGAGCATTTTGTGAGCATATTGCGGTGACTTAAAAACAAAACGTGCCTTAGCTATCCTATAAAGGACAGGGGGGATGATCCATAAGAAAAAGCAGGAAGGATTGTGCATAGCAAAGGCTGTTGCATAGTACCCAAACAGAATATCAATAGCTTTTGCTATCCTAAAGAATATTTTTTAGGAGGGCGCAATGGGCTATGTTCATGCTTTGGAAATTCTGCCCGAGGGATTGATTGAAAAAATTCAAGAATATGTTGACGGGCAAGTTATATACATTCCAAAAATAAAATCAAAAAAATGTAAGTGGGGAGAAAAGACAGATACGAAAACATATTTCAAAGAAAGAAATTTTGAAATATACAATAGTTTTAAAGACGGCACGACTATTTTTGAACTGTCAGAGAAATACTTTTTAACCCCCAAAAGTATTCAACGTATTATACGAAGTATACAAATTTTATGAGTAGATGTGCCGCTTTACAAAGTGGCACATCTGTTTCTTATATAGGAAACTCCTCCGGATTTCCTATATAAGAACATTATATGCGCAGCTACGCGCGTGGAATAAAAGCTGTGCTGCCCGAGCATTTGGCTGTGAGAGTAGGCGGAGCACGCTTTTGTTATAATGATGTGTGTTCCCCTATTTGAAATTGAAAAGAGTATAATGGATTTGTAAAGATAACAGAGGAAGGAAAGGGGAAATATCGAATGGAAGTTGTGAAAATTGTTGACAGTGATAAAACAAAGTACATGGAATTGTTACTTATTGCAGATGAACAGGTAAGTATGATAGAAAAATATTTGTATCGTGGTGATATGTTCGCCTTGTGTGAGGATGATGTTAAAGCGATTTGCGTTGTTACACAAGAGCAATTCGGCGTTTATGAAATTAAGAATATTGTTACGGTTCCCAAATATGAACGGAAGGGATATGGACAATATCTAATCTCTTTTATTGCCGATTTCTACAAAAAATCTGGCAACGAGTTATATGTTGGAACAGGCGATTGCCCTGAGATACTTCATTTCTATGAGAAATGCGGATTTACAAAATCACACATTGTTAAAAATTTTTTTGTGGACAATTACGACCATCCTATGTATGAAAATGGACAGCAGTTAGTGGATATGGTTTACCTGAAAAGATATCTGTAAAGTGAAGCTTGTGCAGTCCTGTGTTTATGCGGCCTCCGGCAGCGAAGATATAGGCTTCACCGTGAACCTTTGACAGGAAATAAATAGAACTTATCTAAAATACCGGCCGGAGGCACCGCAAGGCAGGATCAGACCGTTTTCTTTAACGGGCAGGCCAATTTCGCCGGCTTCCACGCATCCGCCAAATTTTGCGGTGATTGCGGTGTTCATCATATAAGCGAGCACGGCAGGTTGTAGCCCGGTTGTGTAGGAGTTGATCAAAAAAAATAGCGGATCATCCGATAAAAGCTGTGTACACAGCTCGATAAAAGGGAAGATGGATTCCTCAATTTTCCATGTCTCGCCCTTCGGACCGCGCCCGTAGGAGGGAGGATCCATGATGATGGCGTCATATTTGCTGCCGCGACGGATTTCCCGCTCCGCGAATTTCACACAGTCATCCACAAGCCAGCGGATAGGAGCTGATTCGAGGCCGCTGCTTTTGGCATTTTCCTTCGCCCATGCGACCATACCCTTTGAGGCGTCAACATGTGTGACGTTTGCTCCGGCTGCCGCTGCGGAAAGCGTCGCGCCGCCCGTATAAGCAAACAGGTTTAAAACTTTGACAGGCCGTCCTGCGCCGGAAATTTTTTCGGAAAACCAATCCCAGTTTGCCGCCTGCTCAGGAAATAGGCCGGTGTGTTTGAAGCTGAACGGCTTTAACTGAAATGTCAGCGTCTTGTAACGGATGCTCCACTGCTGGGGCAAATCAAAAAATTCCCATTCGCCGCCTCCCTTAGTGCTTCTATGATAATGTCCGTTGATTGATTTCCATTTCGAATTCGTTTTTTTTGTATTCCAAATGACCTGCGGATCAGGCCTTACTAATAGATAACTTCCCCATCGTTCGAGCTTTTCGCCTGCGCTCGTGTCCAAAACCTCATAATCTTTCCACTGATCAGAAATCCACATGCTGTTGTCCTCCTATCAACCGGTTTTATGAAAACCACATTTAGAATATACACTAATATGCGAAAGTGTGCAATTATTATTGACGGAACGTATTTCTTCATATTATAATTACCCGTATGTCGAAAAGGCGTTTATGCCCTTTGCAAATGGGATTCAGGAAACGGGAGTGAAGGATGAGTACAAAGGCAGCAAGTGGCGGCATCATATTGGCGGGAATTCTGTGGGGGACGATGGGACTGTTCGTGCGAGGACTTTCGGCAGATGAATTTTCCTCAATGGAGATCGTAGCGCTTCGCGTACTGGCAGCACTGCTGCTTATGGGGATCGTGATTCTTCTATATAATAAGAAGCTGTTCCGAATCCGTCTGCGGGACTGCTGGTGCTTTATTGGAACCGGTGTCTTTAGTCTTACCTTCTTTAACTTTTGTTATTTTCAAACAATTGTGATGACGTCAATGTCGGTCGCTGCAATCCTTTTATATACGGCTCCGATTATTGTGGTGTTGTTGTCATCGCTGCTGTTTAAAGAAAAGGTCAGCGTGAAAAAAATCGGTGCGATGCTTCTGGCATTTCTTGGCTGTGTATTTGTGACCGGTATTATCGGTGGTGAAGGTCTGACAATTTCTCCGACTGGGATTTTGATTGGACTCGGTTCTGGAATTGGCTATGCGCTATACAGCATTTTTAGCCGCTATGCGATTGAACGCGACTATGAGTCCTTTACGATCAGCTTCTATACCTTTTTATTTGCGGCTGTCGGTACGCTCTTTTTGATTCCGGTGCGGGAGACTGTGGCAAAGCTTGTAAACGGAAACACGGGGCGGGATCTTCTGCTTGTATTTGGGATTGCCCTGATCGCGACCGTGTTTCCCTATATTCTCTATACACTCGGACTTTCCCGTGTGGAAAATGGGAAGGCTTCGATCATGGCCTCGATCGAACCAATTGTCGCGACGCTGCTTGGCATCCTTGTATTCGGCGAACATATGACTGCTGTCGGAACAATTGGTGTCTTGCTTGTGCTTGCCGCGATTGTTTTGCTTAACCTGAAATAATGTGAGCTTAGACCCACTATATATAGTAGAAATACATTTCATGCACCGCAAGGACAAAAAATGTTTTCAAAAAAATACAATTTGCTTTAAATTTTACTTGAAATATGGCGATTTGTCGTGTATACTAAATTTTGCTGTGACATTGATAGCGTAGAAGCGTGAGGTTGCTGGGCGATCCCAGGTTTTCCGTGGAGCGAATGTCATGTTAGGAAACTGGCGACAAGTCACTGTACGAATTCATAAGTCTGTCAAATGACAGAAACGACGTGTAGGAATGTAAAATGAGAAATTTTACGACACACACGGGAGAGTGTACAGTCACCGCTTGTCGTACTTAGATCTAAAAGTGCGAAAAGGAGGCGACTTTTTTTATGGCAAATCAGGTAATGAGAATCACATTGAAGGCCTATGATCATCAATTAGTGGATGCATCAGCAAAAAAAATCATCGAAACTGTTAAGAAAAACGGATCTCAGGTGAGCGGACCCGTACCCCTTCCTACGAAAAAGGAAGTTGTTACGATCTTAAGAGCGGTTCACAAGTATAAGGATTCCAGAGAACAGTTCGAGCAGAGGACTCATAAGAGGCTCATCGATATCATTACACCGACCCAGAAGACGGTTGATTCACTGTCAAGACTGGAAATGCCGGCCGGTGTTTACATCGATATCAAAATGAAAAACAAATAAGACCCCTACTAGTATGAACGCATTCGCGTTCCGCTGTAGCGAAAACAGGAGGTAAAAATGAAGAAGGCAATTTTAGCGACAAAAGTCGGAATGACGCAAATTTTCAATGAAGACGGCGCGTTGATTCCGGTTACTGTATTGCAGGCTGGACCTTGTGTTGTAACACAGATCAAAACCGTTGAGAACGACGGATACAGCGCAGTGCAGGTTGGCTTTGTTGACAAGAAGGACAAGATTATCAACAAGGACAAATCAGGAAAGAAAGAAATCGTTCATAGACATGGTGTCAATAAGGCGCAGAAAGGTCACTTTGATAAAGCCGGTACAGGCTCCAAGAGATTTGTCAGAGAGTTTAAATTTGACAACTCCGAGGAATATGCAATTAAACAGGAAATCAAGGCCGACATTTTCGAAGCTGGCGACAAGGTCGATGCGACAGCAATTTCAAAGGGTAAAGGTTTCCAGGGTGCAATCAAGAGGCACGGACAGTCCAGAGGCCCAATGAAGCATGGCTCCAAGTTCCACCGCCACGCAGGTTCCAACGGTGCTTGTTCAAGCCCGAGCCGTGTGTTCAAGGGCAAGAAGATGCCAGGACATATGGGTTCCAAGAGGATCACGATCCAGAACCTTGAAATAGTGAGAGTGGATGTGGAAAAGAATCTGCTTCTCGTAAAGGGTGCGGTACCGGGACCTAAGAAATCTTTAGTGACTATAAAAGAAACTGTAAAGGCTAATATTTAGCTTTTATATGGAAAGGAGGAACACACAGATGGCAAACGTATCTGTTTACAATATGGAAGGCAAAGAAGTTGGCAAGATGGATTTGAATGATGCAGTATTTGGTGTCAAGGTCAATGAGCACCTTGTACACATGGCGGTTGTTCAGCAGCTTGCAAATAATCGTCAGGGAACACAGAAAGCAAAGACTCGTTCAGAAGTTTCCGGCGGTGGAAGAAAACCTTGGAGACAAAAGGGAACCGGTCATGCAAGACAAGGCTCGACAAGATCTCCTCAATGGAAGGGCGGCGGCGTCGTATTTGCGCCGGTTCCGAGAGATTATTCCTTCAAGCTCAACAAGAAGGAAAAGAAGCTGGCTCTTAAGTCTGCGCTTACTTCCAGAGTACTGGAGAACAAGTTCCTTGTACTGGATGAGTTAAAGCTGGATGAAATTAAGACAAAGAAGTTCATGGAAGTGCTTAATAACTTAAAGGTAGCAAAGGCAATCGTTGTTTTGGAGGAGGATGACAAGAATGTAATCCTTTCAGCAAGAAACATTCCGAACGTGATCACGGCTTCCACAAATACGATTAATGTATATGACATCATGAAATACAGCACGGTTATTGCGACAAAGGGTGCTGTAGCGAAGATTGAGGAGGTGTATGCATAATGGCAAATATTCAATATTATGATGTAATCCTCAAACCGGTTATTACTGAGAAAAGTATGGCGGGAATGGGAGACAAGAAGTACACGTTCCTTGTACACACAGAAGCAAATAAGACCCAGATCAAGGAAGCTGTTGAAAAGATGTTCGCCGGCGCAAAGGTGAAAAGTGTTAACACGATGAACCTTGACGGAAAGACCAGAAGACGGGGCGCCACCAGCGGAAAGACTCCGAAGGTGAAGAAGGCGATCGTTCAGTTGACGGCAGACAGCAAGGAAATCGAGATCTTTACGGGATTATAAGCAGAGGGAAGGCTACGGCCTGCGAGGCTCAAAGATGTTACACTCGACTAAGGCTCAGAAGGAAACACCACGTTTCACTAAGCTTCAAGGAAGTTACGCTCGACTAAGGCTCAGAAATACTTCGCCAAGTCTCGGTAACCACTTTCGCACTAAGTTCGAGAAAACCTCACTAAGTGCTCAATGCGTCGCTAAGTGTCCGGGTGTGCTTTCGCACTAAGCTCGAAAGGAAACACCACGCTTCACTAAGCTCGAAAGAACCTCGCTAAGTGTCCGGGTGTGCTTTCGCACTAGGCTTGAAAACACCTCGCCAAGTGCTCAAAGCATCGCTAAGTCCTCAAAGCATACGCAAAAAAGCGTGATAATAAATTAGATTAGAAAAGGAGATACAAAGATGGGAATTAAAACATATAACCCATATACCCCTTCCAGAAGACAGATGACAGGCTCTGACTTCGCGGAAATTACGAAGACGACGCCGGAGAAGTCGCTCTGTACTTCTCTTAAGAAAAATGCGGGTCGTAACAATCAGGGTAAGATTACGGTAAGACACCGCGGAGGCGGAAGCAGAAGGAAATATAGAGCTATTGATTTCAAGAGAAGGAAAGACGGAATTCCGGCAACGGTAATTGGCATCGAGTACGATCCGAACAGAACGGCAAACATTGCTCTGATCTGCTATGCGGATGGTGAGAAGGCTTATATCATTGCACCGGAAGGTCTGACGGACGGCATGAAGATCATGAACGGTCCTGAAGCAGAAATTAGAATTGGTAACTGTCTGCCGCTTTCAAAAATTCCTGTTGGTACACAGGTACACAACATTGAGTTGTATCCGGGCAAGGGCGGCCAAATGGTACGTTCCGCAGGAAATAGCGCACAGCTTATGGCAAAGGAAGGCAAGTACGCAACGCTGAGGCTTCCTTCAGGCGAAATGAGAATGGTTCCGATTGAGGCCAGAGCATCTATCGGTGTCGTCGGAAACGGAGATCACAACCTGATCAACATCGGTAAAGCAGGACGTAAGCGCCATATGGGCTTCCGACCTACTGTTCGTGGTTCCGTTATGAACCCGAATGACCATCCGCACGGCGGTGGTGAAGGCAAGACAGGCATTGGCCGTCCGGGTCCTTCCACACCTTGGGGCAAGCCCGCGCTTGGTTTGAAGACAAGAAAGAGGAACAAGAAATCCAACAAGCTGATTGTAAGACGCAGAGATGGAAAGACAATCAAGTAAGTGGTTGATAGATAATAGGAGGAAATGAAATGTCAAGATCGCTTAAAAAAGGTCCATTCGCTGATGCGAGTTTACTGAAAAAAGTTGATGCAATGAATGCAGAAAACAGTAAGCAGGTAATTAAGACTTGGTCTCGCCGTTCTACGATTTTCCCGTCATTTGTCGGACATACGATCGCAGTTCACGACGGAAGAAAGCATGTACCTGTATATGTTACGGAAGATATGGTTGGTCATAAGCTTGGCGAATTCGTTGCTACGAGAACTTACAGGGGCCACGGAAAAGATGAAAAGAAGTCTAAGGTTAGATAATCAAGATAGTTTGAAAGGAGGTTTCATCCATGGCAAAAGGACATAGATCCCAGATTAAGAGAGAGAGAAATGCGAACAAGGATACAAGACCATCGGCAAAGCTATCTTATGCTAGAGTATCTGTTCAGAAAGCATGTTT
>CAZMIX010000001.1:0-1364 GCA_964566545.1 uncultured Lachnospiraceae bacterium | reverse complement strand
TTGTGCTTGATGAAAGATAAGGAGGAGCAGAATGGGACAGAAAGTTAATCCTCACGGCCTTAGAGTCGGTATTATTAAGGATTGGGATTCTAAATGGTATGCTGAAAAAGATTTTGCAGATTTCTTAGTTGAAGACTACAACATCAGAACATACCTTAAGAAGAAATTATACAACGCAGGTGTTTCCAAGATTGAAATCGAAAGAGCATCTGACAGAGTAAAGGTTTTGATTTTTACCGCAAAGCCGGGTGTTATCATCGGTAAGGGCGGTCAGGAAATTGAAGTGACAAAGAAGGAGCTTCAGAAGCTTACCAACAAAAAGCTTGTGGTAGATATCAAAGAAATTAAGAGACCGGACAGGGAGGCGCAATTGGTGGCTGAAAACATCGCCCAGCAGCTGCAAAACCGTGTTTCTTTCAGAAGAGCCATGAAGTCCACAATGTCAAGGACATTAAAGGCAGGTGCGCTCGGTATCAAGACATCCGTTTCAGGACGTTTGGGCGGTGCAGATATGGCTCGTACGGAGTTTTACAGTGAAGGTACGATTCCTCTTCAGACACTCCGCGCAGATATTGATTACGGCTTCGCCGAAGCGGATACCACATTCGGTAAGTTAGGTATTAAGGTATGGATTTACAAGGGCGAAGTACTTCCAACGAAGGCAGCAAAGGAAGGGAGCGATAAATAATGTTAATGCCAAAAAGAGTAAAACGTCGTAAGCAGTTTCGTGGCAGCATGAAGGGGAAAGCTTTAAGAGGCAACACTCTTGCCTACGGTGAATACGGTATTATTGCCACAGAACCATGCTGGATCAAGTCAAATCAGATTGAGGCAGCACGTATTGCAATGACTCGTTATATTAAGCGTGGCGGTCAGGTTTGGATTAAAATTTTCCCCGACAAGCCAGTGACAACAAAACCTGCAGAAACTCGTATGGGTTCCGGTAAAGGATCACTGGAATACTGGGTAGCTGTTGTAAAGCCGGGACGTGTAATGTTTGAAATCGCAGGAGTTTCTGAGGAAACTGCAAAGGAAGCATTGCGTCTTGCCACACATAAGCTTCCTTGTAAATGTAAGATTGTTTCTAAGGCAGACTTGGAAGGCGGTGTATCAAATGAAAACGAATAAATATGTAGAAGATTTAAAGAAAAAATCAGATGCAGAATTAGCGGAATCTTTAGTGGCCGCTAAGAAAGAACTTTTCAATTTGAGATTCCAAAACGCGACAAATCAGTTAGATAATACAAGCAGGATCAAGGATGTAAGAAAGAACATTGCAAGAATTCAGACGGTCATCACTGAAAAAGCTAAGGCTGAGGCGTAGAAGGGAGTAGACAATGGAAAGAAATTTGAGAAAAATTCGT